>NZ_JBFAHR010000006.1:0-332686 GCF_040654275.1 Nocardia sp. NPDC050717
TTCTGCCGCGTCATGCTCACCGACGGTGTCACCGCCCGCCAGGAACAGGGCCAGGGCGAAGGTGTCGAGGTCGTCGACGTCGCCCAGCTGATGCTCGACTCGATCACCCGCGTCGACGCCGCTGAACTGTCGGCGAACCTGCACGTGGTCCAGGAACCCAAGGCCGAACCCGAACCCGAACCCGAGCCGGAACCCGTTGCCGCCGAGGTGGTCGAAGACACCGCCCCGAAGGCCGCACCGACCGGTGGCGGCCTGGGCATGAAGGGCGCCGCGAAGGCGCCCGGTGGCGGCCTGGGGATGAAGGGCGCCGCCAAGGCGCCGGGGGCGAAGGCTCCTGCCGCGGAAGCCGCTCCGGCTGAGGCTGCTCCGGCCAAGGGTCTGGGGATGAAGGGTGGCGCGAAGGCGCCCGGTGGTGGACTCGGGATGAAGGGCGGCGCGAAAGCTCCGGGTGCGAAGGCGCCCGCGGCTGAGGCGACCGCTGCCGAAGCCCCCGCCACTGAGACCTCCGCTCCCCCGGTCAAGGGTCTGGGCATGAAGGGTGGCGCCAAGGCACCCGGAGGCGGACTCGGCATGAAGGGCGGCGCGAAGGCGCCCGGCGCGAAGGCTCCCGCCGCTCCCGCCGCTCCCGCCGCGGAAGCTCCGGCCGCCGAAGCCGCTCCGGCCACCGCCGAGTCCAAGCCGACGGTCGCCGCCAAGGGCCTGGCCATGAAGTCCGGCTTCAAGCGCCCCGGTGCCAAGGCCCCCGGCGCTCCGAAGGCCGCCGAGGCTCCGGCGGCGGAAGCGTCTCCGGCCGCGGAAGCCCCCGCCGCCGAAGCACCCGCCGAGCCGGTTTCGGCCCCCACCGAAACCAAGCCGACCGTCGCCGCCAAGGGCCTGGCCATGAAGTCCGGCTTCAAGCGCCCCGGCCCCAAGGCCCCCGGCACCGCGGCCGCCGCACCCGCCGAGGCCCCGGCTCCCGCTCCGGCCCCGGCCGAAGCACCGGCGCCGGAGTCGGCGACCCCGGCCGAACCCGCCGCCCCGGCGGAACCGGCCACCGAGGCCGAGTCCACCAACGGCAACGGCACCCCCGCCGTCGCCCCGCCGACCGCCAAGCCCGGCGGCCTCGGCTTCAAGTCCGGCGCGAAGGCCCCCGGCCGCAAGAACTGACAACTGAACACCACGAACGAGGCGCGGATCCCAGATCCGCGCCTCGTTCGCGTATACGGCCGACGCATCGTCGGCAGGCCATAGCGCTGATATCATTGATGCCAGATTTTTGATATATGGAGGTGGGCGATGTCCCGTACCCTGATCGACATCGATGACGACGCCCTCGCACTCGCGGCGGAAGAACTTGGCACGAAAACCAAGGTCGCGACGGTCAATGCCGCTCTGCGTGAAGTCGCGAACAGGCGGGCCGTCGCCAAGATGCTGCAGCAGTTCCGCGAAAGCAACACCGATCTGTCGCCCGAAGGGATGAAGGGGGCCTGGCGCTGAGGACGATGTTCATGCTGGCGGACAAGTCGGCGATCGAGTGGGTCCTGCGCGATCCGACCGCGGCCGCTGATTTCCACGCGGTGACCAGTGTCCCCGGAGCCCTTGTCGCCGCATGCCACCTGACCGCGCTCGAAATCGGCTACTCGGCGCGCTCACTCGCGGACTACACCGCGAAGATCGGGCACCAGAAGGCACTCGTCTGGTTGCCTGTCACCGAAGAGGCGATGGACAGGGCGCTCGCGGTGCAAGGCCTGCTCGCCGAGCGCGGAGCCCATAGGCTTCCGATCCCGGACCTGATCATCGCCGCGACAGCCGAAGTGCACGGCGCGACCGTCATGCACGTCGACAGCGACTACGAAACGATCGCGGAGGTCACCGGGCAACCACATCACCGGCTGCCGACCACATGAGGGGTGACCGTCAGCAGTCCTGGAACCAGGCTTTGACGTAGCCCGCCGACTGGTAGGCGTAGTCCCAGGCCCAGCGGGCCGGGGAGAGGTGGGGTTTCGGGTCGACGAAGAGGAGTTCGCCGGGCCAGCATCTGCCGAGGATGTAGCGGGATCGGGAGATGTGCGGGGTGAAGGTGACCACGATGACGCGGGACCAGCCGGCGCCGAGGCGGGCCAGCTCGCGACCCTCACCGAGGGTGGTGCGGGGGCTGGGGTCGAAGCAGATGACCTCGAAGCTGTAGCCGCCGTGGCAGATCCGGTTGACCAGCGGACTGCGCTCGTAGGGGTTCGAGAGCAGCACGCGCGGAGCGAGACCGGCCGCGGCCAGCCGCAATCCGAGTTGTTCGCGGCCGTCGTGGGCGCCGCCGAGGACGAGGATCGCGTCGGCGCGGACCGGCTCGTCGGTGCGTGGCCGCACATACACCGGCCACAGCGCCACCACCACGATCAGGGCCGTGAGCAGCAGCGCACCGAGGACGAGCAGGGACCGGCGCACGCACACCCGCCTCTCTGGCCGGATCGGTGCCGACCAACCTACGCCGCCCGCCGATGACCGGCGTGGCCCGGCCCCGGCGCGTCAGCCCCCTTTCCCCGCCACCGCCCCGACCTGCGCGAACGCTCGACGTCTCCCCCTGTACACCTGATGTTGCGCCCGCTCTTGCCTCGCTGACGCGGCGTAGCCACGCGCGCGCCTTACCAACGGAACCATGCGATGCACAGTCTTCGGAACGGGGTACCTGGGGGCCACGCACGCAGCGTGTATGGCCGAGCTGGGGCATGACGTGGTCGGGGTCGATGTCGATCCCGGCAAGGTGGCCAAACTGGCCGATGGGGTGGTGCCGTTCTACGAACCCGGCCTGGACGAGGTGCTGCAGCGCAACCTCGCCGCGGGCAGACTACGGTTCACCACCGACTACGAGGACGCCGCGGCCCACGCCGACATGCATTTCCTCGGCGTCGGCACCCCGCAGAAGAAGGGCGAGTACGGCGCCGACCTGAAATACGTGCACGCGGTGGTCGACACGCTGGCCCCGATGCTGGAGCGCCCGGCGATGATCATCGGCAAGTCGACGGTGCCGGTGGGCACCGCCGCGGCGCTGGGCGAGCGGGCCCGCGCGGCGGCGAAGGTCGACGTGGAGGTGGCCTGGAATCCGGAGTTCCTGCGCGAGGGCTTCGCCGTGCAGGACACCCTGCGCCCGGACCGCCTGGTCCTCGGCATCGACGCCGCGCGCGAGCGGGCCGGTTGGGTGGAGCAGCAGATCCGCGAGATCTACGCCGATCTGATCGCCGCCGAGATCCCGTTCCTGCTCACCGACCTGGCCACCGCCGAACTGGTGAAGGTCTCGGCCAACGCGTTTCTGGCGACGAAGATCTCGTTCATCAACGCCGTCTCCGAGGTGTGCGAGGCGACCGGCGCCGATGTGACGATGCTGGCCGACGCGCTCGGCTACGACGCCCGCATCGGCCGTCGATTCCTCAACGCCGGACTGGGTTTCGGCGGCGGCTGCCTGCCCAAGGACATCCGCGCGTTCATGGCCCGCTCCGGCGAGCTGGGCGCCGATCACGCGGTGGCGTTCCTGCGCGAGGTCGACAACATCAACATGCGCCGCCGCACCAAGGTGGTCGACATGGCCGCGCGCGCCTGCGGCGGCTCGCTGCTCGGCGCCAACGTGGCCGTCCTCGGCGCCGCGTTCAAGCCGGAATCCGATGACGTGCGCGATTCCCCGGCGCTGAACGTGGCGGGGATGATCCAGCTGCACGGCGCCGTCGTCACCGTGTACGACCCCAAGGCCGTGGAGAATTCGCGCCGGGTGTTCCCCACCCTGAACTACGCGACCTCGGTGGCCGAGGCCTGCGATCGCGCCGACGTGGTCCTCGTCCTCACCGAGTGGAACGAATTCACCGCGCTGACTCCGGCCGATCTCGACCCGGTGGTGCGGTCGCGCTCGATCATCGATGGCCGCAATTGTTTGGACAGCGCAAGCTGGCGCGGGGCCGGGTGGGTGTACGCCGGACTCGGCACCCCGTAGAGTGGCGATCCAAGCGGGGGCTGCCGGACATTTTGTTCCGAGTGTGCAGGCTCCGCATGTCGTGCAGTAGGGATCGGGATGGGTAGCTGATGAGTTCGGTACTGGGAGTATCGGTGGGGGCCGGGACGGTGCGTCTCGCGCGCCCGCTCCACAGTGGCCCGCACGGGTTCGTCCCGCCGTATTCCTTCGACCTGCAGACCATTTCGTTGCCGGAGCACCAGGCCGAGGAGTCGGCGGCCGACGCGATCGCCGTCGCGCTGGCCGCCGCGCCCGACATCACGGCCACCACCGTCACCTTCCGCAGCGACGCGCAGGCCAGGGCGATCCGGGCGGCGATGGCGCGCCGTCAGCTCACCAACTATCAACTGGTTCCCGAAGCCGTCGCCGCGGTGCACTTCGCGCACGCCACCACCGATATGCGCGAGGTCTCGGCGCTGGCCGTCTACGACCTCGGCAGTTCGGGACTCACGGTGAGCGTGGTGAACGCCCGCACCAGCGACGTCTATCAGTGCGAGCGCATCAGCGACATCAGCGGCGACTACCTCGATTCGCTGATCAGGGAACAGCAGATCGCCTCCGGCCGGATCGCGCACCCGGCCGACCCGGTGGGGCTCGCCGAGCTCGACGCGCTGTGCCGCGCCGCGAAGGAGCAGCTGTCCAGCAGCAACGCGGTGGCGCTGCCGAGTGAGCAGGGCCTGGTCCTGCTCACGCAGGAGAACTTCGAAGCGCTGATGATGCTGGCGATCGAGTCGTCGGCGCGGATGACGCGCGATGTCGTCATCCGCGCGCAGCATCCGGTGCAGGCGGTCCTGGTGATCGGCGGCGGCGCCCGGATTCCGCTGATCGCGCGCGTGCTGGAACGCACGATCGGCGTGCCGGTGCTGGTGCCGCCGGAGCCGGAGACGGCGCTGGCCCGTGGCGCCGCGCTGCTGGCCCGCCCGGCGCAGGTCCAGCAGGCGCCTGCCGCGCCCGCCGCGGTCCCGATGGGTGAGGCCGACGACGCCACCCCGGCCTGGTTGACGGCGCCCGCGCGCCGTCGTCCGCTGAGCGCCCTGACCAGCCGGTCCGGGAACAACCGTCGTGAACTGAACGGCGCCGTGCTGACGGTCAGCGCGCTGGTGGTGGTCTCCGCGATCGGCCTCGGCCTCGGCTACGGCCCCGAGGTCCTCGAGCGCGGCAATTCCAGCGACGGTTCGCAGGCGGTCCCCGAGTCGTCGGCGCCGCGGCCGACCCTGGCCGGCCCGTCCACGGCGGCGCCCCCGACCACCGACGCCATCCACGCCACGGTCGCGGCGCCCCCGGCCACCCAGCAGAACGCCGGGCCGACGACCGAGACGCCGGCGCCACCCGGCCCGAACACCTTCACCGTGGTGCCGGGCCTGCCCCCGATCGTGGTCCCGACGTTGCCGCCGGTGGTGTTGCCCGGCTTCCCGCCGCCGGGCGGCTAGCTCAGTTCCTGGCGTGCCTGGCCCGCCGCGGCGCCGCGTCGGGCTTGGCGGCGCCGAACGGCCGGGCCAGGAGCACCGCGATGGCGGTGGTGAGCGGCACCGAGAGGGCCAGCGCGATACCGCCGACGGCGGAACGGGCGATCTCGATGGCGACCGCGTCACCGGTGAGCACGTCGGTGATGGAGCGACCGGCGACGCTGAAGATCAGCAGCAGCGGCAGCGCGCCACCGGCGTAGGCGAGCACCAGCGTGTAGACGGTACTGGCGATGTGGTCGCGGCCGACGCGCATGGTGGCGGTGAAGATCTCACGCCGGGAGGCGCCCTCGTCGAGCGCGGCGAGCTCGAAGGCGGCCGAGGCCTGGGTGATGGTCACGTCGTTGAGCACGCCGAGCGAGCCGATGATGAATCCGGCCAGCAGCAGCCCGGTGATGCTGACGTGCTCGAGATAGGTGGCCACATTGGTGTTCTGTTCCTCCGACAGCCCCGTGAGATTGGTGACCTCGAGCGTCACCCAGGACAGGAACGCCGCGAGCAGCATCGAGGCCAGCGTGCCGAGCAGCGCCGAACTGGTCCGCAGGTTCACCCCGTGCGCGAGATAGAGGACCACGTAGAGGATCAGCGAGCCCGACACCAGCGCGACGGGGATCGCGGGCTTACCGTCGAGCAGCGCGGGCAACAGGAACATGACGACGACGGCGAACGCGAACAGCAACCCGAGCAGCGCCCTGAACCCGCGCCACCGCGCGACCACACAGATCACCACCACGAATGCGAGCACGATCAGCAGCAGCGGCAGCCCGCGCGAGTAGTCCTCGAACGCGTACATGGTGATGCCGCTGGGATCGGCGGCCCGCACGATCCGGATCTCGTCACCGGCGCGCAGGTCCGGCTGACCAGGCCCCGGCGCGATCTCGAACAGCGTCTTCGACCCCTTGTCCGGTCCCGACTCGATCTGGATGACGCTGCGCTGACAGGTGTATGCGGCGTTGCGTGGCGCCGCGGGCTGATCGGTGAAGACCCGGCCGAGCGAGCTGCTTCCGCACGGCCCGACGTCCTGCAGGACGACCGTGCCCGCCTCGGTCTGCACGGCGCCGCCGGTGGCGGTCTGCATCGGCAGGGGGATCTCGACCTGCTGCGCGCCGGGCCAGAGCAGCACCGTCGCGATCAGCACCACCGCCCCGATCACGCTGAGCAGCCCGACGACGACCTTCGCGGCGGTGGCCCCGATGGCAATCGGACCCGAATGGTCGTGGTGGTGGTGATGATGATCGCTCACGGCCAAAACCTTAAGCGATATCGTTTTCAAGAACGACTCGAGGCGATCACGCTCCCGAGGTACAGGCGGCGGAGAGCAGGGGGATGTCTCCGCCGCCTGGTGGCCGGCGCCCAGGGGGGTAGGCGCTCGTACCTAGGGCTCTCGGTTGTCCAGGGGGGGTAGACAACCGGGCCGGGCGCCGAAGCGCCGAGGACTACTGTACACAAAACTCGGACTTTTGCACTAGTACATCTTCAAAAAGTCCGAGATTCCAAACCTGGGGTCTGTTTCAACCCACTACTGACGGTAGCTGGCCAGGAAGTTTCCGAACCGCTCGATCGCCACCGCGAGATCCCGCGCCCACGGCAGGGTCACGATCCGCAGGTGATCGGTGTCGGGCCAGTTGAACCCGGTGCCCTGCACCATCAGGATCTTCTCCTGCAGCAGCAGGTCGAGCACCAGCTTCGCGTCGTCGTGGATCTCGTGCACGTTCGGATCCAGGCGCGGGAACGCGTACAGCGCGCCCCGCGGCTTCACGCACGAGACGCCGGGGATCATGTTGAGCCGCTCCCAGGCCACGTCCCGCTGCTCGAGCAGGCGCCCGCCGGGCAGGATCAGATCCTCGATGCTCTGATGTCCACCGAGCGCCACCTGGATGGCGTGCTGGGCGGGCACGTTCGGGCACAGCCGGGACGAGGCGAGCAGGTCGATCCCCTCGAGGAAACCCGCCGCGTGGTCCTTGGGACCGGTGATCGCGAGCCAGCCCGCGCGGTACCCCGCCACCCGGTACGCCTTGGACAGGCCGTTGAAGGTCAGGCACAGCAGGTCGGGCGCGAGCGAGGCCAGCGAGATGTGCTTGGCGTCGTCGTAGAGGATCTTGTCGTAGATCTCGTCGGCCAGCAGCAGCAGCCGATGCTTGCGCGCCAGGTCGACGATCTGCTGCAGCACCTCCGCCGAGTACACCGCACCCGTCGGATTGTTCGGGTTGATCACCAGCAGGGCTTTGGTCTTGTCGGTGATCTTGGCTTCGATGTCGGCGATGTCGGGCTGCCAGCCGTTCGCCTCGTCGCACAGGTAGTGCACGGGGGTGCCGCCGGCGAGGCTGGTCATGGCCGTCCACAGCGGGTAGTCGGGGGCCGGGATCAGCACCTCGTCGCCGTTGTCGAGCAGCGCCTGCATGGTGACGGTGATCAGCTCGGACACGCCGTTGCCGAGGTAGACGTCGTCCACGTCGAGCTCGGGGAAGCCCGGCACCAGCTCGTACCTGGTGACGATCGCGCGCCGCGCCGACAGGATGCCCTTGGACTCGGAGTACCCCTGCGCGTACGGCAGGGCGGCGATCATGTCGCGCATGATCACATCGGGGGCCTCGAAACCGAACGGGGCCGGGTTGCCGATGTTGAGCTTGAGGATGCGATGCCCCTCGGCCTCCAGCCGTGCCGCGTGTGCGTGTACCGGCCCACGGATCTCGTAGACCACGTTCTGCAGCTTCTTCGACTGCTCGAGAACGCGCGGAGGCACATGCGGCGACTGATTCGGACTCACCCGACCATGGTGCCATCCGACCGCAAACGAATTAGGGATGCCCTAGCTGGGACGGCTGCTGAGCGCGGCGGTCGCGACGCAGAACTCCTCGATGCGCTCGTCGAGACCGCGCGCCTCCACCGCGTCGCGATAGGTCGGCGCGGCGATACGGCGGCGCAGTCCGACGAGGCGTTCGCCGAGCTGGGCGATGCGCAGGTCCTCTGGCAGACCCAGGACGGGGCGCAGCGCGTCGGCGGCGCCGTCGATGCTGCCGTTGATGAGGTGCGCGGCGGCGTTGTCGACCCTGGCCAGCGATTCGGCGCCGTAGGAGCGCTGGCGGGCCGGGCCGCCGCTGTAGAGGGCGATGGCCCGCTCGGTGGCGGCCAGCGCCTGTTCGGCGCGGCCGAGCTGGATGCAGGTGGCGCCCGCGTAGTAGGCCGCCTTCGGTTCGGGGAAACCGAACACCCCGCCGATCTCGTCGTGCAGTTCGTCGCGCGCCTCACCGCTGACGGTCTCGGCGGCGCGCAGGCAGCGATCGGTCTCGGTGTCGCTGCCGAGCCGCGCCCACACCCGCGCCTCGATGTTCAGCAGGCGCACCCGGCCGATGCCCGCCCCGGCGAATTCCTGGCCGCTGCGCGCCAATTGGACCGCGTTGCGCGGCCGGTCCGACCAGTTCTCGATCAGCGCGTGCATGCCCCTGGTCCACGCGCGTAAGCCGTTGTGCCCGCTCAGTTCCGCGTAAGCCCATGCGGCTCTGATCTGTTCGCCCGCGGCGTCGAGATAGCCGAGGTCGGTGCTCGCGTTGGCCATCAGGCCCGACAGCGTTCCGGCCAGCAGGTACAGGTGACTGGTGTCACCCGGCTTCTGCTGCCCGTCGAGTAGTCGGTACACCCGCCGCCGCACTCGCAGCATCTCGACCATCATCGGCGCGGGCGCGGCGTGCACGTACTCGTTCGCGATCCGCCGGACATCCGCGTCGAGCTGGGCCAGCGTGGTCGCGCCGACGTTCGTGCCCTCCGCGGCGGCCGCGTGCTCGCTCGCCTCGTGCGCAGCCGCCATGATCAACTCCCTCTCCGACATCACCTCGGGCACAGCGCCTTTGCTCGCCCCGGCGTCGACGAAAGCGAGCAGGTCGACGTCACCTCCCGCGGGCGCGAGCAGCGTCGTGAAACGTGCGCGGACCACGTCGTCGGAACGCGCGAGCGACGTGTCGAGCGCTGCCTGATTCACCGGCCGCGGGCGCACACGCGCGCCGCCTGCCTCCCATTTGGACACCAGTCGTTCGTGCACGCCGAGATGAGCCGCGAACTCCCGGATGCTCATTCGTTTGGCATCACGAAGTGCTCTGGCTTCTCTTCCCGTCCACTCCCCGACCACGGCGTCACCTCATCCGACGGACAACTTCCTCCAGAGTACGAGGGACACAGTGAGACACACCACAATCTTGACCGAATCGGTTGCCTGAGGCAGTGAAAGGGCGGTGCGGGGCAGTGGCCGCGGACGTGCGAAAAGGGAGATCCTGGACAGGTGGAAGCCAGGACTGTCGATGACTGGGTGTCTTGCTACCAGCGCGAATTCGGGCTACCCGTTCGCGAGCGCGGTGGCTTCGTGATGCTGCCGATCACCGATCGGCTGTGTGTGGTGCATCTGCCGACCACGCGAGCCGAACTGGTGCTCGCGGCCCTACGGGAGCAGCACCGGGAGGGTCCGGTGCTGGCCAGGCAGATCCGCTGGAGTCTGCTCGCCGAACCCGATGCCAGACCGCCGGCCGAGGTGGCCACCGAACTGGCCGGACTCGATATCGATATCCCCGGCGTCGGCAGCGCGGTCATGCTGCCGACCAGCCTGGGCCGCTGGAGCAGGGAGGGTTGTCACTGGGTGCGTCCGCCCCTTGCCAGGGACGTGTTGCCGCCGCTGTCGCTGGTGCTGCACCTGGCGCTGTCGGTGACCCGTCAGCGGGTTTCGACGGCGTTGAGCGAGGCGGGCGGCAGCGGGAAGTTGAGGTACGACCGCGACGGCGTCGGCCCGCGCTGCCCCTGATATTTCGACCCGGCCGCGGCGCTGCCGTACGGGTGCTCGGCCGGGCTGCTCAGCCGGATCAGGCACAGCTGGCCGATCTTCATCCCCGGCCACAGCGTGATCGGCAGATTCGCGACGTTCGACAACTCCAGAGTGATGTGCCCGCTGAACCCCGGGTCGATGAACCCCGCGGTCGAATGCGTGAGCAGGCCCAACCGGCCCAGGCTCGACTTGCCCTCGAGGCGGCCGGCCAGGTCGTCGGGCAGCGAGCACACCTCGAGCGTCGAGCCGAGCACGAATTCGCCGGGGTGCAGCACGAACGGTTCACCCGGCTTGGGTTCGACGAGGCTGGTGAGCTCGTCCTGCTGCAGGGACGGGTCGATGTGGGTGTAGCGGCTGTTGTCGAACACCCGGAACAGCCCGTCGAGGCGTACGTCGATGCTCGACGGCTGCACCATCGACTCCAACATCGGTTCGACACCGAGACGCCCAGCGGCGATCTCGGCCCGGATATCGCGATCGGAGAGCAGCACGCGCCCAGTGTAAGCAGGGCGATGCCGCAGGTAGACCGGCCCCACCCCCGGGAGGGCGGGCGAGGGGGGCGATCGGTGGCGGGGATGCGACCGATCGCCTCCGGGCCTGCGCGTCACCGAGTCGGCCGCTCCGGCGGCGGCGCCGACCACGCCCGGGCGATCTACGGAGACGCCCGGCGCTCCCGGTGGACGACGCCGGCCTCGTCGGTTCCGCCCAGGACGGCCGTGTTCGCGACTACGGCGTCGGCTGCACGATGCCGCCCGGGCCGGTCGGCGGCGCGGGAACGGTCGGGTTCACGATGTCGCCCGGTCCGGGCGGCGGCGCGGGGGTGGTCGGGTTCACGATGTCGCTCGGGCCGGGCAGCGGCGCGTGGGTGGTGGACTCGACCGGTGGCGGCGTCGTCTGGTCGCCGTCCGGGCCCGCGCCGTGGTTCGGGTTGGTGCAGATGGTGCCCTCGCAGGGGACCCAGGTGCCGTCGCCGTTCGGGTTGGGCATCATGTTCGGGCCCGGCGCGGGTGAGGTCTGGTGCTGGTGGCCCTCGTCGCCGTGTCCCGGGTCGTGGTCGGCCACGCTGGTGGTCGGCTTCGCGGTGGTCGTGCTGGTGGTTCCGGTGTCGGACCCGGAGTCGTCGGAGCAGGCGGCCCCGAGCGCCGTCACCGTCGCGATCAGCGAAACGAACAGAATCCGCTTCATTCAGTCAGCCTTTCGTCGTCCCGGCCCGACGGCCCGCGGACACCGAGCCGAGATACCGAGCCGGAGAACCTGTTGCGCCGCGCGAACGCGGCAGGGCCGGGTCCACACGACAACGCTGACCAACCTGTGCGGAACCCGTCGACGAACTGTAGATCGCGCGGCCACCGCGCCGCCCGAATTCCCCGGAAGCGGGCGGGGATCCGCGCTCAGATCAGCAGCGAGGAGGGCGTCCGGCCGACGAGTTCCCGCGCGGTCCTGGTCAGATGCGCCTGATCGGCGAAATCCGCACCGGCTGCCGCGTCGGCGACCGACCCGTCGGGCAGCGCGATGACGGCCTGCCGCAGCCGATCCCATCGCCGTAGCCGTGCCAGCGGAACACCGAGCTGGGCCTGCACGAGGCTGCGCAACCGCGGCGCCGACAGCCCCACCGCACCGGCCAGTTCCGTCACCGACGCCGCGCTGTGCAGCCGAGCGAGCGCGGACGCGACCCGAGGGTCGAGCGCGGCACCCCCGCCGAGCAGCGCGACGGCCTCGGCCCGCAGCGCCGCCAGATCCGGCGCCGCCGCGAGGTCCGCGCCCATGCCGAGCGCGTCGAGCAACCGCCGCCTGCTCTGCGCCGAGAGCCCGACCGGGGCCGCCCGCCTGGCCAGCAGCGGCACATCGAGCGACACCCGGACCACCCCACCGACGACCCGGCACGCGTGCCACCACTGCGGCGGCACCACGACCGCGGGCCACGCCGTCCACCCGTCGGCCCCGCAGACCTCCACGGGCCGGTTTCCCAAGGGCAGCACGAGTTTCCACACCGGATGCCGATGCGCCCCGACCATCCCGTCATCGGTGCGGGCGAACAGCGCGGCCGCCTCGCCGCTGGCGAAAACCACCCGGCGATCGTTTCGTTCAAGCCGCCACAGCCGCTCCGGCGCCATGCTCACCTCATGCACGCTATCGCAGCGACCGCGCTCGGCGGCTTCCTCATCGCGATCGGCGTCTCACACTTCCTCGCCCCCGCGTATCACCGGTCGCTGGTGCCCGCCGCGCTGCCGCGCCCCGATCTGCTGGTGGTGGCGAGCGGCATCGTCGAGATCGCGATCGGCGCGGTCACGATAGTGCCGATGACCAGGACATTCGGCATGTGGATGGCCCTGGCACTGCTGTCGTCCTACCTCGTGCTGTGGCTCGCCCGGCTGTTCCGCACGGACGCCGGTCGTGCCGCGACCGCCGCGGCCGCCGGCGTCAACGCGGCCTACGTCACCTGGGCGGCCCTGCTCGTCTCCACCGGATCCTGATCCCGAAAGGCCTCACCATGCTCGCGCTGTACATCACCCTCACCGCCGTCACCGCCCTGCTGATGGCCGCCGGCTCCTGGATGGGCTACACCCACCACCCCATCCCGGTCGCGGCCGCCGCGAACGTGGGCGTCCCCCGCTCCTGGATGTTCCCCATCGCCACCTGCCTCGGCGCCGCCGCCCTCGGCCTGCTCGCCGGCTTCGCCCTCCCACCCGTCGGCGTAGCCGCCTCAGCGGGCCTGATCCTCTACTTCATCGGCGCCGTCATCGCCCACCTCCGCGTCGGCGACCACGCCCTCTCCCAGCCCCTGGCCTTCCTCGCCCTCTCCGCCGCCACCTTCACCGCGACAGTCCTCTACCGCTACGCCTGACCGCTCCGAGAAAGAATTGACCGGCTCACCGCCCGGTCTGATAGAGTCGCGAACGCGCTCGAAGAGCACACGCCGATGTAGTTCAATGGTAGAACTTCTGCTTCCCAAGCAGACAGCGCGGGTTCGATTCCCGTCATCGGCTCAACCACGAAACCCCCCAGGTCATCCGGGGGGTTTCGTTGTTTCAGTTGATCTTGTCAGAGTTACGAGCACGGCCTCCATGCCCGACAGGTGCCCCGGACCGTCATTCAGGCACTAGACCGGTAGATCGTCGGCGATACGGCGCCCGGCAGACCCCTCACCCCCACGCAGCGACAGGAACGAGGTCAGCAGGATCATCAGCCGATGCCTCCCCGGTACCTGCCCTGGCGAGCGCGAACAGCTGGGCTACCGATGGCACCGTTCGTTCCGGACTGGTCAATCGGTCGAAAAGAAGAGGGTGTCCGCGACAGACCAACTGGGACCTCGTTCCTGCTCGCTCAGCCAGGTCTCGTGCTCGAATTCCAGTTTCTCCACCAGGGTGGTGAGATCGTCGACGAAGTCTTGATCGATCTTGTCGATGACCGCCCGATAGGCCTCGGCGACAGCTTTCGCTCGTGACCGTGCCAGGTGGCCGACTTCGGGGTATCCCTCCAGCGACCCCGGTAACTACTGGATGAACCCTGGCGACGAGCTCACCTTCGACTTTGCAGATGCCGACTACTCGAGACCACAATCGGCAAGGACAACGGGTCCTTCCTTGTGTCCTGGCTGAACGAGGGTTTCGTGTCTGGCCGGTCCCCGGAACGCGCGATAGGCGGCGATTACAGGGCATTGAGTTCGGCTGTCTCACAGGCAAACCGTTCGCTTGACTCCGATCGCTGATCGATACTCTGTTCATGGGAAAGAAGACTGGCCATAGCTGCGACCGCGCCGCTCCGGCCGACCGATCCCTGCTATCAGCGGCGGCCAACGCTGCGCTTCTGCTCGAGGAGACGATGTCGGCCACCAATCACGCCGTCAGCATCGACCTCGACCCAGTCATTGCGTTGGACGGCGAGCTGTTCATTCGCCGTACGCCACCGCGGGATCGCATACTCCGCGTCGTCGCGGACCCGGTTCTCAACACTCTGGTGATAAAACCGGTCTCGCGATGGCCAGAGTACTTGCGTAGCGCCGTGCGTCGGATGCAACCCCCACAAGGTTTGTGTGCCCATGAGGGCGCGCTGCATGCGCTGGTAGACGATTACGCCCGCGACGTCGAGAACTTGCTCGGCACCATCCGATTCGCGGCGCAGGTGAAGATCCGGCCGGACGGGTACTACGCCAATATCTGGGATGATTTCGTGTTGGTCACTCGCACGCACGTGGCTCGCCTGTCCTTGAGTGCCGCCGATTGAGGACTGTCAACGGGGTGGCTCGATTGCCCGGGCAGCAACCGGCACCATGCACGGAATTCGGCATGAGCGGACGTGCGACCGCGGGCAACTCGCCTGAGGATGCTCACCAGGCGTGCCCCATACGTGCCCCAGGCCGCCATCTACGCACTGGACCGACCGTCGCGGTAGTCCTTTGCCATCTGCGATAGACCGTGAGCAATGCGGCGCTCGGCGTCGTCGGTAGCCCGTTGGTAGATCAGCGCAGCCCGCATGTCGTCGTGGCCCATTCGCGCCATCAGATTTTTGGTCGACATCCCCGATTTCGACGCCCGAGCCGTCAGACGAAAGGCATGGCGGATCCGGTCACTCGATGTCGTCGTACTCAGCGCATGGTTGTTCCAGTTCGGGGTGGGCGTGCCAGTACTCGCCCTTGTGTATTCCGAGCATCGCCCAGTGCCAGGCTTCATCGTGGAAGACAAGGCCGCGGCACGGAGTATCCGGCTCCTCGTAGTAGTAGAACTCCACGGCTTCGGCTTCGGCTTCGGCTGGAGTCTTCCCGCCGTACCTTTGCATCACCCACGCGAAGCGGCGTCGCTCGCCCTCCAGCGTCTCAACATACTTGTCTTCATCCCACCCGTCATGATCTCCCACCAACGCAGCATAGGTTCAGCGGTCATCGAATGGGCCGCGCGGTTAGGTCGGTGGGAAAATCGGTGGGTTGAGTCGGCTCCTCATGGCCCGATTGTCTGACCTCACTCGGCCGAGTCCGATTTCCCGCCTATTCGCCCGCTTCCCAAGCAGAACAGCGCGGGTTCTTTTCCCGTCATCGGCTCAACATCGAAAGCCCCCAGGTCATCCGGGGGCTTTCATCGTCAGTGGAGTTCGACTTCCCAATCCTGGAGGTCCGTTTCGCCGGGCGGGAGTTCGCCTGTGCAGTACTTGTAGAGCCACAGTGCGGCGCGGCGTTCGGCGTATTTCTCGTTGACGGGCTCGCCGCGGTCATCGAGCTCGAGGACGTTGGCGAAGATGGCGAAGCAGATCTCCATCTGTGAGGGCGAGTCCTTCAACTCGTCCCAGTAGTTGATCCCGTTCAGCATCGGATGACCGACCGATCCACGGGCCACCCAGCCGGCGAAACGGCGAATCGCCCCCGATGCGCCGTTGCTCAGCCGGTCCGACATCCTCGGAGGGTATCAACGCCATCGGTCGTACCGCTCAGGCGTCCAGCCGGATCCGGATGCCCACCATGCGCTCGGCGCCGCCGCGTAGTGCGCTGCCCGCCAGTCCGATTCGGGCGGCCAGGCCGTACTTTCGCTTCATCAGGTCGATGACGTTGCCGGTCGCGTCGGGCGGTAGCAGTTCGGCGAAGGCCGGGACGGCGGCTCCGCGTGGTCGGCCGCGCCAGTCGCTGGCGGAGATCGTCACGTTGCCGCTCTTGCGGATTCGCTTCACCTTTCCGGCGTCGGCCGCGCTGCACACAACCAACGCAGGGCCGTCTCGCATCACCCAGACCGGGGTGGGGACCGGGGTGCCGTCGCGGCGAAAAGTGGTGAGCAGCAGGTACTTACCGGCCGCCAAGTCGTCGAGTACCGCGTGGGGATGTTCCATGGCAATAAACTAACCAGTTAGTTAATTACGCGAGAAGCGCTGAATCTGATGCGCGCGGCCGGAAGGGATCCGATGGGGCGGTTCGTGTGGACTCTGCTCGCCGGTTTTGCGCTGGGTACCCCCGCGGTTCCCATCGGCCTGACGCTCGACCTGCCCCGCCCTTTCACGTTGTCAGCGGTGCTGCTGGGCGCGGGATGCTGCGTCGCCGTCGCGGTCTTTCTCATGGAACGCGCCCGGCTGCACTGGCAGTCCTGGCGGAACCGGCGGAATCTCGTTGCGGTACAGGCCGATCCGTGGGCCGATTCCGGCTCCACCAATGCGATCTCCGCGGGAGCGGCTGCGGCGGACTCACGGCTGTCCGGCGCGACAGGCCGGCGGGCACAGCGGATCTTCGCTCGATTCGGCGTGGCGGGCTTCGGAATACTCGGTCCCGCACTGCTCGGCACGTGGGGGTCAGCCCTGCTCGGTGGCGCCCTCGGCATCCCCCGGTGGCGGCTGATCCGCTGGTTGATGGCGGGGATCGCACTGTGGTCCACCGTGCTGCTGGTGGTGTCGGATGCGGCCTTAGATGTCTTCGGAATCGGATGACCCAGCGAGCCGACGCGACCCCGAAGCCGCAGTCCCGCCGAAACTACGATGGCCCCATGTCCCGCGCCGACGCCACCAAGGCACGCATTCTCCAAGCCGCCACCGAGGAGTTCGCCGCCTACGGTATCGCCGGAGCAAGGGTCGACCGGATCGCCAAGGCGGCGGCAGCCAACAAGAACCTCATCTACGTCTATTTCTGCAGCAAGGACCAACTGTTCGAAGCGGTGTTCGAAGCTCACGTCATCCACGGGCTCGAGTCGGTCCCGTTCACCCCCGACGATCTCCCGGAGTACGCGGGACGACTCTTCGACTACAGCTGCCGGCACCCCGAGGTCGTCCGCCTGGCCACCTGGCACCGGCTCGAGCGCGGCGATCAGCAGTCAGCCGTTCTCTCCTCCCCCCGCGAGGCCAAGGTGGAGGCGCTGGCCGCCGTGCAGAAGGCCGACAACATCGGCGCGGCCTTCTCCCCCACCGCCCTGCTGACCCTGGTCCTGAGCATCGCCCTCGCCTGGGACCCGAGTAGCGCCGCCGACATGCCCACCACCACCGAGAGCGTCGAGGACCGACGCCGAACCATCGTCGAAGCCGTGCGCCGGCTCCTCTGACCCGCACGGAGAGCCACCACCGCTCAGGTCCGGCGTCGTCACCCGATCGCTTGTCCGAGCGGGTGAATCCCATCGTTCGCCAAACGAAGGGCCGAGCTCTAGGGTCCATGCCATGACACGGGTGGGGAGATCGCGTTCTGCCGGGATGAAATTGCTGCTCGGGATCGCGGCGATCGCGTTCTTGGTCGGCGGGGCGGCGACTGTCGTCGGGATCGGGGGCCTGACTTCTGACCCTGACGCGGTTCCGACGTGCGACGGGAAGATCATGTCCCTCGGCGACCAGTGCGACATCACGCGCAATGGTTCGACGGTCGACTCCTATACCTATCAGGAGAAACTCGAGCGGCAGCGCGCGAACAAGGACAGTGCCGGGACCACGCTCACCATCGGGCTCACGGTGATCGGGGTGAGTCTGCTCGCCGGGGCGCTAATCGAAATCAGGTTCCGGCGCTCGGGTTGCCGGCGCGAACCACACGGGACAGGGACGATCCCGACGCCCTCAGCGCCGACGCCCACAGCCCCAACCGCCTCGGTACAAACGCCTTCCGCCCCAACGCCGTCCGCGCCTGACGCACCCACGCCAACAGGCGATTCCGGTGCGACCCGCAGCAAGCGCGCGGTCGTTGTCACCGCGATCCTCGCGTGGCTGTGCGTCGCCACGGCGGTGGTCGTCGGTGTGGTGGTCCTCCTCGATGACCGGTCCGACTCATCGGAGCCGTCGCCCTCGCAGGCGGCGGCCGCGTCTGCTTCAGCGACTCGCTCCCGTCATATCGAGGCCATGACGGCGGCGATGCCCGGGACTCTACGAGCAGCGATCCAGCGTTGTGAACCGGAGGATGTCAATCAGCACGACATTTACAGCATCGGCACCTGTTACCTGCCGAAGGGCAGCCCATTGGTCGCCGGCTTGTCCGCGCACGATGGGCTGGCAGGCATTTTCAAGGTCGCGAAGGTGAAGGCCACCGCCTATGCCGACAAGATGCGCTACGGGAGCACCACGTTCCTGGATGACAGCACCCGCTTCGCGGTGTTCCGTCCGAGCCCGAGCCCTTCCGACTCGTCCGGCCTCGGAAACCGAATGGAGTACCTCGACCGCCGGACCGGCTTGTGGCTGCAGGTGAGCGGTTTGGTCACCGTGCAGGACGCCGAGACATTCCTCGTACGCGCGGGGTTCTGACCGTTACTAGGGAATGACGATCGGGCAGGACATGGCGCCCACGGCGCAGGCGAAGGCCTCGATGAGGTCCTGGGCGGAACCGGTGCCGAGCGTGCTGCTCCCCGTGCCGGGGGTTTCCGCGGTGGCGGGGCCCGCGGCGAGGAGAAGTCCCGTGGCGACGGCGAGGGCGGCAACTCCGGCGCGGAGTGTCCTGGTCAGGTTGATCATGACCGAATCGTAGAGTTGCGCCGACGATTTCGGCTGCCCCGAATACCTGGGTCAACGAGCCCTCTGTGTCGGTCTGTTGCCATGGGGCCGAGCGCGACCGGTTTCTCGTTAGAATCGCCCATGGCTTCGACGCACCCCTTCTTCCAGCTGGGAGCCGACAGCCGGCGACTGGTTCACCTAGCCCTGTGCGAAGACGCCCTGCGCACCTGGAACACCTACGTCCAGGACGAGCCCGCCGCGCTGCGCTACCGCGACTCGGTCGTCGGAATGCGGCACACCGTCGACATCGAGCTCCCGGCCGACGCCCTGCGCGCGGCACGAGCCGGGGTGAATCTCGCGGATGTCGACCGCCGGTATCTCGAGCCCATCACCGCGCTGCAGGACGACGATCTGACCTTCCCCGATTCGGTCGAACTCGGCTACTACGCGATCTACAACTGTTTCCGCAAATACGTCAGCGGTGCCGACATCGAGGATTGGCTGATCGTCAACCAGGCCCTGTCGGTGCACCACGACAGCGAGGTGGCGGCCCGCCTGACGCGCGCGATCGACGAACTCGACCCGACCCCCTAGCGCGATCAGCCGGTGTGCAACGTGCGGAACTTGCTGGCGTGGAAGACAAGTGGATCGATGTCCTCTCGCGCCGCGATGCGGTGGACGCGAAGCAACACCACCAGGTGATCGCCGGCGGGAACATGCGTCTCGGGAACCCCTTCGATCCATGCCGTGGCGCCGTCGATGAACACGGCCTCACCGGTCCCTCGATGTAGGGCGGTCTCACGAAAACGGTCACCGTTGCGCGCCCCGAGCGCCTTGGCCGCGGCCTGCTGGTCGGTCCCGAGCAGGCTGAGCCCGAGGTGACCAGCGCCGGCCAGCTTCGGCCAGGTCGAGGACGAGTTCTGGACGCAGAACGAGACCAGCGGCGGGTCGAGGGAGACTGGCACGAAGGTGCTCACCGCCAGCCCGTGCGGCGTGCCGTCGATCTCGGCGCAAACCGCGACGACGCCGCTGGGGAAGTTGGCGAAGGCGCGGCGTAGGCCACCGCCGTCGGCGGGAAAGTCCAAGAGCTCATGCATGATTCGTCTCCACGACGTGGTTCGTCAGTGCTGCCACGACCGGCGCCCACCGTTGCGCGTACGCCTCGATGACACCGTCTTCGGCGAAACTTCGATCGGCGAGGTAGAGGCCCGGGAGCGCCGCGGTCCCGCCGATTTCCACCAGGACCGGTTTGAGCAGCAGATCCGGCGCCAGGGCGTGCGTCGGACCTGCCCCGAGCATCACCGGGACGGTGACGACACCGGCCAGGCCCGTGCCGCCGTCGAACTGCTCGAGGAACAGTTTGAGCAGCCCGGTGTAGGTGGCCTTGAAGGTCGGACTTGCGAAAACGACCAACTCCGAGGCGGATACGGTCTGCGCGGCCGCGGCCACTGCGGGATCTCCCCAGCCGAGCAGGCCGGGCCCGAGGGTGACGAGGTCGATCACCTCGGGCTCGGCGTCGGGTCGCAGCGCGCGGGCGACCCGCACGGCCGCGTCCAGGGTGCGCGAGGCCGGTTTCGGATTTCCGACCACAACGGTCACAGTCACTGCCAAGTCCTCACTCTCAGATCACGCCGTGCGACGGCGGCGCCTGGTCCCGCAGCACGGCCCGCCCGATGTGCTGGTACTTCCAGCGCACGGGATCGTGCAGGGTGTGCGTGCGCGCGTTGCGCCAGAAGTGGTCGAGCCGATGCGCGGCCGCGGCACTGCGCGTCCCACCGGTCTCGAAGATCGCCGCCGACACCTCGTTGGCCGCCCGATCCGCCAGGATCTTCGCCGTCGCGACGGCGATCGACGCCCGGCCCACCTCGCTACGGTCGGATCCGATGCCCACGGCCGAACCCGCGTGCACCACGACCGAATCCGATCCATCGGCTGTCAGCGCGCCGGCCACGCCATCGGATGGGTTCACGAGCCCTTTCCCCGCACCGGCCGAGACGGCGGACGCGGGTGCCCCAACCGAGCCCTCGGCATGACTGCCGCGCAGGACCTCCGGCTCCGAGCCGTTGCCCACTGCCGCTCCACCGTTCGATTTCCCCCGCACCACGGCGGGCACGCCGATAGTCGCGTCCACCGCTGCCCCCGCGACAACCAGCGCCGCCTCCGCGGCGCCCACCGACACGGCCAGCTCCCCGAACCGCTGCACGAGCAGCGGATCATCGACCGCCCGGGAAACCTCCGCCTCGAACCACGGCCTGCTGTGGGTCCGCGTGAACTCGGCCGCCGCGTCGAGCGCACCGCGCGCGATACCCGCGTCGATGGCGGCGTGCAGCAACTGCGCGAACGCGCCGTAGCCCGTGGGCGCGTTCACCGCGGCCGCCCGCGCGACCAGATTCTGTGAATCGACCTGGACCCCATCGAATTCAACCGTGCCACTACCGGTAGTGCGCTGACCCAAAGCATCCCAGTCGTCGATGATGCGGACACCGGAAGCCAGCGCCGGCACGAAGGCCACGTACTCCCCGGGCTCCAGACCGGACACCGCGAGTGGATCATCCAGTCTCGTCAGCACGGCGAGAATATCGGCGAACAGCGAGCCCGTGCAGTAGTACTTGGTCCCGTCGACGACGAATCTCCGTGGCCCGTCGACAACCTGATGCCGCACCGGCCGCAGCACCGTCGCGATGTCGGCGACGGTCGCCCCACCCCGCTCCGACTGCGCGTTGGCGATCCGCGCACCTGCCAGCACCCGCCCGAAGTACTCGTGCTGCTGCGCGGGAGTTCCCGCCAGCCGCAACAGGTTCAGGTACACGAAGTGGCTGTGCGGCACCTGCGCGATATTGGGGTCTCCGGTCGCCAGAATCCGGACCACCTCGGCCACGACACTCGGCGGCAGATCCGCCCCGCCGAACGCCGCGGGCACGGTGATCGCGAGCAGCCCACTGGCCGAGAGCTGATCGAGCTCCTCGTGCGGCAGCCGCCGTGCCCGATCGCGCTCTGCGGCGCCGGTGGCGAATTCGGCCGCCAGTTCGGCCGCGACCGCCAAAGCCTGTGCCGCCGTGGTGATCCGCTCGGCGGTCACCACCGTCATCAGCGTCCCGCCGCGACCGGAGTCGAGGCGGCCTCCAGCTCACGCACCAGCGGCAGCACCTTCGCGCCGAAGTACTCGATCTCCTCCTGGAAGTGCAGGAACCCGGCCAGGATCAGGTCGACACCGAGGGCGCGGTAGGCGACGATCCGCTCGGCGATCTGTTCGGGCGTGCCGATGAGCCCGGTGCGGAAACCGTCGTTGTACTGGACCAGATCCTCGAAGGTCGAGTCGGCCCACATCCCCTTGCGGTCGCTGGTGGAGGCGCCCGCCTGCTGCACCGCGTCGCGGAATCCTTGCACGGCAGGCTTGTTCGCCTTCTCGACGATCTCGCGCAGGGTGTCGCGGGCTTCCTTCTCGGTGTCGCGGGCGATGATGAACCCGTTGAGCCCGAACTTCACCTCGCGATCGTTGGCCCTGGCCACTTCGCGCAGGTCGTCGAGCTGCTCGGTGACGCCGTCGAAGTCCTTGCCGTTGGAGAAGTACCAGTCGGCGTAGCGGCCGCCGTTGCGGCGGGCGGCGGTGGAGTTACCGCCCTGGAACAGTTCGGGATTCGGCCGTTCGGGGGTGTTGAGCGGCTTGGGCTTGAGGGTGAAGTCGCGGATGCGGTAGAAGTCGCCGCCGTAGTTCACGGCGTCCTCGGTCCAGATCTTGCGGATCACCTCGAGGAATTCGGCGCTGCGCCGGTAGCGCTCGTCGTGCTCGAGCCACGGCTCACCGAGGGCCTGGAACTCGCCCGCGAACCAGCCCGACACCACATTGATCGCGAACCGGCCACCCGACAGATGGTCGGCGGTGGCGCCGAACTTCGCCAGCACCGCCGGATGCCACAGCCCCGGATGCACCGCCGCGATCACCTTGAGCCGCTCGGTCGCTCCGAGCAGCGCGAGGCTGAACGAGGTCGACTCGTGCTGGTACTCCGCGCCGTAGGACGCGGTGTAGCGCACCTGGGACAGCGCGTAGTCGAACCCATTGCGCTCCGCGGTCTGCGCGAGCTTGCGGTTGTACTCGAAATCCCAGCCGGTGCGCTGCTCGATCTCGCTGGTCACGAGCCCACCGCTGACATTGGGGACCCAGTACGCGAACGAGACCTGATCGGCGATTCTCTCCGTGGTCATGGTGGCTCCTCTCGGCGACGGTGTTCCCAGTGCAACACCGTCGCCGGAGCCCGACGAGAGTTTGAATCGGCGCGATCGATACGCGGGCGCGTCAGCTGCCCAGGCGCACGCAATCCGCGGCGATCTTGGACTGGGCCGCGCTCACCTTGGCGGCGTCGTCCTCGCCGAGCAGTTTCGCCGGATCACCGGACTGGGCGTTTGACACCATCACCCGCAATCCGTCCTGCGACATCCCCGAGTCGAGGAACACCTGCGCCGCGCAGTCGGCGAGCTGGGGGTTCGACAAACCCTTGTCCTGCAGTGACTTCGACAGTTCAGCCTGGGTAACCGCCGGCGCTTCGTCGCCACCGCACGCCGACAACATCGGCGCGGCGATCAGTGCCGCGGCGATCAGACAGATCCGCACTCGCTAGTCCTCTCGATCGCTGCGCATCGGCCGACGCACAGCCGTGCTGGATCATGCCGCACGAACCGTGCATGTGGCCAGACCGAACCACGCGTCCCGCGAACTGACTCGCGAGTAAGATACGGATATGGGAGACAACATCACGGTGCGCTTCGAGAGCGATCGCGCATATGTCACAGTGAATCGGCCGGGCAAACACAACGGGCTGAGCCTGGAAATGCTGCGCGATCTGGTCGCCGCGGCCCGGGAAGTGGCCGCGCACAAGGGCACCCGCGCTGTCATCCTGAGCGGAAACGGGCCGAGTTTCAGCAGCGGTCTCGACATCGCGGCCGCCACCCGCGACCCACTGGCTATCGTGCGCGAATTCCTGCCGCGACCGTGGCGCGGCACAAACACCTTCCAGGAAGCCTGCTGGGCCTGGCGCCGTCTCGACGTCCCCGTGATCGCCGCCGTCCACGGCCGCTGCTACGGCGGTGGACTCCAGCTCGCGCTGGCCGCCGACTTCCGTATCGCCGCGCCGACGGCGGAGTTCTCGGTGATGGAGGCCGCCCACGGCCTGATTCCGGACATGTCGGGCGCAGCGACATTGTCGCAGCTCATCGGCATCGACCAGGCCCTGCTGCTGACGATGACGGCCGACCCCGTCGACGCCGCGTACGCCGAGAAGATCGGCCTCGTCACGAGCGTCGCCGACGATCCGCTTACCGCCGCCGAGGCGCTGGCCGACCGCGTCACCGCCCGCGATCCGCGCGCGGTGGCCGCCGCCAAGCGCCTGTTCGACTCCTCCTGGCACCGCCGCTCCCGCGCCACCTTCGCCGCCGAGCGCGCCGCCCAGATTCCGTTGCTGCTGCGTAAGGCACTGGGCGGGCGCGGCTGACAGCCAACTCCGAGCATCGTGGTGTCGACTCACAAATCGAGGTACCCCATTTCGGATCGATAGCCTGTTAGCATCGCTGGGATTCGCTCACCAGCTGAAATGTGGTACGCGACACAGGCACCCCTGCGGCGCGAACCATTTCGGCGCGACCCGGAGGCTCCCACGACCGTGAAGAAGACCGGTTCCATCCTGCTGGCCGCCCTCGCCGGTGCCACGGCCATGCTGGTGAGCGGAGCGCTGCCCGCCGCGGCGAATCCCAACGCGATCAACCCGATCCCGGTGCTCAACGGCACCCACGGATTGCCCGCCCTGCACGGCCGCACGCAGGCCGTCTTCCAGGTGACGGGCATGGCCAGCCCGAACAACACGCAGAACTACAACGTCCTCGGCACCGACCTCGGCATCATGTGGGACAACGGCCGCGGCGAGATGCTGACGGCGTTCGGCGACACCGCGGGCATCGGCTTCCCCAACCTGCTGGCCGGCAGCACCTGGGCGTGGCGGTCCAACATCCTGGTCCGCAGCCACACCAAGGATCCCGCGGGCGGCATCTTCTTCGACAGCGTGGTGCGCGATGTGATCGGCCAGGCGCGCGATCTCATCCCGAGCCCGAAGATCCCGTTCCTGGAGATCAGCCGCATCCCGACGGCGGGCATCTCCGCCAACGGCGTGCAGTACATGTCGCTGATGTCGGTGAAGACCTGGGACGCGCCGGGCGAGTGGACCACCAGCTACTCGGGCCTGGCCGCGTCCGCCGACAACGGCGAGACCTGGGCCGATCTCGGCCACACCCGCCGCCCCGACGAGGGCGGCAACAGCAACTTCCAGATGAACGCCTTCCTGAAGGACGGCGGCTTCGTCTACGAGTACGGCACCCGCGCCGGCCGCGACAACGCCGCCTTCGTCGCCCGCGTGCCCGAGCACGAGATCGAGAACCTGGGCGCCTACGAGTACTGGGACGGCAGCGGCTGGAAGCTCAACGACGTGAACGCGGCGGCCCCGATCATGGGCGGCGTCGGCGAGCTGTCGGTGATGTACAACGAGTACCTCGGGCAGTTCATCTCGCTGACCACCGACCCGTTCAACTCGGTCGTCATGCGCCGCGCCTCCTCCCCTGAGGGCCCGTGGAGCGCGCCCGAGGTGCTGATCGACGCCCGTGAACTGCCGACCGCCTACGCGCCATCGATCTTCCCGTACCAGACCGGGCGTGATCTCTACTTCATGACCACGATCCACAGCCAGTACAACGTCGTCCTGATGCGCACCCGGCTGTAACCACGCCCCCATAGACTGCATCCCATGGATGCGGCGGAGTGGGATGCCCGATACGCGCAGAGCGAGTTGGTTTGGGGCGCACCGCCCAACAGCACGGTCGTCGAGTACGTGTACGGGCTCGATCGTCGGGTTCCGCTGGTCGCCGACGAGCCGGGCGGCACCCCGCCGCCGCTGCCGCGCGCACTCGACCTGGCCTGCGGCGAGGGCAGGCACGCACTGTGGCTGGCCACGCACGGCTGGCAGGTCGACGCCGTCGACTTCTCCCAGGTGGGCATCGACAAGGGCCGTACGGTCGCCGCGCGCCTCTCTCGCTCGGTCCGTTCCCGCGTCGACTGGCGCTGCGCCGACATCACCGACCTGCCCGCGGCAGGCATCACCGGCCCGTACGAACTGATCCTCATGGTGTTCGTGCACCTGCCCGCCGAGCAGCGCGGCGCCCTGCTGCGCGAACTCGCCGCCATGGTCTCCCCCGGCGGCATGCTGCTCGTGCTCGGCCACGACACCCGCAACATCACCGACGGCTACGGCGGTCCGCAGGATCCGGCCATCCTGTTCACGCCCGAGGACATCCGCGCCGAATTGGGCGAGGCGGGCGCGCATCTCACCGTCCGCGTGGCCGACATGGTGCTGCGCCCGACCGAGGGCGCGGACGCGATCGACGCGCTGGTCGTCGCCGAGCGGGCCGTGGCGGAGTCAGTCGAACCGAGCGCGTAGCTGCTCGGCGAAACCGCGCGCCGAGGCGAGGTCCTCGGCGTTCGGGCGGCCCTTGTTCAGCCCGCCGATCAGCGCGAGCGGGCCCATCGTGTCCAGGCCGCGGCAGGCGAAACCGCCGACCAGCTCGTAGCCCTTGCCGGTGAGCTGGTCGCCGAGATTGCGCAGGTAGGGCCGGAACGACGGCTCCGACATGCCGCTGGTCGCGAACACGAAGGCCTCGCGCCCCTGCCCCTCCGGCACCGCGTCGACGAAGGCGCGCAGCCGCTTGTCAAGCGCCATGAAGTACACGCCCGACCCGAAGCCGACGAGGTCGTATTCGGCGAGCTCGAACGGGCTGATCTCCCCCGGATCGACCACCTTCGCCCCGAGGACGTCACCGATCACGTCGGCGACCTTCCTGGTGTTGCCGTGCGAGCTGGACGTACACACGATGATCGCCTTCACGAAGGCCCCCTGCCTGTCTCGGTGTCCGTCGCAGCCTATCGCCAGCGGGTGAACCAGGGGGCAACAGTCGCGGCGATCACGTCGAAGCCCGTGCGGAACGAGTGCGCCTGCTTCGGGATGACCTTCACCTCGGCAGCGTCGGCGGCATCGGGCACGCCGAACGGGTCGCTGCCGCCGTTGATCACCACCACCTCGATGTCGCCCGGGGCCAGCAGCTCATCGCGCCTGCTCTTCTCCGGTTTCCCCGGCGGATGCAACGGGAACGACAGCGCGATCACCCCGCGCGCGCCGACTGCCACGGCCGTGCGACACGCCACCCTGGCTCCGTTGCTGCGACCCCCCTGGACGATCGGCAGGTCTCCGAAGCGCTCCCGCAGCGCCGCGACGATCTCGATCCAGGCCTCGTCCTGCTTGTCCGCCGACCCCGGCGCGCGCCGCCCGGCGACGCGATAGGGCTGCACGACACGGGCCACCGAACCGCCCGCCTCGACCGCCGAATCACGCACCACCAGAATGTCTTTCGCCTCGACACCACCACCGGCGCCGTGGGTGATCACCAGCAGGAAGGCCGGGTCGGCGGCCTCGTCGAGCTCGATCTCCGCGGGTCCCGCACTCGTCTCGATGCGCATACCCCACCGTAGCCCCGCGTGTTTTTCCGGTCACATTGCTCGCGACCCCCTTTGCCGAGTCGCTTACTCACCGGTAATATGGTCCATAAGTTACCCGCGAGTAGCATGCGGAAAACCGGAAAGGCTACCCGGTGGACGTCACGACGGGCGGGAACGGCGCACAACCGACCGCACCAGAACTCAACGGAGAGTGAGTACTCACATGGGCCACTACAAGGCAAACGTTCGCGACCTCGAGTTCAACCTCTTCGAGGTCCTCGGCATCGGCAGTGTCCTGGATTCCGGCGCCTTCGGCGACCTGGACGCCGACACGGTCAAGGAGATGCTGTCCGAGGTCCGCCGCCTGGCCGAGGGCCCGCTGGCCGAGTCGTTCGCCGACGCGGACCGCAACCCGCCCGTGTTCGACCCGAACACCCACACCGTCACCATCCCCGAGTCCTTCAAGAAGTCCTACAAGGCGCTCGAGGACGGCGAGTGGGTCAAGGTGCCGCTGCGCGAGGAGCTCGGTGGCCTCGGTGCCCCGTCCGTGGTCGGCTGGGCGCTGGCCGAGATGGTGCTCGGCGCCAACCCGCCGATCCAGATGTACGCCGCCGGCGCCGGCTTCGCCCAGGTGTTCTACAACAACGGCACCGACGAGCAGAAGAAGTGGGCGCAGAAGATCGCCGACCGCAACTGGGGCGCCACCATGGTGCTGACCGAGCCCGACGCGGGCTCCGACGTCGGCGCCGGCCGCACCAAGGCGATCAAGCAGGAGGACGGCTCCTGGCACATCGAGGGCGTGAAGCGCTTCATCACCTCGGGTGACTCCGACGACATGTTCGAGAACATCATGCACCTGGTGCTGGCCCGCCCCGAGGGCGCGGGACCGGGCACCAAGGGCCTGTCGCTGTTCTACGTGCCGAAGACCCACTTCGACTTCGAGACCGACACCCTGGGTGACCGCAACGGCGTGTTCGTCACCAACGTCGAGCACAAGATGGGCATCAAGGCCTCGGCCACCTGTGAGGTCACCTTCGGCGGCCACGGTGTGCCCGCCAAGGGCTGGCTGGTCGGCGAGGTGCACAACGGCATCGCGCAGATGTTCGACGTCATCGAGAACGCCCGCATGATGGTCGGCACCAAGGCCATCGCGACCCTGTCGACCGGTTACCTGAACGCGCTGGAGTACGCCAAGACCCGCGTCCAGGGCGCCGACCTGACCCAGATGACCGACAAGACCGCGCCGCGCGTCACCATCACCCACCACCCGGATGTGCGTCGCTCGCTGGCCATGCAGAAGGCCTACGCCGAGGGCCTGCGCGCGATCTACCTCTACACCGCCGCCCACCAGAACGAAGAGATCGCCGCCGCGGTCTCGGGTGCCGACAAGGACGTCGCGTTCCGCGTGAACGACCTGCTGCTCCCGATCGTCAAGGGTGTCGGCTCCGAGCGCGCCTACCAGTACCTGACCGATTCGCTGCAGACCTTCGGTGGCTCCGGCTTCCTGCAGGACTACCCGATCGAGCAGTACATCCGCGACGCGAAGATCGACTCGCTGTACGAAGGCACCACCGCCATCCAGGCGCAGGACTTCTTCTTCCGCAAGATCGCCCGCGATCGCGGTGTGGCCCTGGCCCACGTGGCAGGCCAGATCCAGAAGTTCATCGACGCCGACTCCGCCAACGAGCGCATCAAGGGTGAGCGCAAGCTGCTCGCCACCGCGCTCGAGGACGTCCAGACCATGGCCGCCACCCTGACCGGCCACCTGATGGGCGCCCAGGAGCAGCCGACCGAGCTGTACAAGGTCGGCCTGGGTTCGGTCCGCTTCCTGATGGCCGTCGGTGACCTGTTCATCGGCTGGCAGCTGCTGCAGCAGGCCGAGGTCGCCCTCGCGGCCCTGGACAACGGCGCCACCGGCTCCGACGTCGCCTTCTACACCGGCAAGGTCGCCTCGGCCCAGTTCTTCGCCCGCAACGTCCTGCCCGAGCTGACCGCCACCCGCGCGATCCTCGCCAACCTGGACAACGACATCATGGAACTGGACGAAGCCGCCTTCTGAGGCTTGATCGTCTGATCCACCCGAACGGCCCGGAGTTTCGACTCCGGGCCGTTCGTCGTTCGAATGCCACGTCGTCGCTGGTGACGATTCGGTTTCGCCCGTACGAACGGCTTCTGTATAGTCGCCATCACCTGTAGGGTGATGGAGGGGGAACGGGGTGCGGCTCGTGTTCGCGAAAGACTCACTTCGGTCCCTCTACGAAGACGAGAAGTTCCGGATCAACGGACTCGACCCGGAGGCCGTCAAAGCCTTCCGGAAGAAGGTGCAACTGCTGCAAGCAGCGACGAGTGAGGTTGAACTACGCAACTTCCGCTCGTTGAACCTGGAGAAACTGAAGGGCGATCGACAAGGCGACTACTCGATCCGACTGACACGGCAGTGGCGACTGATTCTCCGATTCACCACCGACGAGACCGGACGCACGGTACTGATCCTCGAACTGTGCGACTACCACTGATCCGCCGTGAGGGGAGGCCTGGAACATGAGTGAGAATGCTGGGCTGCCCGCGCAGGCGTTCCCCGCGGGCGAATACCTGCGTGATGAGATCGAGGCGCGCGGCTGGACCGTCACCGAGTTCGCCGAGATACTCGGGCGACCGCAGCAGGCGGTGTCCGAGATCCTCAACGGGCACAAGGAGATCACACCCGAAACAGCGATCGAGATCGCTGCCGCGACCGGTACCGAGGCCGCGACCTGGCTTCGCCTGCAGAGTACGTATCGGCTGTGGAAGCTGGCGCGAACGGATGCACCGGTGCGGGCGACGGCAGTCGCGAGACGTGCGAGGCTGTCCCAGCTCGTACCGATGCCCGAGCTGCGCAAACGTGGCATCATCCCGACCGGAGCCGATCTCGACGCCGAAGAATCGGCAGTATGCGATCTCTTGGAAATCGCAAACATCGCCGAACAGCCGATGCTCGAGTTCGCCGCACGCCGGTCCGTGGAGGACGCGCCGATCTCACCGCCACAACTCGCGTGGATCGCCTGCGTCCGACATGAGTCGAGGCGCAGATCCAGCGTGATTCGCGAAGTGGGTGATGTGGCGGCGCTCGCGACCGAGACCGTTCGCCGCTTGCGCGATCCCGGAGCACTGGCAACCCTGCCCGGACTGTTCTCGGACAACGGAATCCGACTGGTGTACGTCCAGGCGTTCAACTCGGGCAAGATCGACGGTGGTGCCTACATCGATGATGTCGGCGTGCCGGTGATCGGCCTGTCAGGCCGCATTCAGCGATTGGACAGCATCGTGTTCACCCTCCTGCACGAACTGGCACATCTACACCTCGGCCACTTGGACAATGGCATCACCCTCGACACCGACGTCTGCGCCGCGGCGGAGAACGAAACCGAGCGGTCCGCTGATCGCCAGGCCGTGCGGTGGGCACTGCCGGAACAGATCGGTCTCACCGCCCCGATATCGAAGCGAGCGGTGGTCGCGCGCGCGGAGGCCATGGGCGTACATCCGGCACTGATCGTCGGCCGTCTCCAGCATCAGCGAATTCTGCCGTGGACACACATGCGTGACCTCACCCCCAATGTCCGAGGGTTGCTCGCCGCCTGGTGAGACCTGCATTCATCGCGGGGTGATCGATCGGCCGCGTATTCTGAAGGTCAACCGTCAGTCGGGGTCGAGACACCTCGGGGGTAGGGATGGGTGAGAGTACCGCGCTCAGTGTGTATCTGCGTGAGCGGCGGATGGCGGCCGGGCTTGCGCGGTCCGAGCTCGCTGTGCGCGCGCAGATGGCGCCGTTGCTGATCGGGCAGATCGAATCGGGTGCGCTGATACCGAATCAGCCCATGCTGCAACGACTTTTCGATTCGCTGAACGTGCCGCTCTGGTATCGCAAGCACATCCTGGTACTCGGGCTGCCTGCGGTCGATAGCGGTTCGTCCGCGCCCACACCCTCGGCCGACGATCTCACCGACCTGGCCAGCCTCACCCACCCGGCGTGCTTCCAGCGCTTCCCCACCATGGACATCCTCGCCGCGAACTCCGACTACCAGCGCATGTTTCCCGGTCTCGGCGCCGGCGTGAACATGCTCGAATGGATGTTCCTGGACCCGGCGGCCAAGAAGGTCTTCCTCGATTGGACCACCGAGGCGCAGCTGCTGGTGCACGCCTTCCGCATGCTGTCGCCCCTGGCTCCGTCGAAGCGGGTCACCGAGATCACCGACTCCTGCGGGACATCACCGGACTGGGATCCGGTGTGGACCAGCGAAGTTCGCCCCCAGGATGTCGCGCGCCGGCATCTGCGGGTGCGCGAACGCAGCACCGGCATCGAGCGCCGCATGCTGCTGCGTATCTACGATCCGGCCTTCCCCACCCGCCCCTGGTGGCTGTACCGGCTCATCCCCTCCCGCTGAAACGGGCGCCCGCCGCGTTCACGGCGGGCGCCCGGCGACTCAGGCGGCGGCCGAACCGGTGGCCAGCATGCTCAGCAGGTAAGTCAGGGACTCGAACATTCTCTATCTCCTTGTTGGGGGCCCACAGTTCCTATCACGGAGGAATTACGGAACACACCATTCGGATTAACGTGCGGCAAACACGATGTGACGCCTCTTCGCCCTGGTAGCGCACACCGTTGAGTTCAGCTGATACGGAAGCGCTTCCGGTATTCGTTCGGCGTGGTGTCGAGGGTGCGCCGGAACGCGCGGGTCAGGGTGTCGACGGTATTGAAGCCGCACGCCACGGCGATCCGCTGCAAGGTCTCGTCACCGGCCTCCAGCCGATGCCGCGCGACCTCCACGCGCGCCGACTCGATATAGGCCGCGGGCGTCATCCCCAGCTCGGTGCGGAACACCCGGGTGAGCTGGCGTTCGCTGACATGGGCCCGCTCGGCCAGCTCGGTCACCGTGAGCGGATTGGCGATATTGCGCGTGATGTAGTGCCGCAGCTCGTCGATGCGCCGCGTGGTCGACACCGGTTCCAACGACACACTGAATTGGCTTTGGCCACTGGGTCTTTTGAGATACATCACCAACTGGCGCGCCACCCGCAACGCCAGTTCGTCACCGAAATCGTCCGCGACCAGCGCCAGGGTCAGATCGAGACAGGCGGTGAGACCCGCTCCGGTCCAGACGTTTTCGTCCCGGATGTAGATCGGATCGGCATCCACCTCGACCGCCGGGTGCTCGGCCGCGAGCTGCTTGGCCGTGGACCAGTGCGTGGTCGCCCGCTTGCCGTCGAGCAGTCCGGCGGCGGCGAGGATGTGCGCGCCGACGCAGACCGACGCCACCCTGCGCGCGCCCCGCGCGAGCACCGTCACCGCGTCGACCACCGCGGGATCGACCACCGCGCGCACCCGACGATAGCTATCGGTCGTCACCGATCCGGGGACGACCACCGTATCGATCCGCCGCCCCGCCAGCTCCTCGAAGGTCACATCCGGCAGCACCCGAACCCCCGCCGACGTGGTGATCGGCTCCACCGTTTCCGCGGCCAGCACCACCTGATAACCGGTCGGCTCGTCCATCTCCCGCTGCAACAGCGAGAAGACCTCGGGCGGTCCGGTCACGTCGAGCAGATCGACCTGGTCGAACAGCACGATCACCACGAGCCGATCCGTCATCCCACCTCCATGTCCGAATCTGCAGGTTACATGACATTGCCGACATCCCCGCCGGTCCATAGCGTGAATCCCATGACTTCGACGACCCTCCGCGAGCTCAACGGCTTCGACGAAACCCCCGCCACCCTGTCCGACTCCACCCTCATCCTGGTCGACTACCAGAACACCTACACCCGGGGCGTCATGGAGCTGACCGGCTGGTCCCCCGCCCTCGACGCCGCCGCCGAACTCCTCGGCAAGGCCAGGGCCGCGGGCGCGACGGTCATCCACGTCATCAACGACGGCGGGGAGGGCACCCCCTACGACATCCGCGCCGACATCGGCCAGATCCACCCCAAGGTGGCCCCCACCGCCGACGAGAAGATCGTCGTCAAAACCGTCCCCAACGCTTTCGTCGGCACCGACCTCGGCGACCTCGTCGACGCCGCGGGCAACGACAACGTCATCATCGCCGGCTTCATGACCCACATGTGCGTCACCTTCACCACCGAAGGCGCCTTCCTCCGCGGCAACAAACCCACCGTCGTCGCCGACGCCTGCGCCACTCGCCCCCTCGGCAACGTCCCCGCCGACCAACTCCACGCCGGCGCCTTGGCCACCCTCACCGACCTCTACGCAGTCGTCGTACCGACAACTTCTGACCTGAGCGCCTAACCTTCGGCAGATTCAAGTCCGGCGAGAATCTCGCGGACGGCTGCGGCTTCGGCGGGCAGCCGGTTCGCGAGGAGGTTCCAGAGGATGTTGTGGTCGACGGCATCGTAATTGTGCGCGACCAGGTTCCTTGTGGCCTTGACGCCGCGCCACGAAACCTCGGGGTGCGCGGCGATGAACTCCTCAGGCAGCCGGGCAACCGATTCACCCAACCGGTGCAGCACTGCCTCAGCTGCGAGCCTGGTGATCTCGTCGGAGTCGTAAGCGGACCTGCCGCCGCTGACGATTCTCGCCCCCATCTCGCTGAAGGCGAGAAAGTCTCGCAGACTTCTGGCTGTGCGTTCGCCGGTATCCCGGCCGCTCACAGCGGCTTGGCCTCGTCCCGAATCGGATGCGGCCCCTCGGGAAGACCACCTTCGGACACCAGATCGACATGGAGGCCGGTGAGCTCCTCCAAGTCGAGCATCAATTCGGCCATGTCGAGCAGATCCGCATCGGCGTCGAACCGCACGAGCAGGTCGATGTCACTGCCCGAGACATCGTCACCACGCGACACCGATCCGAAGACACGCACACGGTTCGCCTTGTGCCGCAAGGCCAGTGCGATGATCTGATCCCGGTGTTCGGCGATCACACGAGAGGGGCGTGGCTTGGCCGCGTCCCTCAGCCGGCTCAACATCGTCGGCGAAGGCCGCCGGGTCCCGCTCTCATAAGCGGCAATGTTGGACTGAGCGACACCGGATCGCTGCGCCAGCTCAGCCTGGGTCAGACCGGCGGCGCGGCGCAGGTCACGCACGGTTTCCATGCTCCGATGATATCGGATGATATATCGCTCGGCCAAGATCGGTTACGCATGCTCACGGTTCGACCAGGGCACCACCGACAACTTCGCCGATATCGAGCAGCGCTGATCCGTTCAGCATGCCGTCGTGGTCCCCCGGCAAACTCCAGTTCTCGACACCCGTCGTCTTCATCGGAAGGATCACACTCATCGCGTCGACCTCCGACGATCCGGCGGTGTCGAACGAGTCGATACGCCGAGCCAACCCGCTGACGGAGGCTTCACCGAAGAAGTCGGCGACTGTCAGCGGCATCTGCGTCCTTTCCCGGAGCAGGCTCACCACCTGCGTGGCCAGCAACGAGTTTCCGCCGAGGGTGAGGAAGTCGTCGTCGGCGCCGATCTCGTTCACGCCCAGCGCCTCTTCGAACACGGTCGCAGTACCGGTTCGAGTATGGCGGCACGATCGAGCTTGCCGACGGGGGTCAACGGAACCTCGTCGAGCACGACGATCGCCGCGGGCACCATGCAAGACGGCAAGCACAATTGGCCCGCTCGGTACGTGGTGAACGCAAGAAGAGCCCAACCTTCTTGGGAAGGTTGGGCTCTCTCGCTGACGCAGGTCAGGTGATTCGTACGTAGGTTCCCGCACCACCGGAAACCGTCGCCTGCCAGGTTCCCTGCACGCTGGTGAAGACCTCGAGCGTCACAGTGTCACCGGTGCTCACGGGCGCGGTCCCAGTCACTGTCATCGTGCCGCTGGTCCCTGCCACCACCGCGCTGGTGGCCACCACGGTGCCGGCGACGAGGAGCCTTGCCTGATAGTTGCCGGAGACCGTCCCACCGGCGAAGGCCACCGCGGCGGAGAGGTTGGCCGCGGCATCGCTCGACTGCGGACGCAATCCGTCTCCGGAGACCACCGAACCTGGGTAGTTCGCCGTGTCGGCGAGCCAACCAGGGACGGCTGCCCAGGTGTTCGTGGCGCCCATCGGACTGTTGCCGTTCTTGGTCATGCCCGACGGCAGGACAGCGCCGGCGCCCGCGAAGATGTGTGGCATGGTCTACTCCTCGCCGGTCGGATCGGAGGTTTCCCCCGGCCCGGGCTCGATCGGAGTCTCCGGCTCGGGATCCGACTGGGTCGGCGTCTCCGTAACAGGCTCGGGATCCGTCGGCGGTTCGACGATCGCTCCCGGATAGCCGGATGCCGGGCTCTTCCAGTAGGGGGTCCCATCGGGGCTTTCCGGCTCCGGCTGAGATTCAAGGGGCTCCCACACCAGGATGGGCCCGCCGATGATCATCGTCGGCATTACGCGGTCACCCCGGCGAGGCTCGCCTGCAGGCCACGGCCCGCCGGACTGTCCGCAGTGGTGATCTGCACGACCACCCGGTCGCCGGCTGCGAAACTCCATGAACCGGTGACGCTGGTGTCGACCGCGTGGTTCGCCGCAGGGACCGTGGCCGCGGTGCCCGGGACGGCAACGCCGTTCTTCCTCAGTTCGACGACGAGATTGCCGGTGCCCGCCGTCTCGCCGCGGTAGGTCACCTTCGACACGGTGATCGCACGCTCGATCCGAATACCCTCCGGGACAGTGTTTCCCGCTCCGACAGCGCGAACTCCCATGTGCGACTTGAAGGCGATGTCGTAGGCCTGACCTGCCGCCGTGGGTGTGCGCGCGTTCGTCAGCCGAGGGTCGGTGTCGGCGACCGCGTGGATCGCGGCGCGAACCGCACCGTCATCGGCGGCGGCCAGCAGGGTGCCGACCGTTGCACTGGTCCCGGTCAGCTGGCCGATCGGGTGGGTATGCGAAGTAGGTGTACGGGCGTTGGTCAGGCGCGGATCGTCACCGGCGACGGCGGTCGTCGCCGTGTCACCGATGATCGGGGGGAACGTCACGGGCTTGCCCGAGATGCCGCTCCACAATGTCGTGCCGGCCGGACCCCGCACGACGACGCCCTGACCGTTCGGTGTCCAACCGCCTACGGTCCGGTAGAGGTAGAGCAGGCCATCGGATTTGACGATGTACTGGCTGCCATCCGGCGGCGACGCCGGTAGCTGCGCATACGTTTCAGCCTGGCCGTCGATCTGAATCCCGTGGCCCGGCGGGCCGACGACAACAGCATTGCCCGCCGAGGCAGGCACCGGTGCCGCGAGTGTCAGATCGACCAGGCCGGTGGAGCCCAGGTCGGGGTTTTCCGGATCGGGTCCGGCGAGATACTTGGTCACGTGGAAGCTGAATGGATCCAGCGGGATTCGCTCGCCGTCGTAGGAGAGGTCGAACGAAACCCGCCAGGTCCACTCCGCCGGGTTCGTAGCCGGACCGGGCGCAACCAGACGCACACCGCGCTTGCCGCGCCACGTCAGATAACCGAACTCGTCGAGCTGGCATTCGTAGTGCTGCGGTAGCTGGACATACGTCGCGGGCGCCGGCTGCGCGTTGCGAACCAGGATCTTGGGTGCCTCGGCGATGAACGTGATGGTGCCGCTGAGCGGCGGGAACTCGGGCAAGTCACCGAGGTCGGGGCCGTCGATCACGTTGGCGAGGAATCGCCCGACGACCTTGCCGTACTCGAGCGGGGGCAGATCAGCCATGGCTCAATACCTTTCGAATGGTGGGTGGCGGGGCCGTATCAGGCCGGCAGCGCACGAACCTGCAGATGGGAGTAGTTGCCGTTCACCGTGTAGCTGCCGCTACCCGCCGCGCGAGACGCCACGACGTACAAGGTGACGGTCTGGTTGGCCGGAACGGTGCCGAAAGGCGCCCCAGGCTTGACGGGGTAGTCGAATCCCGGCGAGATCAGGACATGGGCCATCCGCGCCTCCCAATGTCCCCACCCCTGGGCAACCACCTCACCGTCGGGCGCGCCGATACGTACGGTCACGTCGCAGCGTGTCGGAGAACTGGAAGAAACCCCCACAGCGCCTTCGATCCACGGCCGCCAGGTCGTAGGCTGCGCCGGAATCGTGATCGCCGCCAGCACTTTCGGGTCTTCCTTCAGATTCTGCGCGGTCAGAAACTGATTGTTGCCGATCGTCCACGGGCCCCGCAGGCGCGGCGAAGGGATCGGCCGGAACTTCTCGGTGGCGGCGTCGAAACCGAGCACATACCCCTGGCCGAGCGGATTCTCCGCAGTGACCGAGACATCGGAGGCATCCGCGATTCGTCCCGCAGCGCCAGGGTCTCCCTGCTCACCCTGCTCGCCACGGGGAAAGGTGATCTCCAGCTGTTGATTCGGCGCCGAGCCGATAACCCTGGCCGAAGCGGTCGCGCCGGCAAGCCCGATGCCTGTCAGCATATTCACCGGACCCCGGCGCCCCGGGCGACGGAAGGCGTCGGCGAAGGCGATGAATTCGGTGCCGGTCCAGTAGTAGATCGCGTTCTCGGCCACCACACGCCAAGCCTTGCGCGCATCAGCGGTGGTCAACCCGAGGCCGGCCAATGCCGCAGCGTCGGCGATATCGCCCTGCCACGTCCACGGCCATGCCGCCGCGCCCTCAGGCCCAGCGACTCCGGCGGGGCCTTCGCGCAGTTCGATCAGGACCTCACGGTCGACGACCTCGACCGGATTCACCGTGTAGGGCAGCCCGACCGAGTCGGCCACCCCACGCATGGTGATCATGACATCCTGGTCGTACGCGGTGGTCACATCCTCGTTGTTCACAGCACCCCCACGGGTCGGGCCGTGCACACGATCTGCGCGTCGGCCATCTGGTAGTCGTAGTTCGCCGAGCCCGCGCCGCGGCGCACAACGACGAACAAGGTGACCGCCTGACCTGCCGGAATGACGCCCACCGTGCTACCAGGAGTGACGTTCCGGGCAGCCAGATGCGGTTGAAACCGCGCCCTCGTGTGGACGCCCGTGACGAAACCGCTACCGAGAGCAACGATCTGCCCCGATGCGGATCCGATCCGGACCTCGGCGTCGATCCGCGTGGTGAACTCGCTGGAGCCTTCGATCGGCCGAACGACGACACCACCGGTGATCATGGGTCGCCACGCGCAGTCCTGCGCGGGGACCTGCAACTGAGCCACCACGATCGAGGCGGCCGATACCCCCGACTGCGAAGGTGCGAACCCGGGACCGCCGTCCCATGCCCGGTCCCCGACGATGGTCCAGGGCCCACGCAGACCCGGATAGGGTTGCCCCGACCATTTGCCGGTCGTGGCGCTCCACACAGGAACGGCCTTGTCGGGGTGCGCGCCGTCGGCATAGTCCTCGGCCTGACGGATCGGGCCGGGCCCGCCGTCGGGCCCTTTCAGGCCTTTGACCCCGCGTGGCACGACGATATCCAGTACCAGATCGGGCGCCGCGCCGCTGACGGTCACTTGCAGGTCCGAACCAACCGGACCCGTGGTCACGCTTCCGATCGAAACGGAACACGACTCACCATCCGGGCCGAGGGCACCGAACGCCTCGGGGAAGGTGTCCAAACCCGTCCCGTTCCAGTACGCGAGCGCACCCGTCGACACGACCCGCCATGCCTTGCCGGCGTGGGCTCTGCCCAACTTCTCGACCAGCGCTGTCAGCGCCGCCTGGTCGGCGATATCGCCTTCCCAACGAAACGGCCTGGCCGGCTCACCTTCCGGGCCCTGTGGTCCGACGGCGCCGGTCGCCAGTTCGAGACTGCCGTCGCGCGGTGTTCCATGGAGCGCCTGGACGAGGCCGGGCGCACCGATCCCCTCGTCCAGCGCCCGGATCACCGTCGCGTCGAAATAGTTTCCTACCGAAGTCATTTCAACTCATTCCGTGGGCTCGGCGAAGGCGATGAGCGAGGCACGCGTCGGGCTGATTCCGATCTTGTCGGAACTGGGCCCGGTGCCGATCCGCTCGACCGAAACGACCAGGCTTCCTGGCTGACCGGCTGGTACGGTCGCAAAATCGGAGGTCGGCGAGAGCACCCGGGCAGTGGTGCCGTCCCGCAGGCACGGGAAAACCGGCACGTACATCCACGCTCCTGGGGACCCGACCGCGAAGGCCGTCCCGGTTGCGACGATCGGACCCTGTGAACTGCCGAGGCGAACCGTCAGTTCCGCAGCCTGGCTGGTCGTGTTCGAGTGCACATAGATATGCCCGTACACGTGCGGACGCCACCGGAACGGCTGGGCCGGAATGGTGAACGTGCCACCACCGACCCTGCTCGCCGCGACGATCTGTTCCTCGGCGAAATCTTCCTGGTACCAGCCCCACGGACCAGCCCCCAAGGGCGCCGGAACCGACCGAAAGCGCCGGGACGCGCGGTCATAGGCGAAAACACCGCCGTGGCTCGGACCGTTCGCTTCCTCGTAATCCTCTGCCTCGGTGATCGTCCCCGAATCACCAGGCGGGCCGACCGGCCCCCGCAAACCAGCGGGCACCGTGGCACGAATCTCCTGCTCCGCGGAAGTTCCGACGAGCTCCAGTGCGGGCTCTGTCAAGGCCGGTTCGTTTACTGTTTCCAGGACGGTGAGGACGTTGGCAGCCGCGGTGGGGCCGGCCGGTCCTACGGCATCGACCGAGTGCACCCAGCCCTTGCCGATCCACACATCCATCCCGTTGTCATCGAGGCGGTGCCACCATTTACCCCGGTCCTCGGGGCCGAGGCTTGACGGTCGCGCTGCGCTGTCCGCCAACACGCCCATTTTGCGAAACGACGTGCGCGGCCGTCCTGCTGATCCCGCCACACCCGCCGGGCCGCCGGGTAGCGGCAGCTCCGCCATCTCGGGCGCCAGCTCGACCTCCGCGGTCAGCAGCGGCAGCCCGTCGATATCCGGCTGCCGATAGGCACGCAGTCGCGCGGGAAAACTGATGTCTCCCATTGAATACTCCTTTAGTTTTCGGACTGCCTCAGAAGATGAGCAGGTCCAGGTCGGCGCCCACGTCCGTCGACAGGTCCTTGATCGCCGAAGCCACGCGGCCCAAGCGCTGCCACGCCTTCACCACCGAGTCCTCTTCGTCGGAACCGTCGCCGACGGTGATCTGCCAGGACGCCGGGGTCTCGCGGTCGTCCGTGAAGGTGAGTTCGGTGACGAAATCTGTGAAGACCTTCTCCCCCATGGCGAAGCCGATCTGGTCACCGACGCCGAAATCACGGCCGATCAGATAGGGAGCGTTGTCCTGAATCGTCACCTTGTGACTGGTGTAGCCACGGGTCAGGTGCAGGCCCTGCCGCGCGGCGACGAAACCGTCGAGGGTGAAGGCCTTGTCACTGCCGGTGATGTACAGCTCGCGGAAGGCATACGGCCCCGCCTTGCGGACACGCTCCATATCCCGGTAGACCATCCACGCCAGGAACACATCGTCGAGCTGGCCGCGGTACAGCCAGTCCATGCCGATCAAGGACAACAGCGCCTTGATCGCCATCTCGATGCCGGCATTGACCCAGCCCGGCGATCGACCGCCCACGATGATGTCGGTCGCGGTGGGCTTGTGCAGCGCCACCTCGGAGGCTCCGATCCCGGAGTACTCACCTTCGAAGTACCAGACCCACGGCAGATTTCGCATCGTGCCGAACTTGCCCGGTGTCCCGTAGACCGCTTCGTACTCCGTGGTCGAATCGAACTTCGGATACCGCATGGGAGTGGTGCCGTCGTCGGCGAATTCCTCGAACCAGGAGATGATCCCGTCCAGCAACGTACCGGTGGGCCCGGTGACTCCCGATTTGTCCACAGTCTCGAGGACGACGGTCGGTTTGTCGAGGTAGAACCACTCGGGCGCCGGCTGCTCGTCCTCGCCAGGGAGGAAGAACCGGGCCGTCAGCATGACGCCCGAATCCTCGAGCATCGGCTGGAACAGCTTGTCGGCCATGTCGAACCGCGCCGAAGCGGCGCTCCACCGGCTCGTGTCGGTACGGGGATCGACCGGGACGACAGCGATCGGGAAGGTCGTATTCCCCTGCAGCCGCATCAGGTTCATCGTGAGATAGGTCGTCACCAACGTCCGCACCGGGCCGAACAGGATGTGGTGGCGCGGGAACTGGGCCAAGACCGGTGCGAACGGGCTCGCCCAGCAGCAGATGGTGGAGATGTGGTTCCAGGCGTGAATCGCCTCGATGTCCACCGTCTCGACCCCGTTGTCGTCCCGGACGATCGAAGCCTTGGTGATGTAGCCGTCCCACCGGAAACCCCTGGTGTTCACAGTGATCGGCAGGGTCGCGTCGGCATGGCTGCCGAACAGGTGGTCGAAGTGCACCATGTCCCGCGGACAGATCATCTTCAACCCGCCGGCCGAGTTCCGTGGAAAGCTCACCTGCAACGACAGGTAGCTCCGCTCCTCCCCCACCTCCTGCATGTCCTTGTCCCAGTACCGGACCAGAACCTCTTGATCCCGAGCATCTTCCTGCTCGACCCGGAACATCTCATCCATCCGCCGCGATTCCGCATGCGGGTCCCAAACACCCATCCTCCACCACCTTTCTTCGATTTTGGGCATGAAAAAGGCCCAACCCGCTCCGGATTGGGCCCATGTTCCCTGCTCATATTGAAAACACAGATATGAGCGCTATCTATCGTACCTACGAAGAGAATCCCAGTCTCCGAAATTTGGGGTAGGCTCGAAGTTCGTACCCAGGTCGACGTCGAAGTACTCCGTAACCCTGTCGAGCTCCCCACCCCGAGGGGAAACTACTTCCGTCATGGACCCATCGCTGGTGTAGAGATAACTGGTAATAGCGTCAGAGTCTGCAGAGTCAACGTAGCCAGCAATAGAGTACTCATACATCACAACGTCGCCAAGAAAAAGTCGATCCTGCAACGAAAGGTAGAAGGTGTACTTCAAGCATACTCGACCGAACTCGTCCAAGAAGTAGGAACTCAGATTGCCCTGACCCCAATTGACTTGAATAACTTGCGCAAGACCAGAACTGCCATCGAATCCAACACTGTACGCCTGGCCGCTACCATTCAACGAACAGGCTCCATCGCGGGAAATTTCATCAATCGGAATTCCTAACCCGAAGTTCCAAGCTTTTCCATAACGCACTTCCCCGGACTCGTTGACCACCTTCCATCCCGCACTTACAGCACATTGCTGCTTTCGCGACGGAGTAGAATTTCCAATCGACCAGCCTCTGCCTTTACGTTTACCGGCACCGCTCTACCCTGGATTGGAACTTCCAGAATCATGGCCGGAATCAATCAGACAGCCTGCTGATTCGACCAGGTGTCGGGATCGATAAATGCGCACGGATCCCGAGTTGGCAGATCTACACTAATCTGACCGTCAGGCTCGAGCCCAGTACTGCCGTCGCCGAACTGAAATACAACCGACCGACATCTCCAATTCAGTCGGTAGCAAGTCGACATTCACTGTTCAGCTCCGCTCGCAAATGCGCACAACCTTAATATCCTCGCCACTATGACCCAGACCCCGGACCGCATGCACGACAGCTTCAGATTCCACCCTCGTCACCATCGACCTACATTTATCCGAGCCTGTCAAAATACTCAATGCCATGACAGGGGTAATATCGAGCAATTCTCGCAATTCCTTCATCGCCACAATGCGCACACCGGGAGAGGTAACAGCGATAGCTGCACCCCCGAATTTGTCAATAAGAGCATTGCGAAGCGAGTCCGGCCCCGGACCATCGCCGAAATCGTCACTTACGAGGCCGCACGAGGAGCACTGCCATTCGGAGAACCACTGGATTCTATTCGAATCACCATGTAACTGCTGCCCCTGCCATCCCACAACCGCCTGGTCGCAGCCGGGACACGACAACTTGAACTCAACAGCCTGCTCCATTACAACCATCCCCTGAGCTTGAGATACCGCTCGACGGTATCATAAAACAACTTTGAGGTTCCGCTGCCATCACGGGGGTGATGCTTCGTCAGCCCCCGCGCATACCAACGGTGATGCAGCTCTTCGTGGACAATAGTTGTTCTCAGGTCCAATCTCGAGGAGAACCTATCCTTGCCGATTTGAGTTCCTCCCGTTCGATGGGCCATCCCAGAGTATACAGTCGGGCTGTACACCGGGATATGCGTGAATCTAAAGTTCTCGAAATCCGGTGAGCTCAAGATTATTTCAAGCGCTCGTTGTCGGACTCTGGATGTCGATCCCGTGGCTCCTACTATCTGAGCGCGCGTGCCCCAAACGTTTCGAGAAGTATGGCCATGATGCTCCGCATCCAACGTCGACCGGGGCGCCACTCCTCCTGGACGCCCAGGCATCCTCGGAGCCTCCGATATCTCGCCGGTATCGGACTGGCGCGCGTGTTCCTTGGATTTCCCACTGGTCACCAATTTGCGAAGCGGCGCAAGTACGTTTCTACCGTATTTTGCGCCCGTCGATACAATTGCTTCCACAACCGTCGATCCCGCAATTCTGCTCCTGCTAACGAAGCCAGTCGCCGCGCGAATACCTGATCCAAATTCGATCGGCACGGATGCCGTGGAGGACCACCGCGGCCGAATTCCTACACTTCTAAATATGAACAGACTGGCTGCGGTGGCGGAACCAAATTCGAAAACCGAACCGACTGTGTCGTCTTTCCACTGCTTGAGCGGAATTCCGGTCAGGTCTTTGACCAGCTCATTTTCGCGGTTGGGTGGCTGATAGGTTGTGGATCCGCGAACGAAATCTGATCCGCGTAGCGCATCGTAGCCCGTCATGGCCGCATATTTGGGGAGCGCGAGGTAGAGCATGGCAGCGCCCTTGGCCAGGCCGACTACTGCCGTTCCCGCGTTTGCGAACCTGTTCGGGGTGTCGTAAGTGACGTGGAATGTTCCGTATTGGTCGACACGGATCGACGACATACCTCGGACGCCGTCCTGCATCATGTGAAATGGAGCGCCAACGGTATCGGAAACAACAGATGCAAGGCCGGTTAGTCCGCGCTTCGCCCCCTCCCACGCACGTACATCCCAAGGCTGCACGGGAGCGGGAATTTCGTTCTTCCAGGCTTCTTTCCCACTCGCATCGAAGTGAACGGTGGTCCTGCCCGATTGCACTGTCTGTGAACCATCGGGGAAGATCGTGTCCAGACGCGGCCGACCGTCTTTGTCGAGCGAGAAATCGGTGATCACACCGAGGTGGTTCATCCGGTACGTATGACCGTTCTTAACCCGGAACCACGACTGGTTTCCGTCCTTGTCGGGCTCTCCCTCCCAATGGTTGTCGAATTCATCGATCATCCACCCGGAGCGATTCGCGAACATCTGCCCGGTAAATTTGGACTGAAGTTCACCACTGGGACCGAAACTGGTAGACGACATCGTGGAATTGCCGAAATTGTCTACGTGGATGTTGTCGTAAAGGCCCTCCGAGTTCCGGACTCCGATGTCGACACCGACTACGCGGCCGGACGAGTCGAGCGACAGCGTTCGCGACTTCGACGCATCGGGTGAGGTCTCGAACGCGTGGGTGGGGATACCCGAGGTGGATGTGCCGGGCGCGAAGTGCTGGCCGTAGCCCAAGCCGTTCGGTCCACCCGACTCGAAGTAGGACGATCCGCCGCCGACGTCGTCCTGCCACCGGATGTAGTTCGCCGTGCCTTCGATCGAAACGATCCGCGCCGTCGACAGCACGTTTCCGGCAGCGTCCTTGACCACTGCGTCTACTGTGTTCTTGCCGTTGCCCTCTGGGATCGTGTACTCGACGACTTGCCCATTCGGGCGCACTTCCGTCCAGGTCTTTCCCACCTCCCGGCCGTCGGTCGACGGCATCGGCAGCGCGTCCTGGTTCGGACCTTTCGCGTCGAGCAGCGGATCATGCTCCTCGACGGGGACCGCAGGGGCCGGCGACCCCTGGGGTGGGGTCGCAACCGAAGGTGGCGTCTGGTTACCTGGTACTTCGGCGGGAGGCTGGTCGGTTGCGGGCGCCGACGGCTTTTGCTGTTCGCGCTCCTGCGCCTGCTGCCGCTTTTCCTGTTCAGCTGCCAGCTTGGACTGGTGGTCATTCGCAGGCGGCTGACTCGGCAGCGGTCCGTCTATGAAGTCGACCTTCATCGGCCCCGGACCATTGATCGGCTGAGCGGATTGAACATCGTCCGTCGCGCGCTCGGTCATATTGCGCACGCCGAGAAGGCGTGCGAATGTCCGAGCCGCTGAAGCAGCGGTCATACCGTTGACGTCGTGCACCCGAGGCGCCGAGGGGCCGGCAGCACCGGATACAGCACCCGCCGGCGTCAGCGAGTCCGACCATTGCCGATACCCAGAAGGGTTATACGTCCCCTGCCCCTTTGGTACCGCCATCGCGATACCTCCTTCGAATAGGAGAGAGCCCAACCCCCACAAAGGGGTTGGGCTCTCTCGCTCTAGCTGTTCAGTTGGCAGAGCCGGTCAGAGTGGCCGGGACGACCTCGGTGTCACGGCCCCGATGATGCTCGACTCGGTCGTACCTTCGTCCACGCGCACCACGATGTCGGTGCTCGCCCAGGGGTCAAGCGATGCCAACCAGCGACGACCTGCGAGCTGACCCCACACATTCACCACCACGGAACTGCCCTCTGTGTAGAGCCGAGCTGTCCGATGACGTGGATGCGTATCGATGCGCAGCGTCTGGCCCGCAGTCAGGCGCGGGGTCTGCACCATGCGCGGCTGGCCGGTGTCGCTGGGCATCGGGTCGAGGATCGACCAGCGTCCTGGGCCGTTCATGGTGTAGCGCGGCCATGCCGGCTGGTCGGCTGCGTTGCGTAGGCGCAGGACGCCTTCGCCGCTGCCGGCCGCGTTGGTCCAGACCTGCGTCTCGTCGAAGTGACGCGCGAGCGGATCCATGGCGGTCGCCGAAATCTTGTACATGGCGAAACCGTTGCGGGCCGGATCGATGTCGCCCGCGGGTTCGGGGGCGCCGTCGAGCTGGAACTGCTGGAACCGCCAGCCCTGATGCCGGGTGAAGTAGCCGACAGTGACCGGCTTGTCGGTGGACCAGCCACGGAACCACGCGTCGTGCACGGCGAGGAACTCACGGACCGGGTTGGATTCGCGCGCGCCGGTCGCTGTGGAGATGATGGCCAGGAAGTCCCATTCCTTCTTCCAACGGACAGACCGCGCGAAGGTGGCACCGTCCTGCCTGGCACCCTCGGTTGTCAGCAACTGGACCGGCGCGAACATGAAACCTGTTTGGGCCGAGAGCCTTACACCCTCACGACCTGCGTTGGGACCTGCCATGTGCCAGACGCGGCCGTTGATATCCCAGACCACGATCTTGGTGTCCTGGGTAGTGAGCAGTTGGTGGGTCATCGCCCGAGCCCTCCTCCGCGTTGCTGAGCAAACGATTGACGGCGCTGGACACGGGCGATCGACATCGCGACGCTCTTGGGATCCATACCGTTGAAGTTGAAGATGTCGCCGCGGGCGGTGTGCCCACCGACTCCTTCGGCCAGGTCGGTCAGGCCGAAGCCGGTGCCGACGAGTTCCTTGGCCGTGCTCGCCACCCATTCGATGGGCTTGGCCACGAGATCGACCGTCTTGCCCGCCCCGATGGAGCCGACCAGCGAGCCGAGAACACCGCCGACGGCCGCACCCGCCGGGCCGGCGATCGCGGTGCCGATCCCCGCGCCGATAAAGTTGCCGAGCTGACCAGCAGCGGTTTCCGCGACGCCCTTCGCGGCGCCGGTGATACCCTTGACCAACCCGCCGGAGGAAGCACCGGAGAGGAATCCCTGGATACCCGCGGTCAGGTTGTCGGCTTCGCTCATCTGGAATTGCTTTTGCTGCTCACCAGGAACGAGATACGAGCCCTCGGGATCGATACCCAGCTGAGCCAGCAGCGGACTGTCGACGCCGAGCGCGGAGGTGATCTGCGGGATGTTCAGCGCACCCGCCAGCGCACCGAGGTCGGCGCCGAAGTCGCTGACAGCCGGGTTGCCACTGAGGCCGAAGGATTCGGCCAGCTTGTTCGCCAACGAACTGCCGGCGACGGCACCTCGGTCGATACTGTCGGCACCGCTGTAGGTGGTCCAGTATTTCTCGTCGACGAGCGACTTGCCGCTGAGAGCCGGTGTGCGCGGGGTGGTAGCTGGACCGGTCTCGGTCGCGGTCGCGCCCCCTCCCGGATACCAGACCCAGGTGCCGCCGCCAGTGCCTTCATTGCCACCGCTCACGACAACGCTGCTGCCCCCACCCCCGGTAGTGGTGACGCCACCGCCGGTTGTGGTCCCACCACCCACACCGTCCCATGACGTGGCTCCGGCGGGTGCGGCGCCTCCGGGTGCGACGGCTCCGCCTGCGCCACCATCGGTGAACGTCGGCGCACCCGTCGGCCCGATTTCGGTCTTCAGCGACATGGCGGCCGTGAATCCGCCACCGAAACGCGAACCCAGCGCCTCGCCGAGTGACTCACCGATCACCGGTGCCATCGGCCCGGCAGGACCGAGAGCAGGGGCGATGGCGTTCCCCAACGCCAAACCGACGCGGCCGCCCGCCTCGGTGGCCGAGGACATGATCCCTGCGGTCAGAGCATCCGACAGCGCCATCAGCGGCGCGGCGGACCCGTTGGCGGAGGTAGTGGACGGATCGGCGAACGCCGGCGCCACATTCATCACGCCCTGCGGTTCTACCTGCAGCCGCGCAGACATCGCGGGGCCGTTCTCGGCGAACACCGAGCCTTGCTGTCCGAGATCGACTTTCACCGGATCGTTCGTCCGGCGGCTGTAGGCACCACCCGTACCGAAGATCGGCGCGAGTGCTCCGCCGAGTGCCGCACCGGCGGCGCCGGCGGCATCCAGCGCCGCGCCCGCGACGCCGCCGACCACATCGGCAGCCAAGCCAGTGCCGAGCAGCGTCCGCCAACGCTCCGGATCACCCGCCGCGGAGTCGCCGACCAGTCCGCCTGTGGCGAAACCGGGCAGCATGCCGGCCAGATAGCCCGGCGACGGCACCCAGCCCGCGTTGATCGCTTCCAACAACGGCAACGCGTTGGCCGTCGCGGCAGCGTTGACCACGAACTCGCCTCTGGACAACCGCGCCAGGATCGAGTCGCTGGTCCCGGTGCCGGGACCGTGCACGGTTCCACCGTGCGCGTAGGCCGCTACGTCGGAATCCACCACGGCGTGGTCGGCAGCGGGCTTCGCTGGGTTGAGCAGAGTTGTTCTCGAGGAGAACTTGACCAGCCGCGTCTTGCTGTCGGCGGCGTCGCCGTCGGGACGAAGCAGATCCATGGCTTGCCCGGCCACGCGTTCGGCGATCGCGCCTGGCTGTGTGCCGAGTACATCGGCGAGCACACTGTCGAGCAGGCCGAAGACGCCTGACCCGATCAGCGCGTTGGGTGGGATACGGCCATCCTCGCCGAGCGTGATCGGGTCCTCGTCCGCGAGGGTGATGGTCGCGGCACCGGAGCCGCGCTCCCGGATTGCTCCACTGGGCAACCTGACCCGCTTTCCCGGAGTCGGCTGGCCGCTCGTGGTCATCGCGAGAACGTCCGGCAAGGTCATCGCCGTTGGGCGTTTCTTCTTCACAATTGGTATCCACTTTCTGCGTTCGACCGCTCCGGGACCGCAGCCACCTAGCCGGACCAACCGAGGAAGTCGTTCATCTGATCGAGTTCCGTTGCAGTGCCGACTCTTTCGCGATCGGACCGCAGGCCCGGCCGAGCTATCGGCTCAGGTCGGTTACGCCCGCGGCGACCATCGTCGGTGCGCGCCCACATCAACCAGCGGAGGCTGTCGGCCACTTCGGCCAGGAGGTGCTCTGCGACCTGCCAGCGACTGGCTTCCGGGTACATGGCGCGATGCAGCGCCGAATCTGTCGGCAGGTGCTTCACGATCACCCGGAGCTCGGCCCAGCCGAGCTCCGCGGTGCCGAGCATCCGCCTGCGCAGACCCAGAGCGATCAGATCGAATTCGATTGCCTCGCCATGCTCTTCGAGGAGAGCATCGAGGCCTAGGATTCCCCCAGGCTCAGCCCCGAGTGCGCGCGCCATGCCTCGAGGAACGCATGGTAGGCGTCGGGCTCCATCTCGTCGAGCGCGTCGAGCGCGTCGACCGTGAGGCTCAGTTCGAGCAGGGTATACATCGCATCGACATCGCCGAGGCGCCGGATCCGGCGCACCAGGCCGGGCTTGAGGTAGGACAGCGACGGAAGCACGATGTCGGTGCCGTCGACCGTATAGGTGAAGTCGTCTTTCACGGGTGCGGGCTGGGCGTACTTGCCTGCGGTCGCGGGAGAAGTCATGGGTAGCAGACCCTTTCGATGTTGAGATGCGATAGGTACGAAATTGGGGCCCAGCGGCGGCGGGCGGGCCTGCGCATAGGTGTGTAACCCGCCGCCGTTGGGGGTCTAGTGAGGATCAGGCAGTCTTGATGCCGTCGTCGAGGTAGCGGTAGGCCTTGACGCCGGTGTCGTCCTTGAAGGCCTCGACATTGATGGTGAAACCGGCCAGTTCGTTCGACACGAACTTCTTCTCGGTGATCGAGGAGATCTTGGCGTTCGGCAGCACGATGCGCAGCTTCTTGTCCTCGGTCTTCATATCGAAGATCCACGAGCGACGCGGCAGCACCATGCCGGTTTCCTTGACATTGATCAGCTTGCCGGAGGTGGTGGTGGCCGCGGTGGCGGTCACGTTGTTCTCACCGAAGATCTCGCTGAGCACGTCCTGGTCCCACACCGCGTACAGGGTGAGGCCGAAGCGAACCGAGTGCTCGGTCTGCAGCTGGGCGATGATATCGGCGTTCCAGTCCTTGACGGTCTCCACCTTGCGCTCGCCGAGCGACTCGATGCCGTCCTCGGAAACGTAGCCCAGCGCCTTGAAGGCGGGAGCGATGGTGCCGGCCGCGGTGGTCGGCAGGGTGGTGTTGAGCGGGGCCACCAGGACACCGCCGGAAACGGCCAGGTTCGGGGTACCGGCGCCGATGTAGTTGCTGGAAGGCAGAGCCATTGTGTTTACTCCCTTGGGATTGTTGCGCAGGCCCTCGGGATTGGTACTTCAGTTGTTCGACTCCGTAGGGAGTCAGGCGAGGACGGTGCCTCGCACAATCAGGTCGGCGACCAGTGTGTACCGCGGAGCGGCGGTCGCCGGATCGGAGTCGTTCTCCATGCCGGCGTCCTCTACCTGGTCGCACCAGACGGTGCCCAGATAGCCGGGGGCGGCTGCACTCAGGATCGAACGCACAAGGGCGGCAAGGGTTGCCGCTCCGCCGGCGTCGTCGGTGCATTCGAGAACGACGCGAGGACGATCCAGGATCAGGTGGGCGCTTCGGCGCCCTCCCCGTTCCTCGACGTCGACTCGGGCTTTTCGGTCGTTTCTGGTCACTCGGACCAAGCGAGGCGGGCGAGGGTCGGGAATTATCGTGACCACAGTCGCGGAATCGGAAACCGCGGCAAGTTGCGCCGCTAGATAATTGACCAAAGTTTGTGCGATGTCAGGAAATTGTATCTGCTCATTCATCATTAAGCCTTTAGGAGAAATAGCGATTGCGAGGCGCAAACAATACGCGCTCGATTGGTTGGCAACCAATCGAGCGCGTATCCGGAACAGAGCTCACAACTGCAACCTGCGCGATGCATGGTTACACCCAGAAATCAGTTGTCTTCTCTACGCCCCTTCGAGGCCCATCTTCAATGGTAGGTACAACGATTCAGGAACTATCCTATAGCCCTTGTTGAGCGCCATGCATGAAATAGCGGTCAAAGGAAGCGAAGCCCAACCTTGCGGAACGGAGTCCCGCCCATTTTCGGATGTCCAATAGTAATGGTGTCGCACGAGCGCATCCTCAAGCTCGAAATTGAACTCTGCCTCCGTACCTGCGGCGAGCGTGTAGAACAACTTGATTGGCGGATACAGAACATAATGCAGGGAATCATCCGACGCAACTTCAACGCGTGCCGGATCGGAGAGATAGATCGAATCAGCCAACAATTGCACCCACCGCCTATCTTTACGGCGATAGCATTGAAGCGTTTCCATCCATTTGAAGAGAAATTCGTCCACTTCTACACCCGCAGTCACAAACACGTCACGAGGAGCCTCCGCCAGCAACCTCAGCCGCCTTGAGTCACCCAATACCACAGCAGTCCAGAAGGCTGCGAAAAAGTCGGAAACAGTCATGGAGGCGCGGCGGGGGCGACCAAGCTCAATTCGATCGACAAAACCAGCTACGCCGGTTCCTTTTCCGCCGTCCTCGAAACCGCGGCGCGACTGAACAAGGTGCATAAGCACCTCATACGCATCCAAAATCTCAACTGCCGCATTTTCGACATAATGCCAGTTGGGTGGAACGCACGCAAGTAAGTGATACAGGCGGGACAGTGCTAGATCAGGCAACAGTTTCGCTGCTCGTACATTACTCACCGATTCCGCGCGACACTCACGAACCTCTACATCAAGGACGGCGAGGCGATCAGCTAGGTACTCTTGGTTAACGACTGGGCGTTCAATAATCACGGCACCTCATTCTCTGATATCAAACCGGCGCATCTTGTACCCATCGTGAACACCACCAATGCCCGGCCTACCGTACACGACACCATACCAAACCCGCTCTTCTTTCAGCGCCTTGCGCAGTTCACCTGCCAGCCATGCTTCGCTCTTCCAAGTACTTCCGCGAGAATCCATCATTCTGAGAATGTCAAGAAAGTAGCCCAACGTACCTTGAGATACCTTCTCTCCTGTCGGGAGCGTCCGGCTCCCCAAACCAGTAGAGACCTGAGACTTGGCCTCGCCAACAATATAGAAATCCGAGCTCAGGTCATACCACAGCCGGTCAAATCTATCCTTTCCGTTACTTGGACCATGCAGTTCAATATGTTTTGCGTGCGGAAAGTTGATAGGCACTGCATGACGCCGTAGAACCTCGTCTCCATATCGTTCAGCGGTCTTCGTCATCCTATCTTGTGCTGCCACATATCCCGGGGCATCCTTTGATCCCGGGACCGCCCGAATCGACTCCATTCGGACCAAGGCGAACCCATTCAAGGTAGCCCTCTCAGACGGAGACAGGTCGCCCATTGGGTTATCGACGTCCTTGAGTCTACTGAATCGCATATCGACGTCCTCGTCGTCCCTGTATCGCGGGCGAGTCGGTTCGGGAACATCGCTGGCGGCAATCCACTTACCAGATGAATTCTGTTTGATCTGCGGCGGCACCAGCCCCGTATCGTCGCTTGCGTAAAGGCTCTTCCGATAGCCGAGCGAATTATAGAAATTGGCATGATACCCTGGATCAACATTAGCACGGCGGACCTGGAACTCATTGATTCGTTCGGGCGCCATCTGCCGAAGTTGTTCGATTGATACACCTAGATGCAGCTCCCATGGAGAGCCACCGCTGATAAGCGGTGACGAATCCATAGACTGACTGCGCCGCGAATCCGCCGCGTTCCGGGAATCAGTGAGGTCAGAATGCTCTAGCGGTTCAGTAGTTGGCTGGTCAGCAGTATGCCGGGCTCCGGCATTTGCGGCTTCCGCCGGCAGAAGAGGTGCCGCATTCGAGTTATGGCGCGTCGGTGTCGCAGGAGTAGCCGTGTTCGGTCCGGATCCCGATGCACGGGGGAGACCGCTGCCTGCCGATGCCCTCCCGGTATCTGAAGCGAAGCTCGCGGGACCCACCGTACGAGCTGCACCTGGGAAACTGATGCCGTTAGTTGCCGCGAGGGCTGGGTCACCAAGCGACAGGCCGCTTCTTCCGAACGCAGTAGTTGCGTTGTTGATCGCGGTGCTCACCGCGGCCGGGGGCGGTAGCTTTCCTGCGGCGTTGTTTAGCACCTTGGGGCCGAATAGCAGCATCGTGCCGAATAGCGCGCGGCCGATGGTTTCGCCTGGTTCCTTATCGAATTGGGTCCAGTCGGCCCCGATGGCGAATATCGACAGCTCGTTCCCCGTCCCGAGCACGTCGTTGCCTAAACGACTCCAACTGCCGCGCCCGATGGCGATTTCTCCGACATCGATGGCCGTAATCGCCAATCCAATGCCGATTCCGACTCCGCTTGTCGCTAGCCCCAGCCACGCCTCTTTCAGGCTGCCATTCTGCCCCAGGAGGCCTGCAATACCCCTTTTGGTGTCGTCATAAGCTAAACCGAATCCCGTTCTTATGTCATCGGCGAATTCAGTGAACTTCTGCCAGTTGCTCTTGATGTCGGGCTGCTTGGGACTCTGCTCTGGGGCGGGCCGCACGGTTGCCGGTTGCGACGATACGATCCTTCCGAGATCGTCTACTACCAGCCGTGAGCCATCATCGCCCTCTATCGATCTCGTACCGTCCGCATGCTGCGACAGCAAATATCCTGAAACACCTGGAGTCGACGAGTGAAAGCGCTCTGTTCGAGTGTTTGCGGCCGGGTCCCAAACTGTAAAGTGCTGGCCCTGCGATGTCGTCTCAATATTGGTGAGGATGCTCGTGCCGTCGGGCTTGGGTGCGATCTCCCATCGACGACCATATGCCGGGGATGGGGTATACCAGCCGTAACCGCGACTATCTACGTTGCCGATCTGGTTTGTAATGAGTGGACCATGTTCAGATTCGCCGGTGCGCCAAATAGAAACATTGCCATGATGATCGACATATTTGTTCCCGTAGAGGCCAGGTCCGCTACCAGGTATTTCGACCGACTGGAGGCTACCTACAACTACCCTATTCTCTACAAGGGGAAAGGTCGTCGCTAGATCTGGAAGGGTTCCGAAGATGCTGTCAGGGTTGCCGGCAGTAGAAGTACCGGCATTAAACACTTGCGTATACTGATTCGATGCCGAACTTTCCTGCTCCGCATAGAGGGAAGCACTGCCGACGACGTCAACCCATTGCTGCGCGCCTCCGTTCTCGCCGTACGCCACTCGGGATGTCCCGATAAGGACGCCATCGCGGCTTATTTCATGGTCGACGCTCTTGTTCCCATTGCCTACCGGGATCGTGTATGTGTGAGTGAATCCGTCGCGTATTTCGGTCCAGCGATCTCCTTCCTTCTTCCCGGAAATATCGGGACGGTCGAAGAGCGGACTGGTGCTTTTCGGATCCGACGGCTGTACGGGAGTCGGCGAGGATTCCGCAGGGACCTCGCCGGTCTGGGCGCCGGTCGGAGGCGGAGGAGTCGTCGACTGTTGCGGCTGCGTGACCGCGGGAGGCGGAGTGGTTTGGGCTGGAACCTCCGGCCGTGGTTTCGGCGGTGGCATACCACCGGCGTAGTTGTGCCCGCCGTAGTCGATTTTGGGCTCGTCGGCGATCGGATCCGCGACCTGCACCGGAGCACCGGGAGTGCCAACGGATGGGCCTTGGTCGTTGACGAAACCCGTCGCCGGCCTTGCGATGTCGACCGCTTGGTTGTTCAGGTCCCGTTGCGCGAGGACCCGGTTGTACGCTCGCGCGGCCGCGGCTGGGGTCAGGCCCTCGACGTTGATCACCCGGGGTTGATCAGACCGGGCGCTTGCTGATTTGACTCCGATCGGTGTCAGTGATGCACGCCAAGCCGCACCAGCATTCACCCAATCGGCGGCGACGCTCACCGTGAAGCCGCCGACGCATCGTCGATTCGGCGACGCAGCTCGGCCACCATCGCCGCATACGCCTCCGACTTGGTCTTCCCCTCGACCGCGATGCCCCGGGGATGCGTTGCATGCCAGGCACTTCCCTCGATCTGCTTCACCGAGATCTCGTCGAAGTCGTAGAACTCCTCGACGTCAGGAGTCGGCCAGTTGCCTTCGGCGTCGGGGGTGACGTGGGTGCCGGTGTCGAAGGCGCCGGGGACGCCGGCGGGAGTGGGGACCCACCTGATCTCCTCGAGTTCGGGGTGGACGCGCACGCCGCGCTTGACCAGGTATTCGGCGACACGGGTGGCTTGTTTGATCGAGGTGACCGTGGGTTCGGCAAGTTTGCGGCCGACCGCGCTCTTCCATTCCGGGAGGTGGATGACCGAGAGTTCTTCGGCCAGCAGGCGAACCTGCGGGTCGAGCTCATCGGTGTGGTCCGGCTCGGGGAGCTTGCCGGACAGGGTTTGCTGCAGGAGCGCCAAGAACTCGGGAGTGACCAGTTGACCGGATTCGGTTTGTACGTATTCGGTGGACGACGTAGCAGTGGTGCTGAAGTCGACCGAGCCGATGATTTCCTTGCCGGACATAGGTTGTGCCTCCCGAGCTTGGGCATGAGAAAAGCCCAGGCCGACGGGCCGGGCTTGGGGGATGGGATGGTGTTCAGTTAGAGGCCGAGCAGCGGCAGGACTACCGGGGCGAGCAGCAGTGCGAGCTCGAGCAGTTCGAGTACGACAGGGAGCATGGAAATCACCTCCTCCCATCGACGTGATGGGCTGGCGCGTCAGGCGCGGGGTGTTTCGAGAGCCTTCAGGCGGTCCAGAATGTCGGCCAGGGCATCGACGACGGTCTGGCCGTCGAGCTGTTCCCAGCCGCCGAACATGCCCACATCACGCTGTTGGCTACCGCACAGCTGTTCGCGGATGTCTTTGACGTCGCTGCCGATCGGGCCGCAGAAGGCGGTGATGAAGTCTTGGATCTGGGCTACTTCGGATGCGCTCATCGGAGCGTCCTCTCCGTCGATGAAGGCCTGTACGTCACGGCGGAATTCGTCCATGTCGATACCGGCGGGGTCGATTTTTCCTTCGTGCGAGTACTCGCGGTGGGCCACGCAGTCCTCGGCGGAGCGGCCGATGCGGGCCAGGATGGCCGCGCAGCCGCGCTTGTAGGCGTTGAGTTGTGCTGGGGTCCAGTCGGTTCCGTCGCCTCGGGAGACGGCTTCGATGCCGATCACGTGGTAGTTGGCGTTGTCGGTGGGCCAGCCGGGCCAGGAGCCGCGGCCCGCGTGCCAGCAGACACCCGCCGCTATCACGCGGTAGGTGCCGTCGCGTTCGAGGACGAGCTGGGCGAGCGGGCCGGGGAGGTCGGCGCGGCCGTCCTGGACGATGCGCCAGTCGTTCTTGCCGCCGCCGGCGGTGTGGTGGCAGAGGACTCCTCGGAGGTCACGGAAGTCGCCGTGGCCGCGGTCGCGCCAGCCCTCGTGTTCGATGACGTCCAGCCCGGCGTCGCGCAGCACATCGGCGAGCCACACCGGGTCTCCTGTCCAGGTCATGGACTTTCTCCTTGTCAGGGTGAAGGTTTGTGGTCCCGCCCTCGCCGATGAGGGGGAAGTGCCGAGGGCGGGACGTGCGCACCTGACGCAGCGACGGCATCTCGACCGCAGACCACCTACGGGAGACGGGCGCATCAGGGGCGCGGCATGCGGCGGGCTCGAATCCCGCACCGTATCGAGTGTTCTCCGGGGGCGTGCCGCATGCGGTTTCAGGACCGGAGCCTGGTGGCTCCGTCAGATTTCTTCTTGGAGGGTGACCGGGATCTTGTATTGCGCCACCGGTGGTTCCTGACCGGGGACGTGCAGTCGCAGGAAACCGAGCAGTTCGTCGATGTGCCGCTGCAGTGCGCGGATCAGGCGGATCGCGTCGCGGAATCGCAGCTTGTCGTCAGCGGCTTGCTCCTCGAGCGCGACCACACGTTCACGAAGTTTGGCGACTTCTCGGGCCTGCCACGCGGTCACCGCGCCGATCACCGTGGCGACGGCGACTCCTGTGGCCTGGACGAACTCAGGGCTCAACCACGACGCCACGTGCTTCACCCGCCGATCCGGTCAGCGGCGTCACCGCGGGCCTGATGATCGCTCCGGCGATCACCGGCGTGGCCAAACCGTAGAGGGTGAGCAGGGTTTCCACCCACGCTGTGTCGACTTCACGGCCGATGAGGTACGCGACCACACCGGTCACCGCGACGAGTACCGACCGGATCAGCGCGGGCTCCGGCACCTTGCTGATTCGCATGATGAGTTCCTTTCCAGAAGTTCGAGCGCGAGCGCGGCGATCAGATCCGACCCTCGGCGACATCGCGGTTCAGCGCCTGAGCCAGAGCGCGGGCATGTCCGTGGCGCACGTAGTCGGTGGTGTGCCTGCCGTCGAACAGATATCCGCGGGCATAGGCGACGGCACCTGACCACTGACGCCAATTCGCCGGGGACCACCAGCGCTGCAACTGGTTTCGGGTCGCAGTGTCGAGCATCCGCTGCGCCCAGCGGACAGCCGCATGCGGACTCGCGAAGCTGAAGAATGCACTCAGGTCGGCGATGGTCCGCAACGGATTGCCGGCGGGAAGCGCGGTGATGGGATCACCGGGAGCCGCTGCCCAATACGCCGGAACACCTTCGATCGGCCGTTCACCCACCACGCCGTAGCCGCCGGGGTCGACCTCGCCGAGGTACTGACCGGCGGGTCGCCGCGGATCCGCGATCAGGGCGCACGCGATCACCTCGCGGCCGGGATGTTCACCGCGTCCGATCTCCGCTGCCACGTCGCCCGCAACGGCCGCACCCTGCGAGTAGCCGGCTAGTACCACCGGATTGGGCGTTCTGTCGATCGCGGCGAGCAGTGCCCGTTTGCCTTCGGCGACGCTTTCGGCGTAGCTCACATAGGTGCCGTAGTCGGCGGGATAGGCGACCATCCGCGGGGTGAACATCGATCGGTTCAGCGCATCGATGAATGCGCCCGTGACGCCGTCACCACCCGGATTCCAGGTGCCGCCGACCACAAGGACATCGATGGTGCGGGCGTCCTGGCTCGGCCGACCTTTCGGAGACCACAGGGACATGTTGATACCTCTCTGGAAAGGGGAGGTCCCGCTCCGGACGACGCATGTGTCCGGAGCGGGACCGATTCGCCCCTGCGCTGCGACAACGCCTGCGACCACAGATCCACTGTGGGAGACGGGCGCGTCAGGGGCGGGCATGCGGCGGGCTCTGAACCCGCTGGATCACGCTTGTTGTCCGGGGGCCTGCCGCATGAGCTGGTTGGTCGGCGCTGACGCGCCTATGACAAAGCCCTCGATCCGAGTACGGAATCGAGGGCGCGGTGTGGTGGCCTGAACCGGCTATCGGTGATGTCGGCCAGGAGCCAGCTGGCGCAACATCTCCCCCGAACTCGCTGCCGGCCACAGACAGCGGTAGGGGTAAGGGGTGGTCATGCCGGGAAGCCACCCGAGGCGGTTGAGCAGGTGTACCGGGATCACGGCGAATTCGTCGTTCGCCAGATGTTGCAGGCGCCAGCCGAGGAGGAACTCGGTGACGCCGAGGATGGCCGCTACGTCGGCCAGGTTGTTGGCGATCTCCAGCGCGTCCCGCAAGCTGCCCACCGGGATCAGCCGATGCGCTACGACATCGTGGACCTGCATCTCGATACGGCCACGCCAGCGCTCGCCGTCCAGTGCGGCGGCCAGCTCCGGTGACTCGGCCATCTCGATGTGTGCGACCGAGTGCGCGATGACTTCGTTCCGCACATGACCGGACAGGTCCGCTTGGATCAACACAGCACGATCGGCGACCGACCAATAGGACACGAAGTCGTACACCACGGCCGAATCCACCCGGATCCCTTGGCTGAAAGCCACTTCCTGGGCATTGAACCCGTTGCGCTGCACCGCGATATCTTGTCGGTCGTACCTCGCGGACTCCGACTCACCTTCAACACCCATGGGAACCACAACTCTCACGTCTCGGCACCGATCTCGACCCAGCCGCACCGTCACCACCTGGACAGCGCGGGAATCAGGTCACCGAGCTGAGTGGCGGCCCGCCGTACGCGCCGGTCGCAACGACCGCCAGCGTTCGACAGCACCGGCGACGACTTGCAGGTCTTCTACGCAGATTTCGGAGAGGTCGATGTGCCCGGACCGGTCCCACCGCGACGCGATTGATTCGTCCCCACGCCGTACCGTCCCACCACTGTCGTGGACAGACCGTTCTTCTGTGGGCTTGCCCGAGTCGTCGGGCGTGAACGCATCGTATGCACCTGACACAAGAAGACCTCACCCAGCAGCCGAAATACAGGAGGCTCTCGGTTGAGAGCACGCGTCCCATTCTAACGTCGACGGGGACGTGGCCTCGATCAGGACCTGAGGGGGAGGCGTTCGGAAAGAGCGAGTTCTGTTGTCCCAATCTACTTTTGGGCATACGAATTCCCGCTGCGACTAGTTTGCCCCGTCGCTCACGGATTGTCAACTCCCCCTATGGATCTGCCTGAAATTGCAGGTAGAAGCACCTGCAACGTCCGCTGCCCCTGTGGGTTCACCACTGCAATCTGCTATGGCCTAAGCGTTTTGACGACGGTCGCGAGATCGGATCGAGATGTGCAGGCACTACGCCAGCGAGGCGCCGGCAACACCGTGCCGACGCCCCGCTGGGTCTATCTGTTCACTATGCATCTGTTGTTCGTCTGCGCGTCGGCAAGGCGAGGTGTGCGTCCAAAACCTCACCAACGACGTACAGTTCGGGCCAGTCGCGCGACCAAGGTCCGGGGACCGGTCGAATCAGCCCGGCCGCACGCAGCGTTCGCATGCGCCGCACCGTCAGACCGCGGTACTCATCGCCGAGTTGCTCGGCCAGCTTGCCGATCCCAGCGGCGTTGAGCCGGACGGCCCTTGCGCGCGCCACGAGATCCGCGTCGACGGCGTTCGCACCGACGGGCGGGCATACGACCGCCTCGGCGGCCGCCACTGCGGCCGCGATCTCGCCGGGAGCGGCCTCAACACCCTCCGTCATCGCCAAGGCAATGATGTTGCGCTGCAGCCACTCCGCCATGCCGGCGATACTCACGTCACCGCCGTACGCGATGGCGCGTTCTTCGCAGACCAACCGAATCCAGGACACCAGCACGGCTTGCAGATCGTCCTCCGCGCGCGCTGCCGCTGGGTTGAACGGGAGTCGCTGCTCCCGTGCCCCGTCGCGCGTGCGGTAGTCCACAGCACCGAATCGGGTCTGACGCGTCCGCGCATCCGCCAAATCCTCCGCCAGGTCGGGAATGTCGCCGAGTGTGCGCGCCAGCTCCCTGGCAACAGTCCGATCCAGGTACAGATGCGTGTCGTCCACCCATCTGTCCAGCGGGGTCACACCGCACGAATCCTCCCGCGCGCGGTTCGACGCCGTAACGGCATCGCCTGTGGCCATGTACTTTTCCCCTTCAGTCGAGAGCGGGCCCCACGGCCCAGGTCGCACCCCGGCGTTGCGCGGCCGGAGATGGATGCGCGCCTGGGCGGTGTCAGGAAGCGACTCCCGATGAGACCCACAATCCAACACTCGTTGTATGCAACGTTGTTGGAACGCGCCTGTCAAGCGGGGCGACAGATCCGCATACCCAGTTACCCATCGCAACAAACCAATTCGCTACATGCTGTTAGGATTGACAATCATCGACCTGGCGCTATTCGCAAGTTCGCAGCTCAGCGGTGCATGCACTTCATGCATCAGTGCAAACAATCTGCTACCCTGAGTGCATGGTGAGACAACGGAGCGCGGTGGTCCCGCCCGAGGTCAGCGCCACCCTGCGGCTTGCTCGCAAGGAGCGCGAGATGTCGATGGACCGCGCCGCCAAGGCAGCACGAATCAGCACCAGTCTGTGGACGCAGGTGGAGAACGGAACCCAGTACAAGCGGGGTCGCAAGGTGCCCGCCAGCACCACCGCCGAGACTCTGCAGGCGATGGCAGCGGCGGTGGGCCTCGATGCCGAGCCCTTGTTGCAGCAGGCCGGACTCGATCCGGTCGAGGCGGCGGAACCCGCGGCGCCGCCCGCGAATGGAATCGTCGACCTCTCCGGGCTGTCGGAGGGCGATCTGCGGATCGTCGCGGCCTACGTGAATGGAATTCGGGCTGCTCGGCGCAATTGATCCGCCACGAGCTGAAAACGACGAATGCCCCACCTGAAGAGGTGGGGCATTCGTCGTGTGTGGGTGAGATCACTCGGTCGGTTCGGTGTCCGGCTCTTCGGCACCGGCGGAGCCGGTGAGCAGGCCCTGCAGGACGGCGGCCAGGCCCTCGGCGGAGCCGGTCTCGACGGGCTCTTCCTCGTTGATGGCGTCGGCGTCGGTGGCGGGCTCTTCGGCGCCGGCGGAGCCGGTGGTCAGGGCTTCGAGGAGGGCGGCGAGGCCGGTGGCGGAGCCGGTGTCGGCTTCGGGGTCGGTCTCGTCGATGGCCTTCACCTTGGCCTTGTCGGTGGCCTCGGTGCCGGCGGAACCGGAGCTCAGGGATTCCAGCAGGGTGGCCGAGCCGGTGTCGGGGGTGGTCTCCTCAGCGGTTGCCACACCGGTACCGAACATTGCCAGACCCGCCGCGACGACGATGCCGAACCCGAGCGTGCGGAACTTCTTCATGAAACTGGAACCCCTCGATTGAAAGCATGAATGCCGACGTCATCGCCGGTCCACGAAGTTCTAACACGGTGCCGATCGATGGCCCCAGCCCGTGGTTTTCGGGGCACACACTGTAGGGATGCCACGATGTTGCTGTCGGCGAGGCCGGCAATCGGCTCGTAGCGAGGGTTTCAGATCGATTACTCGAGTAGCGGGAATTCATGCCGCAACCAATTCGATGGCGGAGAATTGTTTCCGCTGTGCAATCGATACAACGACCGACAAAACAATGCGAACAAGGAGTGTTTCGAAAATGGCGAGTAGCATCCCGACGGCTAACCTTCAGTAATACCCAGCTATCCCCCGGCTCATGCCATGATTGATCTCACTGTAACAAGTGACAGACCATGAACGATTGCGCCGCAACGCTGTTCACAAAATACTACGGGCCGCACACCCTTTCGGCTGTGCGGCCCGTCGAATTCCCCTGCGACCAGCGCAAAGTCCCGATGGCGATGCCCGGGGGGCGTCGGCTCGAACTCGCGCAGTTTTCGCGCCCGCTACGACGGGCAGTTGACCGTGTACTCCCACTGCGTGTCGTCCGGGCCGCTGACGCGGACGGTCACCGTCGTCGCGGTACCGCCGGGGAGGGAGACGGCGACGGAGCCGGTGCCCTGGTTGAGATTGTCGCCGACGTAGCCGGTGTCGAGCACTTGGCCGCCTTCGTAGAAGACCTGGATTCGGTCGGGGATATTCAGGGTTTCGTAGGACAGGACGAAGGAGGTGGGGCCCGCGACGCCGAGCTGATGCACGGTGGTGGTGACGCCGGCGCCGCCGGATTTCGTGGAACTGTTGCAGGGCTGCACGCTTTCCGAGGAACCGCCGGAGCTGCCGCCGAGTAGGCCGCTCCCGGTGTCGAGTAGGTCGCCGAGAATGCCACTGCCGGTGTCGATCACACCGCTGCCGGTCGAGGCGCTGCCGGTGTCGGCGCCGGCCACGCCGGGTACCACCAGCAGGGACCAGGCCGCTGTCGTCATCGCGATAGCAATCGTCTTCTTCACAACGCTTCCTCCACACCACTTCGAGCCAACGGTTCATCAGGTGAAATGCGCTGGGCGGCCGCACAATCGCCCGCCCGATCGGGGCTTCGAGATCCCCGGTTTGCCAGCCCCGCAGACTCGGCACAGCAGTTCTAACATGCGTTTGCGGGGACGGGAATGCGCGGAAGTCGGGGCAGCGGGCTGTTCAGATGCCGGTGGGTAGCCGGAATTTCCGGGGCGGCGTATTGACGTCGCGGCAATACCGGATCACCCGCCCAGATCGCATGAGGCAATTTCTTAGCTCGGAGAAGAAAGCACCGGTCAGTAGACCAATTGATGGCGAATCATGCTGAGCAGCAATCGAATAGCGAATCTGGTTTACGAAAATGAGTAATCTCACAGCGAATTCACGTAACAACTGATTCGCAAGAACCGATCGGGGACGGCGAAGAGAACGGGCCGCACATCCGGTGCGAATGTGCGGCCCGTTTGGGTCCCGGGAACTCAGCGCAAAGTCGCGGTGAGGTGGGGGTAGCCCTTTTTGGGGTGGAGCATGGAGAGGTCCCAGCCGGTGTCTACCTGGTCGGCGTAGATGTTGACCGAGGAGGGCAGGAAGACCGGCTTGCCGAATTTGACCGAGTACGTGGTCTTTTCGGGGACGCGACCTTCGATGGTGCTGAGGATGTTCGCGGCCGACCACATGCCGTGGGCGATGGTCTTCGGGAAACCCATCGCCTTGGCGCCGAGACCGGAGACGTGGATCGGGTTGCGGTCGCCGGACGCGGCGGCGTAGCGGTTGATCATCTTCTGATCGACGCGCTGCACGCGCAGCGGGGGCGGCGGCACTTCCTCCGCCGGCGGCTCGGACTTCGGACCGCCGGACAGCGACGTGCGCTGCTGGTGCAGCATGGTCGAGACCTGGCGCCACACGAGTTCGCGGCCGACGCGGATCTCGGTCACCGCGTCGATCAGCAGACCCTTCGGGTGTTCCCGGAGGTTCTCGATGTGGGCGGTGAAATCGAGCGGCTCGGCGACCGAGATCTCCCGCGTGCGCTCGATGACGTTGCCGAGGTGCACCGAACCCACCGCGGTGAACGGGAAGTCCCGCGCCACCAGCAGTTCCATCATCAGCGGGAACGACAGGATGAACGGGTACGTCAGCGGCAAGGTGTCGCTGAAACGCAGACCGGTCGCGTGGCAGTACGCGGCCAGGTGATCGGGGTCGACCTGGAAGCCGTCGAGGACGACGCGGCGGTCGGGCAGGGCCGGCTTGCGACCCGAGAGCGGGCCGGGCAGCGGGACGGCGCCCAGCGCCGCCTTCGCGTACAGCCCGCCGTTCTTCGGAACCTCGGTGAGGGTGATCGTCTGGGTCATCAGGCGCCGATCAGGCTCTGCCCGCAGACGCGAACCACGTTGCCGCTCACCGCGTTCGACGCCGGGCTGGCGAAGTAGGCGATGGTCTCGGCGACGTCGACGGTCTGGCCGCCCTGCAGCAGCGAGCTCATCAGGCGGCCCGCCTCGCGGGTGCCGAGCGGGATGGCGGCGGTCATCGCGGTCTCGATGAAGCCGGGGGCCACCGCGTTGATGGTGATGCCCTTCTCCGACAGCAGCGGGGCCTCGGCGTCGACCATGCCGATGACGCCGGCCTTGGAGGCGCCGTAGTTGGTCTGGCCGCGGTTGCCCGCGATGCCCGCGATGGAGGATACGTCGATCACGCGGCCGCCCTCCTTGAGCACGCCCTTGGCCACTAGGCCGGAGGTGATGCGGTGCGGGGCAGCGAGATTGACGTTGATGACGGAGTTCCAGCGGCCCTCGTCCATGTTGGCGAGCAGCTTGTCGCGGGTGATGCCCGCGTTGTGCACGACGATGTCGATGCCGCCGAAACGCTCGGTGGCGAACTCGGCGAGGCGCTCGGCCGCGTCGGGCGCGGTGACGTCGAGGGCAAGGGCGGTGGCGCCGACCTTGTTGGCGGTCTCGGACAGGGCCTCGCCCGCGGCGGGGATGTCGGCCACGATGACGGTGGCGCCGTCACGCGCGAAGACCTCGGCGATGGTGGCGCCGATGCCACGGGCGGCACCGGTGACGACGGCGACCTTGCCCGCGAGCGGCTTGTCCCAGCTGGCCGGGGCCACGGACTCGGCCTTGCCGACCCGGATGACCTGGCCGTCGACGAAGGCCGACTTGCCCGAGAGCAGGAAGCGCAGGGTGGACTCGAGGCCGGTCGCGGCGGCGCCGGCCTCGGGGTGCACGTAGACCAGCTGACCGGTGGCGCCGCGCAGCAGCTCCTTGGCGACCGAGCGGCTGAAGCCCTCGAGCGCGCGCTGGGCGATCTGCTCGTCGACCGAGCCGACCAGCTCCGGGGTGGAACCCAGGACCACGACACGCCCCGAAGGTGCGAGGTTGCGCATGGCGGGCTGGAAGAATTCGAACAGCTGCGAGAGCTTGTCGATGGAGTCGATGCCGGTGGCGTCGAACACCAGGGCGCCGTACTTGGTGCCCGAGTCGAGCGAGTCCGCGACGGTGTAGTCCGCCGAGAGCAGCGCGCGGACCGGCTCGGCCAGGCGACCCTTGCCGCCCAGCAGCACCGGGCCGGGGAGGGCGGGCTCGCCCGCCTTGTAGCGGCGCAGCTCGGCCGGCTGGGGCAGACCCAGCTTGCTCGCCAGGAACGCGCCGGGGGCGGAGTGGATGAAGGATCCGTAGAGGTTGGGTGCGCCCTTGCTCTTGGCTGCCACTGTTCCTACCTTCTCTGTGCTCGACGTGTATGTGACCGTGCTCGCCCAGTGTCCCCCGTGTGAGCTCACATTTGCGGGTACGGTGTCGACAACGAACTTACTCCAGAGTAAGTTGGATGACAACCGATCACCCGACGAGACCATGGAGAACTCGAGTGACAAGCAAAGCCCGCTCGGCGACGGCCAAGGCCAGCGCTGCCAAGACCGCGAAGACCCAGCGCCCGGTCGCGATCGTTGGCGGTAACCGTATTCCGTTCGCTCGCTCCGACAAGGCCTACGCGAAGGCGTCGAACCAGGACATGTTCACGGCCACCCTGGACGGGCTGGTCAGCCGGTTCGGCCTGCAGGGTGAGCGCCTCGGCATGGTCGTCGGCGGCGCCGTGCTCAAGCGCGTCGGCGAGCACAGCCTGATCCGCGAGAGCGTGCTCGGCTCCAAGCTCTCGCCCTACACCCCGGCCCACGACCTGCAGCTCGCCTGTGGCACCGGCCTGCAGTCGGTAGTCACCGTCGGTGACGCGATCGCGATGGGACGCATCGAGTCGGGCATCGGCGGCGGCGCCGACACCACCTCCGACGCGCCGATCGGCGTCAGCGAGGACATGCGCGAGTGGATGCTCACCGCCAACCGCGCCAAGACCAACAAGGACCGGCTCAAGCTGGTCGGCCAGCTGCGCCCCTCGATGCTGGGCATCGAGATCCCGCGCAACGCCGAGCCGCGCACCGGGCTGTCGATGGGTGAGCACGCCGCCATCACCGCCAAGGAGTTCGGCATCGCCCGCGAGGCGCAGGACGAGCTGGCCTACCTCTCGCACAAGAACATGGCCGCCGCCTACGACCGTGGCTTCTTCGACGACCTGATCACCCCGTTCCTCGGCCTGACCCGCGACGACAACCTGCGTCCCGGCTCGACCGTGGAGAAGCTGGCCACCCTCAAGCCGGTGTTCGGCACCAAGCTGGGCGACGCCACCATGACCGCGGGCAACTCCACGCCGCTCACCGACGGCGCGTCGGCGGTCCTGCTGTCCAGTGACGAGTGGGCCGCGCAGCGCAACCTGCCGGTGCTGGCGCACCTGGTGGACTCCGAGGTGGCCTCGGTGGACTACATCCACGGCCCCGACGGCCTGCTGATGGCGCCCACCTACGCGGTGCCGCGCCTGCTGGCCCGCAACGGCCTGACCCTGCAGGACTTCGACTACTACGAGATCCACGAGGCCTTCGCCTCCGTGGTGCTGTGCACGCTGGCCGCGTGGGAGTCCGACGCCTACTGCAAGGAGCGCCTCGGCATGGACGGCGCGCTTGGCTCGATCGACCGCAGCAAGCTCAACGTCAACGGCTCCTCGCTCGCCGCGGGCCACCCGTTCGCCGCCACCGGCGGTCGCATCGTGGCCTCGACCGCGAAGATGCTGGCGGAGAAGGGATCCGGTCGCGCGCTGATCTCCATCTGCGCCGCGGGCGGCCAGGGCGTGGTCGCGATCATCGAGCGCTAGTCACACCACAGTCGACTGGTTGTCTCCTCACCTCGGAGCCAACCGGTCGTCCGTGCGTGTCGCTCACCGCGTTTCGAAAGAACGCTCCAGCTCGGCCCGCCGCGCCTTCAGCTCGCGGATAGTCCGGTTCTTCGGCGATCCAGCGAACGGCAAACACTCGACATCGACCGAGCCAGCCGCCCGCAAGGCCACTCGCTGCGCCGAAGCTGCGGCTTTGGCCGACAACCCGATCTCGACAGCGAATTCACTCCAGTGCCTCGCCCGCAAGCCCTCGACCCGGCCGCAGATGGGAAGTGCCATCGAATCGTCCCCGTAGATCAGCGTGCAGGGGATGTCGTACATCGGTGCTACGCCCCAGCGCCCATCGCAGTCTCGTAGGACCCCCAGATTCTTACCGTGGAGGTCGCTGTTACCGGTCAACCAGGCAAACAGGAACTGCAGGTACAGGTTCCGAACGGCGACCATCGGCGCTCCGACCACTCCGGCCAACGCTTCGACAACCGCAACCGCGTCGACATCATACTTCGCCGAAGGCTCCAGTCCGAGCACTTGAGTGGCGTCTTCGAACGCTAGACGGTGCCACACGCCGCCCAAGCTGATACGGTCGAACCGACTGACGAGCAAGCCCTGGATACCTGAAGCATCGCGCACGAGAGCTGAGGCGGCAACGGGAATCTTCAGCATGCGTGCCGCCGCCAAGTGTGCTGATTCATTCTCGATCAGGTTCGGATAGCTGGCTTGCGGCAACTTGAGTAAGGACCTGCTGCCACAACCATTCCGCGTCGCGACGGATCGCTCGGCGCTGGCTTTACATTGCACACCCGGCAGAGCATGGCGATCCACACGTGCAGCCAGCAGCTTGAACTCGAGCTCGCCGATCGTTTCCTCATCTGCGAGTGCGGGCGCGGCGACAGGGTCAGCATCGGCAGGAAGAATCTGAACATCGCCAGGGGTATCGGCACCAACTGCGAGAAGAAGACTGAGGTCATCCTTGACGGCTGTCCGCAGCGATCGAGAGAGCTCCGCCAATCGTTCGCCCTCTGGTAGGAGACCCGCAAAGAATGCCGGCACCGCACCTGCACGAACGCCTCCGAGCTTGGAACCGACCGGCAATGTCCAAGCCACCCTGTCTCTTATCGGGTCCAAATACCGCTCTGCATAGCGGAATTCAATCTCACCGTCGATTCGCTCGAGACTTCCCACCAAGTTGCCGGCCTTGTAGACATCGGCACTCTGAACACCCGAACGCCACCCGCTCGAATACCTGGGTGGTTGGCGCACAGCGGACTCATCGCGTGGGATCGAGATGAGGCTGGCAGCCACCAGATTCCGCGCGATGAGACCACCGTGCGGTTCGTAGACGAAGATCGCTATCCCGTGTCGATTGGCGTACTCCACGGCGGGCTTGGAGTAGGCCGAGGCCGCGAAGAAGAGAAGCTGTTGCGTGAAGGAGCAGCCACGCGCCCCGAAGAGCTTCTGGAGCTCGTCTCGCGTAACGGCGGCCCCAGACCATTTCACCTGCGCAAGGGCGCCGTCAGCGCGCACGTCGATACCGCCGTCGGCACCGTAGGTTGTCACATCCGCATCGACGAAACCCATGCTTCGCATCTTCAGAGCAGCGTTACGCTCGGCATCCTGAAACGTGCGTATGTATTGCACAGCACCCCCTGTCGCACCTTCGCCCGGACCAGGCAAACATAGCTGACAGCTATTGTTCGACATGGCGGGCGGCGACACCCGGATTGCGGGTGCCGCCGCTGAGGTTGCTACGAGTTGCAGAAGGGGATGGGGTGGGGGCCTGCGGTGCCGCCGCAGAGGATGACCTTCAGGAGGCCGATGGGGGCGTCGAGGAGCGCGGAGCCGGTGCCCGCGGAGCCGGAGTCGGCGATGGCGGCCGTCGGGGTGGGGGCGGCGAGGGCCGGAGAGGCGCCTGCGGCGATGCCGGCGACAGCGGCGGTGGCAACCAGGATTCGGACCATACGATACATGACGAGCCTTTCGAAACCGAGAGTACTGTAACTCTTACATCGGGCGGCTCGGCACGGGCGTTACTCCACGAGTTTCAGCTGGACCGATACGAATCCCCGTGCACCGCAGACGGTTCGCGCGTGCCGATCAGGTCGGCACGCGCGACGACGTCAGCGACACATCGGGTTCGGGTGCGGTTCGGCGGCGCCCCAGGGGCCGCAGATGAGGAGCTTCACGATGCCGAGGGGGAAGTCGATGAGGGCGGAGCCGGTGCCCGCGGAGCCGGATTCAGCGATGACGGCCGGGGCGGCGGGAGCGGCGAGCGCGGGGGCGACGCCCGCGGTGGCGATACCGGCGACGGCGGCGGTGGCGACCAGGATTCGGATCATTCGACGGTGCATGACGTGCCTTTCGATAAACACTGGGTGGAGCTGATCACGAAATCGGGCGGTTCAACTCGTTCGTTACCAACACTTTCTGTGTATTGACTCGGTGAAATCCCTTGCGCTATAAGCGATCAGCTCGCGCCGATCGCCGCGGCGAAGAGCGGCCACGACTTGTGCAGGTCCTGCTCCCAGTACTTCCACGTGTGCGTGCCCGCGGGCCGGAATTCGGTGGTGGCGGGGATGTTCAGCTCCGCCAGGCGAGCGGCCAAACGCTGGGTGCACTGGTTGGCGGCCAGCTCGATGGCGCCGCCGAGCAGGATCTGGTCGGTCATGCCGATGACCTTGCCGGGGGTCGCACCGGCCGGAATCACTTCCGCTTCGCCGGGGAGGCCGGTGGCGCTGGAGAGATAGATCGTCTTGCCGCGCAGGCGTTCCGCGTTGAGGTAGGGGTCGTTGGCGCGCCAGGCCGGGTCGCCGGGGGCGCCCCACATGTTGGCCGGGTCGGCGCCCGCCCTGGCCAGGACGAGTTCGACGGCGGTGCGGCCCAGCGGGTCGTCGACCGAGGCGCAGCCGCTGTAGGCGCCGACGGCGCGATAGCGGTCGGGCGCGGCGATAGCCAGGTTCAGCACCGCGGTGGCCGACATCGACAGTCCGGCGATGGCATTGACGCCGGTGGTGTTCAGGGTCGCGTCGATGATCGGCGGGAGTTCCTCGGTGAGGAAGGTCTGCCACTTGTTGCGGCCGAGTTCGGGATCGTCGCGCAGCCAGTCGGTGTAGTAGGAGAACTTCCCCGCCGCCGGAGTGACGACGTTGACGTTCTTGTCGCCGAAGAACTGCACGATATCGGTCTGGTTGTACCAGTTCGCGACATCCTCGCCGCCGCCGGCGCCGTTGAGCAGGTACAGGGTCGGGCGCGGCTCGCTGGTGTCGTGCGGCGTGATGACCTGCAGCGGGATCACCCGATCCATCGCCGCCGAATAGACGTGCAGTATCTGCTGCCGCTGTCCCGGCCGCTCGATCCGGTCCAGCCGCGAGCCGTCGGCGCCCGCGGCGCCGATCGAGGTCGCCGAGAGCACCAGGGCCAATGCCGCCACCACGGCGGCTCGCAGAGTGAACACGAACATGCTTCCTTCACCGAGCTGGCAGCCGGACCGGCTGCGGCCGAACGAGTTTCATGGACCGGGTGCGCCGGGGCGGCAGCGCGAGACCGCCCCGGCGACCAGGTGCCGGGCGATCAGCTACCGATCAGATTGCCCAGCACGTCGGAGAGGATCTCGCTCAGCGAGCCGGTGGAGCTGAGCTGACCGTCGGAGGAGCCGAGGCCGTTGTCGCCGAGACTGCCGATCACGGTCTCGCCCGCGTTGGCGCCGCGCGCGGTGAAACAGGCGGTGAGCCCGGGCATTTCATTGCTGACGCCCACCGTGCCCGCGACCCCCACGCCGCCACTGGTGACCTGCTGGCCGACCTTGACGCTGTCGGGCACCGGGTAGGTGATGGTCAGGGTGACCGGGTTGCCGGAGTTGACGAACCAGCCGGTGCTGGTGACCTTCCAGCCGCCGGCGTTGGGCTCGGCGGTGACGTCCTCGGTGACCTGGCCGCCGATCGCGTGGTAGGCGGTGATGGTGGTCTTGGTCGGCGCGCCGAAGCCGACCGGCGGGAAGTCGGTGATGGTGTTGACGTAGGGGTTGCCGATGCCGGTGGTCCCGACGATCACCTTGTAGGTGACCGAGGTGCCGACACCGATCTGCTCCGCGCTGGCGATCTTGTCGTAGACGTGGGTGACGCCGACGGTGCTCGCATCCCTCTTCTGGGCGTGGCTGCTCACCGAGCAGCCGGTGTCGGCGGCGGCGACGCCGGAGCCGAGCCCGACACCGGCGACGACCAGTGCGGTGGTGGCGACGCCTGCGGCGATGCGCGAAGTCCGGAACATGATTTCCTCCAAAGCCCCGGCGAACTGCGGCCGGGATGAATCCTCATCGAGTGGTACACCCCCTCTGACCTGAAGGTATCCGTCGGACTGGACGGTTGTCCTGAAAAATACGAACGTTGTGGAACATTGACGTTTTACTATATTCGACGGGTCGCCCGGCGTAGCATCCGAGGGTTTCCGACCACCCCGATCCGGCCCGAAAGACGACGAACCGGCCTCCCTCGGGCGAGGAAAGGCCGGTCGCGAGCGTCAAGGGGGCTACTTCTGCGGCAGCTCGTTGTGGCCGCCGAACGCCTTGCGCATGGCCGAGAGCATCTTGTCGGCGTAGAGGGCCTCGCCACGCGAGGAGAAGCGCTGGAACAGCGCCGCCGAGAGCACCGGGACCGGGACCGCGGTGTCGATCGCGGCGTCGATGGTCCAGCGGCCCTCGCCGGAGTCGGAGACGCGGCCGCTGAAGCTGTCCAGGTTCGGGTCGGCGTAGAGGGCGCCCGCGGTGAGGTCGAGCAGCCAGGAGGCGACGACCGAGCCGCGCCGCCACACCTCCGTGATGTCCGGGATGTCCAGGTCGTACTGGTAGTACTCGGGGTTCTCCAGCGGGGTCTCCTCGGCGGAGTGCTCACCGCCGTCGTGCGCGGCGCCCATGTTCGCGTGCTGGAGGATGTTCAGGCCCTCGGCGTAGGCCGCCATCGCGCCGTACTCGATGCCGTTGTGCACCATCTTCACGAAGTGACCGGCGCCCGCGGGGCCACAGTGCAGCCAGCCCTGCTCGGCGGGGGTCGGCTCGCCGGTGCGGCCGGGGGTGCGCGGCGCCGCGTCGACGCCGGGGGCGATCGACTGGAACAGCGGCTCGAGGTACTTCACCTGCTCGGCCTCGCCGCCGATCATCAGGCAGAAGCCGCGCTTCAGGCCGAACACACCGCCGGAGGTGCCGATGTCGAGGTAGTGGATGCCCTTGGGCGCCAACGCCTTCGCGCGCTTGATGTCCTCGTGGTAGCGGCTGTTACCGCCGTCGATGATGATGTCGCCCGGCTCGAGCAGCTCCGACAGCTCGTCGATCGCGGCACCGGTCGCGCCGGCCGGGATCATCACCCAGACCACGCGCGGCGCGTCGAGCATGGCGACGAATTCCTTCAGGTCGGTGCTGCCCTTGAAGCTGTCGCCGAGCTCGGCCGACAGCTCGTCGATGTGGCCCTGATGGCGTTCGTGACCGACGGCGGTGTTCCCGTCCCGCACGATGCGGCGCACGATATTGGCGCCCATCCGGCCCAGGCCGATCATTCCCAGCTGCATCAGTTCTCCCTCGTTGTCCGGTGCCTGGTGTCGAGTCTCACGTCAGATTGTCCCGCGTCGCCGCGCGGGGGTGCGTGGCGGCGTCGCCTCGGCCGGAAAAACTTTCCCGAAACGGCCTGTAACGCCCTGGATCGAGGGCCGATAAACAGATCGGCTCCGTGTAGTTGCCAGACCCCCGACCCGGCAACTACGCGGAGCCTTCCTGCTGTCCATACGCTGTTGCCAGGCTGCCGAGGGCGACGAACACCATTACCCTTGGCCCGGGGCCCACAAACATCGGGCCGGGCGCACCTGATCCTCAGACGTCGCCACAGAACCCAACGGAAGGACCTCCGTGCCCAGCCAGTCGAACGCCGGCGGACCGGCAGACCGACACCAGGGCGAGGTCGGACTACGCAAGCTGCTCGAAGCAAATCGCACTTTCGATGCCGACACCACCGCCCTGCCCACCCAGCCGATCAGCACCGTGACCCGGGACCGCTGGTCGCCCGCGCCGAGCACCCCGCAGCCGCCGACGGGACCGGGCAACACCCAACTGGCCAAGCGGATCGGTATCGCCGTCGGCGCCGTGTTCGCTCTCGGTACGGCCGCCTACCTGGCCGATCTGGCGCTCAGCAGCGGCGAGGTGCCGCGCGGCGTCGTCGTCGCCGGAGTCGAGGTCGGCGGGATGGACAAGGCCGAGGCCGACAACCTGCTGCGCGAACAGCTCGGACCGAAGGCCGAGCGACCGCTGGCCGTGCGCATCGGCGACGTCCGCGACACCATGGTGCCCGCCGAGGCGGGCCTGCAGGTGGACTGGAACGGCACCTGGGCCGCCGTCGGCGACCAGCCGATGAACCCGGTCCGCCGCCTGATCTCGCTGTTCGGCACCCGCGAGGTGCCCGTCGTGAGCACCGTCGACGCCGCCGCGCTCGACCGCAAGGTGGCCGACTTCCAGGCGCACGACAACCCGACCGTCGAGGGCACGGTGCGCTTCGAGAACGGCACGCCCGTCGCGGTGCCGCCGGTGCCGGGCCGGGTGCTCGACACCGCCACCGCGCGCACCACGATCATCGACCGCTGGGCCGCGAGCAACGAGCTGGACCTGCCCGTGATCGCGGCGCCGGTCGCGGTGCGCACCGAAGCGGTGCAGGCCGCGCTGCGCGACATCGCCACCCCGGCCGTCGCCTCGCCCATCACCGTCACGGGCAAGGACGCCGAGGGCAAGGACGTCCAGGGCGTGCTCAGCCCGGAGCAGATCGCCGGCGTGCTCGGCTTCGTCCCGGACGGCAACGGCGGTCTCGCGCCCAAGATCGACGACGCCGCCGCCGTCGCCGCCCTCGCGCCGCAGCTCGCGGCCTCCGAGGTGGAGCCCAAGGACGCGACCTTCACCGTCGGCGCGGGCAAGCCCACCGTGGTGCCCGCCGTGGTCGGCAACAAGATCGACTGGCCGAAGACGCTGGAGAAGCTGCCCGCACTGCTGACCCAGCCGGGCAACCGGACCGCCGAGGCGGTGTACCAGCGGGTCGAGCCGAAGCTCACCACCGAGGCCGCCAACGGTCTCGGCATCAACGAGATGATCGGCGAATTCACCACCGGCGGCTTCAGCGGACCCTCCGGGGTGAACATCCGCACCGTCGCCGCGAAGGTGAACGGCGCCGTGGTGAAACCGGGAGACACGTTCTCGCTCAACGAGTTCACCGGCCCGCGCACCGCCGCCGAGGGCTACGTGGAGTCGGGCATCATCGACAAGGGCAGGCCGAGCACCGCGGTCGGCGGCGGCATCAGCCAGTTCGCCACCACGCTGTACAACGCCGCCTACTTCGCCGGGATGGAGGACGCGGGCCACACCGAGCACAGCTACTACATCTCGCGGTACCCGGCGGCGCGCGAAGCCACCGTCTTCGACGGCGCGATCGACCTGGCCTTCCGCAACACCGCCGCGACCGGCGTCTACATCCAGACGGTCGCGACCGGCTCGGACATCACCGTCCGGCTGTGGGGCACCAAGACCGTCGACGTGGAGTCGATCACCGGCGAGAAGTCGAAGCCGACCGAGCCGCAGGAGATCACCCTGCCCAAGGGCAAGGACTGCATCGCCTCCGAGGGCGCGCCCGGCTTCACCATCTCCGACACCAGGGTGATCACCGATCGCAAGACCGGTGCGCAGGTGTCGCGGCACACCAGGACCGTGAAGTACGACCCGATCCCGATCGTGAAGTGCGAGTGAGGGTTTCCTAGCAGTTGCAGTCGCAGCCGCAGTCCCCGCAGCAGCCGTCCTCGCCGCAGCAGCTGCAGCAGTCGCAACAATCGCCGCAACCGCTGCAGTCGCAGCCGTACCGCTCGGCCCAGGAAGGCTTGCGTTCGCCGGAGCACGGATTGGTGTGCTCGGCACAGCAGGCAACACCGGTGCAGTAGACGCCGAGGATCAGCCCGCCCGCCTTCAGCGGCCCGGGCCGGTTCGGGCGTCGCGGCGGGGCCGTGAGCCGGATGGGCGAATCCCGGTGCGCGAGCTCACCCGCGGAATGCTGCCGCGCGGCAGGCGAAGTGCGGCAGGCGTGGCCGACGGCGATGCCGAGGCCGCGCCCCAGCTGCCGCAGCAGCCCCGCGAGTGGATCGAGCAGAGCCCAGCGCACCGTGGGTAGCTGATCCAGCTCAGCCTCGGCGGCGGCCGCGCGGATGCGGGATTCGCTCTCGCGCAACAGATCGTAGGCGCGGGGCATATCGGTACCGGTGGCCTCGAGCGGATTGAAGCGGCCACGCAGCCGGTCGCGTTGGCGGTCTTCGATGGCGTCGGCGAGGTGCGCGATGCGGCCGACGTGGCGGCCGATCTCCTCCAGCGCCGCAACGTTTTCCGGTCGGCCCGCGAGGACGGCGGTGTGGCCGAAAAGGGTGGCGGCGCAGAGTTGGGTGGGGGCGGTGAGCTCGTCGAGTGTGATCGGCCGGGTGCCTGAGCCATCGGCATGCCCGCGCACGCTAGTGGCCGTGCGATCGGCCGGCAGCGCCCCCGTCGGCGCGGTGGTCGACATGCGCCCGGCCGCTGGTGCGCCCAACGCCGGGGGCGCGGCCCCCGGCGCGACGGCCGATGGTAGGCCCACCGGCGCGGGAGCCGGCATACGCTCGGCCCCCGGCGCGACCCCCGCGAGCGCCTCGAGCGCGGTCTGACTGTCGATGGCGGTGATCAGCGGGCCGATGTCGAGGCCGATGAGGTCCGCTTGTGCCCGCGCTGCCGCCGACCATGTGCCGGAGACCCGGCGCATCGGCGGGCGGGCGAGGCGGCCCGCGTCACCGTCGTCGACGTGATCGCGAATCTTGGCGGCGCCCAACAGCAGTGACGCGGTGGCGGCCAGCTGGACCCCTGGTGCGTTCGCCGCGACCACGGACGCGCGACGCATGCCGCGCAGCGCGCAGGGACCGGCGGTGCGGCGCTCGCCGGGCGCCTCGGCCTGCGCCTCGGTGAGCACGCTCAGCACGATGGCGTCGGTGTTGGTCGCCGCCCTGGCCAGCTGGCCGGAGCCGTCGCGCAGACCGAGGCACAGCCCGCACATGTGCGCCTGCCACTGCCGCGGATCGATGCCGTACTTCGCCGCGCCGTGCGCACACGGCTTCAACACACCGAACAACTTCCCACCCCATCTGCCGTGAAATGTCTAACCGTGCACCCTGGCAGGTCGGCGACGAGGCGGCAACCGGTGGCGTGCTATTCGGGCTTCTTGCGCCCGGCCAGACCGCGCCAGGCCAGATCGTCGAGCAGGTCGACCGCCTCGGCCACCTCGATCCGGCCGCCAGCGACCCGGTCGGCGATCGCCTCGCCCGCCCCGATCACCGCGGCCGCGACGACCTCGAAATTGGTGCCGGGATCGGCGTGCTTGGCGCTGGATTCCAGCAGTTTCGCGGTGAGCTCGATGACGCGCTCGCGGGCGTTGTCGATTTCGGAGGCGAAAGCTTGCTGGCCGATTGCCTGCCGGTACAGCACCTGCCAGGACTGACGATTGCGGTCGACGAAGTCGAGGAATCCCTCCAGTGCGGTGCGGACCTGCTCGTGCGGGGTGAGTTGCGGATTGCCCGCGGGCGCGACGGCCTCGATGAAGCGCAGGCCCTCGCGCTGGATGCAGGCACGGAACAGCTCATCCTTGGAGCCGTAGTACAGGTAGAGCATGGGCTTGGAGATCTTGGCCTCGGCCGCGATCGCGTCCATCGACGTATCGTGGAAGCCCTTGCGCGCGAACACCTCGACGGCGGCATCGAGCATCTGCTGCTCGCGAACCGCCCGGGGAAGTCGCTTCGTCCCGCCCGCCATCCACTCTCCTACCGCAGGGTGAACACCTATCTTACTCCAAGGTAAGTTCACCCGTGCCCATTTGCCGCACAGTCGCCGGACGGGCTCAGCAGCCCAGCGGCACACCCTTGTAGCGCGCCATCCGCAACACCGAGGCGTCGACCCGGTCGGCGGGCAGTTTGCCACCAGCCACCGACTGTTCCAAACGTTCGAGCACCTGCGGCACCGCGTCGGTGCTGATCCACAGGGCATTGTCGGCCCCGGCGACGAGCGCGGCCTCCACCGCCTCCTCGATCGACATGCGCGCGGTGATCGCCGCCATGCCGCCGAGATCGTCGGTGAAGATCGGGCCGTTGTACGGGGCGGCGCCGTAGCCGGTGCCCTCGCGCAGCAGCGACATCACCGCGGGGCTGATGCTGGCAGGCACGTCGGGCTCGGTCAGGCCGGGCACGTCCAGGTGGCCGACCATCACCGCGGCGCCGGAGCCGACCAGGTTCCGGAACGGGACCAGGTCCTTGTCCTGCAGCTCCGAGAGCGGCGGCGTGCGGACCGCGCCCGTGTGCGAGTCACCCGATCCCGAGCCGTGGCCGGGGAAATGCTTGATGACCGACCCGAGGCCCACCTCGTTGGACGCGCGGATGTAGGCGGCGGCGTACTCGGTGACGACCTGCGGGTCGTCGCTGTAGGAGCGGTCGCCGATGACGCTGTCGTCGGGCTGGCTGCTCACGTCGGTGTCCGGCGCGAAATCGACGGTGATGCCGAGGTCCTTCAGCGCCTTCGACCTGGTCAACGTGTTCTGGTAGTGCTGCTCCGGCGTCTGGGTCTCGGCGACCACGCGGGCCGACGGCGCGGCGCCGATGACATTCTTCGCCCGCGAGACGCGGCCGCCCTCCTCGTCGATGGTCACCATCAGCGGCGCCTTGGCCTGCGCCTTGACCGCGTCGAGTGCGGACTTGTCCAGCAGGCTCGGGTCGGTCCAGCTGCCGACGAAGATGCCGCCGACCTGCTCGGTGCTCACCACGTTCGACGCGTCGGCCGCGCCGGTGATGCCGACGGTCAACAGCTGCGCGAGCTTCTCGCGCTGCGTGAACTTGGCGAGATAGTCCGTACCGCACGGGCTTTGGGCCGGGGTGGCGGTCGCGGGCGAACCCTGCTCGCCCGCGGACGAGGTGGGGGCGCCGGTGCTGCTCGCCGCGGGGGTCGTCTCGGTGGACGAACCTCCCGAGCAGGCGGTGGCGACGGCTGCCAGGACTGCGAACACGACCACAGGCGATTTCCGCATGGGCTCCACGGTAGCCCCGTCGCGATCCGAACCGCCGAACCGGTTACCGATTGGCGGGACCCCCGCGGGGGTAACCTGTGCACAAAGACGCTGTACCAGCGCAGGAGGTCGTCATGGCTTGCGATCGGATGCTCATCGCCTACGACGGTTCCGAACACGCCAAGCGCGCCATCGAGTACGCGGGCCGCTTCCTCACCGCCGAGCGCGCGATCCTGCTCACCGCATGGGAGCCGATGGTCCGGCAGGCCGCCCGCATCTCCGGGCTGGCCGGGGTGATGCAACCGGACTGGGTGCCCGACGAGGAGATCGAGGACATCGCCTACACCGATGCCCGCAAGATCAACGCCGAGGGCGTGCACCTGGCCAAGCTCGCCGGGATCACGGCCGAGGCGCGGACCGTCGAGTGCACGACCACCATCTGGAACGCGATCGTCGACTGCGCCGACGAACTCGACGTCGACATCATCGTCGCCGGAACTCGCGGCGCCACCGGGCTGCGCGCGCTGCTGCACAGCAGCGTCGCCGAGGCGGTGCTCAAGCACGGGCACCGGCCGGTGTTCCTGGTGCCGCCCGAACACTGAGAGCTGGGTCGCTGTCGCGTCGTCACAGCCGGCCGCGGCGCTATGGTCGGAACATGGACCGCATCGGCCGATGGACTTCGACGTCCGGCCTGCCCCGCGCCGGGATGGGGACCCCGAGGTGGCGGACCGGACGCGTGGCACGGACCGCGAACCAGCTGCGAATCGGCGGCCGGAGGCGAACAGGGCGACGGGCGGTCGGGGTCCGATGAACAACTTCCTGCTGGCTCGCCCCGACTCGGTCCTGCGCACCGCGGGTGAGCGCGCGCGGTTCCCCGATCCCGGACAGGCGGTGACCGCGCTGCGCAAGTGGCGCACGGGGGCGGGGCCGAACATGGTGGTCGGCGCCCTCCCGTTCGACCCGGCCGAGCCCGCCGCGCTCTGGCAGCCGGATACCGCCGTGCACACCGCAGGCCCGTGGCGGCCCGCGGCGCTGCCGCCGCTCCCCGCCGTCCGGGTGACCGGACAGGTGCCGAGTCCGGCCGACCATCTGGCACGGGTGGAGAAGCTGGTCGCGCGGCTCGCCGAGCCCGGTGCCGAGCTGGGCAAGGTGGTCGCCGCGCGCACCGTGCTGGCCGAGGCCGACGGCCCGCTCGACCCGGAGGTCGTGGCCGCGCATCTGCTGGCCCGGTATCCGAACGCCAACGTCTACGCCGTCGACCTCACCGCGGCGGGCAGGCCCGGCGAGACACTGTTCGGCGCGACGCCCGAAGTGCTGGTGACCAGGCACGGTGATCGGGTGCGACTGCTGCCGCTGGCGGGCACGCTGCCCCGACACGCCGATCCGCGCGCCGACGCCGAGCAGTCGAGGGCGCTGCTGGCGAGCGGCAAGAATCACGACGAGCACCGGTACGTCACCGACTGGATCCGGCAGCGGCTGACCCCGGTATGCGCCGAGCTCGACATCCCCGCCGAACCCGAGCTGCTGAGCACCGAACAGGTCTGGCACCTGGCCACCCCCGTGCGCGGCGTGCTGCGCGATCCGGCGACGACCGCGCTCGACCTCGCCCTGCTGCTGCACCCGACGCCCGCTGTCAACGGCACCCCGTTCGCCGCCTCGCTCGCCGCCATCGCCGCCGACGAACCGCGGCGCGGGTTCTACGGCGGAGCCGTCGGCTGGTGCGCCGACGACGGTGACGGCGAATGGGTGGTCGCCATCCGCGGCGCCGAACTCGCCGCCGATCGCCGCACGCTGCGGGCGAGCGCGGGCGGGGGCATCGTCGCCGCCTCGGACCCGGCGACCGAACTGGCCGAGACGACCGCCAAGTTCCGCACTCTGCTCGGCGCGCTGGGATGCCGACTGCCCGAAGACTGACCTGCGGGCCCGGACCTGCTAGGTTGGCCCGAGTACCACCCCCACGTCGAGCCGAATTGGAGTGCGCGATGAAGTTTGCTGTTCCGGCTGTTGCCAGCGCGGTCGGCGGCGCCCTGCTGAGCGCTATCGCCGTCTTCGCGATCACGGCGGCGGTACAGCAGAACACCGCACCCTCGATCGACCGCAGCGGTGACAAGGATTCCTCGCTGCTCAACGCTCCTGAATACGGCAGCCGCTGAGCCGAAGGGCCGCGCGGCTCCACTGGGTTGGCGCTGGTTCGTCGGCTCGGTCGTCACCGCTTTCGTTCTCACGTTCGCCCAGGCCCCCGGCCTGACGGTCGCGGACACCAAGTACGACCTCGCGGAGAATCCGCTCGGCTTCCTCGCGCGCGCGTCACACCTGTGGAGCAGCCAGGCCCCGATGGGCCAGGTGCAGAACCAGGCCTACGGCTACTTCTTCCCGCACGGCGCTTTCTTCGCCGCCGGTGACCTCCTGCACGTCCCCGCCTGGGTGACCCAGCGCGTCTGGTGGGCGCTGCTGTTGCTCGCCGGGTTCTGGGGCATCGTCAAACTGTGCGAGACGCTGGGGATCGGCTCTCGCGGATCGCGGGTGGTCGCGGGCATCGCGTTCGCGTTGTCGCCCCGGGTGCTCACCACGCTCGGTTCGATCTCCTCCGAGACGCTGCCGATGATGCTGGCGCCGTGGGTGCTGCTCGCGCCCGCCGCGCTCGGTGTCGCCCTGCGCGCAGGCACCGAGTCGGGCCGGCGCGGCGGCGCGCATTCCCCGGCAGGCAGCGCGCTCGCGCTGGCGCTGATGGGGTCGGTGAACGCCGTCGCTACTGTCGCCGCGTTCCTGCCCGCCGCGCTGTGGTGGGCCTCGTACCGGCCGAATCGGCGATGGTGGCGGTTCACGGCGGCCTGGATTCCGCTGCTGGTGCTCGCCACCTTCTGGTGGGTGGTGCCGCTGCTGTTGCTCGGCAAGGTGAGTCCGCCGTTCCTGGACTACATCGAGTCGTCCGGGGTGACGACACAGTGGGCCTCGCTGGCCGAGGTGCTGCGCGGCACCGATTCCTGGACGCCGTTCGTCTCGCCCGAGCGCATCGCGGGCGCCGTCCTGGTGACCCAGCCCGCGGCCGTCCTGGCGACCGGGCTGCTCGCCGCGGCGGGCATGGCCGGACTGGCGAAATCGTCCATGCCGTATCGCGGCCGCTTCACGCTGATCCTGTGTGTCGGGCTGGCCGGGATCTGCGCCGGTTACGTCGGCACGCTCGGCGGGCCCTTCGCCGACACGGTGCGGGTGTTCCTCGATTCCGCGGGCGCTCCGCTGCGCAACGTGCACAAGCTCGAACCGCTGATCCGGTTGCCGCTGGTACTCGGCCTCGCCCACCTGCTCGGCCGGGTGGCGCTGCCCGCCTCGGTGCCGATGCGGGAGTGGCGCAACAGCTTCGCCCATCCCGAACGCGACCGGCTCGTCGCCGTGGCCGCGCTGATCCTGGCCGCGCTCACCCTGGCCACCTCGCTGGCCTGGACCGGCCGACTCGCGCCGCGCGGCGCCTACGACCGGGTGCCCGCGTACTGGACCGACACGGCCGACTGGCTCGCCGACAACGCCGCCGACACCCGCGCGCTCGTGGTGCCCGGCGCGCCGTTCGGCAGCCAGATCTGGGGACTCACCCGCGACGAACCACTCCAGGCGCTGGCCGAAACACCGTGGGCGGTGCGCGATTCGGTACCGCTGAATCCGCCGGGCACCATCCGCGCGATGGATTCGGTGCAGCGGCTCATCGCCGACGGCAGGCCATCGACCGGCCTCGCCGCCACCCTCGCCGACCAGGGCATCGGGGTTCTGGTGCTGCGCAACGACCTCGACCCCGAGACCTCGCGCTCCACCCGGCCGATGCTGGCGCACCGGGCGATCGAGGGCTCGCCGGGGCTGACCAAGGTGGCCGAGTTCGGCGACCTGATCGGGCCGCGCGCGGCCGACGAGGGGCTGGTCGTCGACAACGATCTGCAACCGTCGTATCCGGCCATCGAGATCTATCGGGTCGAGGTGCCCGCACCCGGGACGCCGACGCGGGTGCGCTCCGGCACCGGCGCCCCGCCCGGATTCCCCGGCGCCTACACCGTTCCCCTCGCCACTGTTCCCGTCGTCCACGGTGGCCCCGAGGTGCTGGAGCGGGTGCGTCGCGACGCCGGAAACCCCACGGCGCCCGTCCTTCTCACCGCCGACGCCGCGCGCGCCGGGCTGCCCACCGAGCCGGTCCTCGTCACCGACACGCCGATGGACCGCGAGTCCGACTTCGGCCGGGTCGACAACCACAACTCCGCCGTGCGCGCCGCCGACGACGCGCGCCGCACCCACAACCTGGTGCCCGACTACCCGGTCGAGGGCACCCCGCTGGTGCGCGGCGAGTGGTCGGGGGCGAAGGTCACCGCGTCGAGTTCGGCCGCCGACGCGACCCAGATCGGCGGCGCGGCGCCCGGCAGTTCCACCGCCGCCGCCGTCGACGGCGATCCGAGCACCGCGTGGATCAGCAACGGCGCCGAACCCGCACTCGGCCAATGGATCCGGCTCGACCTGGACGAGCCGATCAACTCCGGCTCCCTCCGGTTCACCACCACGGCCGCCGCACTGGGCGACCCCGTGAAATGGGTGGAGGTGCGGACCTCGCGCGGCACGGTGTCGGCGCGGATCACCGAACCCGGCGCGCCCGTGAATGTCGCACTGCCCGCGGGTAAGACGGACTGGGTGATGATCACCGCCGCGCGCACCGAAACCGGAACCAGCGGCGGGCAGTTCGGGATCAGCGAACTCACCCTGGACGACTACACCGTGCGCGACGCGCCGACCAGGGTCGACATCCGGCACCGCGTGGTCCTGCCCGACCTCCCGGCCGGTACCACGGTCACCGGGTGGGACCTCGGGCAGGAATTCCCCGGTCGCAGTGCCTGTTTCGACGGCCCGATCCGCGTGCACTGCAGCAAGGGGCTCGGGCTGCCCGCCGAGGAGCCCGGCGTCTTCAACCGGACCCTCGCCGTCTCCGAGCCGCTCACCGCCGCGCCCGACCTGACCGTCCGCACCAGGCCTGGCCCGGCATTGGAGGCGCTGCTCACCGACCACGCCCGTCCCGTCGCGCGCGGCAAGGCCGATGTCGCCGACCTGCGCGGTGCCGCGTTCGCCGCCACCGACGGCGATCCGAAGACCACCTGGACCGCGCCGGAGGCGACCGTCCGCGGGCTCGCCGGCGCCAAACCGACACTGGTGCTGGAACTTCCGGAACCCACCGAGGTGACCGGACTCGATCTCACCACCGCGCTCGGTGGGCTCCCCGCCACCGCCACCTCCGTCGCGGTGAATCTGGGCAACGGACCGCAGGTGCGCGAACTGCCCGAGCGCGAGCACGGTGAACCGGCGCGGATCTCGGTGTACCCCACCGTCACCGATCGCATCGAGATCAGCATCCAGACCTGGAACGAGGTGCTCGACCGCACCGCGCTCGGCTTCGTGCTCACCCAGCCCGCCGGGCTCGCCGAGGTGGAAGTGCTCGGGCCCGGGTACCCGGCGCCCGCGCCGGGCGACCGGCTGGTCACCATCGGCTGCGAGGCGGGGCCGGTGCTCGCGGTCGGCGGACGCACCGTGCACACCACGATCACCGCCACCGCCGACGAACTCCGCTCCGGCGCACCGGTTTCCGCTCGCCCCTGCGCCGAGGACGCGGCCGACATCGAGCTGCTGCCCGGGCATCCCGACCTCACCGTCGCGCCCACCGAGCTGTTCACGGTCGACCGGCTGCGGCTGATCCGCACCGATCCGATCGCGCCCGTGCCGTCGACCACCGACCCCGGTACGCGGCTGCTCGTGCTGCCGCTCAGCACGAATGTCGGCTGGCAGGCGCACACCGCCGACGGGCGGGAACTGGCGCCGGTCGTCGTCGACGGGTGGCAGCAGGGGTGGCTTCTCCCGCCCGACGCGAAGGGTGCGGTCACCGTGTCGTTCCCCGCCGATCGCTGGTACCGGCTGGCCATCTTCGGCGGGCTGCTCCTGCTGATCCCGCTTGTCCTGCTGGCGATTCCGCGGCGTGGCAAGGAGCGCGACCTGGGGCCGACGCCGGTCACCTGGGGTGTTCGATGGGCTGGCGCGGTCGGGCTCACCGGAGTCGTCGCGGTCGTGTCCGGGCCGATCGGGGCGGCACTCACGCTGATCACCCTTGGCTGCGCGCATTTCCGGCCGGTCGTCACCGCGCGGGTGTTGCCGTGGGTGGCGGGGCTCGGGACGCTGATCTCGGCGGCGGCGCTGTCGACCGGGCCGTGGCGGTCCGGGGTGCCCTATATGGGCGGGTCGCTGTGGGCGCAGGCGCCCGCTGTCATCGCAGTGGTGGCAGTCGGGATCGCGGCGCTGCCCCGTCGTCGCTGAGTCGGCGTCGCGGCACTGTCGCCGAGTCGGCGTCGCCGGGCTGCCACGTCGTCGCTGGGCTGCCGCGCCGGGGCTGAGTCTGCGTCGCTGGGCTGCCGCGGCGGAGTCGGCGTCGCTGCACGCTGTCGCTGATCGGCGCTGCGCACCTGCCAAGGCAGGTCTCTTACTGGGCGGGGCGTGCGAAGCCCGGTAGATCGTCTGCTCACTCCCCGCCGCGTCGGCCGACGACGGGCAGCCGTGCACGCACCGGTGTCCCTACGGTGTGGTGGCCGCCAGCTCCTCGGCGCGACGGGACCGGCGAGCGGCGGCGGCCCTGTCCCAGCGACGGGCCAGGCGCCGCGCCGGGTCCTCGATCAGCGCGAAGCTCGCGGCGGCCAGCGGCATGGTCAGGCCGACTGTGAGCACGAGGACGTAGACGAAGTGGCCGCTGAACGGGAGCAGGCTGAACACCGGGAAGACCATGGTGAGCACGACCAGGTGCCACAGGAAGACGCCGTAGGACCAGCGGCCGATGGTCAGCGCGGTCGCCGATTCCAGCCAGCGGTGCGGCGGGGCGTCGGCGGGACGCAGGACCAGCGGGGCGAGCAGGCCGAACCCGATGATCATGCCGAGCAGCATCTTCACCGCGTACTGCCACGGCTGGGCGCGTTCGAGGCCGCCGGGACCGCCGAACTCGGTGGCCGAGATCAGGAACGCGAGCGCGGCCAGCGCCCACATCAGCGGCTGGGACGAGCACAGCCGCACCCACCCGGCGCCGGGCCGGATCTGATAGATCAGTTCGGCGAGCACCATGCCCGCCGCGAACCACGGCAGGTAGCCGGGCAGCCAGTTGTCGGCGTGGATCGCGTCCGGGGTCGGCACCGGCCACAGGTTCCAGGTCAGGCTCACCGCGATCAGCGCGCCGAGGGCGGGCACCCGCCAGCGCGCCGCCCGGCCACGCAGCCGCACGACCAGCCAGGCCAGCAGCGGCAGCACCAGGTAGAAGGCCACCTCCACCGACAGGCTCCACATCTGGGTGAGGCCGTCGGTGAGCGTCAGCGGCACGAAGACCTGCAGCAACAGCAGGTTCGACACCCACACCCGCAGGTTCGCGTGCTGGGCCGCGCTGGGCAGCAGCACCAGCACGAACACCACGACCACCCAGTACGCGGGCATGATCCGCATCAGGCGATGCAGCAGATAGCGGGCGGTCGACGGCGCCGACCCGAGCCCACGCGCCACCGCGGCGTGCGGGCGCCACAGCAGGAAACCCGACAGGGCGAAGAACACCGCGACGGCCATGTCGAAGCGTTCCAGGATCGGGCCGAGCACCGGGATCCGGCCGGTGCCGGTCTGGAAGGCGACGTGGGTCACGACGACACCGAGCGCCGCCATGCCACGCATCCCCTCCAGGGCCGGAATGAAGGTGCGCGGTGGCGTAACAGGGGCGGTCACGGTCGTCATCGGGGTCCAGTCTGCCCTGTCGGCGATTTACGGGGCTCAGCACGGCACTCGGCGCGGTCGGGCTGTTAGTGTCGGGGCTCACGAGGGCCTAGGGTGCAATACCAGACCACCGGAGGATCCGTGTTCGAACGACGAGGAGAGTTTGCATGGCACTGAGTGCCGGTACCAGAAGGACGGTCGCCTGCGTGCTCGTGGGTCTGGGCGCGGCATTACTCGTCGCCGCGCTGATGATCCCCACCTACACGGTGAGCAAAGTCGCCAAGACGCCGCTCGACCTCGAGATCACCACCATCGCGCAGAATCAGCCGGGCGAAGACAGCCTCGTGCTCGATTCCAAGTCGCTGACCACCGGTGATGGTCCCGCCGTCGTGAACAAGGACGTGCCGCTGATCTCCCAGCGCTTCGTCACCGTCGAGGAGCCCTCCGACGCCGATCAGATGACGCTGCAGGCGGGCCAGACGCTGCGCCGCACCGACGTGCAGGGCGACACCGGCCTGCTCACCGCCGCCATCGACCGCGTCACCATCGACCGCAAGACCGGCATGCCGGTCGACACCGACCCCAACGGGTCGATCGCGGTCACCGTGAACAAAGACGGCAGCGTCATGGAGCCGGTGCAGCACACCGGCATCGGCTACCGCTTCCCGATCGGCACCGAGAAGAAGACCTACCCGTACTTCGACATCAACGTGCGGAAGTCCTTCGACGCCAACTTCATCGAAGAGACCGAGATCAACAACACGAAGGTCTACCACTTCCAGATGACCGCGCCGGTCACCAGCACCTGGGACGTCGTGCAGTCGCCGACCAACCGGCTGACCCTGCCCGCCGCGAAGTGGGGCGTCACCGACGTGCCCGCCGACCAGCCCGTCACCATGACCCGCTTCTACACCAACGTGCGTGACCTGTGGGTCGAGCCGCAGACCGGCACCGTCGTCAAGGGTGGCGAGTCGATCCACCTGTTCTACGGTCGCGCGGCCGACAAGCCCGAGGTGACGGCGCTCAAGTCGCACATCGTGTTCGACGAGGCCACCGTGGAATCGCAGATCGCGATCGCCAAGGAGAACACCGACAAGCTGTCGCTGTTCGGCCGCGTGGTGCCGATCGTGCTCGGCGTGCTCGGCGTGATCGCGCTGCTGGCCGGCCTGTTCCTCGGTCTGCGCGGCGGCAGCGCGCCCGCGCACGCCAGCCCGCGCGGTGGTCGTCCGACGCCCGCGCCCGCCACCGACGAGGGCAGCTCGCGTTACGCCGGCGACGACGCGCCGACCACGCAGTTCACCCGCGGCGACTACGACGCACCGACCGAGCAGATCGACGTGAACAAGCGTCCCTGACGACGGAGACAACGAGAACGGCCCCGGTCATCGACCGGGGCCGTTCTCATTGTCCAGCACATTTCTTTGACCGATCGGTCGCAATAGTGCTTGGTATCCTCGAAAAATGCCGCGCACCAAAGAATTCGATCCCGAGGTGGTGCTCGACCGCGCTCTCGATCTGTTCTGGCAGCGCGGCTACGAGACCACCTCGCTCGCCGATCTCACCGAGCACCTCGGGATAGCCAGGGGCTGCATCTACGCGACCTACGGCAACAAGCACGATCTGTTCATGAAGGCGCTGCAACGACATCTGGAGATCGTCGACGCGCGGATCACCGTGGCGCTGTCCAGGCCGGGTCCTGCCCTGCCCGCGGTCACCGCGCTGATCGACGAGTTCGTGCGGGATTCGTGCACGCCGGACCGGTTTCTCGGCTGCCTGGTGACCACCGCGGCGGTCGAGTTGGCCGCCCGCGACGCCGATGTCGCCCGGCTGGTCGAATCCAGCTGGGCCAGAACAGAATCCGCGTTCGCCTCGGCGCTCGCCCGCGCGGTGGCGCAGGGCGAACTCCGACCCGATGCCGACCCGCGCGCGATGGCACGGTTCCTGCTGGTGTTCTTCCAGGGCGTGTGGGTGCTCGAGCGCGCGCCCGATTCCGCGGCGCGGCTCCGTGATGCGGCGCGGGTGGCCAAGTCCGTCCTAGCCTGAATCAATTACAAGAACGATCGGTCAGATATCGCGGGGTCGGCGGCCGGTGTGGCGCGCCCGGCGGTCCGCAACACCACGAGCGCGACGAGCACGGTGGTCACGGCGGCCACCGAGACCGCGGTGGTGATGAGAGTGCCGATCGAATCGGCGAGCGTGAGCATCAGGACCACTTCCACCGCCAGGCCGAGCCAGGTCAGGGCGGCCAGCGCGGTGCGCTCGACCGCGATCGCGGACAGCAACGCGCCCTGGAGAACGGCGAGAATCGCGCCGTGCAGGGCGAACACCCACAGCATGCCCTGGATGGGGGCGTAGTCCCGGCCCGCGAACAGCGGCGCGAGCGGGGCGGCCACCGCGGCGCCCAGCACCGCGACGATGCCGATCAGCGACAGCACCGACAGCGCGTCGCGGATCGCCCGTCCCGAATGCGCGGCCTGCGCCATCCGCGGATACAGCACCACACCAACGGCTTGGGGGAGCCAGAACGCGATCTTGGTCGCGACGGTGCCGAGGGAGTACTGGCTCGCCTCGGTGTCGTCGAGAACGATGCGGACGACGATCAGGTCCGCCGAGGACAGCGCCATCAGCGCGGCCTGGACCTGGACCGCGCGGAGCACGGGCAGCACACCGATCCGGTACTTCGGTTCCCCTGCCGAATTCGCGCGCTGCGAGACCAGGTCGGTTGGGGAGTTGTCCGGTGCCGGAGACGGCAGGCGCGCACCACGTCGGCTTACACCCGCGCCGGAGGTTGGCGAGGTGCTCGAGTTCGTGGCCGGATCACCGCCGCGCCGCCACGGGGCCATGGCTGGATCGGCTCCATGCCCCCTCGAGTCCGCGGCCGTTTCGCTCCCGCGGCCCGTCGAGTCCGCCCCCGCGCTGGGCCCGGAGGAGCGATCGAGCGGCGGACCGGCCGCGCTAGTCGTGCGGGCGATGCGCCCGGCGACGAATGCGGCGCAGACGATGCCCGCGGCGGCGGCCCAGAGCGCTCCGGCCGCGCCGCCGCCGAGAACCAGGGCGATCAGAGCGGGGGCGACGCGGGCCGTCCCCGCGAGCGCCAGGACGGCGGCCAGCGCGCGGAAGTGGTTGCCGCCCTGCAGGATTCCCTGCTCGCCGGAGAGCACCACCAGCGCGGGCGCGGCGCCGAGGGCAGCGGCCGCGGCCCACACGCCCACGTGCAGCACCCCGGCGACGACCGGGACGAGCACCACCGCGACGGCGGCGACCAGCGCGGCGCACCGCCACTGCATCGCGCGGACCGCGCGGATGTCCGCGCCGTGCACCACCTCGCGCGCCACCACGTTCTGCATGGCCAGCGCGGGCACCGCGCACAGCAGCTGCACGGCGAGCAGGCTCGCGAACTCGCTGAATCCGGCGACGCCGAGCCAGCGGCTGGCGAGCAGTTGCAGCAGATACCCGGCGACGTTGGCGGTCATCGCGCCGGCCGTCACCCAGGTCAGGTCAGCAACGACAGGGGGGCGACGGACCGAGGACACGCCTCATCGTCGCACCTCGGGTCCGCGCGCATCAGCACAACCCCGAAAATGTGAGTCCAACCGGACTCACCTTGGTGCCCACGGGCACCACCCCGCCCGCGCGCACCGGAACGTAAGGTGCAGTGACGTGACGAGAAGTGGGCGGGCGAGGGCCTGGGTGGCCGGGTACTGCGCAGTGCTCGCGCTGATCATCGTCGGCCCGCTGGCCGGTTCGGGATACCTGCTGCTCCGCGACGCCGTGAGCACGCCCCGCCCCTATCTCACCGACTCCGCGCTCGGCCTCGGCGCCGCCGCACCCCGCGCCGTCCCCCAGGACGCGCTCCTCGCGACCCTGTCGCCCCTGATCGACGGTGGCCTCCTCGTCAAGGCCATCCTGATCACCGCCCTCTGGGCCGCGGGCTACGGCGCCGCCGTCCTCGCCCGCGAACTCCTCGCCGCCCCCACCCCCGCCCAGCTGGTCGCCGCCACCCTCGCCCTCTGGAACCCCTTCGTCGCCGAACGCCTCCTCCAGGGCCACTGGAGCCTGCTCGCCGGCTACGCCGCCCTCCCCTGGACCGCCGTCGCCGCCTCCCACATCCGCCGGTCCATGAGCGGAACGGGCACTCTGTCGCCAGGCGGTTATGCCGGCACCACTCCCCTTGCTCACCACACCGCGGTCTCAGTGGAGATGAGCGGGGGTGACGTGAGCGACGCGCCCAAGGCGGGCAGTAGCACGACGGATAGCGGCGGCGCGACTGGCAGCGCCGGTGCGACGGACAGCGGCGGCGCGACGGACAGCGGCGGTGTGGGGCGCGGGGCCGGAGGGGCGCGGGCCGTTGCGGGGCGATTCCGTGGGGCGGGTGGCGCGTGGGCGGCGCTCGTGGCGGGGTTCGCTGCGGCCGGGTTGACGCCGACCGGGTCGTTGCTGGCCGCGGTGGTGGGGTTGGCGCTGGTCGGGCGGCGGGGGTTCCTGCCCGCCGTCGGGCTGTGGATCGTGACGTGTGCGCCCTGGCTCACCGCCACGGCGCTGGGGTCCGGGGCGGAGCCGTCGGATCCGGCGGGGGTGTCGGCGTTCGCGGCGCGGGCGGAACCGTGGCTCGGGACGCTGGGCAGCCTGGCCGGACTCGGTGGGATCTGGAACAGCGAAGCCGTCCCCACCACGCGCACGACGCCGCTGGCCTTCGTCGGCACCGCACTCCTGCTCGCGATCGTGGCGCTGGGAGTGCGCGCGGTGTGGGCGCTCGGGCGCGACGGCCGTGCCCTGCTGATCATCGCGGCCGCGGCGATTCTGCTACCGGCCCTCGGCGCGACCGGCCCCGGACTCGCGCTCGGCGAATGGCTCGTGGTCCACGTTCCCGGCGCCGGGCTGCTGCGCGACACCCAGAAGTACGTCGCCCTCGCGATGCCCGCCTACGCCCTGTGCACGGCGGCCGCCTGCGCGACCGTCCGCACCTGGGCCCGCCGCTTCTCGACCGAACCCGAAGTCCGCGGCGACACGGGAACATCCGCTGTCGCGGCACTTTTCATCGCTCTGCTGATCCTTCCGCTGGCCGACCTGGCCTGGGGGGTCGGCGGCGCGATGCGGCCGGTGCACTACCCGGGCGGGTGGGAGAAGGTCGCCGAGCGCATCGATGCCCCCGGCGACGTCGCCGTCCTCCCCACGGGAATGTTCCGCGTATTCCCTTACAGCGGAACAGCACCCGTTCTCGACCCCGCTCCCCGCATCCTCCCCAACGACGTCCTCCAGACCGGCGAACTCCTCGTCCGCGGCCACGCCGTCACCGGCGAAGGCAACCGCGCCCGGACTGTCGAGGAAGCCCTGATCCAGGGCGCCCCCGCCGGCACCCTCGCCGACCTGGGCGTCGGCTGGATCCTCGTCGAACGCACCACCCCCGGCCCCTGCGGCGATTCCGAAAAAACCCTCTCCACAACAGAACTCGTCTACGAAGACCACAACCTGGCCCTCTACCGAATCCCCGCCCCCACCCTCCGCGACACCGCCACCCCCACCCAACGCCGAATCTCCACCACCGCCCACCTCCTGTGGGCATGCACCCTCATCGGCAGCCTCACCGCCGCCACCCTCACCCAACGGAGTGGCACCCGGCGCGGCACCCACAAATCGCCGAGCGCTTAGAACACCGGCCCGAGCGGTCAACGATGCATTTTCGCTATGGCCAGCTCACAGCACGCAGCGGAAACTTCGCACGCGAGGCGCCGAGATCTGGAGGAAACTGATGTCTGTGGATCTGTCGTTCTTCCGCTCCGAGACTTCGCAGCGCATCCGCGCCGAGGCGCGCGAGCAGGGGTTGGAGCAGGGACTGGCAGAAGGCCGGGACCTGGGGGTGGCGGACAGCATCCTGCGGATACTGAACAGGCGCGGCCTCACCGTGCCGGTGGCTGCCGAGGCCAGGATCATCGCCTGCCATGACAGGGATCAGCTGACGACCTGGCTGGATCGGGCGATCACGGTGGGGACTGTCGAGGAGTTGTTCGCCGGCTGAGGTCAGGCGCGGGTGGTGGTCTGGGTGACCAGGCCGGTGACGAAGCGGCCGGTCGCGGCTGCCGCCAGGACCTCGTGGACGCCGGAACCTGTTTGTTCCCAGGAGAATTCGTGGGCGCGGGCGCGGGCCTTCTCGCCCATCATCTGGCGGGTCTCCGGGTCGGCGAGCAGGTCGCCCGCGGCGGCGGCCAGGGCGGGGGCGTCGTCGACGAGCAGGCCGGTGACGCCGTCGACGATGGAGTCGGTGAGGCCGCGGGAGCTGCGGTAGCCGATGGTGGGGACGCCGTGCTGGGCGGCTTCGATGACAGCCAGGCCCCAGCCTTCCTTGCGCGAGGGCATCACGTGCACCCACGCGGTGGACAGGATCTCGTGCTTGCGGCGCTCGTCGACATGACCGTGGAAGGTCACCGCGTCGGCGATGCCGAGTTCGTCGGCGCAGGCACGCAGGTTGGGCGCCCACCAGCCGTCACCGATGACGTCGAGGTGCACGTCGGGGAAGCGGGTGCGCAGGGCGGCGACGGCGGTCAGCGCGTCCTCGATCTGCTTGTGCGGAACCAGCCGCGACAGTACGGCGAGGCGCGGATGGGTGGCGCGGGTGTCGTCGCCACCGGGGACGACACCGGCGGGGACCGGCTCGGCGCCGTTGCGGACGACGGCGATGCGCTCGCGATCCACCCCGAGCACAGCCAGCTCCTCGGCGGAGGGCAGCGACACGGTGAGGTACTGGTTGTCGCGGTGCACCCGCGGCGACAGGCGTGACTCGATCCACCAGCCGACCCGCCCGACCAGCTTGCCCGCCACCGGCCACTGCTCGCGGTGCCCGTGGTGCACCAGCACCACCGACGGCACGCCCGTGGCCGCGGCGAAGAAGGGAATGCCGTTCTGGGTGTCGATCACGACGTCGGGCCGTACCCCGCGCAGCGGTCCGAAACCGAGCCGACCTGCGACGATGGCGGCGAGGGCGCGGGGGTACACGGTGAAGCGCCCGCCCGCGCGGCTGATATCGATCCCGTCGATCCGTTCCCGCCGCGGCGCACCCGGGTACCCGGCGGTCCGCAGGGTGACCTTGATGCCGCGCGCGGCCAGCTGGGCGCCGACCTGCTCCAGGTACCGCTCGCTGCCGCCGCCCTGCGGGTGCCCCGTGTCACGCCAGCACAGCAGGAGGACTTCACGCACGGTCGGGCTCGCAATCGGTTCGGTCGAGGGACAAAGGTCGGGCACCACACTAGCGGGTGTGGTCTGCGCTACACAGCGCACTGCCCATAAACTCCTCGCCGTGCCGACCGCATCCCCGCCGACAACAGAGCGGCCCGTCCAGCGTCGCGACCAGCCCGGGTTCGCGCGCCGCGCCACCCTGCGCCGCTCACTGCGCCTGCTCACCAGCTTCCGGTTCGAGCAGTCCGACCCGGCCAGGTTCTACGGCGGCATCGCCACCGACAGCGCCGACCTGATCGGCGACTTCTACGCCGACATCACCGGCACCGACCTCACCGGCACGATGGTCCTCGACGTCGGCGGCGGCCCCGGGTATTTCGCCGACGAGTTCGCGAAGGCGGGCGCGCGCTACGTCTCGGTCGAGCCCGATCCGTCGGAGATGCACGCGGCGGGGCTGCGAGTGTCCGGTTCGGTGCGCGGGTCGGGGATGGCACTGCCGTTCCGCGACAACGCTTTCGACGTCTGCTTCTCCTCGAACGTGGCCGAGCACGTGCCGCACCCGTGGGTGATGGCGGAGGAGATGGTGCGGGTGACCAAGCCCGGCGGCCTCATCGTGTTCTCGTACACGGTGTGGCACGGGCCGTTCGGCGGGCACGAGACCGGCCTGTGGCACTACCTCGGTGGCGAGTACGCCGCGCGCCGGTATCGCCGCAAGCACGGTCACGAACCGAAGAACAGGTTCGGCCGCTCGCTGTTCGCCGTGACCGCGGCCGACGGGCTGCGCTGGGCGGCAACGACATCAGCCGAAGTACGGACGGTCTTCCCCCGCTATCACCCGCGGTGGGCCTGGTGGCTTGTTCGAGTTCCGGTGATCCGCGAGCTACTGGTGAGCAACCTGGTGGTCGTCGCCACCAAGGGCTGATCAGGCCAGCCAGCTCAATCGACGCGACCTGCGGACGGGCGCGGGTAGTGCGCTGGCCCACGGCGATTCCTGAATCGCCAAACCGACGGTCTCCAAGGTGGTCAGCCCGACCTGATCGGCTAACGCCCCGACCATGGCGACCGCCTCAGCGGCCTGGATGGCGGCAGTTGCCTGCTCGATCGTCAGCGTGCGGCCCGGCAGGAATGACACAACCCATCCCCCGCTGCCCACACTCTTCGCTTGATGGTCGGTCTGGTCGCTGGTCATCAACGATCGGCCGATCACTTGCACAGCCATGAGTCGATCTCCCCAATTCGCTGTAAAGGTCCGATGAATCGAGCGAGCTGATCAGTAGCTAAAGCATCCCCTTTTCAACAACAGAACGCAATAGTGCGTTTACCCGGGAAGCGAACCGACAGGTTGGAATTCGTCCTGTTCACAGTCCCTGTGGGACAATGAATTAGAACGTGTTGCAGACAACAGGGCGACAAAACTGTAACGTGTTCTTATGCACTACGACAGTCTGTTCATCGGCGGGAAGTGGACCACCCCTGCCGGTAGTGACCGCATTTCCGTGGTCTCGCCCGCGACCGAGGAGACCGTCGGCAGCGTGCCAGCGGTAACCAAGGCCGATGTGGACGCCGCGGTCGCCGCAGCCCGCGACGCCTTCGACAGCGGGCCGTGGCCATCGACGCCCCCACTGGAACGAGCCGAGGTGCTCAGCAAGGCCGCTCGCCTGATCGAGCAGCGCTCCCCCGAATTGCTCGCCGCACTCACCGCGGAGATGGGCGCACCTTCGTTAGCCGCCTTGACACTCAACCAGATTCCGGCCGTCGCCGCCCTCGACGCATGGGCAGCCTTGGCTGAGACGTTCCCGTGGAACGAGACTCGGACCGGTTTGTTCGGAACATCCCGTGTCTCACGGGAACCGCGCGGTGTCGTCGCCGCGATCACCGCGTGGAACGTGCCGCTGTTCCTCGCTGCCAACAAGCTCGGCCCCGCCCTGCTGGCCGGCTGCACGGTGGTGCTCAAGCCGTCGCCGCTCACCCCGCTCACCGCCAACCTGCTCGCCGACATCTTCACCGAGGCCGGTCTGCCCGACGGCGTGCTCTCGGTGCTGCCCGCCGACGCCGCCGAGAGCGAGTACCTCGCCGGGCACCCCGGTGTGGACAAGGTGACCTTCACCGGCAGCACGGCGGTCGGCCGCAAGCTGGCCGCGATCGCGGGCGAGCAGCTCAAGACCGTTTCGCTGGAGCTGGGCGGCAAGTCGGCCGCCATCGTCCTGCCCGACGTCGACATCGAGGCCGCCATCCCGGTCCTCGCGTTCTCCGGCCTGATGAACAGCGGTCAGGGCTGTGTCGCGCAGACCCGCATCCTGGCCCCGCGCAGCCGCTACGACGAGATCCTCGACGCACTGGTCGCCCATGTGAAGACCATGCAGACCGGTGACCCGACCGATCCCGCCACCCAGCTCGGCCCGCTGATCAGCGAGAAGCAGCGCGAACGCGTGGAGGGCTATATCGCCAAGGGCAAGGAAGAAGGCGCGCGGCTGGTCCTCGGCGGCGGTCGCCCCGAGGGCGTGGAGCGCGGCTGGTTCGTGGAGCCGACGATCTTCGCCGATGTGGACAACTCCAGCACCATCGCGCAGGAGGAGATCTTCGGCCCCGTCCTGTCCGTGATCCCCTACGAGACCGAGGACGAGGCGATCGCCATCGCCAACGACTCGGACTACGGCCTGGCCGGCTCGGTGTGGACGACCGATATCGAACACGGCACGGAGATCGCCGCGAAGGTGCGCACGGGCACCTACGCGATCAACTGGTACGCCTTCGATCCCACCGCGCCGTTCGGTGGGTACAAGAACTCGGGCATCGGCCGTGAGAACGGGCCGGAGGGTCTCGACGCGTTCTGCGAGCAGAAGTCCGTGCTGATGCCGATGGGCTGGACGCCCGACTAGTCTTCCGGCATCTGGACCCGGAGCACCGGCTGTCCGGCAACCTGGCCCCGGGGTGGCAGGTCGACCACGTCGACTCGCCATCCCGGCGGCAGGGCGCGCTGCAAGCGGCCCGCCACCCGTTGCATCGGCGTGCTCGAGTAGGCGTCGGACTCGTATCGGGTCACCAGATCGGTCATGCGTCAACCACCTCTCAGCGTCGATCTCATCGCCGGCCGCGGCAGTGCGGCCGGGGTGTCGAAGGGGAGTTAGCTCGGATGGTGCGACGTACAGGGGAGCCTGCCCAGGAATATAGGTGACGGCGCCTCTTCCCAGCCAGCGACTCTCTGACATGGATAGATATACCCCGTTTCGGGCCGGGGAAATCGTCCGCGCGCGAAGCTGACAGGAAACCCCGAGTTCGCTTGGTGCGCTTCACAGCTGCTCACGCCCCGTAATTGCGGTGCTGCGCAGGCTTACTGCCGGAGCGAGCGCCGGTACGCCGAGGGTGTGAGTCCCGTCACGGCGCGCAGATGATCGCGCAGTGCCGTCACACTGCCGAATCCCGCACGCTGCGCGACCGTCTCGACCGCCAGATCCGTGCGTTCGAGCAGTTCGCGAGCCCGGCCGAGACGTTGCGCGTCCAGCCACGCGCGCGGTGTCGTGCCGACCTCGGCCTTGAAGCGGCGGATGAAGGTCCGCTCACTCATCAGCGCGTACGCCGCGAGCGCGGGAACATCGTGGGCGGCTTCGGGATTCGAGATCGCCCAGGTGAGCGTCGCCGCGAGCCCGCCGTGCGGGTCGGCGCCACCCATCGGGCGCGGGATGTATTGCGCCTGACCGCCCTCGCGATGCGGGGGGACCACGTTCCAGCGGGCCAGGTCGGCGGCCGCGGCGGCGCCGAGCTCGCGACGCGCGATGTGCAGGCACAGATCCAGCCCCGCGGACAGGCCCGCCGAGGTGAGGATGTCGCCGTCGTCGATGTACAGGGCGGCCGGGTCGAGCTTCACGGCCGGATAGAGCGCGGCGAACTGATCGCAGTAGCCCCAGTGGGTGGTGGCCGGGCGGTCGTCGAGCAGACCCGCCTGAGCCAGGACGAACGCGCCGATGCAGATCGAGGCGATGGTGGCGCCGCGCTCGGCGGCCGCGCGCAGGGCGTCGAGCGCGGGCTCCGGCGTGGGCAGGGTCGGCAGGCCGATGCCGGGGACGACGATCAGGTCGGCCTCGGCCAGGAGCTCGAGGCCGTGTTCGACGCGCAGGTCGAAGCCGTTCGGCGTCCACACCGGGCCGGGCCGGACGCCGCAGGTGCGCATCTGGAACCCCGCCGGCTCGCCGGTGACCCCGGGACCGTGCCGGAACGCCTGGACCGCGCAGGCCAGGTCGAAGGTCATCACCCCGTCCAGGGCGAGCGCGGCGACCTCGATCATGCCTCCAGTTTGGCATGAATCCGCGCATCACTGGCATTCGTGCCACTTCACTGCGGCCGTTCCCCTCGCGAGACTCGAAGGGACAGCGAACTTCGGCGCCCGAGGAGACCGACCATGCCCATCACGACACCCACCCTCGACTGGGACTGGGCCACCCGCTCCGGCGGCAACCTCACCGCCGCCGAGCGCCGCGCGCTCACCGTCGGCCTGGTGCGCGTGGTGCCCGCGCTGGTGCCGGGACGGATCCGTCAGGCGCTCGGCCGCCGCGGCGCGGGCCGGCTCGATCTCGACGCGGTGCGCCTGCCGGACACCCCGCTGGCCAGAGCCGCCGAAGTCGAAGCGCGCGAGCACCTTTCGGACACACTCCTGGCGCATTCGTTCCGTACCTACTTCTTCGCGCGCGCACTGGCCGAGCTGGACGGGGTCGACTACGACGACGAGATCGGCTACGTCGCCAGTCTGCTGCACGACCTGAAGCTCGAAAAGCCCACGCCCGGGAGGTGTTTCGCCGTGGCAGGGGGCGAGTCCGCGCACGGTTTCGCGGTGCGGCACCGCGCGCCCGCCGCACGGGCCGAGGCCATCGGCGCCGCGATCGCCGCCCACCTCAATCCCGATGCCGCCGAAAACCTGGGTGATCCAGGCGGTTTCGTCTCCGCGGGCGCCTCGGTGGACGTGCTCGGGCGGCGGTTGGCCGACCTGGCACCCGACTGGGTCGACGACCTGCTCGTCCGCCACCCCCGCCAGGACTTCAAGCGTCAGCTGGTCGCCCGCTTCACCGCGGAGGCGGCCGCGGTCCCCGACGGCCGGATCCACTGGCTCAACGGCACGGGATTCCTGCAGCTGATCAAGCTCGCGCCGTTCGCCGAATAGACGAAACCGCCCGTACCGACATCGGTACGGGCGGTTCGCTGTTCAGGGGGCGAATCAGCCCAGGCGCTCCTTGAGGGCCTCGAACTCGTCGCGCACGCCGGAGGGCAGCTTGTCGCCGACGAACTCGAACCACTCCTCGATCGACGGGATCTCCTTGCGCCACTCGTCGACGTTCACCGCGAGGGCCTCGTCGACATCGGCGACGACCACGTCGAGGCCTTCCAGGTCGAGGTCGGCGGCCGAGGGCACGTTGCCCACCGGGGTGGCCTCGGCGCCCGAGCGACCCTCGATGCGGCCGACGATCCACTCCAGCACGCGGGAGTTCTCACCGAAGCCGGGCCACAGGAAGCGGCCGTCCTCGCCACGACGGAACCAGTTGACGTAGAAGATCTTCGGCAGCTTGTTCGCGTCGGCGTTCTTGCCGAGGGTGATCCAGTGGTTGAGGTAGTCGCCCACGTGGTAGCCGAGGAACGGCAGCATCGCCATCGGGTCGCGGCGGACGGTGCCCACCTTGCCCTCGGCGGCGGCGGTCTGCTCGGAGCCCATGGTGGCGCCCATGAACACGCCGTGCTCCCAGCCGAAGGACTCGGTGACCAGCGGGACGGTGGTCTTGCGGCGACCGCCGAACAGGATCGCCGAGATCGGCACACCCTGCGGGTCGTCCCACTCCGGCGCCAGGATCGGGCACTGCGACATCGGGGTGCAGTAGCGCGAGTTCGGGTGCGCGGCCAGGGTCTCGGTCTCGCGACGGACCCAGTCGTTGCCCTTCCAGTCGATCAGGTGCTCGGGCTCGCCTTCCAGGCCCTCCCACCACACGTCGTTGTCGTCGGTCAGCGCGACGTTGGTGTAGACGGTGTTGCCCGCGTCGATGGTGGCCATCGCGTTGGGGTTGGAGCTGTGGTTGGTGCCCGGCGCGACGCCGAAGAAGCCGAACTCCGGGTTCACCGCGTACAGGCGGCCGTCCTTGCCGAAACGCATCCAGGCGATGTCGTCGCCGAGGGTCTCCGCGCGCCAGCCCGGGATGGTCGGCTGGATCATCGCGAGGTTGGTCTTACCGCAGGCGCTCGGGAACGCGGCGGCGACGTAGTAGTTCTTGCCCTCGGGCGAGATCAGCTTGAGGATCAGCATGTGCTCGGCCAGCCAGCCCTCGTCGTGCGCCATCGCCGAGGCGATGCGCAGCGAGTAGCACTTCTTGCCGAGCAGGGCGTTGCCACCGTAGCCGGAACCGTAGGACCAGATCTCGCGGTCCTCGGGGAAGTGGGTGATGTACTTGGTGTCGCTGCACGGCCACGGCACGTCGGCCTGGCCCTCGGCCAGCGGCGCGCCGACGGAGTGCAGCGCCTTCACGAACGGCTTGTCGCTGCCGAGCTTGTCCAGCGCGGCCTGGCCCATGCGGGTCATCACGCGCATCGAGACGACCACGTACTCGGAGTCGGTGATCTCCACGCCCAGCTTGGGGTCCTCGGCGCCGAGCGGGCCCATGCAGAACGGCACCACGTACATGGTGCGGCCCTTCATCGAGCCGCGGTACAGCTCGGTCATGGTGGCGCGCATCTCGGCGGGGTCGACCCAATTGTTGGTCGGGCCCGCGTCGGCCTCGGTCTTGGAGCAGATGTAGGTGCGCGACTCGACGCGGGCGACGTCGGAGGGGTCCGACAGCGCCAGGAACGAGTTCGGCTTCTTCTTCTCGTCGAGCTTCTTGAAGGTGCCCGCCTCGACCAGCTGGGTGGTCAGGCGATCCCATTCCGCATCGGAGCCGTCGGCCCAGACCACGCGATCCGGCTGAGTGAGCTCTGCGACTTCCTGTACCCAGGCGAGCAGTTCACTGTGCTCGGTCGGCGCGGTGCCGTCGGATCCACGAAGACCAGGAATGGTCGCTGAGGTCATGAAAACTCTCCTGAGATGGGCGGTTCTTCGATGCGAGGTCCATCGATCGCCACCGGGCGGGAAGGCGTCCGCAGCGAACCAACCACCGCACAACCCCAAATGGACGGCGTACAGCGCCGTCCACGGACGGAGGCCGCGCATCGACTGGCACGGAGCGGACGCCCAGGTTCCTGGTTAAAGGTTAACGCGATATGACGATCGATACGGAATCGGGTTCCCTGATACTTACCCACAGGTCGATCAAACAATCGTGGCCGCGCCGCGATCGAGGACGGCGAGGTCGCGCTCGCACGCGGCCAGCTGCGCCGGGCGCTCGGCGGCGAGCCGCCGGGCGAGCGCGTCGAGTTCGGCCACGCGGCGGTCGACGGCCACCGCCCGCGCCGTCGATTCGCGGACGACGTGCTCGGCCAATTCTGCCTCCACATCCACCAGAACCGCCGCGACACGCTGCTCGAGCTGGGCCTTTATATTCACCAGTGCTTCGGCGACCCATTGCGCCATGTGGTTGCGCTCGGCGAGCTGGCCGCGGGCACGCACCACCCAGTAGGCCGCGCCTGCCCCGAGCAGCAGCGTCACGGGGACTGTCGCGACGTCCAGCGCGGGCACCAGCGACAGCGGCGCGACAACCAGACGACCGAGACCGACGCCAGCCGACGCGCCGACCGCGATCATGAGGTGATCTTCGACACCACGGTGTCGGGGGTCGGGATCGGGGCCGAGTCGGGGCGCCGGATCGTGCCTGCGTGCGGCGGGCGCGGCGGTGCCGATCCGGCGGGCCGTCTCGAGTATCCGGTCGTCGATCGAGAGGTCGACCGCGGTGGCCAGTTCCGCCGTCGCGTGCTGCAGGCGGCGCGGGTACTCGCGCAGTGCGGCGCGGTCGCAGCGGTCGAGTTCGGCGCGCGAGCGGGTGTGCAGGGCCCGCACCATCGCGCCGACCTCGGTGGTCAGGTCGACGCGCGCCAGCTGCACCTGGCTGCGCACCGAGGCCAGCCCGGTCTGGCGGCCACCGTCGCGTTCGGCGAGCTGGGCGACCCGTTCCTCCCTGATCCTGGCCGATTCCGTGCCGGAGCGCAGTGCCGTGATCTGTTCGGTGATGCGGGCCCTGGTGTCGGCGATCGCCCTGGTCAGCACGGCGGCGCTGCGCTGCGGGCTGTCGGCGGGGAGCTGGGCGGTCGCCGCGGCGAGGGTGGCGTGCAGGCCTGCGAGCCCGGAACGGTCGAGCAGGGCGGAGTCGTCGGCGGCGCGGGCCGCGGCGGCCAGCCGGGCCGAGACCGCGACGATGTCGAGGTCGCACCCGCGCTCGGCCAGCAGGGCCAGGCTGCGCTCGCGGATCGCCTGCCAGTCGGCATAGGCGTGGAAGCCGTTCATGGCGAGCACGACCGGCCGGTCCGCGGCGCGCAGGCGGTCGATGAGGGCGAGCATGTCGGCGCCGAGCACGCTGCCCGCGTCGAAGAGGACCAGCGCGGCGGCCGGATCCGGCGCCGTGGGGTCGACCAGGTCGATGCGCGGTTCGAAACGGGCCAGCTCGGTGCGCAGCAGCGTGGTGTTGGCGTCGTCGACGGCATACAGCGCGACACCGGACCCGGTGCCGGGACCGACCTGCCCCACCGCCCGCAACAGGGCGACACCCTGCGGGTTCCACCGCTCGATCACGGCGAGGAGTTCCGCGTCGACCGCCTGCTCGTCGGAGCCGGGCGGGGCGGCCGGTCTGTCAGAGTCCGGCACTGCTCATCCGTTCCCAGGCTCGGATGTAGCCGTTGTGGACGCGCAGGGCCGCGCGACGGGCGGCCGGGGGCATGTCGCTGGAGACGACGGCGCGCCAGCGGGTGGCGCGGGCGAGGGCCTCGTCGGCGTCGGCGGGCGCCGGGGAGGGGTAGCCGGCCGCGAGATGCGAGACCTGGGGGCAGGCGAGTCCGGCGCAGAGTCCGGCCCACAGCGCGTCGTCGCCGGTGAGGTAGTGCTCGATCAGCTCGCGGGCGCGGCCACCGTCACCGGGGACCGCCCTGGCGGCGAGGCGGATCAGCTCGTCGAGCAGTTCGCCACCGCGCACGGCTTCCACCTGCTCGTAGCGGCGATGCACCAGCCGGTGCAGCGGGTCGACACCGCTGGCCGAGTGCAGGATCTGGATGAGTGCGGCCGAACTCAACTCGGCGTCGGCGCGCAAAGCGGTGAGCGCGCAGTCGACGCCGTAGAGGTCCCAGTTGGCGAGCAGCCGTCGGCGCGCGTCCTGGTCGGAGCCGCTGCCGAGGAACAGGTCGGCGGCCAGCACCGAGGGCACATCCGGGCCGACGGCGAGCCTGCGCAGGTCGGTGCGGTCGGCGGGGTCCACCGCGCCCGCCCTGGTCCTGGCGGCCAGCGAGGCGACCACCGGCACGACCGGCAGGCCCAGTTCGCGCGCGTACCGGTCGGCAGCGGCCACCGCCTCGCCCCAGCGCGCGCCCACCGCGTCGGCCTTGTTCAACACGACGACGCCGCGCCCGGGCGGCAACGTGGCGAGCACCCGTTGATCGGCCGCCTGCGGCGCACCGGCCAGCACATAGATGACGAGGTCACCGTCGAGCACCGGATCCGGCTCCCCCGGCTGATCGACCGGTGCCGTCTCCTCCGCCGACAGCAGGGCCAGCGCGCGCAGCACTGTGCTGCGCCCGCTCGATGCCCGCCCGGCGACCTGGATCCGCAACGGGCGCCTGCGCCGGGCGACCGCGGCGGCGAGCCGGTCGGCGATCGCCGGATCACCACCCCGACCGGCCGCGAGAGTCGAGATCAGCTGATCGAGCTGGTCGGATGCCCGTGTCTGCCCGGATTCGGTGGCTGTCGACATGCTGCACACCCCCTTTTCGGTGGGCATTCTGTCAGATCGGCGGCGCGGCGGCCGTCGCGAACCGTCTGCCGACCTGCGGCAACACCGCCGCAACACGACGGGGCCCGCGCCCGCGCCGCCCGACCCGACGCACGCGGCTGCGACGTAGCTCGGCGCATGCTGGACAATGGGCGCTGTGAACGACGCCGCCAACCAACCAGTCGAGTCGGTGCCGGGGCAGCCGTCCCACCCGAAGCTGTCCGAGATCCCGCACGAGGCGGGCCGTCGCTCGACCACCGGATCGCGCCTCTACCCCCGCGTCACGAGCTTCCGCTCGCGGCGCGGCGCGCTGACGCCGAATCAGCAGGTCTCCTGGGAGCGCACCTGGCCGGTGATCGGCCGCGATGTCGCCAACGAGGCGCTCGACGCCGATGCCTGGTTCGGCCGCAGCGCGCCGCTGGTCATCGAGATCGGCTGCGGCACCGGCACCGCGACGGCCGCCATGGCGCAGGCCGAACCGCACCTGAACCTGATCGGCATCGAGGTCTACCAACCGGGGTTGGCCCAGCTCGTGCAGCAGATCGAGCGCGAGGAGATCGGCAACATCCGGCTGCTGCGCGGCGACGCGGTCGACGTACTCGAGAACATGGTTGCCCCGGAGTCGCTGACCGGCGTCCGCGTGTTCTTCCCCGACCCGTGGCCCAAGGCCCGCCACCACAAGCGCAGGCTGCTGCAGGCGCCGACCTTCGCGCTGATCGCCAGCAGGCTGAAGCCCGGCGGCGTGTTGCACGTCGCCACCGACCACGCCGACTACGCCGAGCACATTCTCGAAGTAGGCTCGGCGGAACCACTGTTGACCGGCCTGAACGACACCACCGGTGGCGACAGTGCGGCCAACCGGATCACCGCGCCGATCGGTTTCGAACGGCCCGTCACCAAGTTCGAGGGCAAAGGCCTGCGTGCCGGTAGCGCCATCAACGAGTTCATATGGGGGAAGATCGACAGATGAGCGTGAGTGAGATCGCCACCGAGATGCCGGATATCGCCCAGGGAGCAGCCGGCAGCGAGGCGCTGGGCAGTTCCGGCTCCGACGTCCGGCGCGTCCTGCTCGTCTGGGACGCCCCGAACCTCGACATGGGACTCGGCGCCATCCTCGGTGGACGTCCCACCGCCGCTTATCGCCCCCGTTTCGACGCGCTCGGCCGCTGGCTGCTCGCGCGCACGGCCGAGCTCTCGGTCGGCGCGAAGGGCCGCGTCGAACCCGAGGCCACCGTGTTCACCAATATCGCGCCCGGCACCGCCGATGTGGTCCGGCCGTGGGTGGAGGCCTTACGCAATGTGGGTTTCGCCGTCTTCGCCAAACCGAAGATCGACGAGGACTCCGATGTCGACGCCGACATGCTCGCCCACATCGCGCTGCGCGAGCGCACCGGCGGACTCGCGGGCATCATGGTCGCCTCCGCCGACGGTCAAGCGTTCCGTGAACCGCTGGAAGCGATCGCCGCCAAGGGAATCCCAGCTCAGGTTCTGGGATTCCGTGAGCACGCGAGTTGGGCTGTCACTTCCGATACTCTCGAGTTCGTCGATCTCGAGGACATCCCGGGTGTGTTCCGGGAACCGCTACCGCGGGTGAGCCTCGATTCGCTGCCCGACGAGGGTGCCTGGCTGCAGCCGTTCCGGCCGCTGTCGGCACTGCTCACGTCTCGCCCTGGTCAAGGAGTCGCTTAAGTGTTCACCCGCTGGGGCGATCTGGTCTATCGGTTCCGATTCGCCGTCATCGGTGTCGTCGGTGCTGCCATGCTGGCGCTGGGTGCCTACGGCACCGGACTCGGCGACCGCCTGACGCAGAGCGGCTGGTTCGACCCCGGCTCGGAGTCGGTGCGGGGTGCGGAGATCGCCGACGTCGCCTTCGGCCGCGACCACACTGCCGACGTCATCGTCATGTACAACGCCCCCGAGGGCAAGACGATCGATGACCCGGAGTTTCAGCAGAAGATCGTCAGCAACCTGACCTCGGCGGTCAACGACCACCCCGACCAGATCGACAAGATCAACGGCACCTATTGGAAGGTGGGCGACGCGCCCGCCGTGCCATCGGCTTTCGGGTCGAAGGACAAGAAGCACGCGTTCGCCTCGATCGCCATCGTCGGCGACAACGACACGACGATCATGGCGAATTACCGTGTCGTGGCGGATGTCTTCTACATTCCCGGCGTCGACGTCGAGGTCTCGGGCCTGCAGCCGCTCGGGGTCACGCTCAACGACACCATCGCGCACGACACCAAGCGGATGGAAGTGCTGGCCCTGCCCGCGGTGGCCGTCCTGCTCTTCTTCATCTTCGGTGGCATCATCGCGGCCGGGCTGCCGCTGATCATCGGCGGTCTGACGATCATCGGCGCCAACGGCATCGTCATGACGTTGACCAACTTCACCGACGTCAACTCCTTCGTCACCGGCGTCGTCTCGATGATCGGCCTCGGCCTCGCGATCGACTACGGATTGTTCATAGTCAGCCGCTTCCGTGAGGAGATGGCCGAGGGTTACGACACCCCGGCCGCCATCCGGAGAACAGTGGTGACGTCGGGACGGACGGTCGTCTTCTCCGCGACGATGATCATCGCCAGCCTCGGCGGCGTGCTGCTGTTCCCGCAGGGCTTCCTGCGCTCGGTCGCCTACGGCACCATCGCGACGGTCTCCCTCGCCGCGCTGACCGCGGTGACGATCCTGCCCGCCATGCTGGCGGTGCTCGGCCCGCGCGTCGACATGCTCGGCCTCAAGCGGTTCCGCAAGAACAAGACCGCTGAGGAGATCGAGAACGGTTTCTGGGGCAGGCTCACCCGCTGGGTGATGCGGCATCCGCTCAAGATCGCGATCCCGGTGACCGTCGGCCTGTTGCTGCTGATCATCCCGGTCAAGAATCTGGCCTTCGGCGGTATCAACGAGAAGTACCTGCCGCCGGACAACGCGACAAGGGCCGCGCTCGAGCACTTCTACGAGGTCTTCCCGCAGAAGAAGACCGACCCGGTCCAGCTCGTCTTCGTCGTCGAGTCGGGCGACAAGGCCGACACCGACGCCATCGGTCAGGTCTGGAAGCAGGCGAACCAGGCGCCCGGGCTGGTCGAGCCGTTCGCCGTGCCGTCGAATCCGCCGGACGATCGCACCGTCTACCGCACCTCGGCGACCCTGGTCGATCCCACCGGCAACGCCGAACCGACCATCGACTACCTGCGGGCGATCGACGTTCCCGACGGCGTGACGATGTACGTCACCGGTCAGCCCACACTCATGGCCGACAGTATCGACACGCTGCTCGAACTGATGCCGTGGATGATCCTGATCGTCCTGTTCTCCACCTTCGTGCTGATGTTCCTGACCTTCGGCTCACTGGTGCTGCCGATCAAGGCCGCGTTGATGAGCGCGCTCGGCCTCGGCTCGACGCTGGGCATCCTGACCTGGATCTTCATCGACGGCAACGGTTCCGGGATCCTGAACTTCACGCCGCAGCCGATCAGCGCGCCGGTGCTGATGTTGATCATCGCGATCATCTACGGCTTGTCGACCGACTACGAGGTCTTCCTGCTCTCCCGCATGGTGGAGGCGCGCGCCCAGGGCGCGTCGACGACCGAGGCCGTGCGGATCGGCACCGCGCAGACCGGCCGGATCATCACCGCCGCCGCCCTGATCCTGCTCGTGGTGACCGGCGCGTTCGCGTTCTCCGACATGGTGATGATGCAGTACATCGCCTACGGCATGATCGCGGCGCTGTTCATCGACGCCACCGTGCTGCGCATGCTGCTGGTGCCCGCGATCATGAAGCTGCTCGGCGACGACTGCTGGTGGGCGCCCAAGTGGATGAAGCGGATTCAGGAGAAGATCGGTCTCGGCGAGCCCATCCTCGACGACGAGCGTCCGCAGAAGGGCTCCGTGGTCGACCTGGTGAAGACCACCCCGATCACCGATCCGCCGACGATGCAGCTGGCCTCGGTGCCCGACAGCAAGCTGGCCAAGACCCCGCGCCGCCCGCGCACCGTCGCCGAGATCGAGGCCGAGGCGCCGACGGCGCACCTGGACAAGATCACCGAGCACACCGACCCCGCGGAGCCCGCGCGGCCGCGGCCGCCGATGTCGCCGGATCCGACGCGGCCGCGCGCCCCGATGCTCTCGGGCGGGCCGACCCGCAAGCCGGAGACGCCCAAACCCGATCAGGGCCAGGTGAATCCGCCCAGCAGCGGCGACCCCACCCAGATCCTGCCGATCATCAAGCCCGAGGTCGCCCCGCCCGAAACCGGTCGCGGCCAAGCGGATTCGCCCGACCACGGCACCGGCCCGCAGTCCCCGCGCGGCGAGTTCGGTTCGCGCCCCGGCGATTCCGGCCGCAATACGACGGCGGGCGACGATTCCGGTCCGGGCATCTCGAGCTTCAACGCGTTCGGTGACCCGGTCGCCGGCGCACCGGAATCCGGCCAGAACCTCGGAGCCCCGGGCGGCGGCTTCGGCCCGCAGGGCGGACCCACGAGCGGTGCCCATGCCGTGGCGCCCGGCGAACCCCGCCTGAATCTGCCGGATGACACGTCTGACGCCCGCTTCGGCGCGCGCGGCGGCTCCGCCCCTGGTTCGCCTTTCGGCGCGTCGGGCGATTCGCAGAGTGGCGCGCGCTTCGGTGGTACGGACGGCGGCGCGTCGAACGCCGACTCGCCTCGGCTCGGCATGCGGGGTGAAGACCAGGGTCGCGGGTCGTTCGGATCGCCTTCGGATACCGGGAGTGCCAATGGCGCTTCGGGTTCCGCGCTCAGCGAGAGCGGAGTCATCGGGGGCGGGTTCGTCGACGGCGGTACGCCGGGTGTGATCGGTGGCGAGCTGCCGAGCCGTGGTCCTCGCGAAGCGACGCCGCCGCGTGGTGCGGAACGGGTCCAGCCGCCCGCTGGTTTCACGCCGCCCTCGGTTGACCGGCCGTCCGTGCCGCGGGTGTCGACACCCGACGAGGCACCCGGTTTCGGTGCGCCCGGCGAAGATTCGGTGCGGCCGATCGTCAGCCAGTCGCGGCCGAGCGTGAGCCCGCCGCCGGGCATCGTGCCCCCGCCCGCGCCGAGCATCGTGAATCCGCCGCCGGGGCTCGTTCCGCCCGTGCCGAGGATCGCCAACCCCCAGCCGCCGAGCATCGTCTCGCCGACGCCGCGGCCGGTCGAGCCGCCCGCCGGTGGCACTTTCGGTGGTTTCACGCCGATCGGTCGCGAGGCCGCGCAGGAGACGGAAGGATCCGCGCCCGAACAGGATTCGCGTTCCTTCCCGCCGCCGGGTCAAGCAGCACCGGGTACTCACCGTGCACCCGCGGGCAACGAGCCCGAGGCCGACCAGCCCGCCGCACGGGGGGTCTTCGGCACACCGGTCCCGGTGGAGCCCCAGTCTCCCCCGCCCTCGTGGCGCGAAGCCGACGCCCACACGGCCGCGAACGAATTCCGCGCCCCTGATTCCGGTGCAGCCCATGGCGGATTCGGTGCGGGGAACGACCCGGCCAACCCGCCGGGGGTCGGCCCGCTCAGCAGCCGCGAGAGCAGCACAGCCAACCCGCCGCTGCCCCGCCGCGGCGCCGAGCCGAACTTCGAAGGCGTGCAGCCGGATGCGGCGAGCCGTGCCGACGGCATCGCCAGCCCAGTGACGCCAGATCGCGGCAACAGCGCCTCCAACCCCGCGACGCCGGGCCATAGCAGCAGCGGCACGGCACCCGCCGATCCCGGCTACGGCACTGCGGAACAGAGCGCACCCGGCCGCGAAGACCTTGCGGCGCCTGACGGTGGCAGCACCACCGGCGCGCCCAGCGATCGCGGATTCGGTACAGCAGAACCGAGCGCGCCCGGGCACGGAATCCTCGCCGCTCCCGGTCCTGGCACCGGGGCGGCATCGAGCGAACGACGATTCGGTGCTGCGGACCCGCGCGCGACGGGCCGCGAAGGCAGTGTGGCCGATCCAGGTCGGGGCGACAACGCGACTGGTTCGGCTCTGCCCAGGCGTCGATACGCCGACGATCAGGGTGCGGCGGGTTCGGAAGACAGCGCGACACCGCCGCGCGGTGGGTTCGAGGCGGCTGAGTCGGTGCCGGGCCGGGAGAACGGGACGGCCGGGTCGCTGCGTGGTTCCGTGGATGCGCCGGGCGGGTTCCAGGTGCCGCAGGTCGACAATGCGGCGCGTTTCGCTCCGGGTGAGGCTGCGGCGGAGCAGGATTCGATGCGCGGTGGGGTTCGGCCGCAGGTCGCGCCGCCGGGGTTCACGGCGGTGCCGACCGGGGACACCGAGCCGGCACGCTCCGGCGACGAAGACGAGCGGCGCGGCGCAGATGACTCCCGGGGCGCCCCGGTGGAGCCGGCCGGTCAGTGGCAGGCTCCCGCCGGATTCACCGCGGTGCCGACACCGAGCACGGAGCAGGAACGTTCCGGCGACGACACGGCGGAAGCCGATGCGCCGCAGAACAACCGGAACGAGATCGAGAACTGGATGGCACAGTTGCGGTCCTCGCGGCGTGGCAGCACGACCCCCGATGAGGGCCGTCACCAGGCAGGCGACGGACGCACAGTGAGCGTGAACGAGCTGCTGCGCCGCCGCGAGGGCGACGCCGACTGAGTGCCCCGACCAGCTGACACGACGGAACCCACGGCGAGCACCATGCCGTGGGTTCCGTCGTCTCGCTTCCGCGATGGCTTTCGCCCCCGCGACTGTCGCGGCCGGTCAGGCCGCGCTACGTCTTGGGTACGTCGGAGTCGGCGAAGGCCCGGGCATAGCGCGTTCCGGTGAGCAGCAACAGGATTCCGACCACCAGGAAGGCCGCGACCCGCACCAGTCCGGACAGTGTCGCCAGGTCGAACAGGAACAGTTTGGCCAGTGCGGCGGCGGCCACCAGCAGGCCGGAGGCCAGGCAGACTTTCGCCACCGAGGGCGAGCGGGTGATCCTGCGCAGCCCGTAGAACAGGGATGCGGTCGCGGCGGCCATCCAGACGATCGTCGCGAGGCTGTGCCCGACGACGAAACCGTCCCCGCCGCCGAGGGACACACCGAGCGAAACCGCCGCGACCAGTACGAAATAGAGTCCGCCGATGCTCACCGCGATCCACACACCGGTGACGAGCACCTCCTCACGCCACCCCGGGAGCCGCGGGACCGTCCAGACGACCATGGCCGCGATGCCGAGCCCGAGCAGTGCGGACACCGCGGTCGCGAGATCGAGTCGCTGTTCGGCGAGCCGTTGCAGGGCAAGGGTTTCCGGGCTCGCTGTCGCGAAGAGGATCAGGCCGCTGAGCACCGCGAAGGCGAGGCCGATGCTCGCGGCGACGCGGGTGTGGGTGGTGGCGGCGACGGCGAGGAAGGCAAGGGCGACGGCGAACAGCGCGGTCGGCAGGAGATCCGGCGCGGCTCCGGTGGCCATGGCGCAGGTCTGGAGCAGGGCGACGGCGCCGGTGAGTGCCGAGACCAGAGCGGTGTGGCCGGGAATCCGCAGGCCGTTCGCGAGCGCGGGGATCAGGGTGGCCGCCGCGAGACCGAGCAGGACGGCCGCCAGCCCGCCCGTGACGGCCGACGCGGGCACGCGGTCGAACAGGACGGAGACGGCGAGCACGGGCAGCGCGGTGACGGCCATGGTGATGCTCGCGGTGATATCGGCGGGACGCCGTCGGGTCACGAGCACGGCGCCGACCACACCGATTGCCGCACAGGCGATCACGGCGGCGGTGAGCCCACCGCGGCGCACCACCTCACTGGTCGATGTCGCGCCGGCGAGGCCGTTCAGCGCCGCCATGCAGAGCGAGGCGAACACGATCGGCAGGGTCCGTACCACGTGCAGGACCGGCCAGTTCCTGCGCATCTGCACAGGCACGCCGACCGCCTGCAGCACCAGCAGGAAGCCGAGCAGCATCAGCTCGACCGTCAATGCGGGCGACAGCAGCGCGGCACCGAGCACGACACCCACCGCCAGGGGTTGCGACTGCCACCGCATCGCCACGCCGAGTCCGAACAGCGCCACAGCCAGCGCGGCCACCAGACCGACCCCGGCCGGCACCCAGTGGTAATACCCGGTCACCGCGACGACGTCGAGATACCCACCGGCGATCCCGGTGGCCACCAACGCGATCCCACCGACCCGACCACCCGGTCGCCTGAACACCCGCAACCCGGCACCGACCAGCCCGGCCGAAAACACGCCACCGGCAACAACTCTCGCCACCGGCCCGAAGAACCCCGCCTGCGCCGCCAACACCAGCAGCATCAACACACCAACAAGCGTCACCCCGACCCCCGCCACCGCAAGCGCCCGCGAGATCACCCCTTCCCGCTGCCACCACGGCGTCCGCGGCGGCCGCGCGGCCCAGCCCCCGCCCTGCCCAACGCCGCCGCGCGCATACCCGGGCCCTCCCTGCCACCCCGGCCCCGGCCGCGCACCCTGCACCATCGGCGGCCCCGCGTACGGCCGCGACTGCGCCTGCGCCGCAACACCTTGCGGAGGAACCGCAGACCCCGGCCATCCACCTCGCCCCCACCCGACATTCCCCGGAACCCCACCCGGACCGACAGGCACGTCGTGCCCCCACGCCCCAGGATGCCCCGAACCGGCCGCCGATCCCGTCACGCCAGCGGCGCCACCACCAGCGCCCACACCGCTGCCAGCCCCGGCAACGCCAGCAGCCCCAGCAACAGGCCCAGCAGCGCCCACACCGCCAGCAGCGCCAGCAGCGCCAGCAGCGCCAGCAGCGCCAGCAGCTACGCGACCGGACCACGGATTATTGCCTGATGCAACAGGATCCGTTCCTGGAGCGACTTGCCTGGCACCGCTTCGAGTGCCCTGTGTTTCCTCTCGGTGCGCCGTAGAATCATCGCCGGCACCCGGCACGGGAGTCGTCTCTGCCGTCGGGTCAGCGGCCTGCACGCTTTCCGATTCCGTAGCGCCCACTCCAGCACCCGTGTCCGAGGCCGGACCGCCGATCCGGCCGACAACTCCGCTGAACGCCTCGGGGTGCGCCGCACGAGGTGCCGAGACTTCAGGGCTCTCTGTCGTGTCGGGCCGCGGACCCGCTCCACGCGAATCCACGATGCGCGAGTTCTCCACAGCCGTGTCGTCCCCAACACCGAGTGTTCGGTGGCGCTCACCGGCGCCACCGTCCTTGGCGGGAGGAGATGCGGGCGACGCGCCGGACTCCCCCGCAACGCGCCCGTGCCTCGAGCTCGCGGTGCGTCGTGTGGCAGTGTCGGGACCAGACGGCGATCCGGGTGGGGCTGACTGTCCACAGACATCCCCAGCAGCCTGTGCGTCATGCTCCGCGGTGGCCGAGAAACCACTCTCCAACTGCGCACGCAGCACGTCCAGGTCCACCCCGAGGCGGCCCATCTGGGCGCCGAGGGTGGTGAACTCGCCGGAGAGGCGGGCGACCAGGGTGGGATCGATGGTGGTACTCATGTCCTCATGGTCGGCGAACGGCCAGCTCAGGGCATGAGTAGAAACACCCGGTGGGGCGTGGGGGTCCTACCCGAAAACGGTCAGGCGCCGAGGAAGCGGCGCCACTGCACCATCAGCGGGTACTTCGCGGTGACCGAGCCGAAGCGGACGCGGCCGTGCACCACCAGGTGCAGCGGGCCGATGGGCGGGCCGGTGCGCACCTTGTTGTTCACGCTGGAGCCGACGAGGTCGAGGCCGTTGAGGTCGACGGTGGCCGCGGCGGGCACGATCAGCGTGATGCCGGTGCAGTAGTCGTCGACCTTGATCTCGACGACCTGCGTCTGCATGACCGCCTCGGTGAAATCGAGGGTCACCCCCGACATGAGGTTGTTGAGGTGCAGCACCGGCGGCACCTGCCACGGCCCGCGCCGATGCACGCCGGAGAGGCGGCTGCGGATCAGACCGGGGGTGGAGCCGCCGGGCGGTACCGGGCGCGGCCTCGGCATCGCGGCGGGTTGCGGCGCGCCGGCGACGCGCATGCCGGGCAGGTCGACGAGCACCGCGTTGAGTTCGCCGCGGGTCTTCGCGGCGAGCGCGGTGTCCATACGTTCGGTGAACTCGCCGAGCGAGAGCATGCCGAGCCCGACGGCGCGTTGCAGCAGTTGGCCGACGTGTTCACGTTCGGCGTCGGAAACGCGCAGGTCGCGGTCGCCGACCGGCCCGAAGGCCGTGGCGCCGGGTGCGGAGAGAGATTCGGGACCGCCCATGTGATCGAGGGTAGCCAGCGGATCAGGGTCGGCACATCAGGGCAAACCCCCAATTCGGTTCACTCGAGGCCCTGCTCGATGGCGTATCTGGTGAGTTCGACCCGGTTGGCGAGCTGCAGTTTGCGCAGGGTGGCCTGCACATGGTTCTCCACCGTGCGATGCGACAGGCTCAGCCGCGAGGCGATCTGCTTGGCCGAGAGCCCCTTGGCCACCATGCGCAGCACCTCGGTTTCCCGCTCGGTGAGCGACGGACGATGCGGCTGGTCGGCGGCCACCGGCGCGGTCGCCATCCGCCGGTACTCGCCGAGGACCAGCCCGGCCAGGCCCGGCGTGAACACCGGCTGACCGGCGGCGGTGGCGCGCACGGCGTCGATCAGTTCGGCCGCCGACGCGCTCTTCACCAGGTAACCGCTGGCCCCGGCCTTGATCGCGTCGAGCACGTCGTCGCGTTCGGCCGAGGCCGAGAGCACGAGCACCCGGCTGTGCGGGGAGACGCGCAGCACCTCGGCGGTGGCGGTGGCGCCGTTGCCGTCGGTGAGCTGCATGTCCATCAGGACGACGTCGGGCTGGACGGCGGCGGCGCGCCGGGTGGCGGTGCCGACCCCGTCGGCGGTGGCGGGCACCGCGAAGCCCGCCTCGGTGAGGTCGCGGGAGACGCCCTCACGCCACATCGGGTGGTCGTCGACCACCATCACCGTGATCGCGTCGTCGGTCATCGCCGCTCCTTCGCTCAGCGCGCCGGCCGGCGCGGAATCCGGAATTCCCATTCGGTGCCGAGGTCGTCGCCCTCGCTCAGCAGTTCGACCGTGCCACCGAGGTCGGTGATCCGGCCGACGATGGAGCGCGAAACTCCCATCCGCCCTTCGGCTTCCGCCGCCGCCAGTCGGCCCGCGGGGATGCCGACGCCGTCGTCGCGCACGCTCACCACCAGCATGTCACCGGTGTCCTCCAGCAGCACATAGGCTTTCGCGTCCGGCCCCGCGTGCAGGTCGACGTTCGACAGTGCCGTGGCGACGGCGGCGGCGATCTCGTGCGCGGCGGAACGGCCGACGAGCACCGGGTCGCCCGGCGTCGCCACCGTCACCGTCGGTCTGGCCTGCGCGGTGAGCAGCGGACGCAGATCCACCTCCGCCTCGCCGGCGTCGGGCAGTTCGGCCTGCTCGGAGAGCAGCACCCGCAACGCCACTTCCTGTTCTCCGGCGCGCTGGGCCAGTTCGGTCGCGGGACCGCCGATCTCGGAGCCGCGCCGCTTGATGAAGGCCAGCACCTGCAGCACCCCGTCGTGTACCTCGCGCGCGAGCCGCTCCCGCTCCTGCGCGGCCGCGGTGATCCGCAGCGCCCGCTCGACCTGCACCTGGGCGCGGCGCGCGGTGTTGGCGGCCAGACCGAGCGCGAGACCGACGGACACGAGCACCGGCGCCGTCGCGTCGCCCCACACGTCCTGCCCCCACTGTTCGCGCACGGTCACCACGACCGCCGACATCGCCAGCCCGGCGACCACCCCCGCCACCGGCCCACGCAGGATCGCCATGGAGATCACCGAGTTCGCGATCCACAGCGTGGTCGGCAGGGTCTGATGCCCGTGGTACCAGCCGTAATCGGCGACGAGCCGGGTCGAGGCGATCAACAGCACCGTCACCACCTGGTCACCGAAGACCACCCAGCCGCGGATCCGCCCGGTCGCGGAGGGGAAATACCACTGCGAGAGCAGCAGCGCCGAGGTGCCCGACCAGATGACCATCACCGCGATCAGCACCCAGCTCAGGCGCGGATGCTGATAGTAGGGCGCCGAGGCGATCTGCTGGCCGATCGCGTACAGCAGGGTGACCAGCCGGAAGGCCTGGGCGGCCCGCCACAGGGGCGCGGTCGCCGCGTCGGTCGAGCTCAGCTCAGCTGTGTGGGTCCGCATCGCCGGACTCCGCCTTGCGCAGCGTGCGCGTGATGTCGAACCGGCCGGGCTCTGGTTTGTCCGGCTCGGCGGAGAAGAGCCTGCGGTCCTCGCCGCCCGCGAGTTCGCCGTACACCTCGTCGGGACTGTCGGCCAGCAGATACCGGATCGCGGTGTTGCCGACCGCGATCAACGGCACGGCCAGCAGCGCGCCCGCGATCCCGCCGACCACCAGGCCCGCGGCGATCGCCAGCACCACGGCCAGCGGATGGATGCTCACCGCGCGTCCGAGCAGCAGCGGCTGCAGCACATGACCTTCCAGCTGCATCACCGCGATGATGATGCCGAGCACGATCAGCGCCGTCACCAGGCCTTTGGTCACCAGCGCGATGAACACCGCGACGAACCCGGCGAAGAACGCGCCGATGATCGGGATGAACGCGCTGATGAACACCAGCGATGCCAGCGGCAGCGCCAGCGGCACGTGCAGGATCGCCAGCCCGGCGCCGATACCGATCGCGTCGACCGCGGCCACCGCGACGGTCGCGCGCACGAAACCGACCAGCGTGCCGAAGCCCAGTTCACCGGCGGTGCGGACCTTTTCCCGATGCGCGGTGGGAATGATCCTGGTGACGAAGTGCCAGATCTGATCGCCGCCGTAGAGGAAGAAGATCAGGATGAACAGGATCAGGAACGCGCCGGTGAGGATGTGCCCGATCGTGGTCGCGGTGGTGAGCGCGCCGCTGGTCAGGGCCTCGCGGTTGTCCTGGATGGTGCGCACGATGGTGTCGCCCGCGCTGCGGATCTGCTGATCGCTCAGGTGCGCCGGGCCGTTGATCAGCCAGTCCTGCACCTTGTGCACGCTGTTGGTGACCTCGTTGGACAGCCCGGGCACACCGTCGACGAACTGCTCGACGACGAAGGTCATGATCCCCGCCAGCAGCCCGATCGACCCGACCATGGCGACGAACACGCCGAGCGAGCGCGGGATCCCCACCCGCTGCATCCAGTCGACCAGCGGCGCGAGCAGCGCCGCGGCGAGCAGCGCGATCGCGAGCGGGATCACCACGGTCGCGAATTTCTGCACCAGCATGCCGACCGCGAGCAGCGCGGCGAAGATGATCAGCAGCCGCCAGCTCCACGCCGCCGCTTTACGGACCAGGGGATGTACGGACTCCGCGTCCGCGCGCCACGGCGTGGACGGCGGCACGGAATCTACCTTCTGGTCGGTCACCCGAGAGAGCCTATCGGTCCGAACGCTAGATTGGTGGTCGTGTCGGCGCCACTGGAAGCGGTCAAACAGACCATGCGAACGCGCTGGCCGCTGTATCTGACGTCGGTGCTGCTGGCCAACGCCTTCGGCGCCGTACTGGTGTGGGCGTTCATCCAGTACGGTCTGCCGGTCCCCGAGGGGGAGGCCGGTGCGGTGCGCCAGACGGGGCTGCTCGCGCCGGTGCTGGTGTTCGGCTCCGCAGCGGTGCTCAGCATCTTCGCCGCGGCGCTCATGCTGCGGCCGGTGATGCGCTGGCAGATGCGTGGCGGCCCGCCGAGCAGGCGTGAGCAGATGGCGGCCCTGCATGTGCCGCTGCGGCAGTCGATCGTGCACCTGGTGCTCTGGATCATCGGCGGCGGCATCCTGGCGGCGCTGATCATCGTGGAATCGCCCGAGCTGGCGGGCGCGGTGATCATCACCGAGTGCATGGCCGCGACCATCGTGTTCGGCTTCACCTACATGCTGGGCGAACGCATCCTGCGCCCGGTCGCCGCCGAGGCGCTCACCGAGGGCACCTTCGACCACACCCTCACCCCCGGCGTCGGCACGCGCATGGCGATGACCTGGGGCATGGGCACCTTCGCGCCGACCATCGCGATCGTGCTGCTGTGCGTCACCCAGATCTCCTCCGACGTGAAGTTCTCGGCGAACTCGCTGGCCATCTCGATCCTGCTGCTGTGCGGCGTGGTGATCATGCAGGCGCTGGCGCTGTCGATGCTCACCGGATCGTCGATCTCCGACCCGGTCCGCCAGCTGTCCCAGGCCATCGACCGGGTGCAGGCGGGTGCGCGCGACGTGCAGGTCGAGGTGTACGACGGCAGCGAGATCGGGCTGCTGCAGGTCGGTTTCAACCGGATGATGGAGGAGGCCGCCAAGCGGCGCAAGCTGCAGGAGCTGTTCGGCCAGCACGTCGGCGAGGAGGTCGCCCAGCGCGCGCTGGACTACGGCACCGAGCTCGGCGGTGAGACCAGGTTCGTGGCGGTGCTGTTCGTCGACATGGTCGGCTCGACCGCCGCGGCGGCCGAACGACCGCCGACCGAGGTCGTCAGCCTGCTCAACGAGTTCTTCCGGGTGGTGGTCGACGTGATCGACCGCCACCACGGTTTCGTCAACAAGTTCGTCGGCGATGCCGCGCTCGCCATCTTCGGCGCGCCGCTGGATCGTCCCGACGCCCCGAGCGCCGCGCTGGCCGCGGCCCGCGACCTGCGGGAGGCACTGCGCGAGGTGACCAGCCTCGACGTCGGCATCGGCGTCTCGGCCGGTCTGGCCGTCGCCGGAAACATCGGCGCCGCAAATCGTTTCGAATACACCGTGATCGGCGACCCCGTCAACGAGGCGTCGCGGCTCACCGAATTGGCCAAAGATCAACCCGGCCGCGTTCTCGCTTCGGGCAGCGCGCTCTACTTCGCCGACGAAAGCGAGCAAGACCATTGGGAAACCGGCGACGAGGTCCAACTGCGTGGCAGACGCAGGAAAACCCGCCTGGCCTGGCCGAAGCCCGCGATGGCCACGCCCGACGAGGAGCAGGGCGAACAGGTGCGTTCGTTAGGCTGAGACCGTGACGGCCGACGGCGACCTAGCAGGCGAACCCGCCTCGCCACCGACCGAGCGCCGCCGCCGGTTCCGGTGGGTCAAGTGGGTGCTCGGTGCGGTGCTGCTCGCTCTGCTCGTCGGCGAGGGCGTCTACCTGTGGCCGCGGCTGCACGAATCCTGGCGCACGCTCACCGAGATCCATTGGGGCTGGCTGCTGCTGTGCATCGTGCTGCAGGCGATGTCGATGAGCGGGTTCGGCCGCGTGCAGAAGCAGCTGCTGCACGCCGGCGGGGTGGATGTCAGCCAGCGCAAGTCGGTGTCGGTGGTGTACGGCGCGACCGCCATGTCGGTGACGCTGCCCGCCGGTCAGGTGTTCTCGACCGCGTTCACCTATCGCCAGACCCGGCGCTGGGGGGCGAGCCCGATCGTGGCGTCCTGGCAGCTGGTGTTCTCCGGTGTCGTGGCCGCGGCCGGGCTGGCGCTGCTCGGCATCGGCGGCGCCCTGCTGGTCGGCACGCAGATCGGCGGCAAGCTCATCGCCTCGGTGGTGATCCTCGGCGTGGTGCTCGTGGCGGGGAACTACCTGGCCAGGCACCCCGGCACGCTGGAGGCGATCCTCAAGCGGGTGCTCGCGCTGGTGAACCGGATCAGGAAGAAGCCGGCGGGCTACGGCATCGCCAAGCTGGCCGAGATCAGGGCCCAGCTCGAGTCGGTGGACCTGGGCAAGAAGGACGCCGCGCTGGTCGGGGTGTGGGCGCTGGTGCACCGGTTCGCCGACGTGGCCTGTCTCGGCGCGGCCTGTTACGCGGTCGGCGCCGATCCCAAACTGTCCGGCCTGCTCATCGCGTTCACCGCGGGCAAGGCCGTCGGCTCCATTCCGTTCGCGCCGGGCGGCATCGTCTACGTCGACGCGACCCTGATCTACGGACTCACCGCGGGCGCGGGCCTGCCCGCCTCGCAGGCGGTGGCGGCCGCGTTCGTCTACCGGCTGGTGAGCTTCATCCTGGTCGCCATCGTGGGCTGGATCGTCTTCGCGTTCCTCTATCGCACCCCGCACGCCGACGACGACGAGTACGAGCAGGAGTTCAAGCAGCAGCGCAGGATCTAGCGCAGCGCCCGGATCGCCGCGCGCCAGCCGAGCAGGAACAGCGCGAGCACACCGGCCGCCACGATGACGAAGCTCACGGCCACCCCCTGCCCGCTCACGGCGCGCAACAGCATGCCGCCGACGAGGGTGCACGCCCAGATGACGATGCCGCTCGGCCACAGCGCGGTCGCGTCGAAGCGGGCGCCGCGCGCGATGAACACCGCGACGGCCCAGCCGATGAGCAGCCCGATCCCGAACGGCCACACCGTTTTCAGGAGACCGGCCAGCACCGCCTCGTCGTGACTGCGCCTACCGATCGCACAGAAGACGATCACCAACAGGGCATCGACGAGAAACGGCGCAAATCTCCTCACGCCAGGCAGCCTATCCGGTGCTGAGCGACATCCAGTGCGGCCCCACCACCCCTGACCAGTGCGCCAACTGCACGCACATCCGCGCTTACGGCTCAGGCGTGGCCAGGGATTTCAGCAGAACGGACGCGAGGCGCGAGGTGGCGTCGCCGCTGTCGGCGTCGGCGATGTGCACAGCGAAGACCAGATCGCCCATGGCGGCGAGCAGCCAACCGTCGGATCCGCCGGTCGCGGTGAACGCGGTGACATCACGGAAGCCGCGCAGCGCGGCCGTCTCCGGCTTGCCGATGCCCTCGTGCATCATCGCGCGCAACCGGTCGACCGCGACCTGCGGCAGCGCGGGCACCGGGGTCTCGGTGGTGCTCGGCTTGCCGTTCTCGATCATCGGCGGCACCACCGAACCGCGGGTGATCGCGGCGGCGGCGATGGCAATGCCGAACGGACTGGCCAGGACCGCGTCCGAGCCTGCGCCCTGCCGGACCTGCTCGGTGCTGCGCCCCGGCGCGGCGATCCGGCCGGTCACCTCGTCGAGCCCGTGCACCTTGAAGTCGACGCCGACGCCGAGCGCGGTGGCCGCCTCGGCCGCCTCCTGCTCCGAGACATCCTGCGGCGCTTTGTTCTTCGTCGCGGCGGCGACGGTGCGGAACAGTTCCATGGTGCCGCCCGCCGGGTACAGCCCGGTGAACGCGATCGGCCCCTTCTCGGTGGCGTAGCTGTTCTGCGCGACCGCGACGACCGCGCCGGTGGACGGCTGGATCGCGACCACCGAGGCAGGCGTGCCGACGCTGACCACCGCGTCCTCGGCCGCGCGCTGCAATCGCTGGTCCATGGTCGCGGAGATGTCCGGCCCGGCCGGACCCTGGTACCCGGCGACCTGGTTGACGAACCGGCCGTCGGCCTCGAAGATCTGCACGCCCCAGCCCGCGGTGGCCTCCTGGCTGTCGAACCACACCTCGCGCAGCGCGTCCAGCATGGGCGACCAGGTGCGCCGGTCGGCCGAGATCAGCTTGGGCTGCTTCTCCATCACCACGCCGGGAATCCTGGCCATCCGCGGCTCGAGGATCGCGAAATCGCCCTCGCGCAGGTTGACCGCGACCACCGGCTGCCCCTGCGACGCGGCCAGCTGCTGCATCAGCGAGGGCCCGGTGATCAGCGGCGCGACCGGTTCGATGGCCTCGGCGAGCGCGTTCGTCGAACCGACGAGGTCGCCCGTCCGGCTGGGATCGATCTTGATGACATTGAGCATCTGCTCGGTCATCAGCGGCTCACCGGCCATGTCGACCACCCGCGGCGGCGGCTTCGCGGTGGTGCGCACGAGCTTGACGGTGCGATTGTCGGTGAGCTGCGGCATCACGACCTGGGGCTCCCAGGTGATGCGCCAGCCGATGGCGAGCTTGCGGACGGTGCCCTGCAGGGTATAGGTCCAGTCCTTGCGCTCACCGAAGTTCCAGGCGACGTCCATGCTGAAAATGGCCGACTGCGGATCGAGGTCGATGACCTGGGTCTTCTCGTAGTCGACGGTGCCGGTCGCCAGACCCTCGAACATTTGCTTCATGGTTGCCGAAGCGGCGGCGGGGTAGGAGGTCAGCTCGGCGGCCTTGGCGTAGTCCTGGTCGTCGAGCAGGTCGGTGAACCGCTGGACAACCGATTCGGACTCACTGAGCGTGTCCCCCGCCCCGCACGAGCACAGCGCGATGGCGAGGGTCGCGACCCCCGCGATCGCCATTGCGCCCCGGACCCGAAAGCGGCGGGATCCCCACACATCCATATCGCCCACTCTTCACTCTTGCCACTCCGGTAACAAATCCACCGTACCGGAAGTTGACCCGTCTCCGATGCCCCGGTAACACGGGACCACTACCCGACCACAGCACCTCGATTGTGCCCGATATCTCCCCCTGCCGAGGGGCCGATTTCGAACCTCGCCCAGCCAGTGGCAACAACTGGCGCGCTAACCGTACCGGCAGGCCCGCCCGGTTGTGCGCATCTCGCATCGTCCCGGCGATTCAACGCGAGGATACCCAGGCCCGTCCCCACTCAACCCCGGTGACCACCGATCGGGACCGAGCCGAAAGCACCGTTCTCGCAGAGCATAAGTCAGCACGCATATATCGGCGTAATCTTGTAATCAACGCAACGTGCGCTACACAGATTGCAGGTGATTGCCATGCGGAACGCTCATCGCGAACGCGGATTCGGCCGCCCCGGCGGCTGGCAGCAAGCCGATCTCCCCGACCCCTCCGACGCCCCCGACTGGTTCGCCGGGCGATTGCCCGCCGACTGGTTCACCGGCCCGCCCGAGATCGAGATCGACCGCGACGAGATCGTGGTCGTCGGCGAACTGCCGCCGCCAGAGGCCGCCGACGGCGCGCCCGTCGCGGCGGCCACGAAGGAGGGCGCGCTCGCCCGCTGGCGCGAGTCGACCCGTCCCGCCCGGATGCAGATCGCCGACGAGGCCCAGCGCCGTTATCGCCGCAGCGTCGCCTGGGGCGTGCGGCTCGACGGGGAGCGAATCCTGTTCACCCATCTCGCGGTTCCGGTGATGACGCGGCTGCGCCAGCCCGAACGGCAGGTCCTCGACACCCTGATCGACGCGGGCGTCGCCCGGTCCCGCGCCGACGCGCTGGCCTGGACGGTGAAGCTGGCGGGCAAGCACGCCGAGAGCTGGCTCGCCGAACTCCGCGAGGCCATGCGCAAGGTCGACGACCTGCGCTCGGAGGGCCCGACCGGCCTGTGAATTAAGGTGGCCTGCATGGAGAACGTGCAGGCCACCGGTCCGATCCTGGTGCTCAACGGGCCGAACCTGAACATGCTCGGCACTCGTCAGCCGCAGATCTACGGCGCCGACACCCTCGACGACGTGGTCGCCCTGTGCGAGCGGACGGCGGCCAGGTTCGGGCGCGAGGTGGTGGCGTTCCAGTCCAATCACGAAGGCGCGCTGATCGATCGGATCCACGAGGCGCGCGGCCGGGTGTCGGCCATCGTGATCAATCCGGGCGGGCTCACCCACACCTCGGTGGCCCTGCGCGACGCGCTCGTCATCCCCGAGGTGCCGATCGTGGAGGTGCACATCAGCAATGTGCACGCGCGCGAGGAGTTCCGGCACCACTCGTTCGTCTCCCCGATCGCGACCGCGGTGATCGCGGGCCTCGGTATCCAGGGCTACGCCGCCGCCATCGAGTTCCTCGCCACGCGCTAGGCGAGCCGGAAGACCGGGAAACCGGGGGCGATCGCCGCGAGCTGTTCGTCGCTCGCGTTCTTGTCGACGCCCTCGAAGAACTTGCCGACCTCCCAGCCCCACTTCTCCAGGTAGAGACGCAGCAGCGGGATCTTCGCCGCGTCGGCGACCTCGGTGGCGGTGAAGGTTTCGACCTTGCGGCCCAGGCGCAGTTCCCCCTCGCCCGCGGCGCGCAGATTGCGCACCCACTGCGTGTGCCCGCGCGGGGCGACCAGGTAGCGCGCGCCGTCGGCGCCGGTGAGCACGTTCACCATCGCGGTACGCCATTCGCCGCTCTTGCGGCCGCGCACGGCGAGCAGCCGCGAACCCGCGACGCTGATGCCCAGCTTGGGCAGCAGATTGGCGATCTTGTTCATGACCGGATCGAAGCCGGTGGGGCGGAGGTAGCGAGTCGCGTTGTCCATCTTGATCTCTCCCGAACTGTGAGCACTGCTCTCTGTTTGAGAAAAGCATGCGCGCATGGCGTCGAGTTGTCAAGAGCAGTGCTCTCGTTTTCTGAAATGCCCAATTCGGGCGAAGCATTGCCGCGATGATATGTAGTACGTATGCTACATATCATCGAAGGTCGATGACTGGGAGGAATCATGGCTTCGAGCAACGGCGTCGTTCTCGACGTCCGACAACTACGGATGCGGTACGCCGAGACCGACGTGCTGCACGACGTGACATTTCAGGCCGGGCGCGGAGAGGTGCTCGTGATGCTCGGGCCCAACGGCGCGGGCAAGACCACCACGATCGAGATCCTCGAGGGGTTCCGCAGGAGGTCGGCCGGTCAGGTCGAGGTGCTGGGGATCGATCCCGAACACGGTGACGAGCAGTGGCGCGCGCGCATCGGCGTGGTGCTGCAGTCCTGGCGTGATCACGCCAAATGGCGGGTGCGCGAGCTGCTCGCCCACCTGGGTGCCTACTACCGCCCCTACGCCACGGCGCGCACCCAACGGCCATGGGACACAGACCAACTCATCGAGTTGGTCGGGCTCACCGAGCTGGCCGAGGCCAAGATCGCGACCCTGTCCGGTGGACAGCGGCGCAGGCTGGATGTGGCGATCGGCATCGTCGGCAAGCCGGATCTGCTGTTCATGGACGAACCGACCGCGGGGTTCGACCCGGCGGCGCGGCGCGACTTCCACGATCTGGTGCACCGGCTCGCCGACCTGGAGGAGACCACCGTGCTGCTCACCACGCACGACCTCGACGAGGCCGAGAAGCTGGCCGACCGGATCCTGATCCTGGCCGGTGGTCGCGTCATCGCCGACGGCTCGCCCGACGAGCTGTCCCGCTCGATCGCCGGCGAGGCGCAGGTGAGCTGGACCGTCGACGGGCAGCGGTTCGTGCACACCACCACCGAATCGACCAAGTACGTGCACGAGCTGTTCAAGCAGCACGGCGAGGCGGTCGGCGACCTCGAGGTGCGGCGCGCCTCGCTCGAGGACACCTACATGACGCTGGTCCGGCGCGCCGAATCCGGCGAGGACGCCGCCCCCGTCCACACTCTCGCGGAGGTCACCCGATGAACGCGATCCGGATCGGCGTCAGCCGCGGCCTGATCGAGCTGCGGCAACAGTTCACCAACGCGACGGACCTGATCGGTCAGTTCCTCACCTCCGCCATCACCCTCGGCGTGTTGTTCCTGCTGCGCGACAAGATGTACAGCGAGAGCGGCCTGTCGGTCGCCGAGCTGGCCGTGCCGGGGCTGCTCGGCAGCATCATCGCGTTCAACGGCATGTACGCCCTGCTCAACGTGCTGGTGCAGGACCGCGAGGACGGCACGCTGCTGCGCGCGAAGGCGGTGCCGAAGGGCATGGTCGGCTATTTCGTCGGCAAGATCGTGGCCACGGCGGGCTCGGTGCTCGCGCAGGTCGTTATCGTGCTCGGGGTGGGCATGGTGATCATCGGCGGCTCCTCGCTGAGCGGAGCGGGAGCGGTGGCGACCTTCGCGTGGGTCGTCGCGCTCGGTCTGCTGGCCGTGCTGCCGTTCGGCGCGATCCTCGGCAGCTACCTCGACACCAGGTCGGCCTTCCTGCTGACGATGCCGCTGATGGGACTCATCGCCGTCTCCGGCATCTTCTATCCGATCACCGCGCTGCCCGGCTGGCTGCAGGCGGTGGGCCAGGTGTTCCCGATGTACTGGCTCGGTCTCGGCATGCGCTCGGCGTTGCTGCCCGCCGACGCGGTGGCCATCGAGCTCGGACAGTCCTGGCGTCACCTGGAAACCGTTGCGGTACTCGGTATCTGGGCCGTCGTCGGACTGCTGCTCGCACCGGTGGTGCTGCGCCGGATGGCCGAGCACGAGTCGGGCGCGACCATGGCGGCGCGAAAGGAAAAGGCGATGCAGCGTGCCTTCTGAGGTCATCTACAACCGCATCGCGATGCTGCGTGCCGAACGTGGCATCTCGCGGCGGGACCTGGCCGAGGCGCTGGGGGTGCACTATCAGACCGTCGGCTACCTCGAGCGGGGCGAATACAGCCCCAGCCTGCATCTCGCCCTGCGGATCGCGGCCTACTTCGAGGTGGCGGTGGAGGTGGTGTTCGCCATCGAGCCGTTTCCCCGGCTCGGCGCCGAGACCGCGTGAGACGAACCGCCCGGCAGCCGATGCCGGGCGGTTTCGTCCGTGGTGTCAGCGCTGCCCGTCGCGGATCAGCTCGAAGGTGGAGACCGCCCTGCCCGCGGCCTCGCTGGCGGCGATGGCCTTGCGCCAGTACGACTGGGCCAGGTGCGAGAAACCCGCGTCGACGCCGACTTCCTCGCTGGCGTCGATGATGTGCTGCGCGCCGGCGTCCATCATCTTCAGCTGGGCCAGGTCGGCCCAGCCACCGGCCGCGTTGGCCTTCGAGAACTCGGTCATGAAGAACGGGAAGGCCTCGTTCGCGCGGATCGCGAACGGGACGAAACCGGCGATGTCGTGACCGGACTTCGCGATCACCGCGCTGGCCTGGTCGAAGGCCAGCAGCCAGGGGTGGAAGATGGTCAGCAGCGCCTGGTAGTAGATCTGGGCCAGGCCGTCGTCGGCGCCGAGGTATTCCTGCGGGCTCAGCGGGCGCAGCAGCTCGGCGTGCGCGTCGAAGACCGCCTTCGGGCCGCTGTAGAAGATGTAGGACGCGGGGTGCACGATGTTGTCGCCCGCCGACATCACGCCACCGGAGAGGAACTCGGCGCCGCGCTCACGGACCCAGGCCGCGCCTGCCCGCGCCTTCTCCGGCGAATCGGAGGACAGGTTGGCGATCACCTTGCCCGCCAATGCTTCCGGCGCCTGGCCGAGGACGTCGTACATGGCGGCGTAGTGGGTCAGGCTCAGGACCGACACCTCGTTGGCGGCCAGCGCCTCGGCGACCGTCTCGGCGCGCTTGGCGCCGAGCGCCACCATGGCGTCGACCTTGGCGGTGCTGCGGTTCCACACCGTCACCTCGACGCCTGCGTCCAGGAAGGCGCGCACCATGGCCTGGCCCATCGGGCCGAGGCCGAGCACGGAGACGGAGCGGGTGGTGTTCTGCTCGGACATGGGGTTGTCCCTTCGGTTCTCGTTGCTTGCTGGTTCGGCGCCGAGATCCATGGTGGTCGCGTCGGTATCGTCGGGGAAGACCGAACGTCGACGTGCGGTTGCTTACCCAGAGGTTCGAAATACGGTCAGAAGGGCGCCCCGAAGATGAGCAGTGACGTAGATCACGATGTGTGCGGCATGAGTTTGGCCATCGACGTCGTCGGCGGCAAGTGGCGACTGCACCTGATGTGGGTGCTCGGCGACGGCCCGCAGCGGTTCGGCCAGATCCGGCGGATGCTCGACGGCGTGAGCGAGAAGGTGCTCGCCGAGAACCTGCGACACCTGGAGAGCACCGGCGTGGTGCATCGCGAGATCTATCCCGAGATCCCGCCGCGCGTCGAGTACTCGCTCACCGCGCTGGGCGAGACCCTGCGCCAGGCGCTGGTCCCGCTCGAACAGTGGGGTGACGCCCACCGCGCGGAACTGTCCGCCCCGGCCCCGGTTCCCGCGCCGCCGCGCCCGGCCACCAGCATCGCGATCTGAGCCGCTACCAGCGCTCGGCCGCGATGCGCTCGCCGACGCGCTCGAGCAGCGCCGCCGCGTGCGCGATCGACAGGCCGGGGTCGGGTTCGAGGTCGCTCAGGGCGTAGCACCCGGCGAACCCGGCGGCCCGGATCTCCCCCGGCGACAACAGCGTCCGCCCCACCGCGGCGACCACCGGCACGCCGGCCGCCTTGGCCGCCGCGGCGACACCGACCGGCGCCTTGCCGTGCATGCTCTGATGATCCAGCGAGCCCTCCCCGGTCACCACCAGCGCGGCACCGCCGACCAGGTCGGGGAATTCCAGCAGCTCCAGCAGCACGTCGATGCCGCTGCGCACCTGGGCGCCGAGCACGGCCAGCACACCGAAGCCGGTGCCGCCCGCCGCGCCCGCGCCGCCGATCTCGGCGTAGCCGGTGCCGAGCACGGCCGCCCAGTTGGTGAGCGCGGCTTCCAGCGCGAGCATCTGCTTGGGCCCTGCGCCCTTCTGCGGCGCGAACACCGCGACGGCGCCCGCGGGCCCGAGCAGCGGATTGTCCACGTCGCAGGCGAGGGTGAAGCTGGTCCGCGCGATCGCCGGATGCAGCCCGGCCCGGTCGACCGAGGCCACATCGCCGAGCAGGGTGACGACATCGCTGGTCGCGCCGTCCAATTCGACGCCGTCGTGATCGAGCAGCCGCAGCCCCAGGGCGCGCAGCAGGCCGGAACCGCCGTCGGTGGAGGCGCTGCCGCCGAGGCCGAGCACGATCTCCTCGGCCCCGTTGTCCAGCGCGTGCGCGATGACGACGCCGAGGCCGTAGGTGTTCGCGCGCAGCGGATCGAGCCTGCCGCGCAGTTTCGCCGCGCCGACGGCGGCGGCCAGCTCGACGACGGCGGTCCGCTCGTGCACGGCGTACACCGCGCGCGACGGCTCGCCGACCGGGCCGGGAGCCGCCACCTCCACCCGGCGCCAGCCCGCCGCGACGAAGGCGTCGACCATCCCGTCGCCGCCGTCGGCGACCGGCACGCAGCGCACGTCGGCGGCGGGGTCGGCGCGCCGGATCCCGGCCGCCAGGGCCGTGGCGACCTCGGGCGCGGTGAGGGAACCCTTGAACTTGTCCGGGGCGAGCACCACACGTGGTCCATCGGTCATCCCGACATTGTCCCCTTCCAGTAGTTTCGACGCATGGCGACCGAGGTCCGGAAAAATGCCGCGCTCGAGCGGTTCGAACTCACGGCCGACGGGGTGCCCGCCGGTTACATCGAGTATCAGGACACCGGGGCCGAACGCGCCCTCGTGCACACCGAGGTCTTTCCCCGATTCGAAGGGCAGGGCCTGGCCAACGTGCTGGTCAAGCATGCCCTGGACGCCAGCCGCGGCGAGGGATTCGAGGCGCTGCCGCTGTGTCCGGTGGTCCTGCACTTCATCACGACCCACCCCGATTACATCGCACTGGTGCCGCAGCGGGCCAGGGCCCTGTTCGGACTGCCTCAGTAACCGGCGACGGCGGCGTCGACGGCGAGCTGTAGTTCCTCCTTGACGAGGCGGGCGATGTCGGCGGGCCGCTGCGGCAGCTCGAGCACCGGCGCGCGGAAGTGGAAGTGCGCCGAGCGCGCCTGCTCGGCGGCCGGTTCCAGGTGCGGGCCGTAGCTCATCGCCAGCGCCACCAGCGCGGGCGGCGCGTCCAGCTTGGCCGCGCGGAAGGCGATGTGCCCGATCCCGCTGCCGACGGCCTGCACCTTCGCCGGATCGACGTCGTTGCAGGTGCCCTCGGGGAAGATCGCCAGGTGGTCACCGGCGGCCAACCGCTGCGCGCAGACATCCATCATGCGCTGACCGGCGGCGTTGACCGCCCTGATGCCGTGGTCCTTGCCACGGAAGACCGGGATCCCGCCCATCATGTCCACCTTGCGGCGCTGCTCCGGGTCGAGGAACAGCTCGTCCTTGGCCAGCACCCGCACCCGCCCGATCTTCGCGCGCAGCGGGGAGCGCCATGCCGTCGCCGCGACGGTGTAGGGATCGCTGGTGGAGAGGTGGTTGATGGCGTAGATCACCGGACGTCCGCTGCGGAGCAGGGCCTTCAACTGCTGTTTCGCGCCCTCGGCGAAGCTCACCCTCGGCCGGAAACGGCGGGCCAGCACGGCATAGGACGCGAGCGCCTTCCAGCGATTCTGCTGATGTCGCAGGTAGTAGTCGTACACGGCGTCGCTGTCTTCGAGCAGAACCTCGGGCGAGTGCATGCCGCGACCCTACCGGGCGCGCCCGCGGCCGGTCGGAGGAGAAATTTTCCGGTTCCGGGCCCTCGCCGGGGAGCGCGCGACGCCCGTCCAGTGCGATGATGGCTCGGTGGCACCACGCGGAGACGACCCGGACGAGCGCCGGACTCGCGACGGGCACGGCGATGACCGGCGGCGCGGGCAACCCGCGGTGGGCGTGCGCGCCGGCAACCTGCTGGTGTCGGCGATCGACCTGGTGGAACCGACCTTCCGGCGCACGGTGGTGTACGTCATCGAGCACAACGACGCGGGCAGCCTCGGCGTGGTCCTGAACCGGCCGAGCGAGACCCCGGTGCGCGATGTGCTCCCCGCCTGGAGCGCGCTGGCCGCCGAGCCGACCGACCTGTACATCGGCGGGCCGGTCAAACGCGACGCGGCGCTGTGCCTGGGCACGCTGCGCACCGGGGCCGACATCTCGGGCGTGCGCGGGCTGCTGCGGGTCGACGGCCGGGTGGTGCTCGTCGACCTGGACGCCGATCCGGCCGAGATCGGGCCGCTCGTGGAGGGCATCCGGATCTTCGCCGGATACGCGGGCTGGTCGATGGGTCAGCTCGACGGCGAACTCGACAACGACGACTGGGTCGTGGTCTCGGCGCTGCCGTCGGACCCGCTCGCCACCGATCAGCACGATCTGTGGGCGGCGGTGTTGCGCCGTCAGCCGCTGCCGCTGGCCCTGCTGGCCACGCATCCGATTGAACTCGAGCGCAACTGACCCCGTTACTCCTTCGAACAGGCAGGAGTGACACCCATGAATATCGACGAGCAGTGAGCACGGCCGCCGATGGACGACGGTCGCGACGAACTGATGCGCGCGCTCTACGCCGAGCACGCGCCCGCCCTGTGGCGCTTCACCCTCGGCATCACCCACGACCCGGGCCGGGCCGAGGACATCGTCCAGGAGACGCTGCTGCGGGCCTGGCAGCGGCCCGCGGTGCTGGAACAGACCGAAACCTCGCCGCGCGCATGGCTTTTCACCGTGGCGCGTAACCTCGCCGTCGACGAGCACCGCAGCGCCCGCCACCGCCGCGAGTTCGGCACCGACACGCCACCGGAGCAGGTGAGTCCCGACCAGTCCGACCGGGCGCTGGACGGCTGGCTGGTCGCCGACGCGCTCAGCACACTGAGCCCGGATCACCGCGAGGTGATCGTGCGCGCCTACTATCGCGGGCTCGGCATGCAGCAGATCGCCGACGAGCTCGGCATCCCGCCGGGCACCGTGAAATCCCGGCTGCACTACGGCATGCGCGCGATGCGCCTGGCCTTACAGGAGATGGGGGTGACCACCAGATGACCGATCTCGCCGACGAGTACAGCACCTGGGACGCCGCCTACGTGCTCGGTTCCCTCGGCGCCGCCGAGCGCCGCGAATACGAAGCCCATCTGCGCGACTGCCCGCACTGCCAGAACGCCGTCGCCGAGCTGGCCGGGCTGCCCGGCATGCTCGCGCTGGTCGACCGCGACACCGCGCTGTCGATGAGCGAATCCACCGAGCCGGCGCCACCAAGGGCTCCCGATCTGCTCCCGTCCCTCGCGGCGGCGGCCGCGAAACGCAGGCGGCGTACCCGCTGGATCGGCATCGGCAGCGCGGTGGCCGCGGTCGCGGCGACGGTGGCGATCGCCGTGCCGGTGACGATGACGGTCGCCAGGTCCGATTCCCCCACCGAACAGGTCGTCGCCCAGCAGCAGATGCGCGCTGTCGAGCAGACCCCCATCACCGCCGAGGTGAAACTGGTCCGCGACGGCGACCGCACCCGGCTGGTGATGACCTGCCGCTACGGCGGCGCCGACTACGGCTACGGCGCCGCCTACGAGTACGGCCTTGTCGTCACCGTGGCCGGTGAGCGAATGCCGTTGGACCGGTGGCCCGCCGGGCCCGGCACCGAACTCACGGTCGACCGCACGATCGACGCCGCGCCGGAATCGATCGACGCCGTGGAGATCACGTCGGTGGATTCCGGGCGCACCGTCCTGGTCGCCCAGGTCTGAACGCCGACGATCCGGTCACCCCGCGCGGGGTGACCGGATCGCTGTGTCGCGTGATCAGTCCGCTTGCTTGCGGAAGATCGACTTGGACCACAGGTAACCGCCGCCCGCGATCACCACGCACCAGCCCAGCGAGACCCAGCCGTTGACGCCGATCTCGGTGCCCATCAGCAGGCCGCGCAGGGTCTCGGTGATGGGGGTGAACGGCTGGTATTCGGCGAACTGGCGCAGGCCGATCGGCATGGTGTCGGTGGCCACCAGACCGCTGCCGAGGAACGGCATCATCACGATCGGAAACGGTGCGTTGCTGGCGCTTTCGGGGTTGGGCGAGAGCAGGCCGAGCGCGATGGCCAGCCAGGCGAAGGCGAAGGTCACCAGCATGAGCAGGCCGAGCGCGGCCACCCATTCGAGCGGGTTCGCGTTCGGCCGGAAGCCGATCAGCAGCGCGACACCGGTCATCACGGCCATGCCGCCGAACGCCTGGATGAGCGTGCCGATGACGTGCCCCGTGAGCATCGAGGACTGCGAGATCGCCATCACCCGAAAGCGATTCACGATGCCCTTGCTCTTGTCGGTGGCGATGGAGACCGCCACCGAGACCGTCATGTACGCGGGCAGCAACAGCAGCATGCCCGGCGCCAGGTAGTCGATGTACTCACCACCGGAGGACTTCTCCAGTGCCCCACCGAAAACGAAGTTGAACACCAGCAGCAGCACGGTCGGCATGATGAGGATGCCGAACACCATGCTCGGATAGCGCTTGGCGTGGATGATGTTGCGCCGCAACATCGTCATGGTGTCAGCCATTGCGTGGCCGGAAACGGTCTGTGTACTCATGCCAGGGACTCCTGCTCGGTGGTGGCGCGGCCGGTGAGGGTGAGGAAGACGTCGTCGAGATTCGGGGTGTGCACGGAGATGCCGCCCGCTTCGATGTTCTCGGCATCGAGCAGGTCGAGCACCGCGCGCAGCGAGCGCACGCCGCCGTCGCTCGGCACGGCGAGGGTGAGCCCGTCGCCGCCGTCGAGCACGCGCGCGGCCGAGCCGAACGCGTACTGGGCGGCGGCCATGGCCTGCTGATCGGCGAAGTCGATGCGGATGTGCCCGCCGGGGATCAGGCGCTTGAGTTCGGCCGCGGTGCCCTCGGCGACGATGCTGCCGTGGTCGAGCACGGCGATGCGGTCGGCCAGCTGGTCGGCTTCCTCGAGGTACTGGGTGGTGAGGAAGACCGTGACGCCGCGATCGTCGACCAGGGTGCGGATGATGTCCCAGATGGCGCGGCGGCTGCGCGGATCGAGGCCGGTGGTCGGCTCGTCGAGGAAGATCACCCGCGGGTCGCCGACCAGCGTCATGGCCAGGTCGAGCCGCCGGGTCATGCCGCCGGAGTAGGTGCTCGCCGGCTTGTCGGCCGCCTCGATCAGGTCGAACCGGTCGAGCAGTTCGGCGGCGAGGCGACTGGTCTCGCGGCGGGGCAGATGATTGAGATCGCCCATCAGGTGCAGGTTCTCGCGGCCGGTCAGCAGTTCGTCGACCGCGGCGAACTGCCCGGTGACGCCGATGAGCTCGCGCACCCCGTCCCGGCCGGTCACCACGTCGTGGCCACCGACGGTGATCTCCCCGCCGTCGGCGCCGATCAGCGTGGTGAGGATCTGCACGGTGGTGGTCTTGCCCGCGCCGTTGGGGCCGAGCAGGGAGAAGATCGTGCCCTCGGCGACGGTGAGGTCGATGCCGTCGAGGACCGTGTGCTCGCCGTAGGCCTTGCGCAGGCCGCGTGCGGTGATGGCCGAGTTGACCATGGTCGTCCCTTTCCAGAGAATTGCATTCATTACTGCGAATAAGTGCATGAGTTATCCACACGACCCCTTCGGGGTCGCGGTACTCGGTTGTCGGTGTGCGGTTGTCGCGGACGGAGCTAGATGTCGAGCTCCTCGATCTGCGGATGCGAGTAGATGTCCTCGACCTTGCGGTAGAGCTTGTCGGGGACGCGCCCCTTCAGCGCCGCGACGTCGTCGAGGATCTCGTACTCGTAGTCGCCCCAGTCCCAGGGCCGGTCGCCGATGCCGAACATCCGGCGCCAGTACTTCCAGTCCTTCATGTCACCGGCGGCCTCGCCGGTCGGGTAGTCCTTCCACAGTGCCGTGTGCGTGTGCAGCACGAGCTTGCCCTTGCGGCTGCGGTACACCTTCTGGTCGAGCACGCGCTCGTCGCCGACATCGCGCCACTCGCCCAGCAGCGAACCCTGGAAGCGCACCTGCCGCACGCCGTCGCGGCCCACCTGCAGGACGATCTCGTCGAACCCCGCCTGGCGACCTTCCTCCAGGTCGATGAAGCGACGCAGCGCGGTGACGACCGCGCCGGACAGATTCCCGCCGACGAGTTCCTGTGCGCGCTGGAACAGCGTCAGGTCGTCGTCGGAAACATAGATCGTCTTGTTGGGCATGAACTCACTATACGTAGATGTATACGTACAAGCAAGAGGGGATCTTCCGAACCGGTGAACCGTCCTCGGCGCGTCCCCGTATCCCTCGTGTACGGACGATCCGGTCCGTCGGTGTCCGCTGGACCCGGCGGGCGCGTCAGGAGGAGGGCCGATGCCGGGCCGAGTGGTCGACTATCTCGTGGACATGATCGCCGATCTGGGGATCACCCATCTCTTCGGGGTCGACGGCGCCAACATCGAAGACGTCTACGACGCGATCTTCGACGCGAACGGGCCGGTGGGCATCGTCGCCAAGCACGAGTTCTCCGCGGCGACCATGGCCGACGGATACGCACGCAGCACCGGCGGGCTCGGCGTCGTAGTCGCCACGTCCGGCGGCGGTGCGATGAACCTGGTCGCCGGGCTCGCCGAGTCGTACACCTCGCGGGTGCCCGTGCTCGCCCTCATCGGGCAGCCGCCGACCGGCCTCGAAGGCCACGGCGCCTTCCAGGATTCGAGCGGACTGGCCGAATCCATCGACGCGACAGCGCTGTTCGCGACGGTCAGCCGGTACTGCGCGCGCGTCGAGGATCCCGCCGAGCTGCCCGAGCAGTTCGCGGCGGCGGTGGCCGCGGCTAAAGACGGTGGCCCCGCGGTCCTGCTGATCCCGAAAGATGTTCAGCAACAAGCGATGCCGATCCATGTCCCGCACCGCGAGAACGCCGCGGAACCATCGGCCGCACACAGCGGGCCTCGGCACCGCGCGACCGCCGAACTCGCCGACGAGCTCACCGCCGCCCGGCGCACCGGCAAGATCGTGATCATCGCCGGTGACCAGGTCGCCCGCGATGACGCCCGGGCCGAGCTGGCCCACCTCGTCGCCGCGCTCGACGCCTCGATCGGGCTCGCGCCGGACGCGAAGGACGTGTACCCGAACACCGGGCCCGGCTACCGCGGTGTGGCGGGCAGCATGGGCCATGCCGAACTGCTCGAGGCGCTGCGCTCGGCCAGCGCCTGCCTGCTGGTCGGCACCCGCCTGCCGGTCACCGCCCGCGCCGGACTCGACGCGCTCCTCACCGAACTGCCGGTGCTCAGCGTCGGAGTGCTGCCGCCCCATCCGGCGGCCAACCACCTCCACGCCCCCGACCTCGCCGCGACCATCGCCGACCTGCTCACGCGGATCGACACCGCCCCGGCCCGCGGCGAGGCGGCGGCCCAGCTCACGCCGATGCCGGTGCCGCCGGCCGACGGCCCCGGGCTGCGGTATCGCGCGGTCGTCGAGGCGATCCAGCGCGAACTCCCCAGCGGCGCGGATATTTTCGCCGACGCGGGTAACACCGGCGCGGCCGTGGTGCATTACCTACGGGTGCCCGAGGGTGGACGATTCGTCGTCGCCCTCGGGATGGGTGGCATGGGATACGCCTTCGGCGCGGGCATCGGGTCCGCGTTCGCCCGCAGGCACGCCGCCGACGGTCCGCATCGCACGATCGTGATCGCCGGCGACGGCTCGTTCTACATGCACGGAATGGAGCTGCACACCGCGGTCGAACACGACCTGCCCGTCACCTTCGTGGTGTTCAACAACAACGCACACGCCATGTGCGTCACCAGAGAACAGCTCTACTACCGAGATCGATACAGCTTCAACAGGTTCCGCACCGCACGGCTCGGTCCCGGCATCGCCGCCATGTTCCCCGGGCTGCCCGCGCGCACCGTCGCCGAACCCGGCGAGCTCGCCGGCGCCCTGCGCGACAGCGTCGCGGCCACCGGCCCGTCGTTTCTCGAAATCCTGTGCGACCCCGACGAGATCCCGCCGTTCCAGCCCTTTCTGTCGACCATCGACGCCTCGAGGAGTACACCGTGACCATCAGCGCCCTACCCGCCCTCAGCGACATCCCCGACGAGGTGATCCCCGGCGTCCTGCGGATCGAGAATTCCGACAGGGAAGCCACCACGCCGATCATCATGGACATGCTGCGGTCGGTGTACCCGCACGATCAGATCTACGGCGACTACTGCCCGGTGCAGACCTACATCGCCGCGCCACCGCGCGAGGTCTTCGAATACCTCGCCGACACCCGCTCGCTCGAGGAATGGACCTACAGCCTGCGCGGCTTCACCGAGACCGACGAGCCGGGACTGTGGCTGTCCTACGACCGGCTCGGCGATACGACCAAGTGCTACACCAGAACCGTCGCCAACGCCGACGCCATGACCGTCGACTATCACTGCGCCTGGGACCAGTCCGAGCACCTGTGGATGATCTATCTGATGCGGGTGGTCGACGCGAAGCTGGTGTTCGACAAGCCGGGCTCGGTGGTGCTGTGGGTGAACTGCAAGCACCCCTTCTACGACGAGAACGGCTATCCGGAGACCGCGCCGCCGAAGCGGCCGGTGTGGGTGGGCGACTTCTGGGAGATGTTCTCCGCCGGGCACCAGCTCGAGCTGGACAACCTCAAGGCCATCTGTGAATACCGCGCGGCGAACGGGCTGCCGATCAAGCCGGAGTGGATGCGATGAACATGCCGACCGTGAGCCTGGTCGATGTCGCGAGCTACCTGCCCGGCGACCCCGTCCCGACCGAGTACTTCACCCAGTTCTCCCGCTCCGACCGGATGGCCAAGAACGTGATGTTCCGGTCCCCCACCGGCCGTCATCACATCTCCCGGGACGAAACGGCCGTCGACATGGCCGAACGGGCCTTCGCGCCGCTGCGGGACCGACACGGCGACGGCCTCGCCGGCGAGCTCGACATCATCATCACCCACACCCAGCTGCCCGACAATCCGGTGCTCGGCGCCGGTCCGGAGCTGGCGCGCCGGCTCGGCGCGAAGCCGGCGCACGTGTTCGACGTACACAACGGCGGCTGCGCGGCCTTCGTGCACATGATGTCGCTGGCGCGGATGATCATGGCCACCAGCGACGCCCGCACGGCGCTGATCGTCGCCACCCAGAACTGCGCTGGCCCGGTGTTCACCCAGCCCGAGATCCGCAAGCTCGCGCAGGCGCCGGTGCCCGGCGACGGTTGCGGCATCGGCCTGCTGCGCAGGGACGACTCGGCGCCGATCCTCGACATCGAATGTCGCACCTACCCGGAATTCGCCGGTGACATGGACTTCTCCACCAACGGTCCGCGCAAGTACTGGGAGCCGGGCGAGGGCCAGGGCTGTGTGAGCTTCACCGAATCGAAGATCACCAAGGTGTTCGCGCGCGGCAATCGCCTCGTGCCCGAGGTGGCGCTGGCGGTGTGCGACCACATCGGGGTGAAGGGGCGCGATATCGACACCTTTGTCACCAACCAGCCCAACCGGCTGTTCCTGCGCAACTGGCACGATGCGCTCGAACTGCCCGCCGAACGTCATCCCGACACCTTCGATCGGTGCGGAAACCTGTTCGCCGCGGGCATTCCCGTCACCCTCGACGTGGAGAACCGGGCCGGGCGGCTGCGCAACGGGTCGGTGGTGTTGCTGTCGGCCTTCGCGCACGCGGGCGATTTCGCCGGCGCCGCGGCCGTGCGCTGGGGCGCGGCGCGATGACCGTGCGGCTGGCGGAACCGTCGATCCCCTCCCGGCGGTTCCACGGCACGGCCACCCTGTTCGACCTGTCGCTCAGCGAGAACCCTTTTCCGCCACTGCCTTCCGTGGTCGCGGCGGTGCGGGACACGCTCGCTTCGGCGAACAGATATCCGGAGTTCCTGCCGGAGCGGCTGCCACGGCTCATCGCCGAGCGGCTCGGCGTGCCCGCCGACGAAGTGGTGGTGGGCGCCGGGGCCACCGGCGTCGCCATGCAGATCCTGCGGGCGCTCGGTGGCGGTGAGATCGTGAGCAGCACACCGACGTTCGACGGGTATCCGATCATGGCGGAGATGGCGGGAATGCCACTGGTGTCGGTGCCGCTCGACCCCGCGGGGCAGCAGGACCTGGCCGCCCTCCGCCGCGCGGTGCACCGGCGGACCGCGCTGGTCGTGCTGTGCCGTCCGCACAACCCGACCGGAACGGTGCTCGACGCGGCGGCGGTGCGCGGCTTCCTCGCCGCGATTCCGCGCCGGGTGCCGGTGCTGCTCGACGAGGCCTACGCCGAGTTCCTCGACCCGGCCGATCGCCTCGATGTCGACGGACTGCTGCGTCGGCACGCGAACCTGCTTGTCCTACGAACCTTTTCGAAGGCGTACGGATTGGCGGGATTGCGTATCGGGTATTGCGTGGGACGCGGTGAGCTGATCGCCAGGGTGCGCGGACAGCAGTTGCCCTTCGGAACACCCGCTGCGGCGGCCGCGGCCGTCCGGGCCTGCTACGCGGCCGACGACGAACTCCGCGCCAGGGTGCGCCATATCCGGCGGGAGCGTGAAGCACTGCGTATCTCCCTGTGCGCCTCGGGGATCAATGTCCCACTCAGCCGAGCCAACTTCCTCTACCTGCCCGGTCCGGGAGTGGCCACCGCCCTGCGGCGGGCGGGAATCAAGGCCAAGGCCTACGCGGACGGCAGTGCCCGCATCACCGTCGGTGACCCGACCGCCGGGCTCGCCGTGCACGCGGCACTCGCCGGTCTACGCGGCTGAGGGTGCTCCCGACGGCCGCGCGGGCAAGCACCGTCCCGCAAGCAAGCGAGCATCGGCCGCGGGCAAAGCGTTTGTCGTCAGGGCGGCTCACCGGCGCTGGTCGACGTGGACGTCGAGTGCGTTGTTCCGCTGGCCAGGGCTCGGCTCGAGCACGCCGAGCGAGGTAGGCGTTCGCTGGCGCCGGCGCCCTGGACCGCCCAGGGTTCGGGTCGGCGCGCGCACGCCGTGGTTCGATGGCGGAATGACCCGGTGGCGAACCACGTTCCAGCCGAACCCGGCGCCCGCGGTCGGCACCGCCAGCCGGACGCTCCTGCGCGTGCGGCTGGGCGGGCGCGAGATCGTGGTGCGGCGGACGCGCATCGCGCCCGGCGGCAGCAGCGGGTGGCACTATCACGACGGCACGCTGTTCGTGCTGGTCACCCGGGGTGTCCTCGACCATCCGTACGTGCGACGTGGCCCCGCGGAGTATCCGCGAGGCCACGTCTTCCGTGAGCCGAGTGGACCGGCGAACGCGCACGTCGCCCGCAATCTCGGCCGCGGCGAAGTGCGCATCCTGGTCCTCTACCTCAACCCGGCGGGCAGCCCCCTGTCCCACCAGGTCACCCCACCCTGATCAGCAGCTGCTGCTACCCCCGCCACAGCTGCTCGAACTCCCGCCGCCACAGCTGCTGCTACTCGAGCTGCCGCTGTCGCAGCTGCTGGACGAACCGCTGTCGCCGCCGAACCAGCCACCACCGCTCGAGCCGCCGCCGTACCCGCTGCTGAAGCCGCTGTCGGCGTAGGACCAGCTGCTCGAACTCGACCCGCGGCGGTGCCGCATCTGCGCCCTGGCCCGCTGCACCTCGGCCGCCCGATACGCCCGCCGGGTCCGGGCCGCCGGGGTATCGGTGGCCCGGACGATCGCGACGATGATCATCACCGGGACCAGGGTCACGATCACCACCCCGACACCCGCGATGAAGAAGGCGACGATCGTGCCGATCACTTCGGCGATATCCATGAAACCTCCCCAGCCGGTTCAACTCTCACGGCCGAAGGTATTCCCGCGCCCTTAACAACCCCTTTCGACCGGCTGGCGCCCGGTCGACCGCCTGCATCAGCCGGGCTGCCGGGTCGTGGCGGGCGCGGACGAACGCCAGGGCAGGCGGTTCGCGCGCGAGAGATCGCGGAAGGCATCGGCCGTCACCAGCGCCGCGATCACGAACAGGGGTATGGCCGCCATGGCCGATTTGCCGATCACCGTCGCGCCGATGACGGCCAGGAGCACCGCCGCCGCGAAGGCCATGATCAGATCGCCGGATCCACTGAACAGTTTCATGCCACGCCCCTGTTCGAGTCCTACCTCAGGCGGTCAGCATCCGCCGCCGCCTCCGCCGCCACCACCACAGCCGCCGCCACCCCCGCCGCTGCTGCCACCGCCGCAGCCGCTGGAGCCGCCACCACCGTCACCGCTGGAACCACCGCCGTCACCGAAACCCCAGCCGAAGACCGAGCCCGAGGCCCCGGCACTCCAGCCGCCGCCCCCACCCCGCCTACCGGGACGACCGGGGTGCGAGTTCCGGGAGAGCAGGGCGAAGCCCGTGGCGTAGAGCCCGATGGCGACGCAGAACAGTACGAAACCCAGTATGGGCGCGAACGCGAACGAGATCACCCCGATCACCGTGACGAGCAGTCCCAACCCGATAGCCCACATGTTTCCCCCTCGGTCGATTCGTCCGGATGCGACCCGCCCACCACCGTCGAGACAGGGTGGATCCCCCCACCTGGCTGAGCACTGGGTACCCGAGCGCGGTTCAGGCCAAACGGCTGTCAGCTGCCCCCGCCGCAGCCGCCTCCACCGCCACCGCAGCCGCCGCCACCGCTGTCACTGCCGCCGTCGCCGCCGCCGGCATAGAAGTGCCCACCGCCGCCGCCCGCGGCGCCCGCGCCACCGGAGGCCCACCAGCGCCGGTCGGACCTGCGGGAGGTCAGCAACTTGTCTTCGCGTCTGATCCGCACAGCGCCGGCGATCGCCAGGCCGACGGCGGCCACGATGACGACGATCCCGGCCACGGGCCACACGTTCGCCACGATGATTCCGACGAGCGCGAGCAGCGCCGCCGAACCGAAATACTTCATGAATCCCCCCGGCTCAGTTCCTACCTCCGTTGTACCGAAGCAACGGGCCGTAGGCCAGTGAATTGTGGGGGTACGGACCGGCTCAGTTGGCGGGTGCGCAGGTGTCGCGCAGCGAGCAGCCGCCGCACGAGGAACCGCAGCCGCCGGCGGGGGCGGGCGGCAGGAGCGGCTCGACGGTGCGGGCCGCGGCATTGGCGCCGGCGCCGAGGGTGAACACGGCGATCACGGCCACCACGACCGCGACGCCGAGACCGGCGAAGCCGCCCGCGACCAGGGCGATCAGACCACCGGCGAACAGCAGCGCACCGGCGCCGACCGAGGTGGGCGCGGCGATGCGGTTGGCGATGCGGAAGTTGTCGTCGCTGTGCAGGGCGGCTTCGGTGGTGACACCGAGGAAGCGGTTGCGGGGCAGTTTGCCGAGCAGTCCGAGCACACCGGTCACGATGGCGACCGCGGCCAGCGCGAACAGCAGGGAAGCGACGACGACCATTCCTGCAGGCTAGCGCACCCGCGCCGGGCCCCGATCGCGCGCTCCCCGCGAAGGTGACCGCCCACACAGCGGCGTAGCGGCGCGCCGCGCGGTCTCGGCCCGTGGAAATCGGCTGGCACCGACGTTCTACCCTGTTAGACGATGTTTACCGGGGATCGGCGAGAACAAGAAGGCAGGACCGTGCAGGACACTCGTGCAACCGAGAGTGACGTACCTCAGCACCGGTACAACGCCGAGCTGGCTGGGCGGATCGAACGACGCTGGCAGCAGAACTGGGCCGAGCGCGGCACCTTCCACGCGCCCAACCCGGTCGGGCCGCTCGCCGGTGACACGCCGGCCGACAAGCTGTTCATCCAGGACATGTTCCCGTTCCCCTCGGGCGCGGGCCTGCACGTCGGCCACCCGCTGGGCTACATCGCCACCGACGTCTTCGGCCGCTACCACCGCATGCGCGGCCGCAACGTGCTGCACGCGCTGGGCTACGACGCCTTCGGCCTGCCCGCCGAGCAGTACGCCGTCGCGACCGGCGCGCATCCCCGGGTGACCACCGAGTCCAACATCGCGACGATGCAGCGTCAGCTGGACCGGCTGGGCCTCGGCCACGACTCGCGGCGGTCCTTCGCCACCACCGATCCCGAGTACTACCGCTGGACGCAGTGGATCTTCCTGCGCATCTACAACGCCTGGTACGACCAGGAGGCCGGCCGGGCCCGCCCGATCGCCGAGCTGGAGGAGCAGTTCGCGACCGGTGCGCGCGCCGTGCCCGAGGGCGACTGGAACAGCATGAACGCGGCCGAGCGTGGCGCGCTGCTCGACTCGTATCGCCTGGTGTACCAGTCGGATTCGATCGTCAACTGGTGCCCCGGTCTCGGCACCGTGCTGTCCAACGAAGAGGTCACCGCCGACGGCCGCAGCGAGCGCGGGAACTTCCCGGTGTTCCGTAAGCGCATGTGGCAGTGGATGATGCGGATCACCGCCTACGCCGATCGCCTGGTCGACGACCTGGACGAGCTGGACTGGCCGGACAACGTGAAGTCCATGCAGCGCAACTGGATCGGCCGTTCGCGTGGCGCGCAGGTGCGCTTCGAGGCCGACGGCGAAACGCTCGAGGTGTTCACCACCCGCCCCGACACGCTCTTCGGCGCCACCTACGTGGTGCTGGCGCCCGAGCACGAGCTGGTCGACACGCTGACCTCGACGGTCTGGCCGGACGGCACCGAGCCGGGCTGGACCAACGGCGGCGCCGCCACACCCGCGGAAGCCGTTGCGGCGTACCGCAAGTCGATCGCGGCCAAGTCGGATCTGGAGCGGCAGGAGAACAAGGAGAAGACCGGCGTCTTCCTCGGTTCCTATGCCACCAACCCGGCCAACGGCAAGCAGGTGCCGATCTTCATCGCCGACTACGTGCTGAGCGGGTACGGCACCGGCGCGATCATGGCCGTGCCCGGCCACGACAGCCGCGACTGGGACTTCGCCACCGCGCTCGGCCTGCCGATCGTCGAGGTGATCTCCGGCGGCGACATCACCGAGGGCGCCTACGCGGGCGACGGCGAACTGGTGAATTCCGACTTCCTGAACGGACTTTCGGTCGACGAGGCCAAGGCCGTGATGATCGGGCACCTGGAGGCCGACGGCCACGGCACCGGCAAGGTCCAGTACAAGCTGCGCGACTGGCTGTTCGCGCGGCAGCGGTACTGGGGCGAGCCGTTCCCGATCGTCTACGACGAGCAGGGTGTCGCGCACGCGCTGCCGGAATCCATGCTGCCCGTGGAACTTCCGGAGATGGAAGACTTCGCCCCGGTCACCTTCGACCCGGACGACGCGAACTCCGAGCCGTCCCCGCCGCTGGCCAAGGCCACCGACTGGGTCACCGTGGAACTGGATCTGGGCGACGGACCCAAGAAGTACCGCCGGGACACCAACGTCATGCCCAACTGGGCGGGCAGCTCCTGGTACCAGCTGCGCTACGCCGACCCCACCAACACCGAGGCGTTCTGCGCCGAGGAGAACGAGAAGTACTGGCTGGGGCCGCGGCCGGCCGAGCACGGTCCGAACGATCCGGGCGGCGTCGATCTGTACGTGGGCGGCGTTGAGCACGCGGTGCTGCACCTGCTGTACGCGCGGTTCTGGCAGAAGGTGCTGTTCGACCTGGGCGACGTGACCGGCAGCGAGCCCTACCGGCGGCTGTTCAACCAGGGCTACGTGCAGGGCTACGCCTACACCGACGCGCGTGGCGCCTACGTGCCCGCCGCCGAGGTCGTCGAGCGCGACGACAAGTTCTTCTGGACCGGCGCCGACGGCGTCGAGATCGAGGTCGCCCAGGAGTACGGCAAGATCGGCAAGTCGCTGAAGAACGCCATCTCGCCCGACGAGATGTGCGATCTGTACGGTGCCGACACCTTCCGCTTCTACGAGATGTCGATGGGGCCGCTGGACACCTCGCGGCCGTGGGCGACCAAGGACGTCGTCGGCGCGCACCGGTTCCTGCAGCGGGTGTGGCGCCTGGCGATCGACGAGGAGACCGGCGCGGTGAAAGCCACCGACGCCGTGCCCTCGGACGAGACCCTGCGCCTGGTGCACCGCACCATCGCCGGTGTCGACGAGGATCTGGCCGCCCTGCGCGACAACACCGCGGGCGCCAAGCTGATCGAGCTGACCAACCACCTCACCAAGAACTACCCCGACGGCGCCCCGCGCGCCGCCGTGGAACCCCTGGTGCTGATGCTGGCCCCGCTCGCCCCGCACATCGCCGAGGAACTGTGGGAACGCCTGGGCCACACCACTTCCCTGGCCCACGGCCCCTTCCCCACCGCCGACCCCGCCCTGCTGGTCGCCGACTCGGTGGAGTACCCGATCCAGGTGAAGGGCAAGGTCCGCAGCCGCATCCAGGTCCCCGCCGACGCCGACCCGACCGCCATCGAGGCGGCCGCCCTGGCCGACGAGAAGATCGTCGCCCTGCTCGCGGGCGCGGCCCCCCGCAAGGTCATCGTCGTCCCAGGCAAGATGGTCAACATCGTCCCGTAGCCGACCGTGCTGCAGGGTTCAACCCGCCCTGCAGCACGGCGGTGCCGGATCAGTTGACGGACGGCCGGCGCACGCGTGATCGCTCCATGCTGACGTTGACAGACTTGACGTGCGGCGAGACCCTACACTTGATGACGAAGGCCCCGGAACGATCACTGACTCGGTCACATCGCCGGGGCTACGCCATTTTCTGACCCCCGTCGAGCAGCGGTTGCGATCATAGCTCAAAGCTATTGTCTACGTGGTAATCCCGAGGTTGCCGAGGTCAGGCCTGGACCTGGAGGACGTCGTTCAGGGTGACCAGGGCGAGGTTTCGTTCGCGGATGATGTCGACGAGCTGGCCGTAGCAGTGGGTGACCGGGGGGAAGTTGGCGTGGCCGATGATGATCTTCTGGGCGGCGAAATACTTTCGCGCGCATTCCATCAGGTATTCCTCGGTGATCAGGCCGGAGTCGGAGAGGGAGCCTTCCCACATGGTGGGGACGGTGTAGCCGAGGTCGGCGGCGACGCGGTCGACGGCGGCGTTGTGGTAGCCGAAGGGTGGGCGATAGAACGGGGTGCCGTCGACGCCGAAGGTGTTGCGCAGGAAGGCTTTCGTGCGACCGAGCTGGTCGGCGATGCCGCTCGCGCCGATCTTGGTGAGCGCGGGGTGGTCCCAGGTGTGGTTGCCGAGCTGGATCTGACCCGAATCGACGAGGGGGCGCAGGGCGTCGCGGTGGATCGTCCACGATTCGTAGTAGCCGGTGACGAAGAAGGTGAAGCGGGCGCCGGTGTCCTTCGCCCACCGCACGTACGCGCCGACGACCTCGGGGCTGGCGCCGTCGTCGACGGTGAGCGCCATGCTGGTGCCGGGACCGGGCAGCGCGGTGATCGTCTCGGCCGCGATCACCGACTTCGGCCCGCCGGGCGGCGGCGGCAGCAGCGGCGCGACCGGGGCCGGAGCGGGGGCGGGCGCCGGCGGGGTGGGGATCTCGCCCGCCGAACCGGCCGTCTCGCCCTCCGCGGTCGCGCACCCGGTCAGCGCCACCGCGCCGCCCGCGGCGAGCAAGGCCAGCATTCGACGTCTGTCCACGGACGAACCCCTCTTCGACGGGTGCACCTGCGCCATCCGACCAGGGCACGGATCAAAACAGCGGGACCGTACCCACCGAATCCGTCGACCAGCTGAACCGGCGGGCACCTGCGCGCGAACATCGTGCCGCCCGCACGACAGGCGACCATACCGAATCGCCGGCCGCCCCGACCGCGCTCGGCTGACAGTCACATCGCCGGGCGCACATGATCGTGCCGCCGTCACAGCACCGTGCGGCTGCGATCGCGGGCGATCCAGCCGGGCCTCCCGGCGCCGGCGGGCCGGGCAGGCACACCGACCACGCCGAGCGCCGCAGCCGCGGGTCGGCACCGACACGCCTCACCGCGGGCGCAGCACGATTTCGGTCGGGTGCCCGTCACGCGGGGTGTCGACGGCGGTGCGCACGGCGCCGGCCACGGTCTCCGCGGTCAGGAATTCCTCCGGGCGGTATTCGCGGCCCTCGTCGGCGACGATCGCGCGCTGCATGTCGGTGTCGATGCGGCCGGGGAAGATCGAGGTGACGCGCAGGGTCGGTTCCTCGAGGCGCAGCGCGTCGGCGAGGGCGCGCAGGCCGAACTTGCTCGCCGCGTACGAGCCCCAGCCCGCGTTGGCGCGCAGCCCTGCACCCGAATTGATCAGCACCACATGGCCGTTCGCGGCGCGCAGGGCGGGCAGCAGGATCCTGGTGAGTTCGGCGACGGCGATCAGGTTGACTTCGAGGGTGGTGCGCCACTGGTCCACCGAGGACTCCGCGACGGTGCCGAGGTCGGCAACCCCGGCGTTGTGGACGAGCACGTCGAGCCGCTGGATCGGCTCCGCCGCCGCGGCGACGGCCGGATAGTCGGTGAGCGCGACGGGCCAGCCGGTCGCACCCGGCAGCTCGGCCAGGATCGGGGCGAGGGCGTCGGCGGAGCGGGCGCCGAGCAGCAGCTCGTGGGTGGGCGCGAGTTCACGGGCGATCGCCGCGCCGAGTCCACGGCTGGCGCCGGTGATCAAAGCGGTCGGGGCGGGAGTACTGGTCACCGTCATACGATCCACGCTAACGGCAGACCTGGGTCGACCACGACGCGCCGGCCGGCCACCGACGCGCCGAGGACGGCCAGGGCTACCGCCGTCGCCGCGAATCGGGCCGCACGAAACCAGTCCGCTGCCCCGCGCGAACCGGACGACGTCGCGTAATTCTGGCGACTCCAGATTCGGGCAAATCCGGCGCACGACCCGACGGCTTCCGACACCGTGCCCATTTCGGCGCAGATCAGGGGCCAGCGCTTGTACCGTCGAGGCATGACCGATCCCCGGTACAACTACGATCCAGCGAACCCGCAGTATCCACCGAACCAGGGACAGCCCCCGCGGCCCAAGATCAATGTGGGCAAGCTGTGGGCGGGCGGTATCGGCACCGCGGTCGTCGCCGCGCTGCTCGTCGTGGTGGCGATCATGCTGATCCGGGGCGTGCTCGGCATCGCGATCCTCGCGCCGGAAGGGGCCGGCACCTACGGCTCGGTGTCGACCACGTCCTACGCGGTGGCCGCCGCGGGCGCGGCACTGCTGGCGACGGCCCTGCTGATGGTGCTGCTGCTGGCCATGCCGAGCCCGATGACCTTCTTCACCTGGATCTGCCTGCTGTGCACCGCCGTCGCGGTGATCCTGCCGTTCACCCTCATCGCCGATCTGGACGCCAAGATCGCGACGGCCTCACTCAACCTGGTGATCGGCCTGGCGATCACCACCATGCTGAATTCGGTCGGCACCGCCGCGCAGAACGAGGCGCGTCAAGGCGGGTACTGATCGTCACAGCCGTGCCGAGATGCCATCGGGGCAGGGCAGCCGCAGAATAGAGGGATGTCCGATCCCGGGTTCACCCCCACGCAGCTCGCGGCCCGCGCCGCCTATCTCCTGCGCGGCAACGACCTGGGCACGATGACGAGCGCCGCGCCCCGGCTCTATCCACACATGTGGAGCTGGGACGCGGCGTTCGTCGCGGTCGGGCTGGCGCCGCTGAGCGTGGAGCGCGCGGTCGTCGAGCTCGACACGCTGCTCTCGGCACAGTGGAAGAACGGGATGATCCCGCACATCGTCTTCGCCAACGGCGTGGACGGGTACTTCCCCGGCCCCGCGCGCTGGGAGTGCCGCAGGCTGGCTGCCAACGCGCCCGACGGTCCCGACACCTCCGGCATCACCCAGCCGCCGGTGCACGCCATCGCCGTCCAGCGCATTCTCGACCATTCCCGCAGGCACGGCCGCTCCACCAGGGCGGTCGCCGAGGAATTCCTGAACCGGCGCTGGCCCGATCTGGTGCGCTGGCACCGCTGGCTCGCGCACGCCCGCGACCCCAAGGAGACCGGGCGGGTGACGCTGTACCACGGCTGGGAGTCGGGCATGGACAATTCGCCGCGCTGGGACCGCGCCTACGCCAACGTGGTCCCCGGCGCCGACCTGCCGCCCTACCGCCGTGCCGACACCGCGATCATCTCCGACCCCACCCAGCGCCCGAGCGACCGCGAATACGACCGCTACCTGTGGCTGGTCGAGCAGATGCGGCGCGCGTCCTACGACGACTACCAGCTCACCTCGGTGATGAGTTTCGCCGTGGAGGACGTGTTCGTCTCGGCGATCTTCGCGCTGGCCTGCGAGGTGCTCGCCGATATCGGCGAGGAATACAAGCAGCCGCACGCCGACGTCCGCGAACTGCACGGCTGGGCCGAACGCTTCCGCAACGGCGTGGTCGCCACCACCGACGAACGCACCGGCGCCGCACGGGATTACGACGTGCGCCTGCAGCGCTGGATCAACACCGAGACGCTGGCGATGTTCGCGCCCTTGCTGGCGGGCGGGCTGCCGCGGCACGCCGAACGCGCCCTGCTCAACACCTTCGAGGGTCCGCGTTTCTGCGGTCACCCCGACCTGCGCTACGCCCTACCGCCCTCGACCTCGCCGGTCTCGAAGGACTTCCGTCCCCGCGAGTACTGGCGCGGCCCGGTCTGGCCGGTGATGAGCTGGCTGTTCTCGTGGGCCTTCGCCCGCCGCGGCTGGGCCGAACGCGCCTACATGCTGCGCGCCGAGGGCCTGCGTCAGGCCGCCGACGGCAGCTTCGCCGAGTACTACGAACCCTTCACCGGCGCACCGCTGGGCAGCATGCAGCAGTCCTGGACCGCGGCCTCGGTGCTCGACTGGCTCGGCTGAAGCTCCACCGCTCAGTGCTCGCCGGCGAACTCCTGCCATTCGACGATGATGCCGAGTTCGCGGGCGAGCGTGGCCGCCAGTGATACCAGGTCACCACCCTGGATGACGGCGCCGCGCAGCGCGGTGACCCCGAGCACCCCGGTGAGATCGCAGTCCTCGAAGCGCAGGCTCTGCTGGATCCTGGCATCGGCGAAGCGGGCACCGGCGAGATTGCAGCGTTCGAAGCGCACATCGCGAAACTCGGTCCGCTGGAAATCGGCCTGCCGCAGGTCGCAGTCGCGGAACACCACTGTGCGCAAACGTGATTCGGCGAACGAGGCCAGGTCGGCACGCGTGGAGTCGATCAGCACATCGCGCAGCACGCCCGCGGTCCACGACAATCCGGTGAGCCTGCCGTGCGCGATCCCGGTCTCGAACATCGACGAATCGTCGGCCTGCACATTGGCGAGATCGCACACCCGCAGCTCGGCCTCGTCGATCCTGGCCTGCCGCAGCGTGCTCGGGAAGCGGACGCTGTCGAACCGGCACTGCTCGACGGTCCACCCGTAGACGTGTGACTCGGCGAAGTCGGCTCCGCGATACTCGACGCCGGACACGCTGCCGTCGTCGGCCGGGTCGTCCCCTGGCGATGCCGCCTCCGGCAGGGCACCGAGCCCGGCCACCTTCGGTTCGAACCGCACCTCACGCTTGCGCACCACGCCACCACTCCCGTCTCCGCGGACGCGCCCAACATACGGGTCCGACCGACGCGTCCGCACCACCGGTTCGCCGCTGTCACGGCGCCCGCCGGGTGGTATAGCGCCCCGCCGCTCGTCACAACTTTTCCCGGACACCCCATCAACACCGCTGGTCACACGGGTTCGCGGGCACTACGGTCGAGGGCCATGGACACCAAGCGCTGGAGTTCGACGGTTCGCCGAGGTTGCACCGCGCTGTCGGTGGTCGCGCTGGCCGGGCTGGTGCCCGCGCTCGCGCAGGCCGAGCCGAGCGGTCCCGATGTGTCGTCCTGGCAGCATGTGGACGGGCGGATGATCGACTGGCACGCCGTGCGCGCGGCCGGTCATCAGTTCGCGATGGTGAAGGCCACCGAGGGACTGCACTACGTCAATCCGTACTTCGTGCCCGACAGCATCCTGATGCGCACCGCGGGCGTGGCGCGCGGCACCTACCATTTCGCCAGGCCGGAGCTGCCGCCCGAGCCGCAGGCGGCGATGTACGCGGCCACAGTGCTCGGCCAGAACGGCCCACTCGATCTGCCACCGGTGCTCGATCTGGAGACCTCCGGCGGCCTCGCCCCCGCCGAGCTGATCAACTGGACCGAGCGCTACCTCGCGACCGTGCGGGCGCTGACGGGGCGCACCGCGATCATCTACACCTATCCCCACTTCTGGAAGACGGCCATGGCCGACACCAGCCTGTTCACCCACCATCCCCTGTGGATCGCCGACTACAGCGGCAACCCCGAACCCGACGTCCCCGGCAACTGGCCCACCTGGACGTTCTGGCAGACCACCGACCGCGGCAGCGTCCCCGGCATCGGCGGCGCCACCGACGTCAACCGCTTCAACGCCACCCACACCGATTTCGCCCGCTTCGCGAACATGTCGGGGCTGTTCGGCAGCAGCTGATCGAATTCATTCGCCGCGGGTGAGGCCGAGGGCCTGCCGATCCGTGATGCTGCGGAAACGATCCGACGGCGGAAAGCGAGCGGCCATGAGTATCCCGGTGAATGTGGACAATTTCGCCCGGGCGGAGACCGACACGATGATCGAGCGGATGCTGCCGATCGTCGGCGGTCTCGGTGTGTTCCACCACGACCGTGAGCTGGCCCCGCTGGATCAGCAACCGGTGATCCGCCAGAACCGCGACACCCTGTACTCGGTGGCGATCACGTCGATCACCGACGGCCCGGCGACGCTGACCATCCCGGATGCCGGTCGGCGCTACCTGTCGGTGATGGTGATCAACCAGGACCACTACATCAACAGGGTCTTCCACCAGCCCGGGACCTACCCACTCGGCCGGGACGAATTCGGCTCCGATTACGTCGTCGTGGCCGCGCGGATCCTGTTCGACCCGAACGATCCCGCCGATCTCGCCGAGGCCCATCGCATCCAGGACGGCCTCCGCCTCACGGCGGGACAGCAGCGGCCCTTCGAGTACGCGGACTACGACTCCGCCACCCACAAGCAGGTCAGGGACGCGCTGCTGGCGCTGAACGAGTCGATGGCCGACTTCAGCGGATCCTTCGGCAGCGCCGACGACGTCGACCCGGTCCATCATCTGATCGGGACGGCGGCGGGTTGGGGCGGACTACCCGACGCCGAAGCGGCCTATCTGAATGTGCATCCCGGCCTGCCGGTCGGGGCGTACACGATGACCTTCCGCGACGTCCCGGCAGACGCATTCTGGTCGTTGAGCGTTTACAACGGTGACGGCTACTTCGAACCGGGCCCCAGCGGGATCACCAACGTGAACTCCGTTTTCGCCCGGCACAACGACGACGGCTCGACCACGATCCACCTCGGCTCGACCGGTCCTGATGCCACGAACGGCATCCCGCTTCCGCCGGGCTGGAACCTGCTGATCCGCCTGTACCGTCCCCGCCTGGACGACCTCGCGACGTGGCAGGTTCCCGAGATCGAACCGGCCTGAGCCAGCGGTGATCCGGAGACGACGAAACCGGTACCCGCCCAGTCGGGTACCGGTTTCGTCGGCGGGTCACACGCCGATGCGTCCGCCGTTCTTCTTCCACACCACGGCCACCGCGGGCCGGGGCTGGGAGGTGCCACCGTCGGGCCAGTGCGACTGCGGGTTGTCCGGCGTCGCGTCGTCGGCCTCGCCGGGGTGCTGGACCGAGACGATCACGCGCTGCTCGGTGACGATCGGGCCGCAGGTCTCGCCGCCCTTGGGGACGGTCAGGAACTGCTTGGTCTCGCCGCGGTTGGGGCCGTCGAGGACCACCGAGAACAGGCCGTCATTGGTCTTGAGGGCATTGCCGTCGGTGGAGATCCACAGGTTGCCGTACGGGTCGAAGGCCAGGTTGTCCGGGCAGGAGATCGGGCTCACCTTGGTCTTGTCGAAACCGGCGAAGTAGGTGTCGGCGGCGGCCGGATCACCACAGACCAGCAGCAGCGACCAGGTGAAGTCGGTGCCGGTGTGGTTGTCGTCGATCTCGAGGACCTGGCCGTTCTTGTTCAGCTTGCGCGGGTTGGCCTCGTCGACGCCCGGCTTGTCGTCCTTGGCACGGTTGTCGTTGTTGGTCAGCGCCACATAGACCTTGCCGGTGTACGGGTTGGCCTCGAAGTCCTCGGGGCGGTCCATCTTGGTGGCGCCGACCTTGTCGGCGGCCAGCCGGGTGAACACCGCGACCTCGGCGGCCGACATGCCGTCGACCAGCGACTTGCCCTTGCCGTCCTCGCCGGTCTCCAGCAGCGGGATCCACTGGCCCTTGCCGGTGAAGCCCTTGTCGGAGGGCACCGCGCCACTGCCGTCGATCTTGTCGGCGTGGTCGCCGGTGAGCTTGGCGACGTAGAGGGTGCCCGCGTCCAGGATGGTCAGGTTGTGCCGCATGGCCGCCGCGCCGGTGCCCGACTGCATCTTTCGCTTGGATACGAACTTGTACATGTAGTCGAACTTCTCGTCGTCACCGGTGTAGGAGACGACGTCGCCGTTCGCGGTGACGTAGATGTTGGCGCCCTCGTGCTTGAGGCGGCCCATCGCCGAGTGCTTGATCGGGGTGGACGAGGCGTCCCACGGGTTCACCTCGATGACGTACCCGAAACGGTTGGCCTCGTTGGGCTCCTGGCTCAGGTCGAAGCGCTTGTCGACGCGCTCCCACTGGTTCGGCGTGCCGCCCTTGGCGAAGCCGTAGCGCTTCACCCGGCCCTGCGGGTCGGAGGCCTTGTCGCCGTTGGCGAAGTAGCCGTTGAAGTTCTCCTCGCCGGAGAGCACGGTGCCCCAGGGGGTCACGCCGCCCGCGCAGTTGGCGAAGGTGCCGAGCACCTTGGTGCCGGAGGAGTCGGCGCCGGTGATGGTGAACGCACTGCCCGCCGCCGGACCGGTGAGGGTGAACTCGGTGTCGGCGGTGATGCGGCGGTTGTACTTGCCGAAGACCGGGGTGAGCTTGCCGGTGCCTGCCTCGCCCTTGACCTCAACCACCGAGAGCCCGTGCGCGGCCTTGGTGATGGCGATCTGCTCGTCGGTCGGTGCTTCCTTGTTGTAGCCGCGGAACATCATCGGGCCGGTGGTGTACTCGTGGTTGACCACGAGCAGGTAGCTGTTGGCCTGGCCCTCGATGGGCAGCAGGGCGGCGAAGTCGTTGTTGTAGCCGAACTGCTTCAGCTGCGCGGCCGCGCTCTGCTTGTCGAAATCGAAGGCGGGGGCGTCGGCGAAGATCGGGTCGCCCCAGCGCAGCACGACCTGCTGCTCGTAGCCCTCCGGGATGACCAGCGCGTCTTCCTTGTTGGGCGCCACGGCGGTGAAGTTCGTGCCGGTGCCGGGAGTGCCTGCCGGGGTCGGCGCCGGGGTCGACGAGGACTCGGCCGCGTCGTCACCGCAGGCGGCCAGCGCGCCCGCCGCGCCGAAGGCCAGCACCGCGGCGGCGCCGCCCTTGATCAGGCCGCGGCGGTTCAGGCCGCTGACGATGTCACCGAAGTAGGCGCCGGCGGAGGTGTTCGGCGGCTCGTGGAAGCACGCGTTGCCGCACTTGTATTCACAAGTCAGGGCGGCTCGTGACGACTGGCCGTCGTGCTTGACGAACAGTGCGAGCGGTTTCGGACTCACGGTGACTCCTGTGTAGGTCGGACTTCGCCGCACGGTAGGCACCGCAGGCGAGCCGTCGGGAACGCGTAGATGAACACACGACCAAAACTCGGCGAGTGGTGTACTCGCCGAGTTCAGGGAAGGGCTGGTGTCATCAGGCGTTGACCGGCAGCGCGATCACCACCTCCTGTTCGTCGCCGGGCAGGTAGTGGGCCTGCACGATCCGCCCGACCTGCACCGATCCGATGGCCGTCGGCGGCAAATACTTGTCCACGCGGGCTTCGAAGGTGGAGCCGTCGGGCCGGGTGACCACCAGGCCGAGCACCACCTCGGTGTAGCCGCCGCGGATGCGGCCGGGCACGTCCAGGCTGCGGACCACGGCCTGGGCGGCGATGCCGCGTTCGGCGATGTCGAGCTTGGCGCGGGTGGTGATGCCCTTGCGGATGAGCGATTCGTTCATCGCCCGCTGCGCGGCGCCCTGGTCGCCGGAGCGGTCGACCTCGACCTTGTCGGTGCGGCCGGGCAGGTAGCGCACCGGCAGGACGACGCCGGGCTGCAGCAGGGCGAGCTCGGTGAGCGGCACGATCATCTTGGCCTGCGAATCGAAGACCTTGCCGTCGGCGCCCTCGACCCGGAACTCGATCCTGACCTGGGGCTGGTCGTTGACCGAGACCCCGGTCTGGCGGAACCCGACGATGGTGCCGATGCCCACCTCGCCCTCGCGGAACTCACCGCTGTTGCGGCCGGTGAAGGCCTCGAAGATGCCGTCGCCGGTGAAGGCGAACACCATCGGGACGATCGTGAGGGCGATGATCGGCAGCGCCATCTGCGGGCCGACCCAGCCGAGCATGCCGCCGGTGAACTCGTCGGGGGTGTAGGTGAGTCCGTAGTACAGGTAGTAGCCGATGGCCAGGATTCCGAACGCGACCGCGGCCGCACGCAGCTTGGATTTCATGGTTCCTCCTCGGGAAGTGGTGCGACCGGGTCGCGGACAGGGTCAGGCGATGGTGGTGCAGGCGAAGGTGATGTCGAACTTCGCGGTCGCGGGGCCGGCCAGCGGGTTGGTCATGTCGGGGGCGCTCACGCCCTCGCCGGTGACCTTGAAGGTGTTGCCGTCCTTGGTGAGCTTGGCCGAGCCACCGGGCTGGCCGTTGCCGTAGCCGACCGCGTAGGGCATGCCGTTGGCGCCGCCCTGGGAGCCGGCGATGGCGACCGCCTGGACGGTGTCGCCCTCGATCGAGGCGCTGACCGAGAGGTTGCCGTAGGTGGCGTTGGCCAGGTCGGTGAGCGCCAGCGCCAGCGTGCTGCCCTGCTTGGCGCAGGTGGTCTCGAACTTCGCGTCGAACGCTTTGCCGTCCACGCTGGCGGCGGACTTGCCCGCGGCCGGGGCGGGCGCGGCCGAACCGGTGCTGCTCGGGGTGGCGGTGCTGCCGGAGTCGTCGCTGCAGCCGGTGACGAACAGCGCGGTGGCGGCGGCGGAGGCGGCGATGGCGGCGATCAGCTTGGTGTTCATGGTGTTTCCGTTCTCTCGGTCGTGCGGGTCGGTGTGGTTGACCCGTTGAGAGAAAGGTAGGAATCGCCACGGCCCTACCGATCCCAACTTTTCGCGGCGCCAAGCACCCGAAATGCCGTTAACCTGGTCGAATGCGAAGACCGCGTGCCATGGTGCTCGACGAGGTGTGGCGTGGGCTCACGGGTGTCGAGGCGCTGAGCGGGCCGCAGGGCGGGCCGCTGCGGCGGACCGTGAAGCTGATCCTGGATCCGCTGGTCATCCGGCCGGTGCAGCATCCGCTGTGCGCGGGCACCGTGTTGTCACCCGACGGCGTCGCCCTGCTCACCTCGCTGGTGCTGGCCCGCTCCGACGCGTTGCGCGCGTGCGCGGCGTGGTTCACCGAGCTCAAACAGGCGCGCCGCGCGCTGCGGATCACCGAGGGCAATGCCCAGGACCTGTACTTCCAGCGGTGCTTCGAGCTGGCGACGTTGCACGGTTCGCCGGGCCCGGGGGCTCGCACGCGCGCCGAGGCGGTGCTGCGCGAAGTCCACGACAGCACCGGCGGCCGCACCACGGCCGCGTTGAAAGACCATGTGACCGAACCGGATCGGCTGGCCGAACTCACCGCGCTGGTCGATCTGGCCTGGCGTCGCCGCCCGGCCGCCGAGTTCGGCGCCCGCGACCACGCCCCCGCGCTGACCGAACTGCTCGAGGCGAGCACCCTCGCCTACGAGGGCGACCCAGCCGACGCGGGCCCACTGCTGGACGAACTGCTCGACGACAAGGTGGGCACCCACCGCGGCATCGCCCTGTGGCGCCCCCACCCGGCCTACGGCGCCGACGACCTCGGGCTGACCGTGCACACCCATCCCCAGCGCCCCGACCTCGGCGCCGGCGCGTCGACCGCCACCCTCGCGCTCCCCTTCGACCGCACCGTGTACGAGCGCGTGTTCACCGTCCTCCAGGGCAGCATCGACCGCAGTGACCTGCCCGCCATCCCGGAACTGGTGACCACCGAGATCACCCGCAGCTGCTCGCCGTGGGGCCTGCTCGACGAGTCCCTCCGCCTCACCGCCGCCGTGGGTTGTGAACTGGCGCTGGGCCTCTCGCCGCTGGGCTCGGCCGTCGACGACGATCGCAGCGAGCTACCGCCGTCGGCCGCAGCGACGCCGACGGACCTGGCGCCGTCGACCGAGTACGCCCGCGCGGACAGAGATGCCTCGCGCGGCGCCGACAGCGGTTCCTACGCGCGCCCTGCCCCGCTCCCGGCGAAGGCGCCCGGCACCGCGGATCGCGGTCGGCCGACGACGAGTGCGGGCGGTGCCGCCGCGTGGCCGACAGCGACAGTGGGCGAGGGACCACTCCGACCACCGGCGGAATCCACGCCGGGCAGCGCCGGACTATTCGGCCCCGGGGTCCGCATCGCACCACCGCACGACGACGGTGCCCGCCGCTCGGTGGGCACCGAGGTGAGCAGTTCACGCGCACAGCGAGCGAACACACCGGAAATGGCGGACCCGGGGCAGTCGCGGGCGCACGAGGTGGTGAACGGCCGGTGGCGGCGGGAAGCCTATGTGCTGCAGGCACGCCGGTTCGCGGTGGACGCGGGGGCGAGCGGGCCGCTGGCTGCGGTGGCCGCCGAGCTGCGCACGCCGTGGCGGCCCTATCTGCGCAGGTTGTGGGTGCGGTTGCACGGGCGGGACGTGCGTGACATGCCGGTCTTCGAGCCGGGCGAGCTGTGGGATCTGCTCGACGGGGTCGCGCGGTCGGTCATGCTCGATCATCGGGCCAGGGTGAAGCAGGCACTCACGGTGGCGGCCGCGGCCGTACCGGAATCGAGGGCGAGCTGATGACGACGATCCGCCTCGACCACCCCGCCGCGGGGATCGTGACGCTACGGCCCGACGGCGCGCCGACCGCCCTCGACGCGGCGCCCGCCCTCGACACCCTGGTACTCGAGGTGACCGGCGGCCACCTCACCTGGAGTCTCCTCGCCGGACAGCGCCTTCCGGCCGCGACCCTCGACGACACCGAGGCCGCCCAGGACTGGCTGTGGGCCGTCTACGGCGAGAACACCGCCCTCGCGGTCGCCGACGACGAGGGCCACCACCGCGACCTCACCGCCACCCCGGCACGCCCGGAACTGGTCATCGCACTGCATCGACTCGCCTACGCGCACTGGGCATCGCGCTGGTGGCCCGCCTCGACCGTCGAAAGCATCCCCGCCCTGGACCAGGCCGCCCTCGCGAAGGAGATCGCGGAACTGTCGGAGGTCTGCGAAACCGTGGTGTCCGGCGCCGACGACCACTCCGCTGCCAGTCTTGGCGGACAGCTGACCACCGGCAGCGGAGGTGCGTTCGCGCGGGACGAACAGTCGGGCACACACCACCCCGGGCAAGCGCCGAACAGCGGCCACCCAGACGAGCTCGCTCCCGCGCGCGGGCGCGAGGCGAGCCCACGCGATGGGCGGGCGGAGGACTATGCGCTCGCGGCGGGCGGGGAGACGAGCGGGACCGGGCCGGCATTGGCTAGTGGTGACGGGGACTGGGATTGGCGCTGCTGCCCGCCGGGGCTCGTGGATGCGGGGGCGCGGTCGGTGTCGTGGCAGGTGCGGCGGGGTGGCGGAGTGACGACGGTGGTGGTCAGTGCCGTCGCGGCGCCGGACTGCCCGCGTACCGTGCCCGTCCACCTGCTCCCAATGGCCCGCCTGCGCACCGCGGATTCGCCCGCCGAGATTCCGCTTTCCCGGCGTGGTGATGCGTGGATCGGTGAATTACGAACTCCCGCTGCTATCCAAAACCTGGTCTCGGTAGCGGTTTTCGTGCCGGGCGTGGGGCCGGTCGGACCCCCGACCGATGAATCACCGCTGCGCGAGTCGATCCGCGAGCACATCAGGCTACGGTTGGCTGGCGCTCAGCAGGACATTCCCTTGCTCGCGGTGGAACTCGCTGCTGCCGATAATGATTCGGACTACTGATGCACCTGAACCCCGAACCGAGCCGAAACCGGTGCGCAAGCCGGCCGCGGCGCCGAGCCGCCCTTCGCCGGGATCGACGCACCATCGCTCCCCGGCCGCTTCGGTACGACCGTCTCCGGAGTGAAAACGGCGCGCCGGCAGCCGACAGCGAACACTTCTCCTGCGGAAACGGAGCAGCACCATGGCGGCGGTAGGCGAGACCTCCGATCAGGACGACACCCAGCTCACGGCGGGATACGCGGCCTACCAGCGCGGTGACATCGCGGGTGCGATGGCGATCTTCGAGCGCGCGGCCGAGGACGCGGCGCCACGCCTGCGCAGCGCGGCGCTGATCAACGCCGCGAGCATGGCCGACGAGCTCGGCGAGCACCGCCGCTCGGTCGACCTGTTCCGGACGGCGCTGGCGGTGCTGCCCGCCGACGGCGCGCATCAGCGCCCGGCCGCGCTGGTGAATCTGTCGCAGGCGTTGCAGCACCTCGGCGACCTCGATGAGGCGCAGCGCGTCCTGGAGGAAGCGCGCGACCTGCTGGTCGACACCACCGAGCAGGGCATGGTGCGGGTGGCCTGCCTGCTCTCGCTGACCGCCGTCGCGCTGCATCGCCAGCAGTGGGCCAACGCGGCCGAAATCGCCAACGAATCCCTCGGCGTCACCGAACGTTTCGCGCCCGAGCTGGCGGGCCACCCGTTGATGAATCTGGCCACCAGCTCCTTCGAGACCGGCAGGCACGATCTCGCGTTCGACTTCGCCAGACAGGCCATGACCGCCTTCACGGCGACCGGCGACGAGGCCGCCGTCGCCGAGGCCGCGCAGAATCTGGCGATCATGCTGGTGCGCGCCGGGCGCTACGACGAGGCCGAGGAGCCGCTGCGGTCGAGCCAGAAGTTCTTCGAGACCGCGGAACTGGGACACCGGGCCGGAATCGGCTACAAGACACTGGGTTTCCTCGCCGAAGGCCACTGCGACCACACCGAGGCGCGCACTCAGTACCTGCGCGCGCTGGATCGCTTCGACAGCACCGGCGTCGTCCTCGACGCGGCCGACGTCAGATTGCGGCTCGCCACAGTCGCTTTCGCGACGGGCGCCACGACGGAGAGCGAGACCCTGCTCGCGGACGCCTTCGCGGTGTACTCCGCGCACGGGCTCGGCCTGCGTTGCGCCCAGCTCGACTACTGGCACGCCGAACTGCTGCACACCGTGATCGAGCGCGCGGACCGGCCCGACCCGACTCTGCTCGCGCGCGCCGTCGGCCTCGCGGTGCCCTCCGCCCTCGCCATCGACGCCGTCCGCCACACCCTGCCCAACGGCAACCAGCGCGAACACTGGCATCGCGCCGTCGCCGAACCGGCCATGCGCCTGGCCTTCCGCTTCGCGGCGCTGTCCGGAAACGCCCAGCTGGTCAGCGATCTCGTCGACACCCAGTGCGCGGGAACGAGTCTCGATCCAGCCCTGTTCACCGAGCCCGCGGCACCCACGCTCGATTTCCAGCTGCTCGATCCCCTGCCCGCCGAACCGTCCACCGCCCCGGCCCTGCATCTCGGCGCGGCACTGGCCGAGGTCGCCGCCGCCGCGGGCATCCCCGTCGCCGCACCACCACGGCTCCGTGACGACGACCGAATAGTGCTGTCGGACTTCATCACCCATGCCGAGGAGCGCTACGGCGTGCCGGTGCGCGGTGCTCAGGTGGTAGCCCTGTGAACATCCCACCATCTGATCCGACGATGAACTCCGAGACGCCGACCGCGGTGATCCGGATGGCGGACGCCGGTGACGTGTATGTGTCCTGGCGCTGGGTCGACGACGTAGCGGCGCGCGGCGTCGGCGTCCTGCCGCGCGATCAGGTCCGTGCCGTGCTGGAACTGCTGAGCGACGCGGTACCCCACCCCGCGCGACCCGACCGGCTCCGCTTCGTGCTGAACCAGGGCGCGCTGGCCGAACCGACCGCTGAACTGGCTCTCGCCCAATCCCTTTCGCGGACACTGCTGCCGTATGGACTCGCTGTTCAACTGCACGAGTTCTACCAGCGCGGCCTGCGCCCGCACCTGCGGATCCAGCCGTCGCCGCGGCTGGCGCAGGTGCCCTGGGAGATCATCGCGCCCGATCCCGACCTGCGGCTGCTCGACATCGCCGATGTCAGCCTGCTCGCGCCCGCCTCGGTGGTGCACGCGCCGGAGCGGATCGTGCGGCGCTGGACGGAGACCAACGAACTCCCCGTCGTCGCCGTGCTCGACCCGCGCGTACCCGGGTATCGCGCCGACTCCGAACTCGGCTCGGTACTCGGCCGCCCCGGCGCGGAGACCTTGGTGACCGAGCATTTCGGTCGGTACGACCGGCTGGTGCCGCGGGTCGCCGACCCGGTGGAGCTGTTCCGCCGCACCGACACCGACCGCACCTGGCTCTCCGACGTGCTGAAGGCAGGGGCGAGCAGGCTCGTCTACGTCGGCCATGTCACCGCGCCGCCGCCGGAAACCGGCGAGAGCGAACACGCCGAACTCCACCTGAGCTGCACGGCCGACGTTCGCGGCCTGGCCGCCCCGACCCGCTCGCACCGCCCGCTCTCGGCCAAGGACCTCCTGCTCGGCACCCACACCATCGATTCACTGCCCATCGCGGGCCGTGATCTGTGGCCGATGCCGAGCAGGGTCGCCCTGATCGCCTGCGAGAGCGGCGGCGATCTGCGCTTCACCGAGGCACTCGGCCTCACCACCGCCGCGCTGTCCGCGGGCGCCGAACTGGTCACCGCCACCCGCTGGCCGCTCCCCACCGACCACGCCTTCCACACCCTCACCCCCACCACCGCCCACCCGCTGCAAGCGGCGATCTGCGCGGTGGACACCGCCCACGACGTCGCCGAGCCGATACCGGCACTCCTGGCCTGGCAGCGAGCCCAACTCTCCGCCTGGCGCGAGAACCCCGTCCCCGCGAACGCACCACTACTCTGGTCGGCCTTCGCCACCGTCGCGGGCTGATCGTCGGGGGTGGGTCTCAGGGCGGGTCAGTGTTCGTCGTAGTGGCCGTCGTGTGCGGCGTGGCGGTGGCCGTCGTGGATGTAGTCGGTGTGGTCGCCGTGTGGGACCGCGACGTGGCCGCAGTCGGGGCCGTGGACGTGCTCGTGGGTGGTGTGCTCGACGTGCGCTGAGGGCTCGCACTCGTCGAAGTGGCCGTCGTGCTCGCGATGCAGGTGGCCGTCGTGCACGTAGTCGACGTGGTCGCCGTGCGGAACGGCGACATGCCCGCAGGTGGGGCCGTGGACGTGGGTGTGTTCCGGGTGTTCTACGTGTGCCGTTGTCATGCCTATCTCCCTGTGCTCGGACCGGTCGATTGCAGCTGGAACACGTCCGACATTAACAGTTGCGCATGCGTTGCTGCGACCCCCGTCCCGACCTGAAAAACCTGGTCAGAGGACCTGGTCGAGGAAGCGGCGCAGGCGCGGGGTCTTGGCGTCGTCGAACAGTTCGTCCGGGGTGCCGGTCTCCACGACGACGCCCTGATCCATGAACACGACGCTGTCGGAGACACTGCGGGCGAAGCCCATCTCGTGGGTCACCACGATCATCGACATGCCGCCGGCGGCGAGGTCGGCCATCAGCGCGAGCACACCCTTCACCAGTTCGGGATCAAGCGCCGAGGTGGCCTCGTCGAAGAACATCAGCTCCGGCTTCATGGCCAGCGCGCGGGCGATCGCGACGCGCTGCTGCTGGCCGCCCGAGAGCGCGGACGGCCTGGCGTCGGCCTTGCCCGCGAGGCCGACGATCTCGAGCTGCTCCAGCGCCAGCGCCCGCGCCTGCTCGGCGGACAGGCCGCGCAGCTTGCGCGGACCGAGCGCGATGTTGTCGGCGACGGTCTTGTGCGGGAACAGGTTGAACTGCTGGAACACCATGCCGATGCGCTGCCGCAGCTTGTCGGGGTCTTCGCGCAGCACCGACTCACCGTCGAGCAGGATGTCGCCCGCATCCGGTTCGTGCAGGCGGTTCAGCACGCGCAACAGGGTCGACTTGCCCGAACCGGACGGGCCGATGACGGTGGTCGCGTGCCCGGCCTCCACATGGATGTCGACACCGCGCAGGATGTGGTTGTTCCCCAGGGTCAGTTGCAACCCGGTGCCGGTGAGAGAAGCACTCATGCGCCACGTCCTTCCGTGATGACGGCCTGCTCGATCGGGTCGGCCGGGGTCGGCTTGCCGGTACGCATCCGCCCGTCGATGTAGTTCACCAGGTGGGTGAGCGGGATGGTCAGCACCAGGTACATCAGGCCCGCCGCGACCAGTGGCGACAGGTTGCCGGTCTGGGCGTTGAGATCGCGGCCGACGGCGAACAGCTCGCGCTGAGAGGCGAGCAGGCCGAGGAAGTAGATCAGCGAGGAGTCCTTGATCAAGGCGATGAACTGGTTCATCAGCGCAGGCAGCACCCGGCGCACACCCTGTGGGATCACCACCAGCGTCATGGCCTGCCGGTAGCCGAAGCCGATGGCGCGGGCCGCCTCGAGCTGACCGGCCTCCACCGACTGGATGCCCGAGCGGAAGATCTCCCCGATGTAGGCGGCCGCCAGCAGCGCGAGCGCCACCGCGCCGAGCCAGTACGGATTGCCGCCGGTGATGCCCCTGGTCACCGGGCCGATGCCGAGACCGATCAGCAGGATGATCACCACCGCGGGCAGGCCGCGGAAGATGTCGGTGTAGATCCGGGCCGGCCAGCGCAGCCAGCGGGTGCGGGAGATGCCCATCACCGCGAGGATCATGCCGAGGACGGTGCCGAGCACGCCCGAGACCACCGCCAGGATCAGGGTGTTCGGCAGGCCGGTCTTGATCAGGTCGGGAAAGGCCTTGCGGTACAACGACCAGTCGAAGAACGTGTCCTTCAGCTGCTCCAGCGTCGACTTCTGCACCGCCTGCTCGGCCTCGCCCGGCGCCCGCTCGGCCGCGATGGCCGCGAAGTCAGGGAGTTGCGGCGCCGGTGCGGCTTTGGAGCCCGGCTTCCAGCCCGGCGGGAGTTCGCGCGGCACCCAGTCGGCGTAGAGCCGGGCGTAGGTGCCGTCGGCGATCACCGCGTCCAGGCCGGAGTTCAGCGCGTCGATGAGCGGCTGGTTGTTCTTGGCCACCGCGTAGCCGACGAAGTTGTCGAGGCTGAAGGTGTTCTCCGAGATGACGATTCCGTCGCCGGGTGAGATCGCGCCCTCGGCCTGCGCCGATGGCGCGACCCAGGCGTCGACCTGACCGGACTTCAGATTCGCGTAGGCGGTGTTGTAGTCGGGGAACTTCACCGGGTCCAGCTTCAGCTGGTTCACCACGAACTCGTCCTGCACCGTGCCCTGCACGACCGCGATGCGCGAGCCGGTGGTCAGGTCGGCGAAGCTCTTGATGCCGCTGCCCTGCGGCACCACCAGCGAGAAGTAGCCGAAGTCGTAGCCGTTGGTGAAGCCGACCAGCTCGCGCCGGGCGTCGGTGGTGGTGATGTTGGACGAGCCCACGTCGAAGCGCTTGCCCGAGACCTGCGCGAGCAGACCGGCGAACTCGGTGCCGGAGAACTCGACGCGCAGGCCGAGTTTCGCGCCGATCGCGCGCAGCAATTCGTTGTCGAAGCCGGTGAACGAGCCCTGCCCGTTCACACAGATGCTCGGCGGCGCGTCCGAGAGCGTGCCGACGCTCAGCGTGCCGGGGGTCAGCAGTCCGAGTCTGCCGGTGTCGATCGACTCGACCGGGGCCGTGGTCGCCGTGGTGTAGCGGTCGGTGCCCGCGGTCTCCGAGGACGCGAGGTTCGTCGGCGCCGCGGCGGCCGCGCTCTGCCCCGGCGGGGAACACAGATCGCGGGCCGTCTCGTCACCATCGGAGCCGCCGCCACACCCGGTCGCGACCACGCCGACGAGGAGCAGCAGCGCGGCGATCCGCGCCCGGGTTCGCACAGCACGCACACCAGCCATGGCGATAAACCCTAGCCGCAACCCCGCGCCGGGCAGGATATGCGCGCCTGCGCGGTGACCGGCAACACTCAGGCAAGCCCCTCGAGCAGCTCGGGGTTCACCTCGTCGCGCCAGTCGATCGCCTGCTTCAGCGTGGACAGGTCGTAGTCGGGGCCGGAGACGCCGACGGTGAACAGGCTGACGCCCGCCGCGCGCAACGCGTCGGCCGAGGCGCGGCCCTGCCACTGCACCGACCGCTCGATCCGGTTCGGGTCGGTGCCGACCGCGGCCGCGTGCTCGGCCAGGATCTCGTTCTTGCGGGCCAGGGTGTCGGCATCGGCGAAGGAATGCCAGATGTCGGCGTACTCGGCGACCAGACGCAGCGTCTTGCGTTCACCGCCGCCGCCGATCAGGATCGGGATCTGCCGCGTCGGCTGCGGTGTGAGCTTGCCGAGCCTGGCCCTGATCCGGGCCATGTTGTCCTTCAACAGGTTCAGTCTGGTGCCCGGTGTCCCGAACTCGTAGCCGTACTCGTCGTAGTCACGCTGGAACCAGCCGCCGCCGATGCCGAGGATGAGCCTGCCGCCGCTGATGTGGTCGACCGTGCGGGCCATGTCGGCGAGCAGATCGGGATTGCGGTAACCGCCGCCGGTGACCAGCGCGCCGATCTCCACCCGCTCGGTCTGCTCGGCCCAGGCGCCGAGCATGGTCCAGCACTCGAAGTGCGCGCCGCCCGGATCGCCGGTGAGGGGGTAGAAGTGGTCCCAGTTGAAGACGATGTCGACCCCGGCGTCCTCGGCGCGCAGCACCGCGTCGCGAATGAGCCCGTAGTCGGGCGCGTGCTGGGGCTGAAGCTGGACTCCGATACGGACGGGACGACTCATACCGCGCTCCTGGGGTCTCGGTGGGCACCGCCAGCGAGGCTACCCGGAATCGGGCGGTGCTTCAGCGAGGCCGCTACGATCCCTGGCGACCCTGTTCTCGGATCGTCCGGCACGTTCCTGCCGGGATGGGATGACTGATCTACGCATGGCTACCGTGACCTTCGATCGCGCCACCCGCCTCTACCCAGGCGCGACCAAACCCGCCGTCGACGCCCTCGATCTGGAGATCGCCGCCGGCGAATTCCTGGTCCTGGTCGGCCCCTCCGGCTGTGGCAAATCGACCTCGCTGCGCATGCTGGCCGGGCTCGAGGAAGTCAACGGCGGGCGGATCCTGATCGGCGACAACGACGTCACCCACGCCGAACCCAAGGATCGCGACATCGCGATGGTGTTCCAGAACTACGCGCTGTACCCGCACATGTCGGTGGCCGAGAACATGGGCTTCGCGCTGAAGCTGGCGAAGGTGTCCAAGGACGAGCGGGACCGGCGGGTGCGCGAGGCGGCCCAGCTGCTCGACCTCGAGCAGTACCTGGACCGTAAGCCCAAGGCGCTCTCCGGTGGTCAGCGCCAGCGTGTGGCGATGGGCCGCGCGATCGTGCGGCAGCCGCAGGTGTTCCTCATGGACGAGCCGCTGTCGAACCTCGACGCCAAGCTGCGCGTGCAGACCCGCACCCAGATCGCCCAGCTGCAGCGCAGGCTCGGCACCACCACGGTGTACGTCACCCACGACCAGGTCGAGGCGATGACGATGGGCGACCGCGTCGCCGTGCTCAAGGACGGCCTGCTGCAGCAGTGCGCGTCCCCGCGTGACCTCTACCGCGATCCGGCGAACATGTTCGTCGCCGGGTTCATGGGCTCGCCCGCGATGAACCTGTTCACGCTGCCCGTCGCCGACGGCAACGTCACCATCGGCGGTTTCCCGGTGCGGGTGCCGCGCGCGGTGGTCGACGCGGGCGAGGGCACCGTCGTGCTCGGCATCCGCCCCGAACACCTCGAGGTGGGCGACGGTGGTCTGCGCATGGAGGTCGACGTGGTGGAGGAGCTCGGCTCCGACGCCTACGTCTACGGCCGGGCCCTCTCCGACGACGCCAGCGGTCAGACCGGCGAAACCGTGGTGGCGCGGGTGGATTGGCGCCGTCCCCCCGCCAAGGGCGAGCAGCTCACCCTGACCGCCGACCCCGAGCACATCTACTTCTTCAGCGCGGTGGACGGCAGCCGCCTGCGCTGAGCGCGCGGCCGGGCCCGCGGTGTCGCCGCGGGCCCGATCCAGCTGTCCGCGTAGCCGCTCAGCGGCCGGCCTCACCTGGACCTAAGCTGTGCTGGCCGCGGCGATCGCCGGGGCGATTTCTCGGATCTGGGATGGCACCATGCGGATCGCTGTACTCGGCACAGGACAGGTCGGACGTCGGCTGGCGAGCAAGCTCGTCGACATCGGGCACACCGTGACGCTGGGCTCGCGCACGGCCGACAATGCCGACGCCACCGCCTGGGCGGCCGAAACCGGCGGCGCCCACGGCACTTTCGCCGATGCGGCCGCTGCCGCCGAGCTGATCGTGAACGCGACCTCCGGCACCGTCTCGCTGGCCGCGCTGACCGCGGCCGGCGCCGACAATCTGCGCGGCAAGATCATCGTCGACGTGTCCAACCCACTCGATTTCTCGCAGGGCTTCCCACCGAAACTCGTTGTGCCCGAAGAGGGCAGCGTCGCCGAGTCGCTCCAGGCCGCCTTTCCCGAGGCCGCGGTCGTGAAGACCCTCAACACCACCAACAACCAGGTGATGGTCGACCCGGCGCGCATCCCCGGCAAGCACAGCATCTTCCTCAGCGGTGATGACGCCGCCGCGAAACAGACGGTCACCGACCTGCTGATCTCCTTCGGCTGGGCCCCGGATCAGCTCATCGACCTGGGCCCACTGCATACCGCCCGCAGCACCGAGCCGATGGTTCTCCTGTGGGTCAGCCTGTTCCAGGCCCTCGGCACCGAAGACGTCACCCTCGGCGTCTTCACCGCCTGACGCGCTACCTGGGCCGGTCGCTCTTCTTGCGGGCGCGGAGGTAGTCCGGGTTGACGCGGACGGTGAGTTGTTCGAGTTCGACCGGGGCGCCGTCGGGGGTGGTGAGCCGGGCGCGGACCGGTTCGCCGGTGTCGGTGTCGACGCGCAGCAGGGGGGCGGGGCCCGGCTGGAGGTAGGTGTCGCCCCACTGCCACAGGGCCACGACGGCGGGGAGCAGGTCTCGGCCCATCTGGGTGAGGACGTACTCGTGGCGGGTGCGCTTGCCTTCCTCCCGGTAGGGGCGCTTCTCCAGCAGGCCGGCCGCGGTGAGTTTGCGGAGCTGGCTCGCGGCGGCGGCGTCGGTGATGCCGACGCGGCGGGCGAAGCCGTCGAAACGGGTGGTGCCGTAGTAGGCCTCGCGCAGGATGAGGACCGCGGAGCGGGTGCCGATGAGATCCATGGCGCGGGCGATCGAACAGCCCTCGGTCTCCCACCTGCTCAGATCGGCCAGGGGTCCTTCCATCACGGCTGCCATGACCGACATCATACCCATCTCTGACTTGAGTGGATGATAGTTAGCGCCTACTCTGGCTATTGCCTGATATAGCCAGCTCGAAAGAGGACTCCCATGCGAGACGCGGTCATCGTCGAAGCGGTACGCACCCCCATCGGCAGGGGCAAACCCAACGGCGCACTCCACGACGTCCATCCCGTCGACCTGCTCGCGCACAGCCTGCGCGCGGTGATCGAGCGCAGCGGCATCGACCCGGCCCTGGTCGACGACGTGATCGGCGGCATCGTCACCCAGGTCGGCGAGCAGGGCTCGAACATGACGCGGCGAGCCGCCCTGGCCGCCGGCTATCCCGAATCGGTGCCCGCCACGACCGTCGACCGGCAGTGCGGCAGCAGCCAGCAGGCCATCCACTTCGCCGCACAGGGCGTGATCGCGGGCGCGTACGACATCGTCGTCGCGGCCGGTGTCGAATCCATGGGCCGAGTTCCGATGGGCGCCAACCTGATCGGCGCCACCGACCTGTCCGGTGTCGCCTTCGCCGAGCGTTATCCGGACGAGCTCGTCCCCCAGGGCATCAGCGCCGAGCTGATCGCCGCGAAGTGGGGCCTGACCCGCACCCAGCTCGACGAATTCGCGCTCGGCAGCCACGAAAAGGCCGCGCGCGCAACCAAGGACGGGCTCTTCGCCGACGAACTGGCCCCGCTGCACGGGCTCACCACCGACGAGGGGATTCGCGTCGGTTCCACGCTCGAGACGCTGGCGAAGCTGAAGCCCGCCTACTACGACCCCGCGATGGCCGCCCGCTTCCCGCAGATCGGCTGGGAGATCACCGCCGCCTCCGCCAGCCAGGTCAGCGACGGCAGTTCGGCCGTGCTGATCATGTCGGGCGAACGCGCCGCACAGCTCGGCCTGCGCCCGCTGGCCCGGCTGCACAGCTTCGCCGTGGCAGGCGACGACCCGCTGCTCATGCTCACCGCGGTGATCCCCGCGACCGAGAAGGTCCTGCGCCGGGCCGGCCTCGAGCTCTCCGACATCGACCTGATCGAGATCAACGAGGCGTTCTCCCCCGTCGTCCTGGCCTGGGCCGAGGAAACCGGCGCCGACCTGAGCAAGGTGAACGTCAACGGCGGCGCCATCGCCCTCGGCCACCCCCTCGGCGCCTCCGGCGCTCGCCTGACGACCACCCTCGTCCACGCCCTGCACCAGCGCGGCGCCCGCTACGGCCTGCAGACCATGTGCGAAGCGGGCGGCCTCGCCAACGCCACCATCATCGAAAGGTTGTGACCCCCGACGGCGGCGTCCACCGGGACGCCGCCGCGACCAGCACGACGAGGGGATCGACCGACCTCCGTTCGAGGGGGCGCACCTACGATCGGGGGGTGGACTTCGAGACTTTCGTTTACGCGATTCCGCTGCGGACGCGGTTTCGGGGGATCACTGTGCGTGAGGGGATGCTGATCCGGGGGGCGGCGGGGTGGGGGGAGTTCTGCGCGTTTCCCGAGTACGACGATCGGGAGGCGGCCGGATGGTTGGGGACCGCGGTCGAGCAGGCGACGATGGGGTGGCCGGCGCCGGTGCGGGGTCGGGTTCCGGTGAATTGCATTGTGCCTGCCGTTGATCCGGAGCGGGCCGCGCGGATCGTGCGGGCATCCGGGTGCGCGACGGCGAAGGTGAAGGTCGCCGATCACCCGGATTCGCTGCCGGAGGACCTGGTCAGGGTGGCGGCCGTGCGCGAGGCGATCGGGTCGACGGGCGCGATCCGGGTGGATGCCAACGCGGTGTGGGATGTGGCGACCGCCGTACGCCACATCGGGGAAATCGACCGCGCCGCAGGTGGTCTCGAATATGTGGAACAGCCGTGCCGGACGGTCGGGGAATTGGCCGAGGTGCGGCAGCTGGTCGATGTCCCGATCGCCGCGGACGAATCCATTCGGCGCGCGGAGGACCCGCTGCGCGTCGCGGTCGCCGGGGCCGCCGACGTGGCGGTGCTCAAATGCACGCCGCTGGGTGGGGTGCGGCGGGCGCTGGCGGTCGCGGACGCGGCCGGCCTGCCGACGGTGGTGTCGTCGGCGCTCGAGACCAGCGTCGGGCTGGCCGCGCAGATCGCGCTCGCCGGGGCGCTGCCTCAGCTCGAATTCGCCTGCGGGTTGGGCACTCTCGCTCTCTTCGACGGCGATCTGGTTCGCGACTCCCTGCTGCCCGAGAACGGGTGGCTGACGGTTCCCACCAGCGCACCCGAACCGGATCCCGCGCTGCTCGACCGCTACCGGCATCCCGATCCCGCGCGGACCGAGTGGTGGTTGCGGCGCTACGAACGAGTGAGCGCGCTGCTCGAGGCGACTACTTGAAAACGCTGAGCGCGCCGATATTGGAGTCGATGTACCCGTAGGCGCCGCTGTCGCCATAGATCCCGTCGTCGCAATCGACACTGGCCCAGACGCCGAGATTCAGGGTGTAGACGCGGCCCGGCTGCATTGTCCACAGCACTTCCAGCGACGGATCCAATTGGAAGCCCTCCGCCAGGCCACCACCCTGGTCCACCTCACCGTTGCTGCGCCGCATCCGCCACATCTTGTTGGAGGCGAAGGTCACCAGGTTGCCGTTCTCCAAGACGGTCAACTCGACACCGCCCTCGGTCGTGGCATCGCCGTTTCCCGGCGCGGCCAGCACGGAATATTCCTTCCGTACCCAGCGCAGTGAACGGCCCATCACATAGACCGGAGTGGTCGAATTGACATCGGCCACAGTGAGAGCGACGCCCACCCCGGCGTGCGCGTCGAGCCAGGCCACATCCCTGCTCACCGCCGCGCTGATGCCCGCATAGCCGTTGTTGCCCGGACTACCTTTGTGGGCTGCGTCCGAAAGTGAGTACGCTCCACCGTGATTCGACCAGCGCCAGTCGAAATGGAATGGCGCCCAGTAGACCTTTGTCGCGTTTCCGAATCTGAGCATGTTCGCGGTGCGTACCAATTGCGCGTCCAGCGGTGCCGGGTCGGCGAGTTCCGCGTTGAGCTCGACCGAGGTCAGCCGCTTGCGCGCCTCGTCGAACTCGCGCGCGGACTCCGGGTCGGCCTCGATCTGCCGGCGATAGTGCCCCTTTTCCGCTGCCCGGAATTCGGCGTGCCGAGAACGCACCGCGCGCCGTTTCTCCATCCGCTCGGTCGCGCGCGCGACGAGCGTCTCGACCGATTTCTCGATCGCGCCGCGGATGTTCTCCGGCACCTGGTCGTCGTAGTTGATGTCCGCGGTTGAAGTCTGTGTGTATCCCATTTCCGCCACCTTCGGTCGACACGGCCGCGTGCGCCGACGCCTTTGGGCGGTCGGCCACGACCACGTTCGTTCAGTTGCGGGCCCGATGATCAACACACCGATTGTCCTCCGCTGACGTCGTTGTGTCACCGATGATTCCGCTGTCTAAGCAGATATCTCGGAGCGGCCGCCCTACGGTCGATGCCGTGGCGTCGCCGACTCCGCGATACGGTAGATTGTGCACAACTGAATTGTGCGCTACAGTTTGGGTCATGACCGACGGACTCACCCTCGACGAGCAGCTGTGCTTCTCGCTCTACTCGGCCTCGCGGGCGATGACGGCGGTCTATCGCCCGAAGCTGGAACGGCTCGGGCTCACCTATCCGCAATACCTGGTGATGCTGGCGCTGTGGGAACGCGACGAACGCAGCGTCGGCGAACTCGGCAAGGCGCTCGACCTGGACTCCGGAACGCTCTCACCGCTGCTCAAGCGGCTGGAGGCGACCGGATACCTGGAGCGCAGGCGAGCGGCCGACGACGAACGTCGCGTCGACATCGTCCTCACCGAACACGGCAGGGCGCTACGGACGCAGGCCTGCGCGATTCCCGCCGAGATGGCCGAGCTCGTCGGCATCTCGACCGAAGAATTCACCGCGCTGCGCACGATGCTGCGCAAACTCACCGACACCCTCACACAGAAATGAGAGCTCCCATGCAGGTCCTCTACACCGCCGAAGCCCTCGCCAGCGGCGAAGGCCGCACCGGCACCGCGCGTACCACCGACGGCAAGCTCGAGGTGGTGCTCGCCCCGCCGAAGGAGATGGGCGGCGACGGCGCAGGCACCAACCCGGAGCAGCTCTTCGCGGCCGGGTACGCGGCCTGCTTCCACTCGGCGCTGCGCCTGGTCGGCAAGAAGGCCGGCGCGAACATCGCCGATTCGGCTGTGGGCGCGCGGGTTTCGATCGGCCCGAACGACAACGGCGGCTTCGAGCTCGCCGTCACCCTCGAGGTGACCCTGCCGCACCTGTCCCGCGACGACGCGCAGGCCCTGGCCGATCAGGCCCACCAGGTGTGCCCGTACTCCAACGCGACCCGCGGCAACATCGCCGTCGACGTGCAGGTCGCCGAGGACTGACCCCTGATCGCCCGAATCCCGCCGGTCGCGCACCGGCGGGATTCGTCGTGTCGGGGGCACCACAGGGACGCAACGCGCCCGGCAAGGTCTCGCGTCGGCTATCGCGACACGGCAAGGCGCACCACACTGTCCACCGCGTGCGGAGCCCGCCGCCGTACGTGTACCGCCGGGACAGAGCAGTGATGGGACGTCGGGTGTTCAGCCGAGCCGGACTCCGCATCCGGCGAAGGTCGCCCGGATCAGCAGTGCCGCTTCAGGTCCGATCACGCCATCGACCAATGCTAGGTAGCGGCTACAGAATTCGGGTCCGTGAGCTGCCTCGTCGTCGCCGCCCAGGTGATGGGCGAGTTCGTGCAGTACCACCAGCTCGCGCAATGCCCACGCGGTCGCCCCGGTGTGCAGCGGCACCGCCAACACCCCGGCCGCCGGTTCGTAGTGCGCGGCCGACCCGCCAGCTCGCGCACGGACCCGTACCGGCAACGCCGCCCTTTCCCATTGCGTGCGTATCCAATTCAGCGCGAGAACCTTGTCCACGTACGACTGCACCGACTCCACCGAGCCGAACCGCCGCTCTACCGGCAGCGTGAGCTGCGATCCGTACACATCGACGGTCCGGTGCCCGAACTCCTCCGCGCGATCGAACACCCCGCGCACCAACTGCTCGGCGTCATAGACCCTGGCCCGCTGCCCATCCCGGCGCCGCGCCGCATCACTCGCCACCGCGGCCGCCACCTCCACCCCGCACGCCGACCTCACCTCGGTACAGAATCGCTCGGCCTGTCCGCCCGCGCTCGGCGGCGACACCGCCCGCAGCGCCTACACCCCGCTCGGCGGCGACCCGATGCCCGGCATCACGCCCGCCTCGGCGCCGAAAACCCGTCTGGCGCCTATGAACGACTCCTCCGCCGCTCCCCGGCCGGCGCCGACCATCGGCTCGGTCTGCGGATACGTCGTTCGTGTGGACAGCTCCCGACGTCCGCTCCGCCGCAGCGGCGATGATCCATCCGGCGGCAGGGCCACGCCGTGGCGTTCGCCGGCATGTCGCGGGTGGCCTCGCGCAGGGGTCGGCCCTCACCGGTTCGCCCCGGCGACGCGCAGCGCGGCGGACCCGGTCATCGGCCCGTGAGTTTCGCCCGGGCAGCGGGCAATTCGGGTGACGTACCGAGCCGGGCCGCGCGACCCGCCCGGTCGCCGGCGCGGCGGGCGGCGGCGGAATGGCCGGTGGAGGTCTGTGGGCCACGCCAGGTGCCGCGCGCCTCGGAGGTGGCGGTGTAGAAGTCGGTGAGCGCCACTTCCTTGTCGCGCAGGGCAAGGGCGGTGCCGGTGGACTCCGACGGTGTCTCCTCGGCGAGGACCTCCGCCTTCACCTCCGCGAGGCGGGCGCCGACGCGCGCGGCGAAGGCCATCTGGAAGTTCAGGCGGGCCGTGACGCCTGCGACGGGAGCCTCCACCTTGCGGCGCACCGTGCGGCCGAAGCGCTTCTCGGCGACGATCTTGACCACGGTTGCCTCGCGGTAGGCGCCGGACTTGATGTAGTGGTCGGAGGCACGCACCATCTGGATCAGCAGGCTCGCGTACAGCGCCTCGCAGGTGTCGATGTCGGCGGCGAAGCCGTAAGCGTAGACCTGGGCGGAACTGCGGGCGACATCACAGCGCACATCGTTGGCCGAGGCGATCGCGACGAAGAGCTGGACGTAGGTGCGCAGTCCTTTTCGTCCCGGTTCACCGATCGGGATGATCCGCTGCACCGGCGCCGACCTGCGCTCGCGGTCGGCGACATGGGAACGGGCGACCGCGAGGTCGATGGAGGACTTCGTGGCCAGGCGCTGCGCCGCGGCGAGAAAGGCCTCGGCCTCGTGCTCGTTGTCGGTGGCCTCGGCCTTGCGCAGCAAACCGCCGATGCGGGTGAGCATGCGGTCGGGCGCCGACGGCGAAGGATTGGTCACGCACTCGAGCGTAGGACACCGCACCGACAACGGTTCCGCGCGGAACTGACCCGAAAGTAGGCGATGTGGCAGGACGATCGGGCGCGCGGACCGGCCACCATGTATGTTGACCCGTGCACCGCACGGGTGTGCTGCTGCTCACGTCTCGACCCTGGAGTGTCTGCGATGGCCTTGAAGTTTGTCCCGAGAGCGACGATGGCTGCTGCCTCGATTGCGTTGCTTACCGCATCGTTCGCCAGTGCCTGCTCCAGCGACAACGGAGGCAACGCACTCGACCAGAACCTGTCGGGCCGCGGCCCGATCACCTACGTCGAGGGCAAGGACACCACCGAGACCGGTGTGGTCAAGCAGCTCATCGACCGCTGGAACGCCGCCCACCCGAACGAGCAGGTGACGTTCAAGGAGCAGTCGGCCGACGCGAACCAGCAGCACGACGACCTCGCCGAGCACTTCCGCGCCAAGCAGGACGGCTACGACGTCGTCGCGCTCGACGTCCCGTGGACCGCGGAATTCGCCGCGAAGGGCTGGATCCAGCCGCTCAAGGACACCTTCGCCATCGACACGGCGCCGCTGCTCGCGCCCACCGTCGCCAGCGCCACCTACAACGGCACCCTGTACGCGGCCCCGCGCAACACCAACGGCGGCCTGCTGTACTACCGCAAGGATCTGGTGCCCAACCCGCCGCGCACCTGGTCGGAGATGATCGGCCAGTGCCAGGTGGCCCGCGACAACAACATCGGCTGCTACGCCGGTCAGCTCGCCCCCTACGAGGGCCTGACCGTGAACACCTCCGAGGTCATCAACGCCTTCGGCGGCAGCTTCGTCGGCGCCGACGGCAAGACCCCCACCGTGAACAGCCCGGAGTCGAAGGCGGGCCTGAAGGTCCTCGTCGACGCCTACAAGAACGGTGACATCCCCAAGGAAGCCATCACCTTCAAGGAAGGCGAGAGCGCCAGCGCGTTCGAGTCCGGCAAGCTGCTGTTCCTGCGCAACTGGCCCTACCTCTACGCCCAGGCCAACGCCGACACCTCGTCGGTGAAGGACAAGTTCGGCGTGGCCCCGCTGCCCGGCAACACCGGCGTCGGCGCCTCGACCCTGGGCGGCTACAACGCCGCCATCAGCGCGTTCTCCAAGAACAAGGCCACCGCGGCCGACTTCGTGCGCTTCCTGATCAGCGAAGAGGCCCAGCAGATCATCGCCTCCGGCGCCCTGCCCTCGGTGCGCGCCTCGCTCTACGACGACCCGGCCCTGATCGCGAAGATGCCGTACCTGCCCGCGCTGAAGGAGTCCATCGCCAGCGCCGTGCCGCGCCCCGTGACCCCGTTCTATCCGGCGGTGTCGAAGGCCATCCAGGACAACGCCTATGCTGCCCTGAACGGCACGAAGTCCGTCGACGACGCCGTCGCCGGCATGCAAAAGGGCATCGAGACCGCCGGTTCGTAGCGGAGCGCGCAGCGGACCCGACCAGACCGTAGGAGAGTAGAAACGGTGTCGGATCCTTCGGGAGCCAAGCAGCGCGGGCTAGCGCTGGAACTGCGACGATCCGGCAAGGCGTGGCTCTTCGTCACGCCGGTGCTCGTCGCGCTGGCCGTGGTCATCGGATATCCGGTGGTCCAGGCGATCATCATGTCCTTCCAGAAGGACTCGGGGATCGACCCGGCCACCGGAATGTTCATCGAGGGCGGCAGCGCCGGGCTGAGCAACTACACGCACTGGCTGCTGCAGCAGTGCAATTCGCTCGGCGGGGTCATCGACTGCCCCACCGGCACGCTCGGTTCCCAGTTCTGGTCCGCGGTCGGGGTCACCCTGTTCTTCACGGTGGTGATGGTGTCGATCGAGGCCGTGCTCGGGCTCGGCATGGCCATCGTGATGGGCAAGACCTTCCGCGGCCGCGCGCTGCTGCGCGCCGCGGTGCTGATCCCGTGGGCGATTCCCACCGCCGTCACCGCGCGGCTGTGGGAGTTCATGTTCCAGTACGACGGCGTCGTGAACCGCGTGCTCGGCACGCACATCCTGTGGACCTCGGACATGTGGGCGTCGCGGTTCGCGGTGGTCGTGGCCGACGTGTGGAAGACCACCCCGTTCATGGCGCTGCTGATCCTGGCCGGGCTGCAGGTGATCCCGGCCGACGTGTACGAGGCGGCCAAGGTCGACGGCGCGTCGGCGTGGCAGCGGTTCGTGCACATCACGCTGCCGCTGCTCAAGCCCGCGCTGCTGGTGGCGGTGCTGTTCCGCACCATGGACACGCTGCGCATCTACGACCTGCCCGCGATCATGACGCTGGGCAACCCGTCGACGAACACCCTGTCGATCCTGGTGGTCGAGCAGGTGCGCCAGGGCCCCAACAGCGCCGCCGCGCTCTCGACGATCACCTTCCTGCTCGTCTTCGCGATCGCGTTCGTCCTGGTGAAGGTGCTGGGCGCCAACGCCGTTCGCACGCAGGAAGAACAGCGGAAGGCGAACTGATGAGCACCTCGATGACGAAAGAGTCGCCCGCGACCCGCGAAGCCGCTGCGGTGCAGCCGATCTCGTGGCGCAAGCGCCTCGGCACCGTGCGGATGTACCTCGGCGTGCTGATCGTGCTGGTGTGGGGCCTCGGGCCGTTCTACTGGATGACGGTCGTCGCGTTCCGCGATCAGGCCTACACCTTCGACAGCACCCCGTGGCCCACCCACGTGACGCTGGACAACTTCCGCAACGCCTTCGACACCAGTCGCGGCAACAACTTCGGGCAGGCGCTGATCAACAGCGTGATCATCGGGTCGGTGACGACCGCGATCGCGCTGGTGCTCGGCGTGCTCGCCGCGTACGCGCTGGCCAGGATGACCTTCGCGGGCAAGTACTTGGTGTCGGGGCTGATCCTGTCGGCCTCGATGTTCCCCGCCGTGGTGCTGGTGACTCCGCTGTTCCAGCTGTTCACCGATCTCGGCTGGATCGGCGAGTACCAGGCGATGATCATCCCGAACATCTCGTTCGTCCTGCCGATGACGGTCTACATCCTTGCCTCGTTCTTCGCCGAGTTGCCGTGGGAGCTGGAAGAGGCCGCGCGGATCGACGGCGCCACCAAGGGGCAGGCGTTCCGGCTGATCATGCTGCCGCTGGCGGCGCCCGCGGTGTTCACCACCGCGATCCTGGCGTTCATCGCCTCGATCAACGAATATCTGCTGGCCCGCCTGCTCTCCGGTGAGCAGACCAGGCCGGTGACGGTGGCGATCGCCCAGTTCTCCGGCAACGATCCGCTGGTGCAGCCGTACGCGGCCATCATGGCGGCCGGTGTGATCGTCACGGTGCCGCTGGTGATCATGGTGCTGATCTTCCAGCGCAGGATCATCTCGGGTCTGACCGCGGGCGGCGTGAAGAGCTGACGGACGGCGCGTCCGCCGCCCCCAGCCGCTCCTCCCCGATTCCGTGACCAACCGCGGGTAGAGTCGCCTGCATCGATGCGCGCGTCGGTGCAGGTGTTCTTCCGTCGGTCCGGAAGGAGATGGTCGTGGCCTCCGAGGGTAGGCGTCGGCGGTCCGATGCGGACGCGCCGTACTCCTCGATCGCCGGCTTCAAGGACCCGCTCGGCCGGGACGAGCCACGCAAGGGCGCGGCCCGGCGGGCCCAGGCCGCGCGCCTGGCGGCCGACGGCGAGGATCCGCGACCGCCGCGCACCAGGGGCCAGAAGATCCGGCGGCTGCTGCTCGCGCTGTTCGTGATCTTCGTCTGCGTGCCGGTGCTGCTGTTCGTGGCGATCTACTGGAGCTCGGAGATCCCCGAACCCGCCGAGGTCGCGGTCGAGCAGCCCGCCACGGTGCTGGCCGCCGACGGCACCACGGTGCTGACGAAATTCATCCCGCCGCAGGGCAATCGGATCCCCATCCCGCTCACCGACGTGCCGCTGCCGGTGCGCGAGGCCGTGCTGGCCGCCGAGGACCGCAACTTCTACACCAACCCCGGCTATTCGACGAGCGGGTTCCTGCGGGCCGCCCGCGACAACCTGCTCGGCCACGACAACGCGGGCGGCGGCTCGACGATCACCCAGCAGTACGTGAAGAACGCCTTCCTCAGCTCCGAACGCACCGTCACTCGCAAGATGCGCGAGCTGATCATCGCGGCGAAGATGGCGCGGCAGTGGAGCAAGGACGAGATCCTGGCCGCCTACCTCAACACCATCTACTACGGCCGCGGCGCGTACGGGATCGCGGCCGGCGCCAAGGCGTACTTCAACAAGCCGGTGCCGGAGCTGACCCTGGCCGAGGGCGCCGTGCTCGCCGCGGTCATCCGCTCGCCCTCGGTGCTGGACCCGGAGAACCACCTCGAGCAGCTGAAGGCCCGCTGGCGGTACGTGCTCGACGGCATGATCGAGATGGGGGTGCTCGCCCCCGGCGAGCGCGACGCGACGGTGTTCCCGGAGATCATCCCGATCGCCGACATCCCGACCGAGCCCGTGGCGCTCGGCCCGGAGGGCCACATCCGCACCCAGGTGATGCGCGAGTTGCGCGCGGCAGGGCTGACCGACGCCGACATCAACACCGGCGCGCTGCAGATCACCACGACCATCGACCCCGTGGCGCAGGCGGGAGCCGTCGAAACGGTGCGCCAGCGGCTGCGCTGGCAGCCGCCGGAGCTGCGGGCCGCGGTGGTGTCGGTCGATCCGCGCAGCGGGGCGGTGCGCGCCTATTACGGCGGCGAGGACGGCACCGGTTTCGATTTCGCGCAGGCGCCGCTGCAGACGGGGTCCTCGTTCAAGCCGTTCGCCCTCGTCGCCGCGCAGCGCCAGGGCATTCCGACGACGCGGGCGATCGACAGCTCACCGGTGCAGGACCGCGGCACCACGATCACCAATGTCGACGGGGACTCCTGCGGACGCTGCCCGCTCACCGAGGCGCTCAAGCGCTCACTCAACACCAGCTTCTACCGGCTCACCATGACCATGGCCGACGGGCCGCGCTCGATCGCCGAGGCCGCGCATCTGGCGGGCATTCCCGAGCGCATCCCCGGGCTCGACGTCGAAACCCTCACCGAGGCGGGCGAACCGCCGCTCAACGGCATCGTGCTGGGGCAGTACCTGGTGCGGCCGCTCGACATGGCCTCGGCCTACGCGACGCTGGCCGCCTCCGGCGTGTACCACGAGCCGTACTTCGTGCAGCGCGTCACGACCGGGGCAGGCCACGTGCTGCTCGACCGCGGCGCACCGGAGAACCGGGTCGGCGCCCAGCCCGCGGAGCCCGAACAGCGGATCACCGCCGCGATCGCCGATGCCACCACCCAGGCCATGACCCCGATCGCCAACTACTCCAACGGGCACGGCCTGGCCGACGGCAGGCCGTCGGCCGCCAAGACCGGCACCACCCAGCTCGGCGAGAGCAAGGACAACAAGGACGCCTGGATGATCGGGTACACGCCCGCGCTGTCCACGGCGGTCTGGATCGGCACCGAGCAGCCGCAGCCGTTGCGTGGCGGCGGCGGTGGCGCGATCTGGGGCTCCGGGCTGCCGTCCGACATCTGGAAGCAGGTGATGGACACCGCGCTGGCGGGCACGCCGATCGAGCAGTTCCCCACCCCGGCGCTGCCCGGCGGCGGCTCGCCGGTCCCCGGGCCGGCGCAGGCGCCCGCGGCGCCGGGCGGCCCGTACGACATCCTGAACCCGCCGCGCAACGCGCCGCGCACGCCGCCGCCGGACATCTTCAACCCGCCGACCGCGACGTCACGCAACCCCGCGCCGCTGATCATCATCCCGCCGCCCGCGCCGCGGCCGTCCAGTTCGCCGGGCGAATTGTTCCCCGGTCTCGGCGGTGGATAGATCACGGATTGGCCACCCCGACCCGGCACCCCCGCGTTCATGGCAACATCGTTGGCCAGAGCGCGAGCCGCCCGACCGGCGTCGAGGAGTCCCGGCGCGAAACCTGTCATATCGATGCGGGAAGATATGCGCTCGAGCGACGACGAGACTAGACATAGGGGCTACGCAGGTGGATTTCAATGTCGTTGACCGTCCCGAGACGCTGATCGCGGGCACAGTGCTCCGCAGTCCGGCGCTCGCCGTGGAGGGGCCACGCCGTGCCAAGGTGGTGGAGGCGTGGCAGCACCTGCTGGCGAGACCCTCGTTACCGGGACCGATCGCGACGGGGTACGTCGATTTCGCGACGGAGATCAACTCCTACCTGACCCACATCGTCGGTTACGAGTGCAAGACCCTCGCCGATCTCGCGGTCGGCGACGTCTTGGCGCGCATCCCGGCGGGCCGCTACGCCCGGTTCTCCGCCACCGGCGACAACCGTGGCGACACCATCGTCGGCCTGTGGCGCCAGATCTGGGACGCCGAGGCCGCCGGGGAATTCGAACGTGCCTACGCCGGCGACTACGAGCAGTACCCGGACGACCGCACGGTCGAGATCTTTGTTTCGCTGATCGACGAGAAGGGGGGCGAGTAGCCATGACTGTCGATTTCGAGATCGTGACTCTCGACGACGGGCTGATCGCGGGACTCACCGTCCCGCTGGCCGGTCGCGAGGTGACAGCGCGCGACCTCGACCTGGTGAACTTCACCTGGGACCGCTACCTGGCCAGGGAGAAGACGGTGCCGCGCGCCGCGGCCTACATCGGCCAGAACGACCACGCGGTCGCGGTGCTCGGCTACGAGGTGTCCGGCCTGGACGACATCGACTCCGGCGACGTGCTCACCCGCATCCCCGCGGGCCGCTACGCCAAGTTCGTCGTCTCCGACAAGCCCTACGACCTGCTGCGCACCGCGTGGGCCCAGGTGATCAAGGCCGAGAACGCGGGCACCATCACCCGCTCGCACACCGCCGAGCTGGAGCGCTACACCGGCCCGACCAGCGTCGAGGTCTACGTCTCACTCGACTGAGCAGCACGAAAAAGGCCGGGCCACAGGGAAACACCCTGGGTCCCGGCCTTTGTCGATTTCGCAGCTGACACGACCCGACCTCGAGGAGGGTCCGCCGACGCAGTCGGCGCGTCGCGGCCGTCCCGCCGATCAGGCGCCGGTGCGCAGGCGACGAAGGAGCAAGCACCGGTGCCTGATCAGCGGGACCAAGGGGCCGCGACCTCGAGCGCGCCAGCGCTCCAACTACTCAGCGCCGATGATGAACGCCTCGAGCTGGGTGCGCGCGACGTCGTCGGCGATCTGCTCCGGCGGGGACTTCATCAGGTAGGCCGAGGCTGGGATGACGGGTCCACCGATGCCGCGGTCCTTGGCGATCTTGGCCGCGCGGACGGCGTCGATGATGATGCCCGCCGAGTTCGGCGAGTCCCACACCTCGAGCTTGTACTCCAGGTTCAGCGGGGCGTCACCGAAGGCGCGGCCCTCGAGGCGGACGTAGGCCCACTTGCGGTCGTCGAGCCACTCCACGTAGTCCGAGGGACCGATGTGGACGTTGCGGTCGTGCACCTTGCCCGCCAGCGAACCGGTGAGGTTCGAGGTGACGGCCTGGGTCTTGGAGACCTTCTTCGACTCCAGCCGGTCGCGCTCGAGCATGTTCTTGAAGTCCATGTTGCCGCCGACGTTGAGCTGGTAGGTGCGGTCGAGCACCACGCCGCGGTCCTCGAACAGCTTGGCCATCACTCGGTGGGTGATGGTCGCACCGACCTGGGACTTGATGTCGTCACCGACGATCGGCACACCGGCGTCGGTGAACTTCTTGGCCCACACCGGGTCGGAGGCGATGAACACCGGCAGCGCGTTGACGAAGGCGACGTTCGCGTCGATGGCGCACTGGGCGTAGAACTTGTCGGCCTCTTCGGAGCCGACCGGCAGGTAGGAGACCAGGACGTCGACCTGGGCGTCCTTCAGGGCCTTGACCACGTCGACCGCGGGCGCCTCGGACTGCTCGATGGTCTGCGCGTAGTACTTGCCGATGCCGTCGAGGGTCGGGCCACGCAGGACCGTCACGTCGGTGGGCGGCACGTCGGAGATCTTGATCGTGTTGTTCTCGCTGGCGAAGATCGCCTCGGCCAGGTCGAAGCCGACCTTCTTGGCGTCGACATCGAACGCGGCGACGAACTTCACGTCCTTGACGTGATAGGGACCGAACTTGACGTGCATGAGGCCGGGAACCGTGGAGTTCTCATCGGCATCCTTGTAGTACTGCACGCCCTGCACCAGCGACGATGCGCAGTTGCCCACACCGACGATCGCGACGCGAACCTCGCCGGACCCAACCTTGTTGACATCACTCATGGCCGCTCTTTCCCTCTTTCTGTGGTGCCGCCTTCGTCGATTGCTCCGCCGCAATCAACTCGTTGAGCCAGCGCACTTCGCGCTCGCTTGATTCCAATCCGAGCTGGTGGAGCTGGCGGGTGTAGCGATCCAGCGAGCCGCTGGCCTTCTTGATCGCTTCGCGCAGCCCTTCTCGGCGCTCCTCGACCTGGCGCCGCCTGCCCTCCAGGATCCGCATCCTCGCCTCGGCGGGGGTGCGGCTGAAGAAGGCGAGGTGAACGCCGAAGCCGTCATCGGTGTAGTTCTGCGGACCGGTGTCGGCGAGGAGTTCGTTGAACCGTTCCCGCCCGACCGGCGTGAGCCGGTAGACGCGGCGCGCACGGCGCGCGGTCGCGCCCTCCGGAATCTCCTCCGCGATCAACCCGTCGGTCTGCATCCTGCGCAGCGTCGGGTAGAGCGAACCGTAGGAGAAGGCCCGGAACGCACCGAGCAGGCCCGTCAGCCGCTTGCGCAGCTCGTAACCGTGCATGGGCGCGTCGAGGAGCAGGCCGAGAATCGCCAATTCGAGCACCGCGACCTCACTCCCTGACTGTGTCGGCCCGACAGACCGAATGGACCTAACCGATGGATGCGACTTCCCACTATATCGGAGCGATACATCAGGGCATAGCCGGATGACGCAGATCACTGCGTCATGGCTGGTCGGAGGGCTACACGGGGTACACGGCGATGGGCTCGCCGTTGAGCCGGATCTTGAGGTAGCCGCTCTGTTCGGCCTCGTTCTTGACGTAGATGTTGATCTCGGGCTCGGCGTCCTTGCCGCCGCCGGGCGGGAAGCGGACCAGCACGTGCGAGACCCAGCCACCGGGCACCTTCGTGGTGACCGGGGCGCCGGACATGAGCCGGGCGTAGCGGGCGATGTCGACGGCGGCCAGGTCGAAGGACTTGGTGTCCGGCGTGCGGGACCCCTGGGAGCCCCACGCCTTGAACGACCCGCGATAGATCTGGTCGTCCTGCTTGCCGGGCCGGTCGGACTTGCGTTCCACGACGACGTAGTCGGGATAGAGGGTCACCTCGTCGACCTCGGTCGACCCGTATTTCGCGCGGTAGTCGGCCAGGAAGTACGCGAAACCGTTGCCGGTGGTGAGGTCGGGCAGTGGGTCGTCGAGCACGGCGTCGCCCACCGTGCGGCCGAGCAGCCCGGCGCCCGCGCCGAGCAGACCGGCGAGCACGATCGCGCCCGCCGGGATCCACCAGCGCCGGGGCATCCGGGGGACGCCACGCGCGACCGGGGTGGCGGCGAGGCTGCCGGGGATCTGCAGGTCGTCGACGAGGCGGTCGAGCGCGCCGAAGGTCTCGGCCTTCATGGCGGTCGCGGTCCGTGTGCCGTGCTCGCGTTCGGTGAGCTGGCCGTCGGCCAGGGCCGCGTCGAGCAGGGCGCACACGTCGGCGCGGTCGGCGTCGCGGGCCCGCAGGTTCTTCGCGGGGGACGGGGTCTTCATCGCCGGGTCATCCTTTGTACGGGTAGGTCTGCAGCACTTCGCCCGTGAGCGCGATGGTCATGTGCCCCGACTGGGCGACCTCGTTGCGCACGAAGATCGTGATGGCGGGCCTGTCGACCCAGCTGTCGTTCGCGATCCGGAAGTGGGTGACCGCGCCGTCGCGCACCAGCAGGGTGGCGGGCGCGGTGCTCAGGGCCTTGCCGAGCGCGTCGGCGTCGATCTGGGCGAGATCGATCTCGACGGTCTCGCGTTTACGTGTGCTGACCTGCGAATTCGAGCGTTCGAAACCGCCACGGTAGGTCCAGGCGGCGGTCCAGTCGGCCTCCGGGGTCGCGCGGCGCACCGCCGAGGCGTGCTCCTCGTGCAGCACCGCCTCGTCGACGCGGGTGTCGCCGAACTTGGTGCGGTAGTCGTCGCGGAACTGGAGGAAGCCGGCCTGGGTGGTCAGCGTCGGCGTCGGGATCACCAGGGGCGCCGCCGCGTTGTAGTTGACCGTGGCGGCCTCGCGCGCCGCCGGTGACGGCTTGTCGTCACGAACGGTCAACACGAACCCGCCGACGGCCACGACGACCGCCGCCGCCGCGGTGGCGATGCGGAAGGTGTTGCGGGCCTTCGGTTTGGTCGGCACGACCGGTCGCTGCTGCAACTCGGCGACCAACGTGGACAGGTCACCGAGAGTGCGGGCCTGCTCGGCCAGTTCGGTGGAGGCCGAATGTTCCTCGGCGTCGAGCTGACCGTCGGCGCGGGCGGCGTCGAGGGCGGCCACGGTGCGGGCGCGATCAGCGTCGCGGGCCCGGGTGCGCGCCGGGTATTCGCCGGAGTGCCTGCGGCCGAAGCGCTTCCGCTCTGCCGTCGATTTTTCACCGAAAACCGCAGGTGACTGCAGGTCCGCGGTCAGCGCCGCCAGCTCGCCCAGCGTCCGCGCTGTCCCCGCTCTCGCTGACCTGTCGTGGTACTCGTCGGCCCCGAGCTGGCCTTCTGCGTAGGCCGCGTCAAGCACGGTCGACACCTGCGCGCGATCGATATCACGCGCCCTCGTCACGGAATCGGTGGCTCTGCGAGCCGGTCCGGAATCAGCCATCGTTGCGGCTCGCCTCACCTGCGGAAACACCCGGGCCGACCCCGGTATCGGGAGTTTACGGCGAGAGCACCGAAGACGCGGTGCCACCGGCACCGCAAATCAATCCCGGCTACTCTGGTGATCGTGCGAATTCAGCGGCAGGTGGTCGACTATGCGCTCCGGCGCAGGTCGCTGCTGGCTGACGTCTACGCGGGCCGGGTCGGTGTCGCCGAAGTGTGCGACGCGAATCCCTACCTGCTCCGGGCCGCCAAGTTCCATGGCCGGGGCAGTGAGGTGACCTGCCCGATCTGCCGAAAAGAGCAGCTGACGTTGGTTTCCTGGGTGTACGGCGACGGGCTCGGCCAAGCGGCCGGGTCGGCGCGGACGCCCGAGGAACTGGTCAGGATGGCAGAGTCGAACGAGGAGTTCTCGGTGCACGTGGTGGAGGTATGCCGCTCGTGCAGCTGGAACCACCTGGTGCAGTCGTATGTGCTCGGGAAGGCACCCGCACCAGCCCGCCGTCGGTCGAGCCCGCGAGCGGGGCGGCGCTCTGCCGCCGAGTGATGCGCCGCCGAGTGCTGCGCCGCCGAAGGACGCGCTGCCGAACGGGCGGCGTGTGATGCGCCACTGTTCGAGGTGCAAGGTATCCGCGCCGGTTGTCCGGCGCGGATGTCGTGTGTCGGTTGAACCTTACAAGTTATGGAGATCTGGTCAGTGAGTTCGCCCTACGAGCCCTCCCCCTACGGTGACGATCCGCAAGGCCGTCCGGCCAGGGGCGGGCAACCAGGTCTCCCTCCCCGTTCCGGCGGTCAGCCGCCGCGCCGCCCAGGGCCGCAGGACGGGCCGCGTCAGCCGGGTGGTCCCGGGCCGGGTGGTCCCGGGCCGGGTGGTCCCGGGCCGCGTCAGCCGGGCGGGCCTGCCCAGGGTCGCGGTCCCGCTCCGGGTGGGCGCGGGCCGCAGGGTGGTCCGCCGCCGAACCGGCAGGGCCCGCCGCCGGGCGGCATGCCGCCGCGCAGGCCGGGTCAGCCGCCGCAGCGCCCCGGCGGGCCGCAGGGCGGGCCGGCGCAGAATCCGCCAGGTGCGGGCAGGCCGCCGCAGGGCAGGGCGGGTCAGCCCGGTCGTCCGGCGCCCGCGGCCGGCGCCACCCAGAAGCTGCCGCGTCCCGGCGGCGCCGACGAGTCGACCGTGCGCGCGAGCGGGCCGGATTCCGGCCGTAACGCGCGCGTCGCGGCCGGTGCGGGCGCGGCCGCGCGTCCCGGTGCCGGTCGCCGTCCCGGCGGGCCGACGACCGGCGAGCGCCGCGCCGCCGGCGCGGGCGGCACCCCGCCGCCCACCGGACCGCGCAACCGCCGCGACGGTGGCGGGGGCGACGACGGCTCCGGTAAGGGTGGTTCGGTGAGGAAGATGCCGTGGCGGGCCATTCGCCGGACCATGTATGTGCTGATGGCGCTCGCCATCGTCGTGCCGAGCGCGGTGTTCCTCGTCGCCTACACGGCGGTCTCGGTGCCCAAGCCGGGCGACCTGCAGACCAACCAGGTGGCCACGATCCTGGCCAGCGACGGCACCACCGAGATCAGCAGGGTGGTCCCGCCGCAGGGCAACCGCACCGAGGTCTCGATCGACCAGATCCCGCCGCACGTGCGCAATGCCGTGATCGCCGCCGAGGACCGTGACTTCTACACCAACCCCGGCTTCTCGGTCTCGGGCTTCGCCAGGGCGGCCCGCGACAACATCCTCGGCAAGGAGAGCGCGGGCGGTGGCTCCACGATCACCCAGCAGTACGTGAAGAACGCGCTGGTCGGTGACGAGCGCTCGATGCAGCGCAAGATGCACGAGCTGGTGATCTCGGCCAAGATGGCCCGCCAGTGGAGCAAGGAGGACATCCTCGCCGCCTACCTCAACACCATCTACTTCGGCCGTGGCGCGTACGGCATCGACGCCGCCGCCAAGGCCTACTTCGGCAAGCCGGTGCAGGAGCTGACCGTGGCCGAGGGCGCCGTCCTCGCCGCGACCATCCAGCTGCCCTCGCTGCTCGACCCGGAGAAGAACCCCGAGGGCGCGAAGTCGCGCTGGAACTACGTGCTCGACGGCATGGTCGCGGGCAACAACCTGCCCGCGGCCGAACGCGCCTCGATGCAGTACCCGCAGGTGGTCTCGCTGTCCGCCAACGACGACGAGACCCAGAACTCCGGGCCGGAGGGCCTGATCAAGAACCAGGTGCTCAAGGAGCTGTCCGCGGCGGGCATCAGCGAGCAGCAGCTCAACACCGAGGGCCTGCAGATCACCACGACGATCGACCCGAAGGCGCAGGAGGCCGCGGTCAGGGCCGCGCAGTCCAAGCTGGAGGGCGAGCCGGAGAACCTGCGGACCGCGGTCGTCTCGGTCGACCCGCGCACCGGCGCCGTGCGCGCCTACTACGGCGGCAACGACGGCCAGGGCTACGACTTCGCCAACGCGGGCCTGCCGACGGGCTCCTCGTTCAAGGTGATCGGCCTGGCCGCCAACCTCGAACAGGGCGTTCCGCTCTCGCAGCTGTACGACAGCTCGCCGATCACCGTCAACGGCATCCAGATCGGCAATGTCGAGGGCGAGTCCTGCGGCATGTGCACCATCGCCGAGGCGCTGAAGCGATCGCTGAACACCAGCTTCTACCGCATGCAGCTGGACATGCAGAACGGGCCGCAGAAGATCAGGGAGATGGCCTACAAGCTCGGCATCCCCGAGGAGCTGCCCGGTATCGGCGAGACCCTCACCGAGCCCAACGGCGCGGGCCCGAACAACGGCATCATCCTCGGCCAGTACCAGTCGCGTCCGCTGGACATGGCCTCGGCCTACGCCACGCTCGCCGCCTCCGGCATGTACCACGCGCCGCACTTCGTGCAGCGGGTCGTCACCGCCGACGGTCAGGTGCTGCTCGACCGCGGCGAGCCCGCCGGTGAGCAGCGGGTCAGCGCGGCCGTGGCCGACAACGCCACCGCGGCGATGAAGCCGATCGCGGCGTACTCGCGCAACCACAACCTGGCGGGCGGCCGCGAGTCGGCGGCCAAGACCGGTACCCACCAGCTGGGCGACACCGGCAACAATCGCGACGCCTGGATGGTCGGCTACACGCCGTCGCTGTCGACCGCGGTGTGGGTCGGCACCGAGCAGGGCGAGCCGCTGCGCAACTACGGCGGCGGCAGCATCTACGGTTCGGGCCTGCCATCCGACATCTGGAAGGCGACGATGGACGGCGCGCTGGCGGGCACGCCGAACGAGTCGTTCCCCAAGCCCGCGCCGATCAAGGGCCAGGCCGGTGTGCCGGAGTGGTCGGCGCCCTACACCGCGCCGTCCACCACGCCGCCGACCATCGAGGCGCCGGTGATCGTGCCGTCGCAGGTCGAGATCCTGCCCGGCATCCGGATCCCCGTGCCCGGCGTGCAGCAGCCCGCCGGTCAGCCCTCGCAGCAGACGCCGGAGACCACCACCGGCCCGCTACCTGGTCAGCCGACGGCGAGCCCCGAGGGGACGACGCCGGGCAACGGCAACGGCGGGGGCACCCGACCCGGCGGACGCGCCGGGAACAACGAGGACGAGGGCGGCGCCGGAACCACGCCGACGAGATCCCGGTAACCACCGGTAGCCTCGGAAGTCGTGACCGATCAGCAACTCGCGGACCTGCCTGCGTCGAGTGATACCCGGCAGGGTCGCGCGGTGCACTACGTCGCGCCCGCCCAGCTGGCCCCCGACCTGCGCTCGGTCGACGCGCGCGATCGGCCGAGCCGCAACGACTCGCTGACCGCGCAGCTGTCGACGGTGATCGGCGGCCCGGTCGGCGATCACGCGCTGATCGGCCGGGTACGGTTCTGGACGCCGCTGCGGGTGATGTTCGTCTTCACGGTGATCTTCCTGGCGCTCGGCTGGTTCGCGAAGGCGCCCTGCATCCAGCAGACCAGCGACGGCGCGGGCGGCCTGATGCTGGACTGGACCGACGGCCGCCAGTACGTGGCCATGTGCTACTCCGACACCGTCCCGCTCTACGGCGCGGAACGGCTCAACGAGGGCGCGTTCCCGTACAAGAAGTCCTGGATCGAGGACACGCCCGACGGCGGCACCGAGGTCAGGTACATGGAGTATCCGGTCCTTTCGGGTCTCTATCAGTACGCGGCCATGCAGATCGGCAATGTCTGGGACCATCTGCCGCTGCCCGGCGCGCTGTCGGTGGTCGTCTACTTCAACGTCGTCGCGCTCGGGCTGGCGGTGGGCTGGCTGATCACCATCTGGGCGTCCTCGCGACTGGCCGGACGCCGGGTGTGGGACGCGGCGCTCATCGCCGTCTCGCCGCTGGTGATCGTGCACGCGTTCACCAACTTCGACGCGCTGGCAACGGCGTTCGCGGCCACCGGCCTGCTGGCCTGGGCCCGCCGCAAGCCGGTGCTCGCCGGCGTGCTGCTCGGCCTCGGCGGCGCGGCGAAGCTGTATCCGCTGCTGCTGCTCGGCCCGATCCTGGTGCTGTGCCTGCGGGCCGACCCGATGCAGCGACTACCCGCGGCCCGTGCGGGCCTGCGACTACGCGATGTCGACAGCATCGCCTCCGCGCGCACCTGGCTGCGCGAAACCCCCGCCAGGACACAGTTCTTCGCGCTGCGCCCGCTCGGTGCCGCCACCCTCGCCATCGTCGCCGCCGCGGGCACCTGGATCGCGGTGAACCTGCCGATCGCGGCGCTGTACCCGGACGGCTGGCGGGAATTCTTCCGGCTCAACACCACCCGGCACGCCGACCCGGACTCGATCTACAACGTGATCACCTCGTTCACCGGCTGGAGCGGATTCGACGGCGAACTCGCGCACGGCGAGCCGCCGACCATCCTGAACACGGTCTCGCTGCTGCTGTTCGTGCTCGCCTGCGCGGGCATCGCCTACGTGGCGTTGACCGCGGCGCGGCGCCCACGTCTGGCCCAGCTGTGCTTCCTCGTGGTGGCCGCGTTCCTGCTGACGAACAAGGTCTGGAGCCCGCAGTACTCGCTGTGGCTGGTGCCGCTGGCCGTACTCGCCCTTCCGCATCGCCGAATCCTGTTGGCGTGGATGACGATCGACGCCCTGGTCTGGGTGCCGCGGATGTTCTACTACCTGGGCGAGGACGCCAAGGGCCTGCCGGAGCAGTGGTTCACCGGCACCGTCGTCCTGCGCGACCTCGCCGTCATCGGCCTGTGCGCGCTGATCATCCACCAGATCCTGTGCCCACAGGACGACCTTGTGCGCCGCGACTACGTCGACGATCCGGCGGGCGGCATCCTCGACCGGGCGCCCGACCCGCTGCTGCCGTGGCTGCCGGAATTCCTGCGACCGCGGCAGGCCCATGCGGCCGCGCGGCCCGCCGCCGTCGGGGACTGACTACATCCGCAGGTAGCGGGCCTGGAGTTCGGGCTCGGCGGGCAGCATGTCGAGGTCGAGCTCCCAGGGGTTGCCGGTCCACGGATCGAACAGCGGGGTGCCCGGCACCGTCGGCAGATGACGGCAGGACTGGGCCAGCAGCGACAGCGGACCGTCACCGAAGTCGACCCCGCCGCTGCCGACGATCACCAGCGACAGCCCGATGAGATCGCCGCGCACCATCAGCTGACCGAGCCGCACGATGTCGGCGGGCTGGTAGCCGTGCGGGAAATCGGCGGCCACCAGGATTCGGTGCTCCGACGGCGGCACGGCCTGCCCACTGTTGTAAGCGATTTCGGCGAGCTCGGCCGCGTGCGCCAGTGCGCCGACGCGGGCCGCGATCTCGGTGTGGTCGCCGACCACCGGACCGGCGAGCAGTGGGGCCAGCGGCGCGGCGAGCCCGCGCAGGCCGCCGGTGAGATCGATGAGATCGACCTTGGTCGGCTTGTCCGGCAGTGCGGCGACGAGCCGGGCCACCAGCGCGCCGACCACCCGGGAGGCGGCGGCGCTGGACTCGGTGTCGACCCACAGCGGCCGATTCAGCGGCACCGGAACGCAATACGGCACGCGCAGCGTTCCCCGGTCGAGTGCGTACAGCTCGCCGAGCCGGATGCCGTCGCTGCGTACGGCTTTGGTCGTCCATGCCGGGGCGAGCCAGGACGCCAGCGCGGCGGGCATCACGGCGTCGGCCTCGGCGATCTCGCGGGCGAGCTGGTCGCTGTCGCGCCGGTGGTCGGCGTCGGCGACGGCGACCAGTTCGTCGTAGCGACGCTGCGCGGCGGCCCTGGCCGCGTCGGCGGCCGGGGTGTTGCGGGTGGCCGGGTTCGAGACCGCTTCCGACATCTCCTGATCGAGCCGCTTGGTGGCGTATTCGCGCGCGGAGATCATCGCGGCGGCCGAGCGGGCGGCGTCCTCGAAGATCATCCACATGCGCTGCAGGCCGTGGTCGACCTCGAGCGGGACACCCGGTGCGCCGACGGGCTGCTGCGCGAGCGTCTCCGTCGGCGCCATCGGCTGTGCCGACGCGGCCGGAACGCCGTGCGCGGTCGGCGCGTCCGCCATCGCCGCGGCCGCGGGGACGCCGTGCGCGGTGAGCAGCCGCGCCGCGCCGCCGTCGTAGCCCTGCCCCAGTGCGCGCAGCTTCCAGGCGCCGCCGCGGCGGTACACCTCGAGGCAGATCAGCGCGCTCTCCCCCGAGCTCGGGGCGATCACGAATTCCGCTGCGGGCGCGCCGTTCTCGGCCAGCATCGCGGTGACGGTGCCGAGCACGTGACTCGCGGCGACGAACAGCAGCACGGCGTTCGCGTCCGGCCGCACCTGCGACAGCGAGAGCTCGATCGCCCCGCCTGCCAGGCGCACGCCGGGCGCGGCGGGCCGCGACGCGCACACGTGATCGTGCTCGTCGCGGACCCGCAGATCCTCGCCGACCACCAGCGCGCCGAGATCGACCGCGCCGGTGGTCTGTGCGGTGAACCGCACGGTGTCGGCGGTCAGCGCGGTGTTCTGGCCCGCCTTCAGGTGAATCACGTCGTATGCCCTGCTCTGTTCGTGCGGTCTAGTTCCCGCCGAGGAACCGGCCCAGCTGGGGCACGGCCTCACCGGGATGCTTGGCCTGGAAGCCTTCGCCCAGCGCCTGCATCTTCCAGTCCGCGCCCACCCGGTACACCTTGGCCATGGCCATCGCCGTGAACGGCATGCCGCCTGCGAGGGTGTAGCGGGCGAGTTCGCCGTTGTTGCTGCCGTCGATCAGGCGGCAGAAGGCGTTCTGCACCTGCTCGAACGTGTGCCCCTTGTAGGAGGTGACGATGAACAGCAGCGAGTTGATGTGCGCGGGGATCCTGGTGAGGTCGACCAGGATCATCTCGTCATCGCCGTCACCCTCACCGGTGAGGTTGTCACCCTGGTGCCGCACCGAGCCGTCCTTGGAGGACAGCTGGCCGTAATAGGCCACATCGACCAGGTTGTTGTCGGCGAACAGGCAGACCGACGCGTCCAGGTCGATGTCGACCGTACGGTTGCCGAACATGCCGCGCGTGCGCACCGGGTCCCAGCCGAGACCCATCTTCACGAAGGTCAGCGCGACGCCACCCTCCTTGCGGAGCGTGACGCGCTGCCCCTTCTGCAAGCTGACCGGGCGATCCTTGCTCAGGCTCACCTCACCGGTCGGCTGCGGCGGCGCCTGCGGCGGCTGGCCGGGCGGCGGGTAGCCCTGACCGGGCGGCGGCGGGTAGCCACCGGCGGGCGGCTGCTGCGCGGGGGCAGGCGGCGGCGGGTAACCGCCACCGGGGGGCGCGTAGGCGGGCGCGGCCTGCTGCGGGTAGCTCGGCGCGGACTGCGCCGGGTAGGCGGGCGGCGGCGGGGGCGGAGCCTGCTGCGGGGCGGCCTGCTGCGGCGCGGCTGCCGGGGCCGGCGAATCATCCACCTGCACACCGTGATCGGTGACCAGCGCGGCGAAACCACCCGCGTAGCCCTGACCGACCGCGCGCACCTTCCAGCTGCCCTGGCGTCGGTAGAGCTCGAGCGCGATCACGATCGACTCGCTGTTGAGGCCCTCGATGCGGTACTCGAACAGCTGGTTGCCCGCCGCGTCGGAGACGATCGCGGTGGGCGGGGCGAAGCGGCCGAAGTTGCTGTTCGCGTCGTCGAGGGTGATCACCGCGCGGATCTGGTCGATCTCGGCGGGCACCGCGGGCAGCGAAACGGCAAGGGAGGCCGCCTGACCCGCCGGGCCGGGGCGCAGATCGACGCCGGGCCCACTCGGCTGGTTGTAGAAGACGAAGTCGGCATCCGTGCGGACCTTGCCCTGCTCGGTCACCAATAGTGCGGACAGATCGGCAGGGGCGGTGAGCTGGAGCGAGATCACCACGTCACTGACGGCCAGTGGACCGTTCTGGCCCTTGGCGAGTGTTGCAGACAAGTTCGACCCTTCGCTTGTCGGTGCGGTCGTCTGCCACTCTACGAGAAAGCGGCGACGAGCGTCCGCGCTCCACGACCGGCGCGTGTACCCGATCGATCCGCTAGGGTGACGCGCAGTTAGGTATCGGGCATTTCACCCGCCTGTGCAGAGGGGACACCAGGGCCGATCATGGCGCAGCTGTTCGAACAATCGAAGAAGGTGATCGAGGCCCGTCTCGCGGGGACAAGTATCCGCGCGATCTCCGGCTCGATGGTCGCCTACGAAGGCAATGTGCAGTTCAAGTCGGCAGGCTTCGGCGGCGGCGAGGGCGTGCTGTCCGGGCTCAAGCGCCGCGCGACCGGCGAGAAGCTGTCGCTGATGGAGTGCACCGGCAACGGTCGCGTGTTCTTCGCCGTGAACGGCCAGAACGTCACCGTGGTCGACCTGAACAACGAGACATTGCAGGTCGAGTCGCAGCAGTTGCTCGCCTTCGCCGGGAATCTGCGCACCGATGTGCGCTTCGCCGGGGTCGGCGGCATGTCGGCGGGCAACGGCCTGTTCACCACCACGGTGTCCGGGCAGGGCCAGGTGGCGCTGCTGTCGGCCGGTGGTCCGCTGATCCATCTCGAGGTCTCGCCGCAGTTCCCGCTGATCGTCGACCCGGACGCGTTCGTCGCGGCCCGCGGCAACCTCAACCAGTCCTTCGTCACCGATGTCTCCTGGCGCACGATGGTCGGCCAGGACGCGGGCGAGGCGTTCTCACTGCGGTGGGACGGCCAGGGTGTCGTGCTGATCCAGCCGGCGGAACGGTAGGGGACGGCGATGTTCGAGAAAGTCAACAGCAAGGTCGTCAAGGTCGACGTCGGCCAGGCGGGCGGCGTCGTCGCCAGGACCGGCGCGATGCTCTTCTATCAGGGCCAGGTCGGCTTCGCGCCGCACCAGATCCCCGGCGCCGGACCCGGCATGGGCGGCGGCGGACTCATGCGCATGGCCGGCGCGATGATGGCGGGCGAGCACGAGCGCACCATGCTGGCGCGCGGCAACGGCACCGTCCATTACGGATTCGCCGGGCTCGAGGTGCAGGTGGTGCAGATGCAGCCGGGCGCGGTGCTGCGCGTCGAGGCGTCGCGGCTGCTCGCCAACACCGCGGGCCTGCAGGCCTCGGTGGTCTCGGTGGCGAGTTCCGGCGGTGGCGGCGGCGGTGGCGGCCTGATGGGCGCGCTGCGCGGCGCGGCCGCCGGTGTCGTGACCGGGCAGGGCATGTTCACCACGCAGCTCAGCGGGCAGGGCGCGGCGGTGCTGCTCGCGCACGGCGGATTCCTGGAACTGCAGGTGGGCGGGCCGAATCCGGTGGTGGTCGACCCGCAGGCGTTCGTCGCCGCGTACGGCAATGTGCAGACCGAGCTCAAATCGGCGATGGGCTGGCGCGACGCCGTCGGCCGCGGTGCGGGCGAGGCGATGCAATTGCATTGCCACGGACAGGGTGTCGTGTACGTGCAGGCCTCCGAAGAGAAGTTGTGAGCCGATGAGCCAGATCCATTCGCCGATGACTCTCGGTGCCAGCGACAACATTCCGGGCAACAGCTACGCCTACTGCATCGACCTGACCGCGCCGTGGTTCATGCGCAAGGGCGCGATGATCGCCTACTACGGGCAGATCCAGTTCCAGATGCTCACCCACGGCCTGCAGGGCAACCTCATGCACATGGTGAGCAGCCAGTTCTCCGCCCCGCTGTTCGCCGGCGACTACGTGGTGGCCGAAGGCCACGGCAAGCTGATCATCGGCGACCGCGGCTACGACATCAATTCCTATGATCTCGAGGACGGCAACCTCACCATCCGCGGCGCCAACCTGCTCGCCTTCGAGCCGGGCCTGGCGCTCAAGCAGTCGATCGTGCCGGGCTTCCTCACCCTCATCGGCACCGGCAAGTTCCTCGCCTCGTCCAACGGGCCGGTGATGTTCGCCGAGCCGCCGCTGCGCGTCGATCCCGAGGCGCTGGTCGGCTGGGCCGACTGCCCCTCCCCCAGCCACCACTACGACCAGGGCTGGATCGGCAGCTTCCTGGCGGCGGGCGCGGCCAGGATGGGCGCGAACTCGGGCGAGGAGCGCCAGTTCGACTTCACCGGCGCCGGCACTGTTCTCATCCAGTCCTCGGAGAAGGTCATGAGCGACAACGCCCTGGTCCGCACCATCGAGGGCCAGCTGCAGAGCGGGATCACCGTCGGCGGACTGCAGCGCATCCAGGGCGTGGTCGCCCAGCAGTTGGCTGGTCAGCAGCAGCACTACTGAGGCGGTCGGCCGGCGACGACGAGTCGATCGGGCCGGGACGGTGACGGCAGGGTTGGCTCCGGGGCTGGGCCGAGTCATCACGCCGGGCGAATCAGGTTGTCGCCGTACCCGGCCGACGGCTGCGGGCGTGGCCGGGTCGCGCCACCGCGCCCGTCGTGTGGATCAGGTCGTGGCTGTGACCACGGCGGGCTGCAGCGCCGCCGCGTGGAACCAGTCGAGGATCTCCTCGCCCGCCAGGATTCCGGCGGCCGTGGTGACGGTGAGGTTCGGCGCGGTGAAGGCGAGTTCTTCGAGTTCACCGTGGCGCGGGCGGATGGCGGTGTCGGCGGCGCGCAGCATCTCGGCGTCCAGCGCGCCGTCACCAGCGGCGAAAACACGCGCACCCGTGGCCAATTCGCCCACTTCGAGCAGACGACGGCGGACCTCGGCGACCGCGATGCTCTTGCACACCGCGTCGGGCATCGCGTAGACCTTGCGACCTTGCTGGGAGGCCGACCAGCCGTTCGCCCGGCACCAGGCGTCCCACTCGGCCAGGAAACCGGCGGGCATCGCCTCCGGTCGCACCACCAGGTAGCAGAACAGCTCGTCGGCCTCGCGATACTTCGTCACCCAGGAATCGTCGATCCGCGCGCGTAATTCGGCGCCGACCTCGGCGAGGGTGGCCCCGCTCGCGCGCACCTGCGCGTCGATCCCCGCCCGCCACAGCGGATCGGCGACACCGTCGACCAGGATGTTGCCGCCGTTGCTGGTGATCGCGAAGCGCCAGGGCGCACCCGGCAGCGCGATCCGCTGGAACTGCTCGATCGTGCGCGTGGTCGTCGGGATCACCGCCGCCACCTCGGTGAGCGCCCGCAGGCGTTCCACGGCGGTCACGGTCATGTACGACAGCGGCTCGCCCTCGTAGTGTTCGACGCACACCTTCTCGACCGCGTCCGCGCCGCCGAAGGCGTTGCGGGAGTAGATCATCGTGCGGTCGAGGTCGGTCGCGACGAGCGCCGTCGGGGTCACTGGTCCAGCTCCTTGATCAGCCCCATGCAGGAGTACGCGAGATCGGGTACCACCTCCACTGGCACATTCCTGGCGGCGGCGAGCAGCCGGATGTGTGCGTGTTCGGGGGCGTCCGCGTCACGCACCAGCACCCGCCACGGTACGCGGCGCAGCAGCACGCGCGTCGTCTCGCCGACGCCCGGCTTGACGAAATTGACTGTGGCGACGCCATATTCGACTTTCACCCGTTCGACCGAAGCCCAGCCGGACCAGTTCGGCGTGCGATCGGAGGCCTGGATCTCGGCGACCGCGGCGGGCACTCGGTCGCGCACCTTCTCGAAGGCGGCGGTGACCGCATCGAGCAGCTGGTTCGAGACGTCCTCGCCGGCCAGTTCGCGATAGAACTTCGCGCCGTGGAAGTCGCCGGGCCCGATCAGCGTGTCGTTGAGGACAGTGCGCGAAACCAAGCCGGACACGGTGGAATTCAGGCAGGCCGAGGCGATGAGGAAGTCGTCGCGGGTGCCGTAGGTGCGCACGCAGTTGGCGGGATCGGCGAGAACGACCAGCTCGTCGTTGAACCGGGCCCCACCCGCCGCGTGATACGCGTCGAGCGCGGCGGTGAGTTCATGGGTGATCGCACCCTTGCCGGTCCACCCGTCGACGAAGACGATCGACGCCGGATCATGGTGGTGCGCCAGATAATCCAGCGCCACCGAGTCGATACCGCGATCACGCACGATCGACACCGCGTAGTGCGGCACGTCGAGTGCCGGCCTCCCGACACCACTGGCCAGCCAGCGCCGCATCAACACCCCGACCGGCGTCCCCGCCCTGGCCAGCGACACCAGCACGATGTTCTCGCCGCGCTCCGCGATCACCAGTTCGGCCACCGTCGCCACGGCCAGCGCCAACCGCTCGGCACTTTCGGCCAGCACTCGATCGAACAGCTCCCGATACTCCGCGTCGGGCTGGTACTCCACCGGCAGCGATTCCGCGTAGTGCGCGATCCCCGCCTGGATCCGCCGCTCCCGCTCGGCCACATCGGCCTCGAGATCAGCGTGCGAAAGATCCTTCAACAACCACGAGACATCTTCGGCCGCATACGAACCGAACTCGGGACCATGCAGCGGTTCGGGCAGAATCCGCGCTGTGGCGCCGCCGAGCCGACTGGCACAGGTGGTCGGCCGCCGGTCGCCGTCCTCCGCCGAGTCCTTCGCCGCCGGGCCGGCATTCCCACCACGCACCGTCGCCGACGATGCTGCGGAGCCGTTGGCCGCCAAACCGGCATCCACGCCGGACACTGTGGTCTGCGGCGCCGCCGAATTCCTGGCCGCCGGGCCAGCATTCGTGCCGCGTGCCGTCGCCGACAGTGCCGCCGAGTCTTCGGCTGCCAGGTCGGCGGCGCGCGACGGCTCTCCGGCGATTGGTCTCGCGTCGCCGGTCTCCGCGTCCGACGCGGGTGAATCCGGGGCTGGTGCGGCCGTCGACTTCGGCACGGGAGCGACGACACTCGCATCTTCGGTAGCGGGTGTCGCCGCACTATCAGCGCCGGGCAGGCTGGTGGGCCTCCCGGCGCGGCTCGTGTGCAGTGCGCGTGGGTCGGCGCCCGGCACGACAGCTACCACCACGTCGGCGCCCGAGGCCGTGAGCACATCGACGAGCCCGCCGTCCGCGACGAGTTGCGGTGTGTCGGCGGGCGGGTCGAGGACGACCAGCAGAACGGGGGTGACATCGCTGTCGGTCCACTGCGCGTTGTAGAGGTAGCGATCGGCGGTCGGGTCCGGTTCGGGGGCGGTGAAGCGGAACCCACGGCGCAGCGGATAGCCGGGCTCGTCCAAGACGTAAGCCGGTGAGCGGGTGGTGGTTTGGAAGCGCGCGGGGGTACCCGCGTCGGCGAGCTCCGCCGCCAGCCGCAGCGGCAGGTACATGAGTTCCTCGTGGCCGAGGACGATCACCGGGCGACCGGCGAACCCGGCGTCGAGACACACTTGGACCTCGGCGTTCGCGGCCTTCAGCGCGATATCGAATGCTGCCGCATCCGTGCTCAGGATTCCGTGCCGTCCGCCCTCGGGAACATCGGCGGGCCACGGCAATTCGAGCCTGGTGAACGAACCTCGCCGCGCCGCCACCGGGTTGAGCGCCGGATCGGGGAGCGCGGTGACCTTGTCGATCAGCCCGGCGGGCAGGTCGACACGGCCCGTAGCCAGGCAGACGGTATCGATCCGCGCGCCGAGCTCGGCGGCGAACACCTCGAACTTGGCGCGATCGGCGGCGGTCCGCATGTCGACCAGCGAGGCGAGCACATAGTGCGCGCGCGGCGCGAAATCGTGCAGGGCGCGCACGGCGTCGATCGCGGTGTCGCCGGTGGAGATCTCGTCGTCCACCAGCACCAGCGGCAGGTCGTTGGCGAAGATTCCGGCGGGCGCCGGTTGCAGCAGGTGCGAGGTGGCGTGCGAATGCCCTTCCTCGAATCCGGCCAGCGTGGTCGCGCGGGGTTCGTGCCTGCGGGTGGAATGCAGATAACAGGTGGCGTCGAGGCGCGCGGCCACGCAATGCCCCAGACCCGTTGCCGTTTCGGCGAAGCCGAGCACGACGGCATCGCGATCACCGAGCGTCGCGCGCACGAGATCGCCGAGCTGATCCCCGGCGCCGATCACCACGCGCGGATCGGTGGGCAGATGTTTGCCGAGCACCGTCGACACCAGCAGGTGCGCGCGGCGCGGATTGCGCCGCAGACCCGGCCGGACCAGCGCGTCGATCGTGTACCCCACTGGCACAGGGTGTTCGGCAGTTTCCTCGGCGTACTCAGCGGCTCCACGCGCCACGAAGGACTCGCCGTGATGCAGCTCGATCCCGAGATGCTTCGTCGCCCAGGGCTGATCGATCGAGCTCATTCGGCGATCATCGCCGTCAGCAGATCCACGAAGGACACTCCCTTGTTCGCGACCCCGAACGCGCGGGCCCGGACCAGGGTCTGGCGAGCCCAACTGCGATGCGGGCGCATCTCGTTCATCTTGTTGCGGTACTCCGAGGCCGCGACCCCACCCACATCGGCCTCCATGATGTGCAGCGCGTCGGCGTACTCCTCGTGCGTCACCACCGACAGCGCGTGCACCGCGGCCACGTGCGAGGGGTGGATGACGGTCTTGCCCTGTATCCCGTTGGCCCGATCCAGGGTGATCTCGCGCAGCAGCCCGTCGAGGTCGCGGCTCACCAGGTACTGCCGGAACGGAACGGCGTCGGATTCCTCGAACGGCGCGGTCCGCAGCAGCGGACGGAACATCCGCTCGTGATCGGCGAAGTACTCCCAGACCGGCCCGGTGATGATGAAGCCGGTGCCGTCGGCGCGGCCGAGGTAGTTGACGATGTCGGCGATCACGTCGGCGACCACGCGCACGTCGTAGATCGTCAGGTCGCGGTCGCGGCGGATACCGAAGGTGGCGCACATGTCGGTCGCGCCGATACGGACCGCGAGCAGGTGCTCACGGTATTCGTCGAGCAGCTCGGCGATCCGGGACAGCTGCTCGTCGCGGGTCTGCCGGTGCACCAGGTTCGCCGACTCGAGCACCGGCATGCCGTAGATCGGCCGGTCCAGCCTGCGCCGCGCGTCGGCCAGCGCGGCCAGGTAGGCGGGCCCGGTGACGGTGTCGAACTTGGGGAAGACGAATCCGGTGAGCACCTCGGCGCCGCGCCCGAGCCGGTCGACCACCTCGGTGACCGTCTGCGGGTCGCGCACCCGGATGAACAGCATCGGGTTCGGATCCTCGCTGCGCGCGAGCAGGTCCAGCGTGGCCACCGCGTGCTCCTTGGCGGCCTCCACCTGGTGATCGGCCACCGCGTCCTCGAGGTCGATCACCATCGAGCACACCCCGCGAGCCGCCCGGCGCCGGATGGTGGCGGCCAGGTCGGGGCGGGTCGCCGGCACGTAGAGCGTGGCCCCGAGCGCGGTCGCGAGGAGTTCCCGATCGTCGACGATCGGTTCCGGTTCGACGAGGAACAGCTCACGGGCGCGCGGCCCGTGCAACTGCCGGAAGTGACGGAGCGGGACCTGTTTACGCAGGCAGATCTCTGTAGCGACGGCGTATCCCGCGGTCATACCCCCCACCTCATCTGTCGGGCCATCTCACTTCTTCTCGTGCTTTCTCATGCGTTCGACTACGCCGGCGATGAATGTCGCGACGGTATCCAGTTCGGAAACATACGCCCAATAGTCTGGATGACGACCTGTCAGTCCAGATGTTATGCGCTCCAGCCGCTCGGCCTGCGCATCGAGGACCGAGCCCCACTCGGCGACCAGCCCTCGATCGACCGCGAGCATCTGCGCGTCCCGTAGCCGGAATCGTACGGTGCGCGCCTGCGCTTCGGGGTCGGCCCGTACGCCGCGCAACAGTTCGAGGCGCCGGGTCACGGCGTCGACCAACTGCTCGGCCTCGGCGAGGTGCTGGCGCGCGGTCGCGGTCAAATCAAGGGCGGTCTCCGGGTCGTGCTCGGCCGCCGCGACACGCGCGCGGACCAGCGCGGCGTCCGCGGCATCGATATCGCGTCGGCTTTCTCGCTCATTGTTGGTCAAGTCCGCCGAACTCGCAGCGTTGAACTCGCGCAGCAGCGCCGAGTAGGCGGGCCCGAGCGCGTCCGCGCGGTTGCGGACCGCGGCCAGCCTGGTGGTCACGGAGGAGATCGCGTTGGTCGCCGCACCGGCCCGAGAAGGGGCCTGCGCCAACGCATCCGACAATTCTTTGGTGGCCTGTTGCACCGCCGCCGCGGCGGTGCGCGCGGCGGCGACGGAGGTACTCGGATCCACCGCGGACGCTGTGATCAGATCGTCATTCAGCCGCCTTACGCCGGCGGCCACCGACGGATACGAGCCGTACCCGGACGACTCCGCCGCGGCCAGCGCCCGCTCGGCCTCCGTCCGCACCTGCGCCAGCAGCTGCGGCACCGCCCCGCGCACCCGCGCCGCCTCCGCCAGTCCGGCGCTGTGCGCGTGATAGAACTCGTCCACCCCGCGGGCCGCGTCGGTCAGCTGGCGCACCAGCGCGTCGGCCCTGGCCGGACCGTCGGCGATCGGCGTGCCCGCGGCCTCGGCGGCATCGAGCTCGTCGGTGAAACCCAGATACGCGCCCGCCGCCGCGTAACAGCGCGCACGCACCGGCTCCCACACCGCGCCGATCGCGCGGTCGGGGAAAACCTGTTCGCTGGCAAGCACACCCGCCTCCGCCGCCGTCTGCCGCTGATCCATGTCGAGGAAAGCGGCCGACGTCGCGGCCCGCGCTCCGCTGATCCAGTCATGATCCGCCCCCGACCTGAACCATCCGCGTCTGCGAGGTGTCACCGTCACGTCCCCTTTCCGAACCGCGCGGCGACCCGACCACGCACAGTCCCGATGGTAGGAGATTCGCAGCCTTCACCAGGGCTGCAGCTTGTTCCTACGCAAGTTTCGCGAAACCTATTACTGTCGTAGCCGTACCCGGCGATTCGGACATGCTGGGAAACGACACAACGGACTAACCGAAGGGATTCCCGCATGGGTGTCAGTCTGTCCAAGGGCGGCAATGTCTCGCTGACCAAAGAGGCCCCGAACCTGACCGCGGTCGCGGTCGGCCTCGGCTGGGACGTGCGCACCACCACCGGCACCGACTTCGACCTCGATGCCAGCGCGATCGCCACCGGCGCGGACAAGAAGGTCGTCTCGGACAAGCACTTCGTGTTCTTCAACAACCTGAAGTCCCCCGAGGGCGCGATCGAGCACGCCGGCGACAACACCACCGGTGAGGGCGAGGGCGACGACGAGGTCATCAACGTCGACCTGGCCAACACCCCGCCGACCATCGAGAGCATCTTCTTCCCGGTCTCGATCTACGACGCGGAGACCCGCTCGCAGTCGTTCGGCCAGGTGCGCAACGCCTACATCCGCGTCGTCGACCGGGCCAACGGCACCGAGCTCGCGCGCTACGACCTGTCCGAGGACGCCTCGACCGAGACCGCTATGGTCTTCGGCGAGCTGTACCGCAACGGTGCCGAATGGAAGTTCCGCGCCATCGGGCAGGGCTACGCCTCCGGCCTGGCCGGTATCGCCCGCGACTACGGCGTCAACGTCTAGTCACCATCTCGGACGGGGGGTTCGTCGACTCGGGCCCCCTGTCCGCGTGACACAGAAAGGTCCCTCCGCGTGATAACGCGCATTTTCGGCCTGTCCATCGTCATCACGGTGCTGTCGCTGGTCGTCGCCTACCTCTACGGTGGCCTGACCGCCCTCGCGCTGTGCGCGATCCTCGGCATCCTCGAGGTGTCGCTGTCGTTCGACAACGCCGTCATCAACGCCACCGTCCTGGAACGGATGAGCGAGTTCTGGCAGCGGATCTTCCTGACCATCGGTGTCGTCATCGCCGTGTTCGGTATGCGACTGGTGTTCCCGCTGGCCATCGTGTGGGTCACCGCCGGACTGAATCCGGTACAGGCCTTCGATCTGGCCCTCAACCCGCCGGAGAACGACGCGCCGTACTTCCCCGACGGCAGCCCCAGCTACGAAACCCTGCTGACCGACGCGCACCCGCAGATCGCGGCGTTCGGCGGCATGTTCCTCGCGCTGCTGTTCCTGAACTTCATCTTCGAAGACCGCGAGATCACCTGGCTGAGCTGGCTGGAGAAGCCGCTGGCCAAGGCGGGCAAGCTCGACATGCTCTCGGTCGTCATCGCGGGCACCGGCCTGGTGCTGACCGCGGAGTTCCTGGCCAAGGACGACGATCGCTCGACCGTCCTGGTCGCCGGTCTGCTCGGCATGATCGTCTACATCCTGGTCGACGGCCTCGGTTCGATGTTCCACACCGAGGAGCTCGAAGAAGGCCCGCACGGTCCGTCCGGGCTGGTCAAGGCGACCGGTAAGGCCGCGTTCTTCCTGTTCCTGTACCTCGAGGTGCTCGACGCCTCGTTCTCGTTCGACGGTGTCATCGGCGCGTTCGCGATCACCTCGGACCCGATCATCATCGCCCTGGGCCTCGGCCTCATCGGCGCGATGTTCGTCCGCTCGATCACGGTGTACCTGGTCCGCCAGGGCACGCTCTCGGAGTACGTGTACCTCGAGCACGGCGCGCACTGGGCGATCGGCGCGCTGGCGACCATCCTGCTGGTCTCGATCGGTGTGCACGTCAACGAGCTGATCACCGGTCTGGTCGGCGTCGCGTTCATCGGCGCCGCGCTGATCTCGTCCATCCTGCGCAACCGCAAGGGCGAGCCCGACGCGGTCGACGAGTCGAAGGAAACCGCGCCGGTCGGCTGACAGGCGTTGTAGCAAGCCGGAAATGCCACAGCGGCGGCGAGTCCCTCGGGATTCGCCGCCGCTGTCGTTTCGTTAGGCCACCGGTTGCGGCAGCCGCTTCGGCGCCGGCCGTGTTGTCGCGCCGCGTGTTCCGGCCCGGATGAACAGGAAGAACAGGACGCACAGCAGCGCCGAGCGCGTCCACACCCCGAACTGGACTACCCCCTCCAGCAGGTCGTAGTCCTCGCCGGCGCCCATCGCGGCGAAGTACCGGAACACGCCGATCCCGACCGCCGCGTCGGCCACCAGATAGGCCGCGACCAGCGACCACGGCACCTCCAGCAGCACCAGGAACGGAATTATCCACAGGGTGTACTGGGGTGAGTGCACCTTGTGAAAAAGCATGAACCCGCACAGCATCGCGCCGCTCACACCCACCCACGGGAACGCCGACGTGGGAGTCCAGCGGCGGTAGCCGAGCCACATGGCCAGCGCGAACGAAGCCAGGATCAGGGTGGGCGAGGCGGCGGCGACCATGTCGTGCCAGTCGTTCGAGGTCTCGGCGGCGCGGCCGAAGATCAGCTGATGCCCCCAGTACCAGATCGAATTGGTGGTGATGTCGGCCTGGCGCAGCTGCTGGAAGACGATCGAGGCCCGCCACCCCTCCAGCCCGGCCAGCACGAACGGCAGGTTCACCGCGGCGACCGTGCCCATCGCCGCGAGCACGGTCTGGGCCGCGCCCGCGATGTCGAGTTCGCCCAGCCGTCGCCCTTCGCGCGGGCGCCCCTCGGTGAGCACGTACAGCGCCAGCGGGAGCACGAAGATGCCCGGATAGATCTTGAAACAGAAGCCGATCGCGAGCAGCACCGCGGCGATGATCCCGCGGGTGCGCACCGTCAGGCCGGTCAGCGCGGTCATCACGTAGACCGCGCCCACCGCCGCGCACACCACCGGCAGTTCCCAGTTGTGGAAGGCATAGAGCACCAGCGGCGGCCCGATCGCCCACAGCAGGGCCGCCGGACCGGCCATCCTGGCCAGCATCCACGCCGTGAGCAGGGCGAACGGGGTGAGCAGCAGCGCGGAGCGCCACAGGAAGTCGGCGTCGTTGTCGACCCCGATCGCCGCCGCCCACATCAGCAGGCCGCTGAGCACCGGGTACTCCACCGCGCCGCCGACGAGTGCGCCCTCCTCGGTGATCCCGCCGTTCACGTACGGGAACACGTGGTTGTCGATCTCGCGGCCGCTCCAGAGGAACTGGATATCGGAATAGCAGACGTCGGCGTCCTTGCGGATGTCGAACACCAGGCTGCGGCCGATGTCGTCGATCGCGCCGCCCGCGCAGCGCGCCTTGTTGGCATAGGCCAGCGCGAGGGTGAGGCCGCACAGCAGCACGATCAGGAACGTCAGCGCCGAGGCCGTCGCCACGCCGCGGGTTGCCCGCTGCGACGTGTCGGCCTTGGTCATGGCGACCACAGTATTCGATCGATTTCGCTGCTCACGACCCGCTCATGTAGCCTTGTCGGGTTGCTGACGCAACGAACCCTCCTGCCATGGAAAGTCCATGGCCGTTTCCTAGTCCACAGGAGGTGATTGGTCCGTGCGTCAATATGAAGTGATGGTCATCCTCGACCCCAGCCTGGACGAGCGCATCGTCGGGCAGTCCCTGGATTCCCTGCTCAACGTCGTCAAGACCGAGGGCGGCAAGGTCGACAAGGTCGACATCTGGGGCCGCCGCCGGCTCGCCTACGAGATCCGCAAGCAGGCCGAAGGCATCTACGCGGTCGTCGAACTGACCGCGACCCCGGCCACCGTGAGCGAGCTCGATCGCCAGCTGGGCCTGAACGAGACGGTGCTGCGCACCAAGGTTCTGCGCAACGACAAGTAGTCCGCACCCTCTTCTCGAATTCCGTGTCAGAGCCTAGCTTTAGGCTCGAGCACGAAATCCCGAGACGCGGACTGCACCCCCGAGCAGGAGGAACCCCACATGGCAGGCGACACGGTCATCACCGTCATCGGAAACTTGACGGCAGACCCGGAGCTTCGTTTCACGCCCGCGGGCGCAGCGGTGGCGAATTTCACCGTCGCTTCGACTCCCCGCGTATTCGATCGCAACACGAACGAATGGAAAGACGGCGAGGCCCTGTTCCTGCGCTGCAACATCTGGCGTGAAGCAGCGGAGAACGTCGCCGAGAGCCTGACCCGAGGCGCTCGCGTCATCGTGAGCGGACGGCTCAAGCAGCGCTCCTACGAAACCCGCGAGGGCGAGAAGCGCACGGTCGTCGAACTCGAGGTCGACGAGGTCGGCCCCTCGCTGCGCTATGCGACGGCGAAGGTCTCCAAGGCCGGTCGCGGCGGCGGAGGCGGCGGCTTCGGTGGTGGTTCCGGTAACGCCGGTGGTGGTAGCGCAGGCGGCTACAACGCCAACAGTGGCGGCGGACAGTCGGGCGGCGGCAACGCCGGCAACGACGATCCGTGGGGTAGCGCGCCCGCGGCCGGCTCCTTCGGGGGCGGCGGCCGCATGGATGACGAACCGCCGTTCTGAGGAACGGCACTCATAGTACGGAGAGAAAACCATGCCTAAAGCGCCCGCGCGCGAAAAGGTGCTGAAGAAGAAGGCTTGCACTTTCTGCAAGGAGAGCAAGTCCGGCATCGTTGCCATCGATTACAAGGACACCACGCTGCTGCGTAAGTACGTCAGCGACCGCGGCAAGATCCGCGCTCGCCGCGTCACCGGCAACTGCGTGCAGCACCAGCGTGACATCGCTGTGGCCGTCAAGAACTCGCGTGAGGTGGCGCTGCTGCCTTACGTGTCGACCGCTCGCTGAGAAAGGGAGTCAGACAGATGAAGCTCATCCTCACCGCTGATGTCGACAACCTCGGTGCTCCGGGCGATCTCGTCGAGGTCAAGGACGGCTACGGCCGCAACTACCTGCTGCCCCGCGGCCTGGCCATCGTGGCCACCCGTGGCGCCCAGAAGCAGGTCGAGGGCATCCGCCGCGCCCAGGACGCCCGCAAGGTGCGCGACCTGGACCACGCCAACGAGCTGAAGCAGGCCATCGAGGGCCTGGAGTCGGTGTCGCTGGCCGTGAAGACCGCCGACAGCGGCAAGCTGTTCGGTTCGGTCACCACCGCCGACGTGGCCGGTGCCATCAAGGCCGCCGGTGGCCCCGTGGTGGACAAGCGCAGCATCGAGCTGCCGAAGTCGCACATCAAGGCGACCGGCAAGCACGGCATCGTGGTGCACCTGCACCCCGACGTGGCTGCCAAGTTCAACCTCGAGGTTGCCGCGAACTGAGTTCGCTGAGAACCACCCCCATGTTCCGCATGGGGGTGGTTTCTCATTGCCTTTTTCGGGCGCGAATCGCGATAGCTGCTCGGTAACCGGCGATCTTTCCCGCGCAGGTCGGAGGTAGCGGCCGATGGTCGGCAACTCGCTGACCTCCCGTTATTCAGCCTGTGGATGATTGCCGAAACCAACCGGCAGATTTGTGACTCCGGTCATAGCATGCACCTCCGCTGTTTACCCAACACGCCCGGCTGTTCACCTTGACCGACACGCCGAAACTTCTTTCATCCACAGGCGCCAAGTTGGGTAAAACGGGCGCTAGCAGGGCGTTCCATCGCACTGACCTGGGTTTTCCCCACGTTTTCCACAGAAGCTGCACAACACTGGGTGAACTACCCCCAAGTTATCCACAGTTGTGTGCACATATCGGGTTGGCGCCGCCCGAAATCGTCGCCTAGGTTCGTCGCATCGCCCTGCGCACGGCCCCGGGAAGCGCGCAGGCAACCGATAGCTGACATTCGTGTCGGTGCCCGGGAGTACAACGAGTTCATCGATGTGAAACCCCCGGTTCTGCGGGCAGAGAGGACGGTCGATTCTGGTGACTACCACCGGTGACCGCGCGCATACCGACTTTCCGCCCGAGCCGCCCGGCGAGGACTTCGGGCGTCAGCCCCCGCACGATATGGCCGCCGAACAGTCGGTCCTCGGCGGCATGCTGCTCAGCAAGGACGCCATCGCCGACGTGGTCGAGGTGCTGCGTCCCGGCGACTTCTACCGACCCGCCCACCAGGCCGTCTACGACACGATCCTCGACCTGTACGGCCGCGGCGAGCCCGCCGACCCCGTCACCGTCGCCGCCGGTCTCGACCGCCGCGGCGAGCTCAAGCGCATCGGCGGCGCCCCCTACCTGGTGACCCTCACCCAGACCGTCCCCACCGCCGCCAACGCCGGCTTCTACGCCGAGATCGTCGCCGAGAAGGCCATCCTGCGCCGCCTCGTCGAAGCGGGCACCCGCATCGTCCAGTTCGGCTACGCGGGCGCCGACGGCCAGGACATCGCCGAGGTCGTCGACCGCGCCCAGGCCGAGGTCTACGAGGTCACCGAACGCCGCACCACCGAAGACTTCATGCCGCTGGAAGAACTCCTCCAGCCCACCATGGACGAGATCGACTCCATCGCCTCCCGCGGCGGCATCTCCCTCGGCGTCCCCACCGGCTTCACCGAACTCGACGAACTGACCAACGGCCTCCACCCGGGCCAGATGATCATCGTCGCGGCCCGCCCTGGTGTGGGTAAGGCGCTCGCGTTGGACACCCCCCTGCCGACGCCACGTGGCTGGACAACGATGGGTGAGGTCGCGGTGGGTGACGAACTGCTAGGTCCCGACGGACGCGCGACGCGCATCGTCGCGACGACCGAAGTGATGTCCGACCGTCCCTGCTACGAGGTCGAGTTCTCCGACGGCACGGTGATCATCGCCGACGAGGAACACCAGTGGACGACACTGGCACCCACGCTGGCACCCCATCCGGCGGTTCGGACGACAGGCGAGATCGCGCACAGTCTGCGCACCCCTCGCGACAACTACACCCACGCCGTACCGAGCACCGCCCGTTCCAGGGCCCGCCAGATCGTCGACGTTCGCAAGATCGACCCGCTGCCGGTTCGTTGCGTCGAGGTCGACAATGCCGACCACATGTACCTCGCCGGCCGCTCGCTGGTGCCGACACACAATTCGACGCTCGGCATGGATTTCATGCGCAGTTGCTCGATCAAGCACGGACTTGCCAGCGTCATCTTCTCGCTCGAGATGAGCCGGACCGAGATCGTCATGCGTCTGCTGTCGGCGGAGGCGAAGATCAAGCTCGGTGACATGCGTTCCGGTCGGATGAGTGACGACGACTGGACCAAGCTGGCACGTCGTATGAGTGAGATCAGCGAGGCGCCGCTGTTCGTCGATGATTCGCCGAACCTGACCATGATGGAGATCAGGGCGAAGGCGCGGCGGCTCAAGCAGCGTCACGATCTGAAACTCGTGGTTGTCGACTACCTCCAGCTGATGACCTCCGGAAAGAAGGTCGAATCACGTCAGCAGGAAGTCTCGGATTTCTCGCGAAATCTGAAACTACTCGCCAAGGAACTCGAAGTTCCGGTGATCGCGATCTCCCAGCTGAACCGTGGTCCCGAGCAACGAACCGATAAGCGGCCGATGGTCTCCGACCTTCGCGAATCAGGCTGCATGCCGGCGTCGACCCGTATCTTGCGCGCCGACACCGGAGCGGAAGTAACCCTGGGTGAGTTGTTGTCCAGCGGAGAACAGCCGCTCGTGTGGTCGCTCGACGAACGCATGCGGATGGTCGCCCGCCCGATGGTGAAGGTTTTCCCCAGCGGGCGCAAAGAGGTGTTCCGGCTCCGCCTGGCATCCGGTCGTGAGGTCGAAGCCACCGGCAACCACCCATTCCTCACCGTGGACGGCTGGATCGCGCTCGACCAGCTGAAAGCTGGTGATCGGCTCGCGACGCCACGGCTGGTCCCCGAGCCCGTACACACGACCCGCCTTCCCGAGGCGGAAATCGTGATGCTCGCGCACATGATCGGGGACGGCTCCTGCGTCAAGCGACAGCCGGTCCGTTATGCCAGTGTCGACGAGGAGAACCTCGCCGCCGTCAGCAGCGCTGCTGAGCACTTCGGCGTCACGGCGGTCCGTGACGAGTACGCGGCTGCGCGAGTCACCACGCTGCGACTGCCTGCGCCCTATCGGCTCACCCACGGCAAACCGAACCCGATCGCGGCGTGGCTCGACTCGCTCGGTCTGTTCGGTCTCCGCAGCTACGAGAAGTTCATCCCCGAACCGGTATTCGCGCTGCCGAACGACCAAGTCGCGCTGTTTCTGCGTCATCTGTGGGCGACAGATGGGTCGGTGCGCTGGGACGCCAAAGCCGGGCAGGCCCGCGTGTACTACGCGTCGACGAGCCGTCGTCTCGTCGACGACGTGAACCAATTGCTGCTGCGCCTCGGTGTTCATGGTCGCATCAAGACCGTTCGGAAGGGCGATTACCGTCCGTGCTTCCACCTGAGGATCGACGGTGGCGAGAACCAGACGAAGTTCCTGCGCGATGTCGGCGTACACGGCGCCCGGGGCTTGTCCGCAGAGGCCGCGCTCGCCGAATTGGCACCGATGACTCGGAATACGAACGTCGACACCGTCCCGAGCGAGGTGTGGAACCGTGTCCGAACGCTGCTCGCCGACAAGGAGATGACGCACCGCGAGTTCTCCGCGGCAATGGGCTCTCGCTTCTGCGGCAGCACGATGTGGAAGCGGTCGCCCAGTCGCTCCCGACTGGCCCGTGTCGCGGCCGTCCTCGACGACGCCGACATCGACATGCTTGCCACGAACGATGTCTTCTGGGACAAGATCGTCGAAATCACCAGCCTCGGCGAACAGGATGTCTACGACGGAACCGTCCCCGGCACGCACAACTTCGTGGCGCAGGGCATTTCAGCTCACAACAGCCTCGAGCAGGACGCCGATATGGTCATTCTGCTGCATCGTCCTGACGCGTTCGAGCGCGATGATCCCCGCGGCGGCGAGGCCGACCTCATCGTCGGCAAGCACCGTAACGGCCCCACCGCCACGATCACCGTCGCCCACCAGCTGCACCTGAGCCGCTTCGTGGACATGGCCAGGGGCTGATCACGGGATCGTCGTCTCGATGAACTGCTCCAGCAGGGTGTTGTATACGGCGGGCTGTTCCAGGTTGGGGAAGTGCCCGGCCCCGTCGATCGTGGTTCGACGTCCGTGTGGCACCACCGCGAGCAGGTTGTCCACGGTCGCGGTGAGTTCGGGGGAGTCGAGAGCTCCGTCGACGGCGAGCACCGGCACCGAGATCAGCCGTGCGCGCGAGGTGACATCCGGCACTGGAACGGTGAAATCCTGTTCGGAGGCTGTGTGTTTCGCCAGGGTGCGGGCGGCCGATCGGCGCAGGTCGCACAGCAGGCCGCTGTCGAGATCGGCTGCTCGGCGGTAGGGGCCGATCGCCCATCGCGTGAAGGCATCCAGCCAGGCGTTCAGGTCGCCCCGCGCTGGCCGTCGAACATTCCGGAGTCCACGAAGGCGGCGTGCAACAGGATCACCGGGCGCCCTCCGCCCCCGGTGTCCCGGTAGGCCAGGACGCCGTCGGTGGTCTCGCATCGATATGTCTGACAGTGATTCATCATGCTTCCTGGTCCATCTCCACGGCGGCGAAGGGCTCGCGCAAGTGATGCAGGACCTTCAGGCAGGTGTCGATGTCCGCGTCGGTGAGGTCGCCGCCGACGCCGCGCAGCACGGCCAGTTCGCGGTCGGTCACCGCGGTGATCGCCGCCCGCCCCTTCGGCGTCAGCGAGATGAGCGGGGAGCGTTGATGTTTCGGGTTGGGCAGGGTCTCCACCAGTTCCGCCGCCGCCGCCTCGTTGACCACGCGCTGGACGAACTGGCGGCTCAGCGCCTGGGTCCGCCCCATCTGCGGGACGGTCATCGGTCCGTGCTCGTTGTCAATCTGAACGGATGACATCGTGGCTCACTGGAGACCCACATCCTCAGCGTGGTCCTCGCGTTGGCCGAGGGTGCGTCGCAGTTCGGCGTTGATCCGCTGCGCCTCGGCGAGCTGGTCTTCGAGAACGACGATGCGGCAGGCCGCCTCGAGGCCGGTGCCGGTATCGACGAGTTCGCGCACGCGGGCGGCGATGCGCAGCTGGTAGCGCGAGTAGCGGCGATGCCCGCCCGTGGAACGTTGCGGGGTCAGCAGTCGCGCGGCGTCGAGGCCTCGCAGGAACGCCGGGGTGACGCCGAGGATTTCCGCCGCCCGCCCCATCGAGTAGGCGGGGTAGGTGTCGTCGTCGAATTTCTCCTCGGCGCTCGCGCGGTCAGCGGGGTGGGAGTTCGGTGGTTGCACGTGGCCTTTCGGGTCGACGCCGACAGGCCCCGGCGCTGTGCGCCGGGGCCTGGGATCTACGAAGAGTGGAAGAACTTCATTGCTTTCACCACATCCGATGCTTCCCGGGATGCGGAACCGATAAGTGACTACTCAGTGACCACCTCCTGGATTGCCGGGGTTCTTCACAGTCAATTTACAACGAGTCCACTGCAATGTCTACATTCGTCAATGCAGATTTTTGTATGCCATTGCATGCGTTTATCTCAGACCATGGCGGTGTTTCGGGGTGTTCGGGCCGGGTAACTCCGCAGCACGCGAGAAAACGACACGGACAGGGGTGATCGTCGATGGCGACTCCGGCACTCGATCGCGGAAATCCCCGTGACGACGCCGCCGGGGCGGATCTGGACCTGGATCTGGATGCGGTCGCGGCGGGATCGGCGCGGGCACGGGTACGCGAGCTACTCGGGGAACTGCCCCCGACCGTGGTGGCCGATGTGGTCCAGGTGATGGACGAGCTGGTCAGCAACGCCTGCCGGCACGGAGCCGCACCCCGGCGATGCCGTGTCCGGCTGTACCCGCGGCAGGTGCGGGTCGAAGTCGACGACACCGGTCCCGGGACGCCGCGGCCGCGGGCGCCGCAGGGCACCGGGGGGCGCGGACTGATCCTGGTCGACCGGCTGGCCACCGCGTGGGCCTGCACCGCCGGGCGCGGCCACAAGACCGTGTGGGCCGAGCTGGACCTCGAGCCCCGCGGCCTGACCTGACCATGCACTGACCGCCGAGCCGCGGCTACGTCACCGGACGGCGGTTCCCGTATCGGCCGCGACGATGCGGGCGGCGGTGGGGGCGTGGTCGGGGTCGGCCAGCCATTGGCTCGCGACGCCGACGAGCAGGGCGAAGTAGTGGGAGCCGACGGCGTCGACGGTGTCGGGGTCGGCGGTGTCGGGGTCGAGGCCGCCGAAGGCGTGGGCGAGGGAGCGGCGGGCGGCGCGCTGGCCTTCGGCGAGCATCGCCTGGATCTCCTCGTCGTCGCGGGCGGCGGAGACCGATTCGAAGTTCACGTACCAGAGGGCGCGGTGCTCGCGGATCGAGGCGACGATCCGTTCCCAGCGCACCTCGTTGCCGGCAGGCCCCGGCGGATCGTCGCCGATGGCGGCGAAGAGCACGTCGCCCCATTCGCGGTTGAGCTCGTGCAGCGTGTCGGTGAGCAGGCGCTCCTTCGAGCCGAAGTGGTAGTTGATCGACGCCTGGTTGGCCCCGGAAGCCTTGACCAGCTCGCGCACGGTCGTCTTGGCGTACCCCAGCGTGAGGAGGCAGTCGCGCGCTGCTTGCAGAAGCTTGTCTCGGTTGCCCATGCGGCTATAGTATAGATAAACGTTCGTTTACAACGATCGTTTACACGCGAAGGGAAAGCCATGCACACCACTACTTCGAGCCCGCCGGTGCTGCGCCTGCGTGGACTGCGCTGCGAATACCCCGGGGAGAGCGGATCGGTGCACGCGCTGCGTGGCGTCGACCTCGACGTGGCCGCGGGATCGTTCACCGCGATCATGGGCCCGTCGGGCTCCGGCAAGACGACGTTGCTGCACTGCGCCGCCGGGCTCCAGACGCCCACCTCCGGCCGCATCACCTTCGACGGGCAGCCGCTGGAGGCGATGGATCAGACCCAGCTGGCGAAGCTGCGCAGGCGCCGGATCGGCTTCGTCTTCCAGTCGTTCAATCTGCTGCCCGCGCTGTCGACGGTCGACAATGTCGAGCTGCCGGTGCGCCTGGACGGGCGACAGCCCGACCGGGACCGCACCCTGGCGCTGCTCGCCGGGGTCGGCCTGCGCGAGCGAGCCGGGCACCGGCCCGATCAGCTCTCCGGTGGCCAGCGTCAGCGGGTCGCGATCGCGAGGGCGCTGATCACCGACCCCGAGGTGGTGTTCGCGGACGAGCCGACCGGAGCGCTCGACATCCGCAGTGCCCGTGAGGTTCTCACGTTGCTGCGCGGCCTCGCTGATCAGGGGCAGACGATCATCATGGTCACCCACGACCCGATCGCGGCCTCCTATTCCGACGAGGTCCTTTTCCTCGCCGACGGCAGCCTGGTCGACCGGGTCGCGCGGCCCTCGGCGCGGGAGGTCGCGAATCGGATGGCCGTGCTGGTCGAGTCGGCCGAGCGGGCCGCGGAGGTGCGGTCGTGATGATCGGTCTGGTTCTGCGCTCGTTCGCGCACCATCGTGCGTCCGCGATCGCCACCGGCGTCGTGGCGGCGGCGGGGACAGCGCTGGTCACCGCCATGGCGGGCCTGCTTGGCACCGGTCTCGCCGCGGACATCTCGGCCGACGGCGATTTTCTGGTGCTGTTCCCGCTCATCCTCGGCGGGTGGGTGCTCGCGATCGTCCTGTTCGCGATGGTCTCCACGATCGGGGTGGCCATGCAGGGCCGGGCCGGCGAGATCGCGGGGCTGCGGCTCGTCGGCGCGACACCGTCGCAGGTGCGGCGGATGGTTGTCGCCGAGACCGCGGTGGTGGGACTCGTTGCGGTGTTGCCCGGCCTCGCCGTTGGGCAGTTGCTCGGTGCGGGACTGCTGGCGGGTATCCGCGCGGGCGGCCTCGTCGACGACTCGACCGGCTATTCGCCCGGCGTGCCGTTACCGCTGGTCGGGGCCGCGCTGATGCTCGCCGCGGGCATCGCCGCCGCCTGGATCGGCAGTCGCGCCGTCGCCTCGCGCAGCCCGGTCGAGGAGCCTGCGGCGCGAACGCGGGCGCGCGCGAACCGCGCTCGTCCGATCGCGGCGGCCGCGCTGCTCGTCGCCGGGCTCGCCTCCTCGTTCACCGTTCTCGCCATCGACGCGGCCGACATCTTGACGACCGCGCTCACCGGGCCAGGCTGCGTGCTCGTCGCGGTGGGGCTGAGTCTGCTCGCACCGGAGCTGATCGCGCTGGCGGAGTTCGCTTTCGGGAAGATCCCCGGCGTGCGCGGAGGTGCCGCCGGGCATCTCGCCGCCCTCAATCTCGCCGCCGCCCCGGAGCGGGTGCGTCCCGCGGTCACCTTCCTGACGCTGTTCATCGGTGTCGCCGCGGGCACCCTGTCCATGCAGGACATCGAGAATCAGTACGGGACGGTGGGCGGGGACGGGCAGCTCATGGCGGCGATCAACTATCTGGTGGTCGCCCTCATCGCGGCGTTCATGGCAATCGCCCTGTCCAACAACCTGATCGCCTCGATCGCCCGGCGCCGCACGGAATTCGCGACACTGCACCTGATCGGCGCCACCGGGGGCCAGTCGCGGCGCATGCTCATCGGGGAAGCGGCCGCGGCGGTCGCGGTGAGCGCCGTCGTCGGCAGCCTGGGCGCCTTCGCGAGTACGGCGCCGTTCGCGATCACCAAGACCGGCGACCCACTGGCCGCGCTGGCTCCGGTGCCGTACGCGCTCGTCATCGTCGCCGGCGCGGTCATCACCCTGAGCGTGACCACGCTGACGGGCGGCCGCGTGATCGCCGCGGCCGCGGCGTGATCGGCGTCCGCGGCGACCCCACCGCGGGCAAACTGGTTCGATGAGCCAGTTCACCGAGGTAGGCACGACCGCGGGAAGGGTGCGGGGCCGTTGGGAAGGCGGCCTAGCCGTCTTCCGCGGTATCCCGTACGCGGAACCACCGGCCGGGCCGCGCCGCTTCCTCGCACCCGTGGCGGCGCGTCCCTGGTCTGGCGTCCGCGACGCGCTGCGGTTCGGCCCGTCGGTTCCACAAGCGGGACAACGGGGTTCGGTGATGACGTCCACCACCGAGGTGCCTTCGGACGGATCGGCGCAGTGCCTGACGCTCAACGTCTGGACACCCGAGCTCGGGGCAGCAGCCGCCCTACCGGTGATGGTGTGGATCCAGGGCGGCACGTACCTCGAAAACCACACCGCGAACCCGCATTACGACGGTGCCCTGCTCGCCCGATCCGGTGTGGTGGTGGTGAGCATGAACTATCGGGTCGGCCTCGACGGGTTCGGCCACATCTCCGGAGCGCCGGACAATCGGGGAATTCTGGACCAGATCGCGGCCCTGCGATGGGTCGGGGACAACATCGCCGCGTTCGGCGGCGACCCCGGCAGGGTGACCGTCTTCGGTCAGTCCGCGGGCGGCGCCTGCGTCGCCGCGCTGCTCACGATGCCGACCGCGCGCGGACTGTTCGGGCGCGCGATCTGCCAGAGCATGCCGGGCACCTACTTCTCGCAGCGGCTCGCCGCCACCGTCACCGCGGCGATCGCCGACGAGCTCGGCGCGCGACCCGAGCTCGATGATCTGACGCGCCACACCCCCCGCGCGCTGACCGAGGCGACGGCTGCCGTGCTGACGAGGATGCCGCAGCGCGCGGATTCCTGGGGTCCCATGGCGTTGACGCCGACACCGTTCTCGCCGGTAGTCGACGGAATCGTGCTCCCGGACGCGCCGTGGCGCGCCCTGGCAGGCGGTGCCGCGCGCGGTATCGACCTGCTCGTCGGGCACACCCGTGACGAGTTCCGGCTCTACACCTCCCGGCCTGGCACCGAAACAGTCGACCCCTTCGACCATCTCCCGCCCGGCTCGGATCTTCGCGATGCCTACGCTGCGGCCTATCCCGACGCTTCCACCGCGCAGCGACGGGAAATCCTCAACGCGGACTGGCTGTTCCGCATGCCGAGCCTGCATCTGGCCGCGGCCGCTCATGTGGGCGGCGGGCGCGCGTGGCTGTATGAACTGCGCTGGAGTTTCAGCTCCGAACAGGGCGCCTCCCACTGCCTCGACTTCCTGCTCCTCTTCGGCACGCTCGGCGCCGACGAGATACGCCGCCACCGCGCCGCGCACCCGGGCGCCGCCGACGAGGTCGACGGCGTCTCCGGGGCAATGCGCGCCGACTGGGTGGAGTTCGCCACGACAGGCAACCCCGGCTGGGCTCCCTACACGCCGCGGGATCGCACCACCCGGGTCTACGACGCGACCGCCACCGCCCGGCCCTACCCGGAGGAACGTTCCAGGATCATCTGGAGCGCCCACCGGTTCGCCACATCGGACCTGCTGACCGAATAGACGGTCGCCGCGGTACGAGCGGCTAATCGAGGATCGCGTAAGCCTCGACCTCCACGAGGACGTCGGGTTCGAAGAGGTAGTCGACGCCGATGGCGGAAAGGGGCGGGAGCGGATCGGGGAGCGCGAGTTCCTCGGCCACTTGGTTGATGCCGTCGAGGAACTCCGGGTACTTGTCGGGGGTCCAGTTCGTGACGAAGAAGCGGAGGCGGGCGACGTCGGCGAAGGTCGCGCCGGCGCCGGCCAGGCCGCGCGCGGTGTTGCGGAGAGCGCACGCCAGTTGTCCGGCGAGGTCGCCCGGCGCGACCGGGGTGCCGTCGGCGTCGCGCGCGATCTGGCCCGCGACGTGCACGTGCCGGGCGCCGGTGCTGATCGAAACATGGTGGTACGGAACGGGACCGAACATTTTCGGTGGGGTCAAGAGCTGGTCGCTGCAGATCATGGAGGCGCTGTGCGATCAGCCGCTGCGGTTCAACGAGCTGCGCCGGGCGATCCCGGCGGTGACGCAGAAGTCGCTCACCACGGCGCTGCGCCGGCTCGAGCGCAACGGGATGGTCGAGCGGGTGGTCATCCAGACCCGTCCGATCGCCGTCGAGTACCGGATCTCGTCGGTCGGCCGCACCTTGCACCCATCCGGCAACGGGAGTCGCGTACTCGATGAACAAGGAGTTCGCGTTCAACCAGTTCCGGCGGGGAACGGCGCATCGCCTGCTGGAGCGCGCGCCCGTTGGCGCGGAGATGCCGCTGCTCGTGCGTGGCCGGGCGGCCGGCTACGACGTGCCGGAGCGGCCGCGATGGAGTGACATCTGGTGAGCGTGCGCCGTGTCAGCGCGGGCGTCAGGGGCGTGTCAGGTCCGTATCAGCGCGGGGCGTGAGAGTACTCGCATTCACCGAGTACGAACCGAGGAGTTGAGCGAATGTCCGCGCTGCACACCGCATCTGACCACACCACCTGGACCGGCACCGTCGCTGTGGACGACACCGCGCTTGCCGTCACCGACACCGGCGGCGACGGGGTGCCGGTGCTCTACCTCAACGGCCAGTTCGCGACCCAGGGCTACTGGCGCAAGACGATCGCCGAGCTCGGTCCCGGCTTCCGGCACATCACCTTCGACGAGCGGGCGCGTGGTCGCAAGTCCGGGACCTCGGCGGACTACTCGTTCGAGGCCGCCGTGCGCGACGTCGACGCGGTCCTCGCCGCCCGCGGGGTCGACCGGGCGCTGATCGTGGGCTGGTCCTACGGCGCCGTCGTCGGGGCGCACTGGGCGCGGCGGAACCCGGAGCGCGCGATCGGCGCTGTCCTCGTCGACGGCGCGTTCCCCTACGACTGGCTCGACGACGCGATGGAGCAGCGCATCCGCACGCTGTTCAAGCGGCTGAGCCCGATCATGCCGCTGCTGCGCCCGACCGGACTGGTCCCGCGCATGAACGCCGAGCAGCAGGCCGAGAGCAATATCGAGCTCGGCAAGCTGTCGCGGGAGAGCGCGCTCGGCCCGGTGCTCGACGCGATCACCGTGCCGGTGCGGTACGTGGTGGCCTCGGGCACCTCGTTCGGCAGCAAGAAGGACGAGCAGGAGAAGATCCGGAGCGGCCTTGACGCGGCCACCACCCGCAACCCGAACATCCGGATCGGCGCGAAGGTGCCGAGCAACCACGGCGCGATCCTGCGCAAGGACTTCCGCGCCATCGCCGCGTCGGTCCGCGAGGTCGCCGGGCTGGACCGGGCGGCCGGGTAGGTGGGCCTAGGCTGCCGCCAGCTCGGCCCGCAGTTGCAGGAAGCGGAACAGGCCGGGACGGCCGACGACGGTTTCGTAGCGGTCGACGACCTCGTCGACGAAGGCGGGCACCTCGGCGGCGGGCAGACGGGCGGTCCAGTCCGTGAAACCGACCGTGCACCAGCCGACGAAGGCGTCGCGGGAGCCGAAGTCCCAGTCCCGGTCGGTGACGGACTGTTCGGTGACCGCGAGGCCGGCGGGCGCCACGATCGCGGGCAGGGCAGCGGGGTCGATGTGGACGTACGGGCGGGAGAAGCCGGCGAACGCCGCCGACCAGCGGGGTTCGCCGGTGACCGCCGTCGCGACGTCCTCGACGCTCGGGCGCGTGCCGTCACAGACGTACTGCACGAGCACCCGGCCACCCGGCGCGAGCGCCGCGGCGATATCGCGATACGCGGTCTCTTGGTCGGTGACCCAGTGCAGGGCGTTGAAGGAGACGACGAGGTCGAATTCGGGCGGGAAGGTCATGGTCGTGACGTCGCCGACCTGGAAGCCGACGTTGGTGAGCTGGTCGTCGGCGGTGCGGGCGACCTCGATCATCCGCGGTGACGGGTCGAGGCCGAGCACGGATCCGCCGGGCACGCGGGCCGCGATCAGGCGCGTCACGTAGCCGTCGCCACAACCGATATCGAGCACCCGCTCCGAACCCGCCACCGACACCGACTCCATCGCGGCGGTGGCCATCGCGCGCTGGAGTCCGCTGATGTGGGCGTAACCCGCGCCGTCCCAATCGGCCATCGGCTACGACCCACCCTGCGGTGGGGCCTCGCGCTTGATCGGTGGCGCGTCGTCGGGCGCGAGGTACGCGCCGATCTTGCGGAACAGCGCGTCGCCGCCGTTGGAGTAGCCGCCCGAGGCACTGAACGCCTCGGGCAGATAGGTGACGGCCACCGCGATCGCGATCTTCTTCGACGGCAGATAGGCGTTGACCGCCGCGCAGCCGTAGAACAGCGGGTTCTGATACGACCAGTCGCCGGTGAGCCACAGGCCGAGCCCATAGGTCTGGAAATCGTCGAGCGGCCGGCAATTCACGCAGCCGGGGACCGCCGTCGTCTTCCCGCGCAGATCGGTGGTCGTCATCGCCCGATACGACTCCTCGGAGAGCAGTTCGCCACTGCCGATGGCGACGGCGCTGCGCTCCAGATCGCGAATGTCGCTGGTCTGGATGGCGCCGTGGCTCAGCGTCCACGACGGGTTCCAGTAGGTCGCCTCCTCGTAGAACGGGACGTCGGCGGCGAGGCCGAAGTACTCGCGGCGTTCGGAGGTGAAGGAGTGCAGCACCGGCTCGGGAATGTAGGGGGTCAGGTTCGGGGTGGTGTTCTTCAGGTCGAGTGGGTCGAGCACTTTCTCCTGGAGCGCGTCCGCGAGCGACTTGCCGGTGATCCGCTCGAGCGCCAGTCCGAGCAGCACGTAGTTGGTGTGCGCGTAGGCCCAGTTGGTTCCCGGTTCGAACCACAGCGGGTCGTCGATCGCGAGTGCCAGCTGGTCACGGGTGGTCCAGGCCTTGTACGGGTCGGCGTAGGCGATCTCGGCGAACTTCTCGTTACCCAGCACGAAATCGTGGTAGCCGGAGGTCATCTGGGCGAGTTGACGCAGATTCACGCGGTCGGCTTCGGGAATGTCGGGCAGGTATTTCGAGAGTTTGTCGTCGAGGCTCAATTTCCCCTCGTCGGCCAGGATCAGCAGCAGCGTCGAGACATAGGAGATGGCGACGGCACCGTTGCGGAAATGCATGTCGGTGGTGGCGGGAACGCCGGTCATGGATTCGCCACGCGCCTGCGTGACGATCTCCTCGCCGTCGATCGTCACGCGCACGATCACCGATTTCAGGTGCGCTTCGCGCATGTAGTCGTCGACGATCCGCATGATCGCGTCGGCGCGCGCCGGGTCTTCGTGGTTCTCGGCGCTGTCGTCCGAGGAACACGCCGCGGCCAGGAGCCCGAGCGTGCAGAGCAATGCCAGAACATTCCGGGAAACGGACATCGGTCACCTTCTTGGATACCAACTCGAACAGGCGGAGATTCGATCGTCCCGAGGACCCGGAAAACGCGGCACAGCGATAGGCAATTCTATGGTCCCGCCGGTCGATCAGTCGATAGCCGACGGGCGAGCAATTACACGGCGACTCTGAGCCCGGCTCCCCCGCCGCCCGCCACCGCGGGGGCGTCCGGCCGGCGGTTCCTGTTCGCGCCAGTAACGATCTCGTGGGGTGCCGCGACAATCCCCGTGACAAACGGCCCGTCGGGGGGCCTGCCCACCTGTAGGTTTTCCGAACGGGATCAGACTATGAATCTGCGCGAGTTCCTTGCGAAACATCGCATCGCCTCGGCTGTCGCCGCGCCCGCCGCGCTGGGCGTCGCGGCCATCGTCGCCGCGTCGTTCGCGGTGACTTCGGGACCCGAGTCGCCGACGTACCAGCTCACGACCTCGGTCACCGAGTGCCGCGAGATGGTGACCATCTCCGTCGCAGGCCGCAACGACACACCCGTCGAAGGCACGACGGCGATGCTGCTCGACGCCAACGGCAACCCACTGCCCGCCGCGCTCTCGGGCGACCACTCCAGCGTGTGGGTCGATCCGGTGGTGAACGCGCCACGGGACGACCTCGCCGAGGGCGAATACGCGGCCGTGTACATCGCCTACCCGGCCGACATGTCGACCTACGAGGACGCGGTGAACGCCGGCGTCGCCAACACCCAGCGGGTGATGCGGGAGATCTCGGCGGCCTGCCCCGACACCAAGTTCTCCATCGTCGGCTACAGCGAGGGCGCCGATGTGGTGCGCCGCGTCGCCGAGGGCATCGGCAACGACGACCCGGCCGACGGCTACGCGACCGTCGACCCCGATGACGTGCTCGGCGTCGTGATGTTCGCCGACCCGGGCCGCAAGGCGGGCGACGGCCCGTTCATCGGCGCGGAGGACCCCTTCGCCAACCCCGACGGCTTCGACCAGAAGTACCAGAACGGCACGAAGCCGATCTCGGGTCAGGGCGCGACCACCGGCGGCGGTTTCGGCGCGCTCAACGGCAAGATCGCCTCGTTCTGCTCCGAGGGCGACCTCACCTGCGCGGCGCCGGAGAACATCTCCCTGCTGCAGCTGGCCGCGAACGTGGGCAGGCAGATCAACGTCGACGACCTGCAGCGCGACGGCCTCACCCCGGCCACCGGCCAGGACATGGCGTTCACCCTCGGCCGGATCGCGATGGCGGCCTTCGCCGACATCGCCGCCAACCCGAACTGGATGGCCAGCGACGAGACCTTCCTCGACGTGCTGCTGAAGGTCTCGGACCCGGACTACAAGCCGGGTGAGACCAAGGCGCCCGCCAAGGCCGACACCATCGCCGCCGAGCAGATCTCGCCGCTGGCGTACCTGCCGCAGAAGATCTTCAACGAGATCGTCGGGCTGATCGTGACGAACCAGAACACGATCCCGGTGGCGATGAGCGATCCGTACCAGCTCACCCTCGGCCCGAACGGCACCGGTCACCACTTCGACTACTGGCGTGATTCCGACGCAGCCAACGGCAAGCCGCTCACCTCGGCCGAGTACGCGGCGGCATGGCTGACCCACCTGGCCAAGCAGGCGCAGGCGGGCGAGCAGGTGAACACCAAGTCCGCGCCGGAGGACGCCGATGTGACCGCCGCGCTCGCGGCGCCGACCAAGCCCGCGACGACCACCACCGCGGCGGCGCCGAGCAGCACGACCGCCAAGTCGAGCACGACGACCAAGACCACGGAGCCGTCGACGACCGCGCAGACGAGCGCCGGCACGACCGCTCCGTCGACCACGGTCGCCCCGTCGACGACCACCCCGTCGACCACGACGCAGGCGCCGGTGGTGCAGGAGCCCGCGACGAACCAGGCCGGCGCGCCCGCCCCGACCACGACGACCCCGGCGCCCACCACCACGGTGGCGCCGACCACCACCGTCGCGCCGACGACCACCACGCCGGCTCCGACGAACTAGGCACCGACGCGAAAACCCCGGTGGGCCATCGCCCGCCGGGGTTTTCGCGTGTTCAGGCCCGGACGGGTTCCGCGTCGCGCACCCGCGCGGTGGCGCTGCGGGTGCCGATGATCGACCCGATGATGACGAGCGGGAAGCCGATCGCCATGCCGATCGTCAGCGGTTCGCCGAGCGCGGCGATGCCGAGGACGATCGCCACCGCCGGATTGATGTAGGTGACCACGGTGGCCCGCGCCGGGCCCACCTCGGCGATGAGCGCGAAGAACACGAGAAACGCGGCGGCCGTGCAGATCACGGCGAGCCCGAGCACCGACCAGGCCGCGTCGGCGGGGATGTGCTCGGGCCAGGACACCGCGGTGAACGGGGTGTAGACCAGGGCCGCGAGCAGCAGCGACGCCGTGACCACACCGAGCGCGGGCAGGTCGGCGAGGGTGCGGTCGTAGATGATCGGGCCGATGGCGTAGCCGATGGTCACCAGGGCCACCGCAGCCAGCGCCGCCGGGGCGGTGAGGTCGATGTCGAGGCCGACCAGGGCCGCGACACCGGCGAAGCCGACGGCGAGACCGAGCGTGCGGCGACCGTCGAAGCGGTCGTGGCCGAGCGTCGTCACCAGGACGACGGCGATCAACGGCACCGCGGCGAGCAGGATGCCGACGGTGGAGCTGTGCAGGGTCTGTTCGGCGTAGCCGAGCAGCACCCACGGGCCGATGATCTCGAGGGCGGTGTAGGCGAGCAGCATCCGCCAGCGGGCGAGGACGCCGCGGAAGGCGTTGGTGTACAGGGCGATCGGTAACAGGAGCAGGCCGCCGATCGCGGTGCGGCCGAACGCGACGACCACCGGGTCGATGCTCTCGACCGCGATGCGGATCATCGCGTACGGCACACCCCAGATCACTCCGAGGGCGAGGAACAGGACCCACCCGCGCCTACTCACCCGGCTCACCCACCATTTCCGATCCCGTGGCGAGCACGGCGCTCCCCAGTTCATCCTATGATTTCGGTGAGCAGGTCCCGGCGCTAGTGGCTGAAATGACAACTTTCACCAATATTCCGCCACTCGGCGCAGAGCTCCTAGACCGCAACAGGTTCCGGGACCACCGGCTTTGCCGCCCGCGCCGACCTGGTCGCCACGATCAGCACCACCAGCCCGGTCGCCGCGAACCCGACGCCGACCCACAGCGGCGAGACCCAGCCGAACCCGGCGCTGATCGCCAGACCCGAGAGCCATACACCGAGGAAGTTGCCGACATTGAAGGCGGCGATATTGGCGGAGGACGCGAGAGTCGGTGCGGCGCCCGCGTGATCGAGGACCCGCATCTGCAGACCCGGCGTGGCGCCGAAGCCGAAGAAGCCCATGGCGGGCAGCAACAGCAGCGCCGCGATCTTGCTGTCGGCCAGCAGCGCGAAGGCGGCGAGGGCGATCGCGAGCGCGAGGGTGAGTCCGAGCAGCGTGCGGGTCAGCGCGCGGTCGGCCCAGCGGCCGCCGAACAGGTTGCCCAGGAACAGGCCGACCCCGAACAGTACGAGCAGCCAGGGCACCAGTTCGTCCGCGAAGCCGGTGACGCGGGTGAGCAGCGGTTCGATGTACATGAAGGCACCGAACATGCCGCCGAACACCAGCACCGTCATGGCCAGCGAGTACCAGACCTGGGTGTTGCGGAACACCGACAGCTCGGCACGCAGGTCCGGACGGGTCGCGGTGGCCGGCGCATCGGGGACCAGCGCGGTGATGCCCGCCAGGGCGAGCAGACCGACGACCGTGATCACGGCGAAGGTCGCGCGCCAGCCCCACTGCTGGCCGACGAACGTGCCGAGTGGAACGCCCAGCACATTGGCGATCGTGAGCCCGCCGAACATGATCGAGATGGCCCCCGCCTTCTTCTCCGGCGCCACCAGGGTGGCGGCGAGCACGGCGCCGATGCCGAAGAAGGCGCCGTGCGCGAGCGCGGCCAGGACCCGGCCGCCGAGCAGGGCGGCGTAGCCGGGCGCGAGCGCCGAGGCCGCGTTGCCGACCGTGAACAGCACCATGAGCAGCTGCAGGGCGCGCTTGGGCTGCCAGCGGTTGACCACCGGCGTGAGCGCGAGGGCGCCGACGACGACGGCGAGCGCGTAGCCGGAGATGAGGTAGCCCGCGGTCGGCACCGAGACGCCGAGGTCGGCCGCGACCGGCGAGAGCAGCCCGGCGATGACGAACTCGGTGAGTCCGATGCCGAAGCCCCCGAGCGCGAGGGCGATGAGGCCGAGTGGCATGTGCACGCTTCCTTTCACCATGAGCCGATAACCAGCGTGTGCAACTAACTGCACGCGACGATAGTTGCACACGCGCTCTATTGCAACCGCCAGGTATGCTCGGCACATGGGTATTGCAGATGACGCCGTCGAGGTGCGCGCGACCGGCTGGCGCACCCTGGCCGCGCTGCACGGGCACATCGAGACCGCGCTCGAGCGTGAGCTGGTGCGCGCGCACGAACTCTCGGTCGTCGAATACACCGTGCTCGACGCGCTGGCCCGCCAGGACGGCTGGCACATGCGGATCTCCCAGCTCGCCCGCGCCGCCGCGTTGTCGGCGAGCGCGACAACACGATTGGTGAACCGGCTGGAGGATCGCGGCTTCCTCGTCCGGGTGCTGTGCGCCGACGATCGCCGCGGCATCTACACCGAGCTCACCGAAACCGGAAGAGCCGCTTACGAAAAGGCGCGCCCGACGCACGATCGGACCCTCGAACAGGCGCTCGCCGACGCCGAGGAGATCCCCGAACTGGCCCCGCTCGTCGGCTTTCTGCACGGCGTCCCGGCGCCGCGCTGAGCACGACACTCCGTGTGACATCCCCGGGCAACGCGCCGATCATGGTGACTGCGCGGTGCCTCGATGCAATGATCGGCGGGTGACTCAGTGGCTCCCCCTCCTCGGCTCGCTCCCCGTCGCCGCCGCAGTTCTCGCCGGCGTCATCGTCAACAACCGCACGCACCGCGAGGGCATCGCGGCCGCCGACGAGCGCGGCAGGCAGGCGCTGGACGCCGCGCAGCGCCACGTCGAGCTGTCGAACATGGTTGGCGACCAACGTGATCACGAGGCGTGGCGCCGGGAAGCGGTGCTCGCCGCGGTCGCCGCGATCCTGGAGACCTCGGCCTCGGTGCGCGCCGATCTGACCAGCTGCGGCGAGTGGGACCTGGTCACCGCGGAGGAGATCGACGGGGTCGGCGCGCAGATCCACAAGGTCATCTGGGACCGCCCGACCGCGATGCTGACCAGGCTGCGGGTCGTCGCGCACCGCCGCATCCCGAACAAGTGCGAAGACCTGCTGCGCACCCTCACCGCCGCCCAGCACATCACCATGCAGCGGCTCAAGCTGCACATCGACCCCGAGGCCACGGTCGAGGAACTCGAGGAGATGGCCTCGCTGTGGCAGAAGGCGATGCGGCACGCGGCCGAGCAGGAGCGGGCGCTGGTGGAGACGACCCGGGCCGAACTCGGCATCGACATCCCCACGAAAGGCACTGCGGTCCAGCCGGTCCCGGCCCCCGCGCCGCCGGTCGCCGAACCGCAAGTCGAGGCCGCGGCGGAGGAGCCCGCCGCCGAAGAGCCCGAACAGCCCGAGCAGGTCGAACAGCCCGAGGTGCCCGCGGCCGAGCAGACCGCGCAGCTGCGCCTCGCCGACGCGGCCGAGGACCCCGCCGACCCGCGTCAGGCCGAGCCTGCCAAGGTGTGAGCGCCGCGCGGGTGCCCCTGTTCACCTGACGCGAGGCGGGTGATCCGGGTAACTTGGAACTCGGCATGTGATGCGTCACCATGCCGACCCGACAGCGTGGTCGATCGTCTGAAGACATGCACGTACCACTCTCGTCAGGGGGCGATCTGTCATGGAGTTCATCGCACCGTTGGATGCGCTGTTCCTGCTCGCGGAATCCCGTGAGCACCCGATGCACGTCGGCTCGTTGCAGTTGTTCGAGCCGCCCGAGGACGCGGGGCCGAACTATCTGCGCGAGTTCCGCGACACCCTGCTCGCCGACCAGACCTGCAGGCCGACCTTCCGCAAGCGCCCGGCCACCTGGCTCGGCGCGCCGCAGCTGGCCTGGACCCAGGACGCCGAGGTCGACCTGGACTACCACGTCAAGCGCAGCGCACTGCCCGCGCCGGGCCGGATGGGGCAGCTGCTCGATCACGCCTCCACGCTGCACAGCGCCCTGCTCGACCGGCACCGCCCGCTGTGGGAGCTGCATTTCGTCGAGGGCCTGGCCGACGGCCGCTTCGCGCTGTATTCGAAGATGCACCACGCGCTGATCGACGGCGTCTCCGCGCAGCGGTTGCTGCGGCGCACGCTCACGACCGAACCGTCGAGCACGCCGATGCCGCCGTGGAACCTGCCGCGTAAGGAACGCGCGCGGGCACCGCGCACGGAACGCGGCGGTCTGCTCGGCGGGCTGGCCGCGGCGGGCTCGTCGACGGCGGCGCTGATGCGGGCCACTCGCACCGGCCTGCTACAGCAGCAGTTGACGCTGCCGTTCGAGGCGCCGCGCACGCTGTTCAACGTGCCGATCGGCGGCGCGCGGACCTGCGCGGTGCGCAGCTGGTCGATGGACCGGATCAAGCAGGTGAAGAAGGCGACGGGCACCACGGTCAACGATGTGGTGCTGGCGATGTCGGCGGGCGCGCTGCGCGGCTACCTGCTCGAGCGCGACGCGCTGCCGGACAAGCCGATGATCGCGCTGGTCCCGATGTCGCTGCGGGAGGCCGACGACACCGACACCCAGGGCGTGAAGATCGCCGCGCTGCTGTGCAATCTCGGCACCGACATCGCCGATCCGCTGGCGCGGTTGCAGACGGTGAGCGAGTCGACGCGGCGCAACAAGGAGGTCTACCGCTCACTGACGCCCGCGCAGACCCTGGCCGTGGCCGGGCTGATGCTGAGCCCGATGGCGGCGATGCTGCTGCCGGGCTTCGCGTCGATGGGCACGCCGCCGTTCAACATCGTCATCTCTAATGTGCCCGGCGCGCGGGAGCCGCTGTACTGGAACGGCTCGCGGCTGGACGCGAGCTACCCGCTGTCGATCCCCCTGGACGGGCAGGCCGTGAACATCACCCTCACCTCCAACGGCGACAACCTCGACTTCGGCCTGGTCGGCTGCCGCCGCACCCTGCCGGACCTGCATCGACTGCTCGATCACCTGGAGGATTCGCTGACGGCGATGGAGGACGCCGCCACCTGAAATTGCCCCTTTCCAGGAAACTAGAACGTGTTACAGTTCGGTATGCGTACCGATTTCTGCGAACAACTCGGCATCGAGTTCCCCATCTTCGCCTTCACCCATTGCCGCGATGTCGTCGCAGCGGTGAGCAACGCGGGCGGACTCGGCGTGCTCGGCGCCGTCGGCTTCACCGCCGAACAGCTCGAAGTGGAGCTGGCCTGGCTCGACGAGCACGTGAACGGCATCTATGGCGTCGACCTGGTGATCCCGTCGAAGTACGAGGGCAAGGGCGTCGAAGGCCTGAGCCCCGAACAGCTGGAAAAGCAGCTGGCGCAGATGGTTCCCCAGGGCCATCGCGACTTCGCTCAGCAGATCCTCACCGATCACAACGTGCCCGCGCTGCCCGACGGCGAGCACCACAACGAGCTGCTCGGCTGGACCGCGACCACCGCGGGCCCGCAGGTCGACGTGATCCTGAACCACCCGAAGGCCAAGCTGGTCGCCAACGCGCTCGGCACCCCGCCCGAGGACGTCGTCAAGAAGATCCAGGACTCCGGCCGGGTGATCGGCGCGCTCTGCGGTTCGGTCAAGCACGCGATGAACCACAAGGCGGCCGGACTCGACTTCGTGGTGTGCCAGGGCACCGAGGGCGGCGGGCACTGCGGCGAGGTGTCCTCGCTGGTGCTGTGGCCGCAGGTCATCGAGGCGATCGGGGACACCCCGGTGCTCGCGGCAGGCGGCATCGGCAACGGCGCGCAGGTCGCCTCCGCGCTGGCCATGGGCGCCCAGGGCGCGTGGACCGGTTCGCTCTGGCTGACCGTCGAGGAGGCCAACGTGCCGCCCGCGCAGATGGACACCTACCTCGAGGCCACCAGCCACGACACCGTCCGCTCGCGGTCCTGGACCGGCAAGCCGTGCCGCATGCTGAAGAACGACTGGACCGACGCCTGGGAGTCGACCGACACCCCCGACCCGCTGCCGATGCCGCTGCAGATGATGGTCGCCCTCGACGGCGTCAAGCGTGGCCACCGCTACCCCGAGGCCGCCAAGGACGTGAACTTCAATCCGGTCGGCCAGGTGGTCGGCATGATGAACAAGATCGAGCGCAGTGCCGACGTCGTCAACCGGCTGGTCGAGGAGTACGTCACCGCCTGCGATCGGCTGAGCAAGCTCAACAGCTGACGCGATCGGGTGCCGGCCGGTAACCACCGGCCGCACCCGGCATCGGGCGCGAACCCGCCACACCTGCCCTACACTCGCGGTATCTCACCCGGATGCCGGGTGGAGCTTCATTGCCCCACGGTTGCGGACGGCGGTGACATGGCTGCGGATCGGATGAGCAGTGCCTGGGCGGCGACGAGCCGCCGGGTGGCCGCGGCCATCGCCAAGGCCCGCGCCGAGTACGCGGCCGCGCCGCCGCCGCGCCCGGTGGACCCGCCGGTACCCGCCGATCTGCTGAACCTGCTGTGCCGCATCGGCGTCGCGCTGGTCGGCGCGAGCGAAACCTCGGCGCGGGTGCAGGAGATCCTGGACCGGCTGTCCCGGCGCTACGGCACCGACAACATCCACTTCATGGTGCTGCCGACCGCGGTGTTCGTCCGCACCCGCACCGAGGACGGCCCGACCGTCGACATGCTCGACACCACCGTCGACACGCTGCCGCTGGACCAGATCGCCGGGCTCTACCGCCTCATCGACAAGATCGACAGGGACGCCCCGCCGCCGGCGCAGGCGTCGAAGGAGCTCGACGCGATCCTGTCGGCGAAACCCGGCAGCCCGCCGTGGCTGATCCTGCTCGGGCAAGTGGTGCTGACCGTCGGCCTCGGGATGATGCTGAACCCGGGAGCGCGGGCCCTGGTCGGATACGTGGTGCTCGGGCTGGTCGTCGGCACGCTCACCCAGCTCGCCGCGAAGATCCGGCTGGTCTCGCTGGCCCTGCCGGTGGTGGCCGCGGCGGTGGTCGCGGTGCTGGCCTTCGGTTTTCCCGGCACGCTCGCGGGCGGTCAGCCCAACCAGCTGCTGATTCCGGCCATCGCCACCCTGCTGCCGGGAGCGATGCTCACCAACGGCACCATCGAGCTGGCGAACGGCTCGCTGGTCGCCGGGGCCAGCCGGGTGGTCTACGGGATCAACATGCTGTTCCTGCTCGCGTTCGGCCTCTACGTGGGGATCAGCCTGCTCGGGCCGCTCAGCGACGCGCCGGTGAGCAGCGCGCAACTGGGCTGGTGGGCGCCGCTGGTCGGTGTGCTGCTGATCGGGTACGGCCATTCCTGGCGCTCCAGCGCGCCGCAGAACTCGGTGGGCTGGCTGCTGCTGGTCCTCTACGTCACCTACGCGGCGCAGTTCCTCGGCAAGACGATCTCGGGCCCGCTGACCGGCACGTTCCTCGGTGGGCTCGTCGCGGTGCCCGCCGCCTACCTGATCCAGAGCCGCACCAACGCCCCGCCGCGCCAGGTGGCGTTCCTGCCCGCGTTCTGGATGCTGGTGCCCGGCGGCATCAGCCTCACCGGGGTCTCCGAAATGGTCCTGCACACCACCGGCACCACGGCCGCGAGCGGGCTGGAAGTGGTGGTGTCGGCGCTGCTTTCGGTGATGTCGATCGCGCTGGGCGTGATGGTCGGCTCCGGGCTCTCCTCCACCCGGCCACTACCGGTGAGCACCCTCATCGGCTCGATGCTGCCGCACGGACATCACCACAAGCCCGACCCAGACAGCTGAGCGCCGCTCAGGCGGTCGCGGCCGTGGTTTCGGCGGGCTCGACGCCGACGAGTTCGTCGAAGCGGGCGATGACCTTCTCGTGGTACAGCGCGAACAGGTCCTCGAACAGAGCGAGCTGAGCCTCCGTCGGCGCCGAGCCCGCGTCCCACACCGCGAGCAGCGCGCGCCAGACGAGCACGTGCAGATCGGGGGCCACCGCGAAGTAGGCGGCCACCGCCTCCGGCACCTCGACGACCATGTCGGCCACCGAATTCAGCACGGCGCGTTGCATGCTCATCCCCAGCACGCCGAGCAGCCTGCGCACGAGGGCGATCTCGGCCTCGATGATGCGCACGTGATCGGGCACGGTCTGGCGCGCCAGCGCCTCCAGCTCGTCGACGGCGGCGGCCAGCCCGGCCGGGTCGAGCACCTTCTCCGCCTCGGTGTAGCCGAGCAGCGCCTCGAGCACGATGCCGCGCTCCACCTCGACGATGTCGGTGAACATCTCGGCCGCGACGGCAGGCGCGGTGACGGAGAACCGGAACAGATGCCGGTAGGCGTCCATGCCGCCCTCTTCCCTGACATCGCGGATCGTGAAGCCCTTGCCGCGGCGCGCCTCGACGAAACCGTAGGACTCGAGCCTGCCGAGGGTGAGTTGCGCGGTGGCCCGGTTCATCCCGAACTCGTCGGCGACCTGGCGGACCGATGGCATGAGTTCGCCGGGCCGGTATTCACCGGTGGCCACCCGGCGCGCCAACTCGTCGGCGACGTCGGCGACCACCGTCCGGGATCCCATCGAAACAACACCTCTCGGTCATCATCCGGTCACGTCCCAGACAGTTTATGCGCTGAAACGACACCCTGCACGCAGCTGACCGCGCTGTGGGATGGTTCACGTCGAGCCCCCGATCACCCCGAGGAACCAACCGACCAGCCCCTCGGCAACCACACGGCAACAACACCGCCAACCGTGAATCGACGGCAAACTTCCCACACCAACACCCAGCGTGGATCAGACACCCTTGTGCGCCACCATGATTGAATGCGAACGGCAACTGGACAGCTATACAACTCCTGGAGGTTCTGTGCAGACCATTCGGTTCGCGGCCGGTTCTGTCGCCGCGCTCGCGGTGCTCGTCGGTGTGTCCGGTTGCGGGGACGACAAGAAGGAGGACCACTCCGCGCATGCGACCAGCACCGGCAACCCTGCCGCGACGACGACCAGGGCGAACCTCACGGGGACCGCTCCCCTGCCCTCGCCGAGTCCGACCCATCCGCCCGCGCCTGAGCCGCCGCCGCTCGCTGATGTGAACTGTGGGCCGGTCACCGGTGGCAACGGTGGCACCGCCGATGTGATCGCGTTCGTCTCCGCGGCGGGTCGGCCGGGCTGCACCGAGGCGTTCACCGTGGTCGCCGACTATCTGGGCACGCCGCGCGACGGCCAGGCGGTACCCGTCGACGGCTGGACTTGCGAGGCGCAGCCCGACACCACGGTTCCGCACGTGTGTTTCAAGGACGGCCTGACCATCGGCCTGCGGGGCGACGCGGCGCCCGCCACTCCGCGACCACCGGTGACGACCCCGATCCGCACCGTCGACCCGACCAAGCCGCCGGTCACCACCACCAGCGACGTGCCGCCCGTGCCGCCGCCGTACCCGGAGGACGTCAACTGCGGACCGGTCACCGACGCGGGCGGCGGTTCACGGACCGTCATCGCGGTCGGCAACGCGGCGGGACGGCCGGGCTGCACCGAGGCGATCACGGTGGCGACCACCTACGTCACCACGATCAGCCCCTCGGACGCGATGACCGTCGACGGGTGGCAGTGCCACGCGCAGCAGTCGGCCGCGACGCCGTCGGTCTGTGAGAAGGACGGGCTGCTGATCGCGTTGCGCGCCGGCTGATCCCGGCCTCAGATCATGTTCTTCTCGCCCATCCAGCGCATCACCGGCCAGCCGAGCAGGACCGGAATCCAGCAGGTCAGCACGCGATAGAGCAGGACGGCGGGCACCGCGATCTCGGCGGGAACGCCGAAGGCGGCGAGACCACCGATCAGGGCCGCCTCGACCGCGCCGACGCCACCGGGTGTCGGCGCGGCCGAGGCCAGCGTGCCGCCGATCATGGTGACGATGGTGACGGCGACGAAATCCGTTCCGCCGCCGAACGCTTCGACGCTCACCCACAGCGTCAGCGCCTGGCCGAGGGTGATGGCGCCGCAGCCGCCGATGATCATCGAGAACCGGACCGGGTCGCGCACCAGGCCCGCCAGTTCGCCGAGCACCTCGCGCAACTGCGGCCGCACCGAATGATTCACCCACTTGCGCAGTTTCGGCACGAACATGAACGCGCCGATCAGCCCGACACCGACGCCGCCCGCCAGATAGAGCACGGTCGCGTCCGGCACGATGTGCGCGAGATTGGTGGAGGTGCCTGCCACCACGCTGAAGATCACCAGCAGCACCAGGTGGGTGATCACCTGCGAGGACTGCTGCAGCGCCACCGCCGCGGTCGCGCCGATCGTCGTCATCCCGCCCGCCTGGGTCAGGAAGCGCACGCTCAGCGCGAGTCCGCCCACCCCGGCCGGCGTGGTGGTCGCGACGAAGGTGTTGGCCAGCTGTTCCAGGAACAGATCGCGGAACCGCACCACCCAGCCCGCGCACGCCCCGAGCGCGGCGGCGGCGCCGACGTAGGTGATCGCCGAGATCACCAGTCCGAGCAATGCCCACCACCAGTTCAGCGTGCGCAGCTGACTGAAGAAGGTGGGCACCTGGCTGAAGAACGGGTAGGCCACATACACCAGCGCGAACAGCAGTACCAGCTGGATGATCTGGTTGCGGGTGAACCGGGTGAGCTGGGCGGCCTGGATGCGGTCGTGCCCGGTCTGCTCGCGGATCTCCTCGCGGGCGGTGGCCACCACCTTGGTCCACTGCGGCACGGTCTTGCGGATGCCGTTCGGCATGGCGGATTTGGTGAGGCGCCGCGCCGCGGTGACGACGGCGGTCTCGCCGAGCGCGTCGATCGCCGCCGAGACGGCCTCGTGCTTGCCGTACAGCGAGGTCGTGGTGACGAGCAACTGGGCGATGTCGGTCTGGCGTTGCGCGTCGGTGGCGCCGAACTCGGCGGCCGCGAAACCGCCGAACAGCGTGTCGCCCTGGCAGACTCGCAGGTAGCCGGGCTGCAGGTCGCCGAGGCTGATCTGGTTCTCGTGCAGCCGCAGCAGCGACCGCCACACCCCGGGCAGCACCTGCGCCGACAGCGTCTTGATCGGGGTGCCGCGGGGCAGGGTGTGCGCGTAGAGGGTCCAGCCGCGATCCAGGCTCGCCACCGCGATCTGGTGCGAGTCGGCCATGCCGAGGTCGCCGATCGCGATGCCGAGCAGCGCGCGGTGTTCGACGGCCCGGTGCATCGAGCCGTGCAGCGGCGCGGTTTCGCTGGAGCGGAAGGTGATCCAGCGCCACACCTGCTTGATCGCGCCGAAGCTGCGCTGGTTCTTGCCGTACATCTCGACGATCAATTCGGCTTCGGGCCCGTCGACCTCGGTCGCCAGCAGCAGCGGGCCACGGCCGGCGGGCCGGTCGACCCGGAAGGTCTTGACGGTGTAGCCGCGCCGGGCCAGCACCCGTACGGCCGCGTCCAGCGGCACCTCGAGCGCGGGCGTGCCGACGAGCCAGACGATCACCGCGCCGACCAGCCAGCCGACCACCAGCCCGAGCATGGCCCGCGCCGGAACCACCGAGCTCACCACCAGGTGGATCGGCGCGAACATCAACAGCAGGAACCACATCCAGCGCCGCGGCCGCACCGGCAGCCACGGGCTCGACACCGTGAGCATGGCCGCCAGCATCGCGATCCAGCGCGGATCGTCGAGGAACTGCGACAGGAAGGAGTCGAACCGGTCCGGCACCGGCATGTGCCATTTCGGTGTCGAGATGCCGGAGCCGGTGATCGAGAGTGCCAGCACCGCGAGCAGCCCGGCCGCCGCGTACCCGGCGAGCAGTTTCCACTGCCTGCGCAGCACCAGCTCGATCAGGATCGCGAACGGCAGTGCCAGGATCAGCATTCCGTAGATCAGGTACACCAGGTTCGACTGGTCCGGGCTGAGGAAGCCGATGATCTCGGACACCGACTGCTCCAGCGCCAGCCACTCCGGCCGGGTGATCAGCGAACCCGCGACCACCACCCCGACGCCGATCGCCGCCAGCACCACCCGGACGATGTCGCTGGTACGCCGGATCAGCGGCTGCAGGAGACTTCCCGTGACCGGAATCTCCCGACCGTCGACTCGCATGAGCCGCACGATACACACCGATACGCCGCCGAACCGCCGTGACATCGGACAACGGCGAGACCGTGTCGGACCTGGTGAAGCCGGTCACAGGCCGTCACATCGGCGTGGCCGCGCACGTCCAGGAAGCAGGGAAACACCCCACCTCGCCGAAAGGAACTCTCATGCAGGTTCTGCTCGCCGGCGCCACCGGCGCCATCGGTCGCCCCCTGATCCGCGCGCTGACCGCCAACGGTCACCACGTGTCGGCCCTCGTCCGCAGGCCGGAATCGCATCCCCTGGTCCGCGAACTCGGCGCCGAACCGATCACCGCCGACGTGCTCGATCGCGACGGGCTGCTGCGCGCGCTCGACGGTGTCGCGGCCGACGCGGTCGTCCACGAGGCGACCGCGCTGCGCGACGCCAAGGTGCAGCGCCGGATCCCCGCCGACGATCCGACCGGGCTGCTGCGCACCGTCGGTACGGCCAATCTGCTCGCCGCGGCCGACGCGGTCGGCGCGCGCCGCTTCATCGCCCAATCGCTGGTCCTCGGTTACGGCTACCACGACCACGGCGCGCGGCCGGTGACCGAACGCGACGAGTTCGGCGTCTGCAACGGCGGCGTGGCCGACGAGGTGGTGCGCGCCTGCGTCGCCGGGGAACAGCAGGTGTTCGAGGCGCCGGGCGTCGACGGAATCGCGTTGCGGTACGGGCTGTTCTACGGGCCCAGCGCGTTCAGCGACCTGTTCGCCGACATGATGCGCAAGCACGCCCCGGTCGGCCCGCTCGGCTCCGGCGGGGTGAACACGTGGATCCACGTGGAGGACGCGGCCGCCGCGACGGTCGCCGCGCTCGATCGCGGAGTCGCCGGGCGCGCCTACAACATCGCCGACGACAACCCGATCACCTGGCGCGAGTTCTTCGCCGAGGTGCACCGGCGCCTCGACACGCCACGTCCGATCAAGCTGCCCGCGTGGATGATCCGGCTCGCCGTGCCCTACATCGGGGCGCTCATGTCCGAGACGTCGATGCGGATCTCGAGCGAGCTGGCGCACGAGGAGCTGGGCTGGCGGCCGCGCTACGCGAGCGTGTCGGCGGGGCTCGCCGCGCACTGAGCTCGACGCGGCGGTGACGCCTGGCGTCGGTCAGTGCGGCGCACCGTGGAACGCGGCAGGTCAATACCGAGGCGGTGCCGCGGGCCGTGACCGTCGATGTGGTGCGCGGGCGATGACGGTCAGTGCGGAGCGCGGGCGACGACGGTCAGCGGGGCGCGCGGGCGGTGACGGCGGCGCGGTCGTGGCCGGGGATGAGTTCGATGTCGGCGGGCAGGGCGTGCAGGCGGTGGACCACCTCGAAGGCGGCGTCGCGGTCGGTGTCGACGAGCTGGCCCGGCAGCGGCGCCTTCTCCCGCAGCAGTTCCACCTGGAGCCTGCTCCACACCGCGTCGCCGACCAGCAGCACGCGCGTTCCGTCATCGACGGCGAGCAGCACGCCGACGCTGCCGGGCGTGTGTCCGGCCAGGTCGACCAGCACGACCGAGCCGTCGCCGAACAGGTCGTGGCTGCGGGCGAAGGTGAGCACCGGCGGACCGTCGAGTTCGTAGAGGTCGAAGACCCGGCCGCGCAGGGGGCCGCGGGCGACACCCATCGGCGCGTGCGAGCCGCCCATCGCCCACCGGTATTCGATGCCGGGCACCCGGATCGGCACCCATCCCGGCAGTTCGTACAGGCCCGACACGTGGTCCCAGTGCAGGTGGGTCGGCAGGACGAAGTCGATGTCGGCGCCGGTCAGGTCGTGCGCGGCGAGCAGCTCGCTCAGCCCGTGCACCGGCCCGTCCGGCGCGACGAACACCGGGACCGGGAACGGCAGCTCGGGCAGCACCCGATCGTGCACGCCCGTGCAGACCGCGGCGTCGACGAGGAAGGTGGCCGACGGGTGGCGCACCAGGAAGCTCGACATGGTCAGCGGCGTGCTGCGCAGCGTCCGCACGCCCTCGGCGACGAGTGCCGTCGGCGCGGACAGTTCGGCCTGCATGAGCGCGACCAGTTCGACGGTCGCGCCCGCCGTCGGCGCGGGTGCGGGCTCCAGCCCGGCCAGGAACGCGGTATCGGCCGGGCGCGGCCGCAGCAGGCGCGGGACCGCCGCGGCGGTGGCGACACAGCAGGCGAGAAGCGTCGATAACATCGGCCCGCACTCACCCATGTCTGCCACCGTAGGCGATCCGCGCCCACGGCGACCACCGTGATTCTCCGGCCCGGCCCGCGCATACCGATCGCGCAAACAATCGACAACATCCAGCGACCGGCCCGCTAACGCCACGCGCACGGCGGATGATGAGCCGATGGCAGAGCAAATCATCCAGGTGCAGTGGAAGAACACGCCGGAGGAACACGACTATCCGGCCGCCGCCGACTACCTCGATCTGCTCGGCGACGCGCAGGTCGTCGACGCGATCGTGGCCCAGCTCCGCAGCGCGCCGGTGGTCGTGAAGAAGGCGAAGGACATCCTGCGCGCCTCACAACTGGCCGCGCTCACCCCCGACAACCCGCATGTGCGCAAGGACCTGCTCAAGATCAACGAGGGCAAGAAGCTCTCCCCGATCCTGCTCGTGCGCGGTGACTGCCGCCGGAACGTGCCGATGCTGATCGCCGACGGCTACCACCGGGTGTGCGCGCTGTACTTCGCCGACGAGAACGCCGAGATCCCGGCCAAGATCGCCACGATGCCGTGACCTTCACGACCCTGGCGCTGGTGGTCGCGCTCGGGCTGCTCGGTCCGCTGCTGGCCCTGCCGAAACGGTGGCATCTGCCGGTCATCCTCGGCGAGCTGCTGGCCGGAATCGTCTTCGGCACCACGGGTTTCGGGATCCTCGATGCCGAGGACCCGATCTTCGTCTTCCTCGCCGACATGGGTTTCGCGCTGGTGATGTTCGCCGCGGGCACCCACGTGCCGGTCCGCGATCCGGCGGTGCGTGGCGCGCTCGGCGCCGGCGTGGTGCGGGCCGCGCTGGTCGGCGTTGTCGCCGCGGTCGCGGGCTGGGCGGTGGCGCAGGCGTTCGGCACCGGGCACGCGGCGATCTACGCGGTGCTGCTCGCCTCGTCCTCGGCGGCGATGGCCTTGCCGATCATCGATTCGCTTGGCCTGAGCGGACCACCCGTGCTCGCGCTGACGGCCCAGGTCGCCATCGCCGACACGGCCTGCATCGTGGCGCTGCCGCTGGTCATCGACCCGGGCAACGCGCTGCGGGCGGCGGTCGGCGCACTGGTGATCGCGGTCTGCGCCGGGGTGATGTTCCTGATCCTGCGGTATCTGCGGGAGACCGGCGCGCAGCGTCAGGTGCACGAGGTGTCGGAGGAACGGAAGTTCACCCTCGAGCTGCGGGTGAGCCTGGTGCTGGTGTTCGCGCTGTGCGGAGTGGCGAGCGCGCTGCACGTCTCGATCATGCTCGGTGGATTCGCGGCCGGGCTGGCGGTGGCCGGGGTGGGCGAACCGCGGCGGGTGGCCAAGCAGGTGTTCGCCATCAGTGACGGGCTGCTGGCGCCGCTGTTCTTCGTCTGGCTCGGCGCCCGCCTCGATCTGCGTGAACTCGGCGAGCATCCGCGGCTGATCCTGCTCGGGCTCGCACTCGGCTTCGGCGCCGTCGCGGTGCACTGCGCGGCGCGGGTGCTCGGACAGCCGGTGGCGTACGGCGCGCTGGCGGCGGCACAGATCGGGGTGCCGGTCGCGGCGGTGACGGTGGGTAGTCAGCTGGGCGTCCTGGTGCCCGGCGAGGGTTCGGCGATCATGCTGGCCACGCTGTGCACGATCGCTGTCGCGACGGCGGCGGCGAGCAGGCTCGCGGCGCGGACGACGACCTAGTCGGCGCGGCCCATCAGCCGATCCGTTTCGCGCCGTTCACGTTTGGTCGGCCTGCCCGCACCACGATCACGTTGCGGAATGGAGGCCAGGACTTCCTTCGGCGGCGGGGGCGGGCTGCGGTCGATCAGGCACTGCGCGGCGATCGGTGGTCCGACGCGCTTGTGGATGATCCGCTCGACGACGACGATGCGTTCGATGCCCGCGTGCCGGATCCTGACCTCGTCACCGAGTTTCAGCTGGTGCGCCGGTTTCACGGTGACACCGTTGACACGCACGTGCCCGCCGCGACAGGCTTCCGCCGCGGCCGAGCGCGTTTTGAACAACCGCACCGCCCAGATCCACGAATCGACGCGGGCCTGGGTGAGGGAACGTTGTTCGGCGGGGCTCACCCCTTAGACGATACGGCGAGCCGTCACGACGTCGTCGGCGCTGAGCTGGGTGTAGGACACCGGGGTGCCCGACTGCACAGCGTTGAGCAGCTGACCGTTGCCCGCGTAGATGCCGACGTGGCCGCCGCCGTTGGTGATGACGATGTCACCGGCCTGCAGGTTGTCGAACGAGACCGGCGCGCCGACGTGCGACTGCTCGAAGCTGGTGCGCGGCAGTTCGATGCCGGCCTGACGGTAGGCCCACTGCACGAGGCCGGAGCAGTCGAAGCTCGAGGGGCCTGCGGCACCCCAGCTGTAGACGGCGCCGAGCTTGGTCCGCGCGGCGTCCAGGGCGATGTTGCCCGCGGACTGCTGCTGCTGGAACGGGTTGTCGAAGTTCACGCTGGGCAGCTGCGGAGCAGCCTGGCCCTGCGGAGCGACCATGGCCTGGAGCTGCTTCTCCACCTGCTGCGCCGGCTGCTCGAGCTCGGGCGGCAGATCGAAGTTACCGAGGCCGGGAATGTTGATCGTGGCAGCCTGCGAAATCGCGGGCATCGCACCGGTCGTGGCGGCCACCGCACCCATGACGAGTGCACCCTTGACGGAATTCGGCAGTCGAGAATCCCGCTGCAAGCTGTGTTTACCCACCGAGACGAGTCTCCGATCTTGCTACTCCACCACCGGTGTCGGGATCGCTTGGCGACTACGACGATTCGGCGGTGACTCAATGGCGCCGCTCCTCTGACGAAGCGACAGACTCCACTAAGTCACGAGAAGATTACGGCCTGTGATGCATGGTGTCCAGCCAACCGCGCAAGTCTTTTTCCCGCGTCGGCGAAAGCCCTGAACACGGGCGCGCGCCCGGCGTGTCGGCGCGCGTAACGACTACATCTCCCGCGCCACCCCGTGCGTTATCAATGGCGGTTGTTGCGCGGCTGGACCGCCTGCTCCAGCTCGGCGATGCGGGTGCGCGCGTCGGCCAGATCGACCTCTAGCCTGCCGAGCGCCATGACCAGCGGTCCGAGCGCGACGGCGGCGATCGCCTCCGGGTCGTCGTAACCGGAGGCGATGAGGGCCAGCACGTCCCGGCGGATCGTGTCGGCCAGATACGCGTTCTCCGGCAGCGCCCAGCCCGCCACGATCTGGGCGAAGGAAGGGGGCGTCGCGTCGTGACCGCCGTTGCGGGATTCGTCGAACATGCCGCTCCGTTCTCGTTCCACTCGCTCGTCTGCGCTTCGCTAGCAGTATCTAGGACACAACGCAGACTTACCGAGATTCTGCCGTGCGAACGCGCTACGGTTGTCCGGCATGGACCCCGTGCGCAATCCATACGCTCCCGGCGCCGGCCAACGTCCGCCCGAACTGGCCGGGCGCGACAAGCAACTCGCCGCCTTCGACATCGTGCTGGAACGGATCGCGCGCGGCCGCCCGGAACGCAGCGTGATGCTCACCGGCCTGCGCGGCGTCGGAAAGACTGTGCTGCTCAACCAGCTTCGCTCGGCCGCCATCTCGCGCGGCTGGGGCACCGGCAAGATCGAGGCGCGGCCGGACCAGGATCTGCGCCGCCCGATGGCCTCGGCGCTGCACATGGCGGTGCGTGCGATCGCGATGGCGCACCGCAATCCCGAGCGCGTCGACGATTTCCTCGGCATCCTCAAGGCCTTCGCCCTGCGCGCCACCGCCGACAAGGGCATGCGCGAACGCTGGCAGCCCGGCATCGACGTGCCCGCGGTGACCGGCCGCGCGGATTCGGGTGACATCGAGATCGACCTGATCGAGCTGTTCAAGGAGGCCGCCGCGCTGGCCGCCGACATCGGCGTCGGCATCGGCATCTTCATCGACGAGATGCAGGACCTCGGTCCCGCCGACGTGTCCGCGATCTGCGGCGCCTGCCACGAGCTGAGCCAGGACGGCGCGCCGCTGATCGTCGTCGGCGCCGGCCTGCCGCATCTGCCCGCGGTGCTCTCCGCCTCCAAGAGCTACTCCGAGCGACTGTTCAGTTATCACCGCATCGATCGGCTGGACCGGGAGTCGGCCGATCTCGCGCTGATCGTCCCGGCGGAGCGCGAGGAGGTGAAGTTCACCGAGGACGCGCTCGACTCGCTGTACCAGAAGGCCGACGGCTACCCGTATTTCGTGCAGGCGTACGGCAAGGCGGCCTGGGATCAGGCGCCCGACAGCCCGATCAGCGCCGAGGACGTCGAGGTGGCCTCCCCCACCGCCGAGGAGGAACTCGCGGTGGGCTTCTTCGGGTCCAGGTACGAGCGCGCCACGCCCGCCGAGCGCGAGTACATGCGGGCGATGGCCGATCTGGCAGGCGACGACGGTCCGGTGGCCACCGCGGCGGTCGCCGCCGAGCTGGGCCGCAAGCCCGCCTCGGTCTCACCCGCCAGGGACGGGCTGATCAAGAAGGGGCTGATCTACTCGGCCGAACGCGGCACGATCGGGTTCACGGTCCCCCATTTCGGCCGCTATCTCCGGAGCGTATAGCTCTCTGCGACGTTCTAGCGTCTGACCTAGATAGAGACAGAAAGAGCTCACGGCCACCTTCTTCACAGCGATCTACAGAGTTCTATCCTCTTCCCTAGAGAACCGAATACTTTCCTGCATAACGGTCCAGCCGCCTCCGGATTCGGTTGCGCATCAGCTGCGTAACGCAAGGATTGACGGGCTAACGCCCCGGAAATCTGTCCCGAAACACGGGTACACGATCAGCAGGGAGGCGGGATGTCGAACCATGAGGGCCGCCGCGCCACCGTGACCGCCGACGACGGCACACCCATCGCCGTCCGGGTGCACGGCGCCGACACCGCCGCGCTGACCGTCGTCTTCGTGCACGGCCACTGCCTGCACACCGAGTCCTGGTCCATGCTGCGCGAGCATCTGCTGCCGCACTGGGGCGCCGAGGTGCGGATGGTCTTCTACGACCACCGCGGCCACGGCGAATCCGGCCACGCCGATCACGCGACCTACACGATCGACCATCTCGCCACCGACCTCGACGCGGTCCTGCGTGCCGTCGCGCCGAGCGGACCGGTCGTGCTCGTCGGGCATTCCATGGGCGCGATGGTGCTGCTCGCCTACGCCCGGCTGTTCCCGGCCGCGATCGGCGAGCGCGTCGCGGGCATCGGGCTGATCGCGGGGGCGGCGGGCGGCATCACCGAGGTGGGGCTCGGCAGGCTGCTGAACCGGCACACCGTCGGGTCACTGCAGCGCGCCGTGGTGCGCGCGCCGCGGGTGATGCAGGCGTCGAAACGCTTCTCGCGCTGGGTCTTCGGGCCGCTGCTGCGCGAGGCGAGCGCGGGCACCGGCCGGGTGAACCGGCGAGTCGCCGCGGTCGCGACCGCGATCCTCAGCGAGACCCCGCTGCTGACGATGGCCGGATTCCTCAGCTCGCTGCTCACCTTCGACGAGGCGCTCACGCTGCCACGCCTCGGCACACTGCCCACCCTGGTGCTGGCCGGTTCCGCCGATCTGATGGTGCCGTTCACGCATTCCGTCGTGCTGGCCTCGCAACTGGCGAGCGCGGAGCTGGTGCGGATCGAAGGGGCCGGGCACAGCGTCATTCTCGAGCGGGCCGAGGAGGTCGCGACCTCGATCGCCGCACTGGTCGAGCGGGCGCGGACGGGCGCGCGGACTCAGTACGCGGTCGCGGGCTGAGGCCCGATGGTTACCGGACGGCAATCGCGGAATCCTCGCCAACTTCGGGCGCAAACCGAAAAGCTCGGTTATTGTGGTGGAGATCACGTTGTGTGGTGAGTCACACGACTCGGTGCAGTGCGGCCCGGGGTTTCACGGGCGTGCCAGGTGATCCGATGAGTCGGTCCGCCCGCCGTATACACAGGAGGTAACGATGACACGCAGCGACATCGCGGAACTGCGCTACGCGGTCGGTCAACTCCGGCAATCGATCGGCGCACTGCGCACCAACTACGGCGACGCGGCCACCGTGCGCAGGTTGGAGAACGACCTCGAGCGACTGGTCATCGATGCCGAGGAGTTCGAGCAGGCGCCACCGCCGGAGCTCGCCACGCCACGGCGATCCGAACCGATCTATGTCCCCGACAGCAAGTCCGACGAGGCGGCCTGGATGGGCGCGCAGGACGAGGGTCTCGGCTTCCACTCGCGGCCGCGGACCAAATAGCAGACCTGTTCACCGGCGCGACGGTCCTGCCACCCAGGGCCGTCGCGCCGACCCCTGTCAGGCGCGGTGCCGACCGAGCCTTTTGGCACGAACCCCGTGGAAGCGCGCACCGCGCGGGGTCTCGCTCGGTTCGGCGAAATCGGCGGACTCGAACAGCGCCGCGATCCCGTGGTCGTGGCCGAGCGCGATGGCCTCCAGGCCGAAGCGGCCGCCGGTGCGGCCCAGTTCGTGCAGCATCGTCGTCATGATCCGCAGGCCGGTCGCGCCGACCGGGTGCCCGAGCGCGATGTCGGAGCCGTTCACATTGAGCCGGTCGTGCGGGTCCAGTTCCCATTCGGTGGCCAGCGCCAGCACCTCGACCGCATAACCCTCGTTGATCTCGAGCAGGTCGATCTCGTCGAGCGCGCGGCCGGTGCGGCCGAGCAGTTTGGCCACCGCGGGCGCGGCGCCGAGCGTCGGTCCATCGCTGTCGCAGCCCGCCGCGGCCCAGCCCGCGAGGAACGCCATCGGCGTCAGGCCGAGTTCGCTCAGCCGGTCCTCGGCGACCACCAGGCAGGCCGACGCGCCGAGCCGGTGCGCGCTCATGTTGCCGACGGTGACGACGCCGTCGTCGAGCAGCGGGCGCAGGGCGGCCAGCGTGTGCGTCGACAGGTCTTCGCGCACACCCTCGTCCCGGCGGATCTGATGCTCGAACGAACCGGCGGCGACCGCGACCGGCACCACCTCGGCCCCGAACGCGCCCTGCCGCCAGGCCCGCGACGCCTTGCGGTGACTGGCGGCGGCGAATTCGTCGGCGGCGGTGCGGTCGATGCCGTAATACCTGGCCAGCCACTCGGCGTTGCGCAGTCCCGCGACGCCGCCCGGCGGGTCGGCGGTGGTCGTCGCGCATTCGACGCCACCGGCGACGACCACGTCGGCCGCGCCCGTCTGCACCATCATCGCCGCGGTGATCACGGCCTGCAGGCCGCTGCCACTGTGCCGGTCGGTGAGGAATCCCGGCACCGAGAACGGCAATCCGGCGCCACGGGCGGCCAGCGCGCCGAGCGCCGGGACGCCGGCGAGCCCGCCGCCGACACAGGCCATCGCGACGTCCTCCACACGGAGCGGATCGATGCCGGACCGCTCGAGCACGGCCGACAACACGGTCGTGGCCAGCCACTGCGCGGGCATGCCGGACAGCGCCCCACCCTCGATCCCGCTCGGTGTGCGAACGGGCGCCACGATCGCCGCTCTTCTCATGCTCACAGGGCACCACACGTTTGTTGCACCGGCGTGACCGTCCGTCACGGCCGTGACGGCTGTGACCGAGATCACCGCCATGCGCCGCGGGCGGTTGCGCGGGACCCGGCTCGAGCGGCTCGAACACAGGCGTATGGTGCTCCACATCACAATCCATCGCGGTGGGGAATGATCAACCGCCGCCACCTGAGGAATCAGCGAGGCATCCACGTGAGTGCCGCACCGACAACCACCCCGTCGACCGGGACGGGCGTCTTCAGCAAGACGCGCGCCCGCATCGCCGCGCGCACGCTGCGCACCGACCGCTGGTGGCTACCTCCCCTGCTCACCGCGCTCGGGCTCGGCGCCTTCGTCGGCTACGCGACGATCAGATCGTTTGTGCGCACGGCCTATTGGGTGCCGCAGTACCACTATCTGACGCCGTTCTACTCGCCCTGCCTCAGCGATTCGTGCGCGCCGGGATCGAGTCATTTCGGCACGCCGTTCGGCGAGCTGCCGATGTGGATCCCGCTCGGGTTCGTGGTGCTGCCGTTCCTGCTCGGCTTCCGCCTGACCTGCTACTACTACCGCAAGGCCTACTACCGGTCGGTGTGGTTCTCCCCGCCCGCCTGCGCGGTCGCCGAGCCGCACGCGCGCTACACCGGGGAATCGCGGCTGCCGCTGATCATCCAGAACTCGCATCGCTACTTCTTCTATGTGGCGGTGGTGGTCTCGCTGATCAACACCTGGGACGCGATCACCGCGTTCCACGGCGAGAGCGGCGGTTTCGGCTTCGGGCTCGGCAACATCGTGCTGCTGGTCAACGTGATCCTGCTGTGGGCGTACACGCTGTCGTGCCATTCGTGCAGGCACATCGCGGGCGGCAGGCTCAAACACTTCTCCGCGCATCCGGTGCGGTACTGGTTCTGGACCCAGGTCTCCAAGCTCAACACCCGCCACATGGCGCTGGCCTGGACCACCCTCGGCACCCTCGTTCTCACCGACTTCTACGTGATGTTGGTTGCCAGCCAGACCATTTCGGACCTGCGGTTCGTCGACTGAATCGCCTCTACCCGAGGAGCTTGTTCACCCATGTCAGAGCTGGAACAGCACGACTACGACGTCGTGGTGATCGGGGCGGGCGGCGCGGGGCTGCGCGCCGTGATCGAGGCACGCGAGCAAGGACTTTCGGTCGCGGTGGTGTGTAAGTCCTTGTTCGGCAAGGCGCACACCGTGATGGCCGAGGGCGGCTGCGCGGCCTCGATGGGCAACGCCAACGAGAAGGACAACTGGCAGACCCATTTCAAGGACACCATGCGTGGTGGCAAGTTCCTCAACAACTGGCGGATGGCCGAACTGCACGCCCGCGAGGCCCCCGATCGCGTGTGGGAGCTGGAAACCTATGGCGCGCTGTTCGATCGCACGCCCGACGGGCGGATCAGCCAGCGCAACTTCGGCGGCCACACCTATCCGCGCCTCGCGCACGTCGGCGACCGGACCGGCCTCGAGCTCATCCGCACCATGCAGCAGAAGATCGTCTCGCTGCAGCAGGAGGATTTCGCCGCCACCGGTGACTACGAGGCCAGGATCAAGGTCTTCGCCGAGTGCACCATCACCGAGCTGCTCACCGAGAACGGCCGCATCGCGGGCGCTTTCGGGTACTGGCGCGAGTCGGGCGGGCTGGTGTTGTTCAAGACGCCGGCCGTCGTGCTGGCCACCGGTGGCATCGGCAAGTCCTACAAGGTGACCTCGAACTCCTGGGAGTACACCGGCGACGGCCACGCGCTGGCCCTGCGGTCGGGCGCGACCCTGATCAACATGGAGTTCCTGCAGTTCCATCCCACCGGCATGGTCTGGCCGCCCAGTGTGAAGGGCATCCTGGTCACCGAGGGCGTGCGCGGCGACGGCGGCGTGCTGAAGAACTCCGAGGGCAAGCGGTTCATGTTCGACTACATCCCGCCGGTGTTCAAGGGCCAGTACGCCGAGACCGAGGCCGAGGCCGATCAGTGGTTGCGCGACAACGATTCCGCGCGCCGCACCCCCGACCTGCTCCCCCGCGACGAGGTCGCCAGGGCCATCAACGAGGAGGTGAAGGCGGGGCGCGGCACCGAACACGGCGGCGTGTACCTCGACATCGCCTCCAGGATGCCCGCCGAGGAGATCGTGCGCAGGCTGCCGTCGATGCACCACCAGTTCAAGGAGCTGGCCGATGTCGACATCACCGCGGAGCCGATGGAGGTCGGCCCCACCTGCCACTACGTGATGGGCGGCATCGAGGTCGACCCCGATACCGGCGCGGCCGTGGTGCCCGGATTGTTCGCCGCCGGTGAGTGCTCCGGCGGCATGCACGGCTCGAACCGGCTCGGCGGCAACTCGCTGTCGGACCTGCTTGTGTTCGGCAGACGGGCCGGGCTCGGCGCGTCGGCCTATGTCCAGCAGCTTACCGAGCGCCCGGCCCCGGCGCCCGCCGACATCGAGGCGGCGACGAAAACCGCACTGGCGCCGTTCGATCCGCCCGCGTCCGGCACGGGCGAGAACCCCTACACCCTGCACAGCGAGTTGCAGCAGACCATGAACGACCTGGTCGGCATCATCCGCAAGGAACACGAGGTGCGCGAGGCCATCGAGAAGCTGGCGCAGCTGCGAGCCAGGTATGCCGACGTGACGGTGGACGGTTCGCGGCAGTTCAACCCGGGCTGGCATCTTGCCCTCGACCTGGCGAACATGCTGCTGGTGAGCGAGTGCGTGGCCGAGGCCGCGCTGCTGCGCACCGAGAGCCGCGGCGGGCACACCCGCGACGACCATCCCGGCATGAACCCGGACTGGCGCAACAAGCTGCTGGTCTGCGCGCTCGATCCGGCGACCGCGGATCGGCGGGTGCCCGGCATCACCGTCACCCCGGCCGATCAGACGCCGATGCGCGAGGACCTGCTCGCCCTGTTCGAACTGAGCGAACTCGAGAAGTACTACACCGAGCAAGAATTGGCCGCTCATCCGGCCGCGGGCTCGGTCGAAGGAGAGGCGTAGCGATGGGATACGACGCCCGGTTCCGGGTCTGGCGCGGCGACATCGACGGCGGTGGTCTCGAGGACTTCACGGTGCTGGTGAACGAGGGCGAGGTGGTGCTCGACATCATCCACCGTCTGCAGGCCACCCAGGCGCCCGATCTCGCGGTGCGCTGGAATTGCAAAGCGGGCAAATGCGGTTCGTGCTCGGCGGAGGTGAACGGCAGGCCGCGGCTGCTGTGCATGACGCGGATGTCGACCTTCACGCCCGACGAGGTGATCACGGTGACGCCGATGCGCACCTTCCCGATCATCAAGGACCTCGTCACCGATGTCTCGTTCAACTACGAGAAGGCCAGGGAGATCCCGTCTTTCACGCCGCCGGCGGGACTCGAACCGGGCGCGTACCGGATGAAGCAGGTCGATGTGGAGCGCTCCCAGGAGTTCCGCAAGTGCATCGAGTGCTTCCTGTGCCAGAACACGTGCCACGTGGTCCGCGACCACGAGGACAACAAGCAGGCCTTCGCCGGGCCGCGCTACCTGATGCGCGTCGCCGAGCTGGAGATGCATCCGCTCGACACCGCCGACCGGCGCGAAATGGCCCAGGAGGAAGCGGGTCTGAGCTACTGCAATATCACCAAATGCTGCACCGAGGTCTGCCCGGAACACATCAAGATCACCGACAACGCGCTCATTCCGTTGAAGGAACGGGTCGTTGACCGTAAATACGATCCCATTGTGTGGCTGGGCAACAAACTGTTCCGGCGGTGAGCGGAAACACTGCGGGGCACGAGGCCCCGCAGCGACCGCCACTACAACACAGCTACAGTCCCTACCGCGACTGATCCGACCAGTAATCCGATGAACAGCGCGCCGAGAAACGAGCCGGTGAGCACGTAGATACCTGCCGCGGACACCACGAAAAGCAGTATCACGATCAGGCGCTCCACACCGTCCTCAGGCGCCAGCCTCCGGTACCGGGGTGGCATTTTCTTCAACCCTCGGTCCATGTACCCGGGTTACCCGGTGGGACCTTGATCCAAACGTGATCAAGGGCGATCGAACTCGCCGTCGTGCACGCCCGCGGTGAAGGCCGACCATTCACTCGGGGTGAAGATCAGCACCGGTCCTTCGGGATTCTTGCCGTCGCGCAGGGCCACATAGCCGTCGTCGAGCATGGCCACTTCGACGCTGCTGCCCGCCCCCGCGGCGCCCGCGCGCAGCCAGGTGGCGCCGGTGGTGTCGATGGCGCGCTTGCTGTTCACCGGGCGCCCAGCGCGCAGGCGAACGCGCCGCTGTCGATACCGGCGGTGAACGCGTCCCAGCTGGGCCCGTCGAAGACCAACGCCGGTCCGGCCGGGTTCTTGCTGTCGCGCACCCCGACGCGCCCGCCGTAGAGGAACGCGACTTCGACGCAGTCCTTGTCGGCACCGCTGCGGGTGCTCTTGAACCAGTGCGCGTCGACGAGATCGAAACTCATGCCACATACTCCTTCGCGACCCGCCGCAGCAGGTCTCTGCTCGGTTGAATATCCAGCGCATGACGCTGGAGGCACTCGTGAGCCCGGTCGTACCTGCTGACATCAGCGCGTCGTTCCAGGTAGAGATCGCCGGTGAAGCCTTCGGCGTACACCACCGGCGGTTCGACCGGTTGCCCTTTGCTGTCGGCGCCGAACTCGAGAACCGTGAAAGGTCCGGTGGAGACACCGAGTGGAACACCGGCGGCAAACGGCAGGATACGCAGTGTCACATTGCTTCGGGTACTCGTGTCGGCAAGGTGTCGCAACTGCGCAGCCATCACCTTCGCATTACCGACGAGCCGATGCAATACCGATTCGTGCAGAACGACATCGATCTCGGCGGGCGATTGCTTGCGGGTGATCAGCGCCTGCCGCTGCAGGCGCAGCGCGACCCGCCGATCGATTTCGTCGTCCGAATCCCGGGGATACGCCAGCTGATTCAATGCGCGCGTGTATTCGGCGGTTTGCAGCAGACCGAGGACGAGTTCGGACTGATAGGGCCGGAGCCGTTGCGCCGATACCTCCAAACCCAGGTATATGTCGAAGTTTTCGGGAATCAGATCGCCGTACGCGTGCCACCAGCTCTTGACCGCTGCCTGCTGCGCGAGACCGGTGAGCCCTTCCGCCGTCGCTTCCGGGATGCCGTAGATCCGGCACAGTTCCTGGATGTCGATGGTGCGGATACGGTCGGCGTGCCCCTTCTCCAGGCGCTGCAGGGTGCTCGCTCCCCACTCCATGAGCTTGGCCGCCTCGGCGATGGTCATCCCGGCCTGCGTGCGCCAATCCCGGAGGTAGCGGCCCAATTGACGGCGCGGCAGGGTCGAGGAGACTCCCGCCTGCCCGCCGGTTCCGATCGATGCGTTCGCTGCCACAGCCCCACTCCTCCTGTGTCGCAACCTGCCAGCGCTCTCAGCCCCGGTCTGGCGGTCGATTTCGTCCACTCTGGGGAATCCTGCACTCCCCCGTGGATGTTGTGCTGGGAATTCGGCGCCAAAGCTCGGAATCGGCGTGTACTCCCCGATAGCCGCGGGATTGCGTGCTCTGCTTGGCGCATGCAATTGAGCGATGTGAACATGCATATTGCCGCTGCACTACTCGGTTGCGGTACCGATCCGGGGCCGATGGACGCCGAACAGGCCCATGCCGCAATGCAATTGCACCTCGACTGCACGGTGGACGAGTGCCGGGTGCGCAGGCGGGCCCGCACCACCCTCGTCGACGCCGGACACTGCGTCCTCGAGCAGCGTGCCCTGCGTTAGCGGTGGCGGTGATCGGTGATCGGGGTGCGCGGACCGAACTTCGGTTTGTGCGCCTGGCCGCTCAGCGCGAGCAGCCGCACCGCCCGATAGCGGTGTGGGCGTAGCGGTTCCAGGTACTCGACCATCGCGTCGTCGTCGATCGGATGGCCGAGCAGGCTCCAGCCCACCGTCGCGGCGAGGTGGTAGTCGCCCACCGAGAGGGCGTCGGCGTCGCCGAAGGCGCGCTGCGCGGTCTCGGCAACCGTCCAGACACCGATGCCGGGCAGGCTGCGCAGCCGGCGCGCGGCCTCCTCGGGCGCGACGGACGCGGTGCGCTCGATCGCGTCGGCCACCCGCGCCGCGCGCACGATCGTCTGCGCGCGCTGCGGCCCGACATTGGCCCTGTGGTACTTCCAGGACGGGATGCGGCGCCAGGTCTCGGCGTCCGGGGCGACCATCAGGCCTGCCGGGGCAGGCCCCGGTGCCTTCGACCCGAACTCGCGGACCAGCGCGCGGTACGCGGCGAACGAGGACTTGGTCTGCACCTTCTGCTCGAGGATGGCGGGCACCAGCGATTCGAACACCAGCCCGGTCCGCAGCATCCGCAGGCCGGGCACCACGCGATGGGCTTCGACCAGCTTGGGATGCTCGGGCGTGAAGTCGTCGAGGTCTTCCTCGAGGCACAGCATCCGGTCGAGTCCGTCGAGGAATTCCGCGGCCCCGGGACCCCACGCGTCGGCGCGGGCACCGTCGCGACCGTCCTGGACGAGCCGGTAGGTGACCACGCCACTCGGCATCCGCGAGGCGTGCCAGTGGGCGCCGTCTCGGTCGATGTGGTGGCACGGATCGCCGCCGCCGCGCCGCAGCGGGATGATCGTCAGCCCGACGTCGAACGGCCTGCTCGAACGAACCGTCCTGGACAGCCCGGCCGTGGCCGAGTGGGCATCCAGGGTCTGTTCGCGCACCCGCTCATTCTGCGCCACCGCCGGGCCCCCGATGCGCATTCGTAATATTCGCCACGTGGGCGGCGATATCGGTGATGTCGGCAAACAGCCGGCATCCGGGCTCGACGCGGGAGGTTCACCGATGATCACGAACGCAATCAACTGGCTGCTGGCGGCGTGGGGAAGCGGGTCGGCAGGCAGCTCGGGATACCAGCTCGCGCCGGGGACCTTGCCGCACGGCAGCTGAGAACCGCGCGCGATCCACTCAGCACGGGCACGTGGTTGGCACTCCAGCGACCGGGCCATCTCCCGGTCGCGTGCCGGCGGGCATTCCAACGACCGGTGCATGCGCCGGGCTGACGCAGGTGCGCTGACCTTCTATCCCTGCGCGGATCGGTGCGCGCCGAGCAGGTACGTCGCCAGGGCGATGCCCGGGGTGCCGGCCAGCTGGGCGGCCTGGGTGCGGCAGGAGAAGCCGTCGGCGAGGAAGGTCGCGCCCTGCGGTGCCGCGCGCAGGGCCGGGAGCAGGGCGTTCTCCGCTACCGCGACCGAGACCTCGTAGTGGCCGCGCTGCATGCCGAAGTTGCCCGCCAGCCCGCAGCACCCGGCCAGTTCCGCCACTGTGACGCCCATGGCGGCCAGCAGTTCACGTTCGGCCGCGAACCCGCCGACCGCGTGCTGATGACAGTGCGGCTGCACGACCACCGTCTCCCCCGTGCGGCGCGGTGGCCGCCAGCCGGGCTGGTCGAGCAGGAATTCGGCGAGCGTGCGCATCGACGCGGCCACCTTGGCGGCCCGGGGATCGTCCGGGAGCAGTTCGGGGAGGTCGGCCCGGAGCGCGGCGGTGCAGGACGGTTCAAGGCCGATGATCACCCCGCCCGCCGCGGCGTGGTCGGCCACCGCGTCCAGCGTCGCGCGCAGCCGCTTGCGCGCACCGTCCAGCTGACCGGTGGTGATCCAGGTCAGGCCGCAGCAGACGCGCCGCTCCGGAATCCGGACCCGATACCCGAACTGTTCGATCAGCAGCACCGTCGCCAGCGCGTTCGCGGGGTCGAACGTATCGGTGAACGAGTCGACCCAGAGCATCACATCACCGGCACCGGTCTCCGGCTCGCTCGCCGCCGATTCGACGGCGGCCGACCTCCCCGCCTCGGGCACACCAGCGGCCGACCTCCCCACCGCAGTCCCACCAGCGGCAGATTTCGAGGCGCCGCTGTCGGTAGCCGATGTCGCGTCGCCGCTCCCGGCAGCAGCGGTATGCGCGCAGCCGGTTTCGGTAGCAGCCGATGCCGTGTCAACTGCCTCGACAGGTGTGGTTGCGGCGGCGGTCTCGGCAGTGGCGGTGGGCTCGGATGGCTGCGGGCGGATTGTGGGCGGTGGTTTCGGTGGTGCTGCCGCGGCGGCGGATGGGAGCAGGTGATGGTGGGGGGATTCGGACAGGGCGCAGGCTGTTGGTTCGGGGCGGGCGTTGCCGCCGAGGTCGTGCCAGATGCGGCGGAACGGGGTCGGGGCGAGGGTGGGGGCTTCGCGGCGAGGGTCGATACCCGCGGCGCGCATGGCGGGTTTGCGGAGGGTGGGGCGGGCGGCGAGGGCGTTGGCCAGGCGGGGAAATCGTTGGGCGACAGCTAGCCAGCGGGGGAGTTGGCCGAGCAGGTAGTGGTCCACCGGGCGGATACGGCCTCGGTAGCGGCGGTGCAGTGCCTCGGATTTGTAGGTCGCCATGTCGACGCCCGCCGGGCAGTCCGAGGCGCAGGCCTTGCAGGACAGGCACAGGTCGAGGGACTCCGCCACCGCCGGTGCGCGCCAATCGAGTTCGCCGCGCACCACCTCCTGCAACACGCGAGCACGGCCGCGGGTGGTGTCCTTCTCGTCGGCTGTGGCCAGGTACGAGGGGCACATGAAGCCGCCCGCCGCGCGAGTGTCCGCGCGGCACTTGCCGATTCCTACACATCTGTGCACAGCTGTGGACAGATCGCCGGCGTCGTCCGCGAGCGCGAACCCACGGGCGGTGGGCAGCGGCCGCAGTCCCGCCACCCGGAGATCGGTGTCCACCGGATTCGGTGCGACCAGCACCCCGGGATTGAGGATGTCGTCGGGATCGAACAGGGATTTGAAGCCGGCGAAGGCGGCCAGGGCGGCGGGGGAGTACATCACCTCGAGCAGCTCGGATCGCGCCCTGCCGTCGCCGTGTTCACCGGACAGCGAGCCACCGTGGCGCACAACGAGTTCGGCGGCGTCGAAGAGGAACGAGCGGAAGCGGCGGGGCGCGTCGGCGATCGGGAGATCCAGGCGCACATGGATGCAGCCGTCGCCGATGTGGCCGTAGAGCAGTCCGTCGACACCGTATTCGTCGGTGAGCGCGTCGAATTCACGCAGATAGGCGCCGAGACGTTCGGGCGGAACGGCGGCATCCTCCCAGCCCGGCCACGCCGGCTGACCCTGCGGCGTCCGTCCGGCCAACCCCGCTCCGTCGGCGCGGATTCGCCAGAGTGCCGCGGTGGCAACGGGATCGGTGACGATCAAGTGGTCGTCGGCACCGGCTTCCCGGCACAGCCGCTCGGCGGTCGCCAAGGCTTCGGCAGCGCTGTCGCCCGCGGTTTCGACGAAAAGCCAACCGCGCCCACGCGGCAGCTCCGGCACCGTCCCGCGATGCGCGCGCACACGGTCGACCAGTCCGGCGTCGATGCCCTCGACGGCGATCGGCGCGCACCGCGTCACCGCGGCGACATCGTCAGCCGCCGTGGCGATATCGGGATATCCGAGCACGGTCAGCACGGTGGCCCCCGGCAACGGCGTGAGCTCGACCTCGGCGTCGAGCAGCAGTCCGCAGGTGCCTTCCGTGCCGACGAACGCCCGGGCGATCGACGAACCACGTTCCGGCAGTAGATGTTCCAATCCGTACCCGGAGGCCTGCCGATCGAATCTGCCGAGTTCGGTGCGCAAGACCGCGAGATTGGCGGTGGTGAATCCGGCCAGCCCCGGCACGGCGGCGAGATCGGTGCCGAGCAGGCGCTCGGTACCTGTCCCGTCGACGACGCGCAGCGACCGCACCGTGTCGGAGGTTCGTCCCCAGGCCAGCGCGTGCGGGCCGCAGGCGTTGTTGCCGATCATCCCGCCCAGCGTGCAGCGGTCCTGGGTGGACGGGTCAGGCCCGAAGCGCAGACCCGATGGTCGCAGCTGTCGTTGCAGGTCCGACAGCACGACACCAGGCTGGACCACCGCCGTGCGCGCCTGCGCGTCGACCGCCCGTACGGCGCGCATGTGCCTGCTGAAGTCGAGGACGATGCCGGGGCCGACCGCATTGCCTGCCACCGAGGTGCCGCCACCGCGCGCGGTCACGGCCAGGCCGTTCTCCCGCGCGAAGGTCACCGTCGCCGCGACATCGGAATCCTCGCGCGGGAACGCGACGACCGCGGGCCGGACGCGATAGTTGGAGGCGTCCGAGGAGTACTCAGCCCGGCGCCGGACCGACGCGTCGACCACGCAGGAGACCCGGGCCCGCAGGGCATCGGCCACCAGCTCCGCACTCCGGTTGTCGTCCACCGGACCAGCCTATTCGGCCCGGTCGCCGAAATTCCCGATGTGGTTTCGCTGTCCGCTTAACCGGTGGTCACCGGAAAGTATTTGCGATCAACCTTTGTTGAGGTTTTAGTGTCGGTGGCCAGGAGTTCGATGGGTGGGGAGCGAAGAGGAGTGCGGCAGTGAGTATCGAATCGGTGGCCTACAGCCAGATGTACCGGCGGGCGAACGCGCCGGAGGAGCAGCGGCCCTTCAGCCTGTCCACCGCGCGTCGGATCGTGCGCTTCGCCGAAGCCCACTGGCGCCGGATCTCGGGGTTCCTGCTGCTCAGCGTGGTGGCCGCGGTGCTCGGCGTGGCGACGCCGGTGCTCGCGGGCCGGGTCGTCAACGACATCGTGGCAGGCTCGGCGCCGCGCACGGTCGTGCTGCTCGCCCTCGCCATCGCGGGCCTGGCGATCCTCGACGCGGGCCTCGGCATCGTGATCCGCTGGCTGTCCGCCCGGATCGGCGAGGGCCTCATCCTCGACCTGCGCACCGCCGTGTTCGACCACGTGCAGAAGATGCCGGTCGCGTTCTTCACCCGCACCAGGACCGGCGCGCTGGTGAGCAGGCTGAACAGCGATGTGATCGGGGCGCAGCGGGCGTTCAGCGACACCCTGTCCGGCGTGGTGACCAACATCGTCACCCTGGTGCTCACCCTCGCGGTGATGCTCAGCATCTCCTGGCAGATCACCCTGCTCGCGCTCGTCCTGCTGCCGGTCTTCGTGATTCCGGCGCGTCGCGCGGGCAACCGCCTGGCCGCCATGCAGCGCGAGGCCGCGCAACTCAACGCCGCGATGAGCACCCAGATGACCGAGCGCTTCTCCGCGCCCGGCGCCACCCTGGTGAAGCTGTTCGGCAGGCCGAAGCAGGAGTCCGCGGAGTTCGCGGTGCGCGCCACCCGGGTTCGCGACATCGGCGTGCGCACGGCCATGCTGCAGACCACCTTCGTCACCTCGCTCACCCTGGTCTCCGCGCTGGCGCTCGCGCTGGTCTACGGCCTCGGCGGCTGGTACGCGCTGCGCGGCAGCCTCGACGCCGGTTCGGTCGTCGCCCTGTCGCTGCTGCTGACCAGGCTCTACACCCCGCTCACCGCGCTGGCCAGCGCGCGGCTGGAGATCATGTCGGCGCTGGTGAGCTTCGAGCGGGTGTTCGAGGTGCTCGACCTGAAGCCGCTGATCGAGGACGCGCCCGACGCGACGGCGGTCCCCGACGGCCCGGTGGCGGTGGAACTCGACGCGGTGAACTTCGGCTACCCCTCCGCCGACAAGGTCTCCCTCGCCTCACTGGAAGACGTCGCGACGCTGGACAGCCGCGGCGGCGTGGAGGTGCTGCACGAGGTGTCGCTGCGGGCCGAGCCCGGCCAGCTCGTAGCCCTCGTCGGTTCCTCCGGTGCGGGTAAATCGACCATCGCCCAATTGGTTTCGCGACTCTACGACGTCGACTCCGGCGCGGTCCGGCTCAACGGCGCCGATGTGCGCGAGCTGACCACCGAGTCGATCCAGCGCACCGTCGGCCTTGTCACCCAGGACGGGCACCTGTTCCACGACACGATCCGCGCGAATCTGCTGCTCGCCAGGCCGGAGGCCACCGAGGACGAACTGTGGGACGCGCTGGAACGGGCGCGCCTGCGCGAGCTGGTCGCCTCGCTCTCCGACGGCCTCGACACCGTGGTCGGCGAACGCGGCTACCGGCTCTCCGGTGGCGAGCGGCAGCGGCTGACCATCGCGCGCCTGCTGCTCAAGCAGCCGCGCGTGGTGATCCTCGACGAGGCCACCGCCTCGCTGGACTCGACCTCGGAGGCGGCGGTCCAGGAGGCGCTCACCGAGGCGCTGCACGGCCGCACCGCGCTGGTGATCGCGCACCGGCTCTCCACCATCCGCGCGGCCGATCAGATCATCGTCCTCGAACAGGGCCGCATCGTGGAGCGCGGCACGCACGCCGACCTGCTCAACGCCGACGGCCGCTACGCCGAGCTCTACCGCACCCAGTTCGCCGACGACCCGGTCCCGACCGCCGCCTGAGACGGACGACGCCGACCCGGCTATCCGGCCGGGTCGGCGTGCCGCAGCGCGGTGACGATCGCCAGGGTCGGCGCCCGGCCCGCCTCGGTGTGGCTGAGCATCGCGTATTCGGCCAGCCGCTCGTCGCCGGAGGAGATCGCCTCGATGAGGTGGCGGTGTTCGTCGCGCTGTTCCTCGGTGTCGCGCTCGGCGGTGAGGAAGAACAGCCAGGCCATGCGCGCCAGGATGGTGCGCATCAGCTGGCTGAGCAAGCTGTTGCCGGACAGTTCGACGATCGCGCCGTGCAGGCGCGCGTTCGTCTCCGCGATCCGCAGCGGGTCACGGGAGTCGGTGGCCGCCTGCGCTTCTCGCAGCGCGGCGCGCAGCGGCGCGCTGTCGTGACCCTGCCTGATCCGGGCGGCGGCCAGGCGCGCGGCCAGCGGCTCGAGACCGATCCGCACATCGAAGAGTTCCTCGACCGCGGTGCGGTCCCACGACCGCACCACCGCGCTGCGCCGGGGCAGGGCGCTGACGATCCCGTCGAATTCGAGCAGCGCGAGGGCTTCGCGCACCGGCAGCCGCGAGCTGCCGAGCATCGCGGCGACGCGAGCCTCCGGTAACTTCTCGCCTTCCCGGTACACCCCGGTGATGATGTTGCGCCGGAGTTCGTCGTAGATGCGCCGGGTCTGGGAGGTGTCGTCCACGGCGTCCGCCGGGCGACGTTGGTCTCGGGCCACGGAGCTAGTCTACGAACATCATTTCGGTCGACTGTTTATATTCTCCCCGCACATCGACCTTCCGCCGAAGGGAAACCGCACCGCCCCGGCAATGGTTATCAGATACGCCATTGACCTTGAAAGATATACCTTTTAGGTTCCTCCGGATCATTCACCGGACCGAAACGTACGGAACACAACGGGGATACACCCGGCTCCAATTCTGTATACCGATTCCATCGGCCACAGAGAGGATGCGAGTTGACCCGCTATCTGCTCCGCCGCTTCACCCAGGCGGTGATCACCGTCTTCGCCGTCATCTCGCTGGCATTTCTGCTCGGGCGGCTGACCGGCAGTCCGGCCGCGTCGATGCTGCCCGAAACCGCCAGCGAGGCCGATATCGCGGCACTCGACCACGAGCTCGGTTTCGACAGGCCGCCCCTGACGCAATACCTCGACTACCTGGCCGGCATCCTGTCCGGCGACTTCGGGGACTCGTACCAGCAGACCGGCACGTCGTCGATGTCGCTGGTCCTGCAGCGATTGCCCGCTTCCCTGCAACTGGGTGTCGCCGGCTTCGCGATCGGGCTCGCGCTCGCCTTCGCCGTCGTGCTCGCGATCCACCTCGCCGGTCGCTGGTCGCTGCGCGGGGTCGCGCTCGGGGTCGGGGCGGTCCGGCTCGCGGTGCCGGACTTCCTGTTCGGATTGCTGCTGGTCCTGGTGTTCTCGGTGACGCTGGGCTGGCTGCCGTCACTCGCCGGCGCCGATCCGCTGGCGATCGTGATGCCGGCGGTGACCATCGCGACGGCCCAGTTCGTCGTCTACACCCGCCTGCTCGACAACTCCCTGATCGCGGAGAGCGCGCAGGACTACGTGCGCACCGCGTACGCGCGGGGGGAGCGCCGGTCGTCGGTGCTGCTGCGCGATGTGCTGCCCAATGCCTTGCTGCCGGTGCTCACGATCTCCGGAATCACGCTGGGCACCTTGCTCGGTGGGCTTGTGATCGTCGAAAATGTCTTCGCCTGGCCCGGTTTGGGCCAGCTGATGCTCGACGCGGTGTTCAATCGCGACTTTCCGGTGGTCCAGGCGGGACTGGTGGTGATCGCGACGATCTTCGTGGTGGTCAATTTCGGTATCGACGTCCTCTACGGCGTCATCGACCCGAGGGCGAGGGTCCGATGACCCGTCCCCGCGATCTCGCCACCGCCGCGGGCGTCACGATGATCCTGGCTGTCGTCCTGTTCTCCCTGCTGTATCCGCTTCTTCCCGGCTACGACCCGTACGCGCAGCAGCTCGCCTCCGCGTTCGCGCGGCCGTTCACCGACGGAAGCCACCCACTCGGCACCGATTCGCTCGGGCGGGACCTGGCGAGCAGACTGGCGCTGGCCGGGCGGATCACACTCGGCCTGGTGCTGGTGATCGTGCTGGTCAACGCGTTCATCGGCATGGCCATCGGCACGGTGTCGGGGTATTTCCGCGGCGTCACCGACAACGTGCTGATGGGTGTCGCCGATGTTCAGCTCGCGGTTCCGATGACGCTGGTGATCATGGCGGTCTCGGCCATTCGCGGCCCGAGCACCGCGCTCATGGCCACGATCCTCGGTGTCACCTTCTGGGTCGGCTACGCGCGGGTGGCCCGCTCGGTGGCGCTCGGCCTGTCCGGCCGGGATTTCGTGATCGCGCCCAAGCTGCTCGGCGCGCGCGCCGCCTGGGTGATGCGCAAGCACGTGGTCGGCCATGTCACCGCGCCGGTCTTCATCCTGGCGACCGCAGATCTGGGCAACGTGCTGATCATGATCTCGTCGTTCGATTATCTCGGGCTCGGCGTGCAACCGCCGACGCCGAGCTGGGGCTTGATGATCACCGACGGCCAGAAGTATCTGCGCCAAGCACCGTATCTGACCATCGTCCCCGCCATCGCCCTGCTGCTGGTGATCGGCGGAACCCTGCTCACCAGTCGGCGATTCACCGACGAGGGCAAGGGCCTGCGCCGGGTGCGGCGGGCGCCGCGCGCCGGTCGGGGCGCTCTCGTGAAGGAGCTGGCCAGATGAGCACCCTGTTGGAGATCAGCGATCTCACCGTCGGCTACGAGACGGCGGCGGGGGAGCGGGTCGTGCTCGTCGACTCGGTGAGCCTGAGTCTGGCGGAGGGCGAAGTGCTGTGCCTCGTCGGCGAATCCGGCTCGGGTAAGTCGGTCACCGTCCTCGCGGTGCTCGGATTGCTGCCCCCACCGCTGGAGATCTTCTCGGGCAGTGTGCGTTTCCGGGGCGCCGAACTCGTCGGCGCCGACGACGAGACCCTGCGGCGACTGCGCGGCGCCGAACTCGGCATGATCTTCCAGGATCCGATGACGACGCTCAATCCGGTGCGCCGGGTCGGCGTGCAGATCGGACGCGCGCTGGCCGTCCATCAACGGCTCGACGCCAGGACTCGCGCGCAACGGGTCGTCGAACTGCTTGCCGCCGTTGGCATTCCCCAGCCCGCGGAGCGTGCCCGCGCGTATCCGCACCAGTGGTCGGGTGGTATGCGTCAGCGCGCGGTGATCGCCATGGCCATGGCCAACGATCCGGCCGTCCTCATCGCCGACGAGCCGACCACCGCCCTCGACGTGACCGTACAGGCGCAGCTCATGGAGGTGCTGGCGCAGGCACACGCCCGCAGCGGTGCAGCGATGATCCTGATCACCCACGATCTGGGACTGGTCGCGCAATACGCCGATCGGGTGGCGATCATGTACGCGGGCCGCGTCGTCGAAACCGGCACCGTGTGGCAGATATTCGACGACGCCACCCACCCGTACACCCGTGGGCTGCAACGCAGCCTGCTCGGGCAGTCCGGGTCCGCGCGCGCCTATGCCATCCCCGGCTCGCCGCCGTCGCCGAGTCTGCGCCCGGCCGGGTGCGGCTTCGCGCCCCGGTGCGAATTCGCCGGCAAGAACGCCGAATGTGACACCAGCGCACCCGCTCTCGCGTGGTCGACTACCGGGCACGCCGTCGCCTGCCCGCCCTCCGTCGAGGCCGCGCCGATCGAACAGGAACGCTCCGCATGACGACGATCGATGAACCGGTGGAGGACGTCATCCGGGTCGACGGGCTGGAGGTGAGCTTCACCAGCAGGCGGGGGCTCCTCGGCACCAGCAGGCTCCGCGCGCTCGACGGTGTGAGTTTCGCGGTCCGCCGTGGGGAGACCTTCGGCCTGGTCGGCGAGTCAGGGGGCGGCAAGTCGACGCTCGTCCGCACCCTCTTCGGGATCAACAAACCCAGCGCGGGCTCGGTCCGGATCCTCGGTCACGACCTGGCGACCCTGCGCCCACAAGCCCGGCGCGCCCTGCGCAACCGGGTCCAGCTGGTCTTCCAGGACCCGTATTCCTCGCTCGACCCGCGGATGACCGCGCACGACATCGTCGCCGAACCACTGCGCATCGCGGGCGGGTACCGGCCCGAACGTGTGGTGGAAATGCTCGAGCAGGTGGGACTGGGCCGGGACGCGTTGGCGCGCAAGCCCGCCGAGTTCTCCGGCGGACAGCGACAGCGACTCGGCATCGCCAGGGCGCTCGCGCCGGGACCGGAGGTGCTCGTGCTCGACGAGCCGGTCTCGGCGCTGGACGCCTCGGTGCAGGCCCAGGTCATCAATCTGCTGCAGGACCTGCAGGAGGAACTGGGGCTGTCGTATCTGTTCATCGCCCACGACCTGTCGGTGGTGCGCCACCTGTCGGACCGGATCGCGGTGATGCACCTGGGAAAGCTGGTCGAGATCGGCGCGACCGAAGACGTGTTCACCAGCCCTGGCCATCCGTACACCCGGGCCCTGATCGCCTCGGCCCCGATACCGGACCCCCATCGACGCCGCCGCGACACCTCGGCGCTGGTGCGAGGCGAACTCCCCGATGCCACGAACCCGCCGAGCGGCTGCACCTTCCGCACCAGATGTCCCCTCGCCACCGCCGAATGCGCCACGCGCGTACCGGAACTCGAACCACAGGGCCGCACCGACCATGTCGTGGCCTGCCTGCGTCCGCTCGCGGGCCCGCCGAAAGGAAACCGATGAAACCGATCACCCGCGGCCTGGCGACAGGGCTCGCCGCCGTCGCTGTCGCCACTCTCACCCTGAGCGCCTGTGCGCCCGCGGGTTCCGATACCGCGTCACAGTCGACCCTCGTGGTCGGCGCGGTCACCGAACCCACCGACGTGCCCGACCCGATCAGCGACGGCTCGCTGGCCGGCTACAACTACTATTTCGCGATCTTCGACCAGCTCGCCCGCTTCGACAGCGAAGGGGTGATCGGACCGAAACTGGCGACGAAGTGGGAGCACAACGCCGACTTCACCCAGTGGACGTTCACGATCCGCGACGACGTGAAGTTCCACAACGGCGACCCGCTGAAGCCCGCCGACGTCGCCTTCACCTACAACAAGATCAAGGCCACGCCGACCGGCGATCCGGCCACGTACATGGAGATGTTCGACTCCGCCGCGGTCGGGCCCGGCAACACCGTGGTGTTCAGCCTCAACGCCCCGTTCTCCGCGTGGCCGACCATCACCACCGGTGTCTCGATCGTGCCGGAATCGGTGTACACCACGCTCGGTTCGGCGGGGTTCGCCGCCGCACCCGTCGGTTCCGGGCCGTTCGTCTTCGACCACTACACGCGCGGCGTCGAATACGCGGTCAAGCGCAATCCGGACTACTGGGCCGAGGAGGCTTCGGTCGAGGCGGTCACCTTCAAGACGGTGGCCGACGCCGACGCCCGGCTCAACGGCGTCCAGTCCGGCAGCCTCGACATCGCGCTCGTCGCGCCGAATCAGGTCGCGGCCGTCGAGGGATCCAAGGGACTGCGCATCGAATCCAGGGTCTCCAACGGTGTCACCTTCCTCGGCATGAACGCCACCGCGGGACCGCTGGCCGATCAGCGGGTGCGCGAGGCGATCGCGCTCTCGATCGATCGCGAGGGCATCGTGCAGACCCTGCTGGCGGGCCGGGCGACGGTCGCCAATCAGCTGGTCGCCCAGAACGTCGGCGGGTTCGACCCGAAGTACCCCGCGCCGGTGCGTGATACCGCGAAGGCGAAGCAATTGCTGGCGGCCGCGGGCTACCGCGGGACGCCGATCCCGTTCCAGTACGCGACGAACGGGCGCATTCCGCTGAGTTCGGAGATCGCCCAGTCGATCCAGGCCAACCTGGCCGAGGTCGGCATCACCATCACCCTGCAGGGCACCGATCAGAACAGCCTCTCGCAGATGATCTACACCAAGAAGTCCGCCGCCGGCATCTACCTCAACACCTACGCGCCGTCGACCATGGACGGCGACGCGCCGATCGCCTCGATGTTCGGCGGACAGTGGAACGACTACGCCATGCTGCCGGAGACGCAGGCGCTGGTCGCCGAGACCAGGACCGTCGCCGGGCAGGCCAGGATCGACGTGTATCGCGAGCTGTTCACCCTCAACGACACCAAGGCGCTGCTGATCGGCCTCTACACCCCCGACGCGAGCTACGCCGTCGATCCGGCGCTGCGCTGGAAGCCCCGCGCGGACGGCATGATCACCGTCGACGCGGCGAGCTTCGGAAAGGACTGAATCCATGGGTGATTCGCTGCTGATCACCGCCGTGCGGCCATGGGGCGCCGATCCGGTGGACGTGCTCATCGAGGACGGGACGGTCGCCGCGGTGACCGCCACCGGCACCTCGATGACGACGGCGGCGGCGCGGGTCGACGGCGCGGGCAGGCTCATCCTGCCCGCCCTGTCCGACGTGCACCTGCACCTGGACTCCAGTCGGCTCGGGCTGCCGTTCCGGGCGCAGACGGGGGAGCCGGGCCGGTGGGGCCGGATCATGAACGACCGGGCACACTGGCGAAGCGCCGAACGCTCGGTGGCCGAGCGCGCGTCGTTCACGCTCGCCGTCGCGGTGGCCAACGGCGCCACCAGGATTCGCAGCCACGCGCAGGTGGACGCCGACACCGGCTTGGCCAAACTCGAAGGCGAACTCGCGGCACGTGAGCGCTATGCCGACGTCTGCGATGTGGAGATCGTGGCCTTCCCCCAGGTGGGCATCCTGCTCGAACCCGGTGTCGTCGACCTCATGGACGCGGCGCTCACGGCCGGGGCCGATCTGGTCGGCGGAATGGATCCGTGCGAACTCGACCGCGATCCGGTCCGGCACCTCGACGCGGTCTTCGGCCTGGCCGAGAAGCATCAGGCGGGCGTCGACATCCACCTGCACGAGGCGGGTGAGCTGGGGCTGTTCACATTGTCGCTGATCGTGGAACGGGTGCGGGCGCTCGGGATGACCGGACGGGTCACCGTCTCGCACGCGCGGTGCCTGGCCAGTGGCCTGCCCGGGGTGCCGACGGCCATCGAGCAACTCGCGGAACACGACATCGCGCTGACGCACGCGGCGGGCGCGCAGGGCTGGGCACTGCCGCTGCTCGACCTGGCGGCCGCGGGCGTCCGGGTCGGTGTCGGAATGGACGGTCAGCGGGATTATTGGTCGCCGTACGGCAACGGCGACATGCTCGACCGTGCCTGGCAACTCGCGTTCGTCAACGGATACGGCTCGGATCAGCACGTGGAACACGCTCTCGCCGTGGCCACCTGGGGCGGGGCGAGCGTGCTCGACCGGAGCCTGCGCCCGCTCGACCTGGTCGATCCGCATCCCGGCTTCGCCATCGGTGATCCGGCGGAGTTCTTCCTCGTCGACGCGGTGAGCCCGGCCGCCGCCGTGATGGACCGGCCTGCCGCGCGCACCGTCATCCACCGGGGCGCCGTGGTTTCCGTCGACACGGCGATCGAGGGTTTCGAGATCCCGGGACGTTTCGGCAGGGAAGGGAACTGACGGTGCGACGCGGTATTCGCGCACGGCACGTGCTGGCGTATGACGGTGCGGGGCATGTGCTGCTCACCGATGCCGAAGTGGTGGTGGCGGGTTCGCGCATCGTGGCCGTCGGGCCTCGGGGCGCGGAAACCGTCGACGAGGTGCTCGAACTCGGCAACGTCCTGGTGCTACCCGGGCTCATCGACCTCGACGCACTCGCCGACATCGACCACACGATCCTGGATTCGTGGCAGTCGCGCGAGTTGGGCCTCGGACTGCAGTGGTCTCGCGACTATGCCACGCATCGGCGGCGGGCGGTCTTCGACGCCGAGGAGCGGGCGTTCATCCGCGAGTACAGCTTCGCGCAGTTGCTGCTGCACGGAGTGACCACGGCGATGCCGATCGCGTCGGAAGTGCACAGCGACTGGGCCGAGACCTTCGACGACGCCGTCGCGATGGCCGAGGCGGCGCGGCGCCTCGGGCTGCGGGTGTATCTCGGGCCCGCGTATCGGTCCGGCGTGAACGTGGTCGATGCCGACGGCACGCGATCCGTCTATTGGCACGAGGAATCGGGCCGCGCCGGCTTCGACGACGCGGCGAGGTTTCTCGCCTGGGCCGCCGAGCAGGAATCCGATCTCGTGCACGGCGCGCTGCTGCCCTGCCGGATCGAGACGCTGTCCGAGGAGCTGATGCGGCGCACCGCCGAACTCGCCGCGAAGACCGGCGTGCTCGTGCGGCTGCACGCACTCCAAGGTCTGCTCGAGCGCCGGTTCATTCTGGAACGCTTCGGTGCCCCACCGCTGGAAGTACTGGCGCGCACCGGCCTGCTCGGACCCGACCTTCTGATTCCGCACGCCATCTACCTCGACGCGCACCCCCTGGTCGACGCCGATACCGACGTCGACCTCGGCACACTGGCCGCCTCGGGGGCCGCGATCGTGCACTGCCCGCTCACCTCGGCCCGGCATGCCGCCGCGTTGGACACCTTCGCCCGCTACCGCGCGGCCGGTGTGCGGATCGCGCTCGGCACCGATTCGTTCCCGCCGGATCTGGTGCGCGGCATGGACATCGGCGTCACCATCGCCAAGGTGCTCACCCACCGTCTCGACGGGGCCACCTACGCCGACTACCTGACAGCAGCCACCCTCGGCGGCGCGGACGCGCTACGCCGCCCCGACCTGGGCAGGCTCGCGGTCGGGGCGACCGCGGACCTGGTCGCCTTCCGCCTCGACGACCACCGCGACGGCGTGCTCGACGACCCGGTCCGCACCCTGTGTATGAACAGCACCGGCCGCGCGACGGACTTCGCCATGGTCGCCGGGCGAATCACCGTGCGGGACGGGGCGATTCCCGGCATCGACCTGCCCGCGATGACCCGCCGCGCGCAAGCGCTGTTCGACCGGATGCGCGCGGCCTACTCCGAACGCGACTACCTGCGCAGACCCACCGACGAGCTGTTTCCGGCGTCGTTTCCGGCGAAGTAGGCCCGCCCTTGCCGATCAGAACTCGCCGGCGACGCCGATCACCGTGCGGCCCGAGTGGGTGCCGTCCTTGATCGAGCGCAGGACCTGCTCGACCTCGGTGATCGGGGCGAACGACTCGATCGTCGAGAGATGCTGGGGGCGAAGCTCTTTGCCGAGCGAAGACCAGATCGCGCGGCGCTTCTCGATCGGCAGGAACACCGAGTCGATGCCGAGCAGGCTCACCCCGCGCAGAATGAACGGCAGGACGGTGGCGGGGAGTTCGGCGCCGCCGGTGAGGCCGCTGGCCGCGACGGCGCCGCCGTAGCCGATGGAGCTCAGCACATGGGCGAGGGAGGCGCCGCCGACGCTGTCGACGGCCGAGGCCCACAGGGCCTTGTTCAGCGGGCGGGGCTTGGCGTCCGGGTCGAGCGGGAGACGGCCGATGACCTCGTTGGCGCCGATCTCGGCGAGCAGGTCGCCCGCGTCGGTCTTGCCGGTGGAGGCGATGACCTCGAAGCCGAGGCCGGAGAGGATGTCGATCGCGATGGTGCCGACACCGCCGGTCGCGCCGGTGACGAGCACCGCGCCGTCGTCCGGGGTCAGGCCGTTGTCGAGCAGGGCGCGCACGCTCATCGCCGCGGTGAAACCGGCGGTGCCGATGGTCGCCGCGTCGCGCGTGTCGAGGCCGTCGAGGCGAACCACCCATTCGGCGGGTACCTTGGCGTATTCGGCGAAGCCGCCGTTGCGCGAGACGCCGAGTTCGTAACCGTGCGCGACGACCTGGTCACCGGGGGCGAAATCCTCGGTCTCCGAGGCGACGACCTCGCCGGTGATGTCGATGCCCGGCACGATCGGGTATTCGCGAACGACGCCGCCGCGCGGAGTGATCGCGAGCAGGTCTTTGTAATTGGCGCTCGAGTAATGCACCTTGATCGTCACTTCGCCGGTACCGAGGAAGTCGTCACCGACCTGCTCCCGAGCGAGCGAGATCCCACCATCGGACTCACGGGCCACCATCGCGGAGTAATCCATGGCCCCGAGCATACGAGCCACCCACCCCCTCCTGTGCTGGACAAGCGATCACCACGCGCTGGTGGCGGCGGGTTCTCGGGCGATGCCGCCACCACGGCGTGGTGATCAGGTGTCCAGGGGGAGGAGTTCGAGGCGGACGCCGAGGAGGCGGACGGGGCGGTCGAGGTCGAAGCGGTCGATGACGGCCAGGGCGGTGTCGACGATGGTGGGGACGTCGTCGGTCGGTTCGGGGAGTTTCCGCTGCTTGCTACGGGTATAGAAGGTCTTCGTGCGGACCGTGACCGACACCCTGACGCTGATCCGATGGTGCTCGCGCATTTCCTCGGCGACCGCGGTGGCGATACGTGCGACCTCGCGACGGATCTCCTCGGGGTCGGTCAAATCCTGCGGAAACGTCTCGGACTTGCTCCGGCCGATCGGGATTCGCGGCGAAGTCGTGAGCTCGGTATCGCCTTTGCCGTGGCCGAGGACCCGAAGATAGGGGCCCGTGTTCGGCCCGAACTCGGCGGCGAGGCGCTGCCGGTCGGCGGCCATGAGCTCGGCGACGGTGGTGATACCGAGCTCGGCCATGCGCTTGGCGATGCGGGCGCCCACACCCCAGAGCGCGTCGGTGGGGCGGTGTCCCATGAGCTCGACCCAATTGGCCGCGGTGAGTTCGAAGATCCCGGTAGCTGCGCCTGGATCGTGCTCGGGTTCGGCGGAAATCTTTCCGGTGCTCTTGGCGAAGCCGGTGGCGAGCTTCGCGGTCAGCTTGTTGTCGCCGATGCCGACCGAACAGGTGAGGCCGAGCTCGACGACGGCGCGGCGGACCTCGGTGGCGAGCCGCCACGGGTCGTCGTCGGTGGCGACGAAGGCCTCGTCCATGCCCCACACCTCCACGTCGCCCGCGACCCGGCCCAGGGTCGCCATGATCTCCTCGGAGGCCTGTTCGTAGGCCGCCATGTCGACGGGAAGGAAGACGCCGTCCGGGCATTTTCGCGCCGCCATCTTCAACGGCATCCCGGCCCGCACCCCGAACGCACGCGCCGGATAGGAGGCGCAGGTCACCACCTTGCGCGGCTGCTCCGGGTCGCCCTCGCCGCCGACGATGACCGGCTGACCGCGCAGCTCGGGGCGGCGCCGGAATTCCACCGCCGCCTGGAACTGGTCGAGATCGACATGCAGGAGCCACTGGGGCACGGTTGCAGTATTACCGCACCGCACCGACAACGCACGGATGCCACGGCGGCGGTGGTCGGCACTGGGGTGCTCGGCGTAACCCCCGGATGGCAATATCCGTAGCGCGCCAACCGATGTCACGACAGAGCTCGAAGAACGGAACACCCGATGCCGACCGAAGCCACCACCCTGGACCTCGACCTGGCCCGCCAGGTTCTCGCCGCCCAGCCGTTCGCGCGCCTCGTCGGCACCGAACTCACCGAGTTCGGCGAGGGCGGGGCGACCCTGGTCATCGAGATTCAGCCCGAACACGGCCAGCAGTTCGGTTTCGTCCACGGTGGTGTGCTCGCCTACGCGGCCGACAACGCGCTCACCTTCGCCGCGGGCACCGTCCTCGGTCCCAACGTCCTCACCGGCGGCTTCACCATCACCTATCTGCGCCCCGCCCAGGGCGAGCGGCTGCGCATCCACGCCACCGTGCTCGGCGCCACCCGCCGCCAGGCGGTGACGCACTGCGACGTCTACGCCGAGATCGAAGGCGAGGAGCCGGTCCTGTGCGCGGTCGCACAGGGCACCACGCGGCGCGTCGAGAAGGACCTCGAGCGGGCGGCCGCCGAGGCCGACGCCGACGACACCGAGTTCGACGACGAGCAGGACGACCAGGACGATTTCGTCACCGACCAGCTCGCGATCGTTACGCCCGCGCGGGAGGAAGCGCTGCCACCGACCGTCAGCAGGTGAACGAAACGGGCCGGGCGCGAAGTTCGCGCACGGCCCGTTCTCGTTCCACTCAGGCGCTGACGGCGAAGGAGCCGTCGGCCGCCGGTTCGGCGATCGGTTCGATGGCGTAGGCCAGGATGTCGGCCACGTCGGCGACCGGTCGCACGTCCAGCGCGGCCAGCACCTCGGCGGGCACCTCGTCGAGGTCCGCCTCGTTGCGGGCCGGGATGAACACCGTCTTCAGTCCGGCGCGCTGGGCGGCGAGCAGCTTCTGCTTCACGCCACCGATCGGCAGCACCCGGCCGTTCAGCGTGACCTCACCGGTCATGCCGACATCACCGCGCACCTGCCTGCCCAGCGCCAGCGACACCAGGGCGGTCACCATGGTGACGCCGGCCGAAGGCCCGTCCTTGGGCACCGCGCCCGCCGGGAAGTGGATGTGGATGTTGCGGTCGAGGACCTTCGGCTCGATGCCGATCTCCTCGAGGTGCGAGCGCACGTAGGTCAGCGCGATCTGCGCGGATTCCTTCATGACATCGCCCAGCTGACCGGTCAGGGTCAGCGCCCGCTCGCCCTCGGCGGCGTTGGCCTCGATGTAGAGCACATCGCCGCCCGCGCCGGTGACCGCCAGACCCGTGGCCACACCGGGGACCGCGGTGCGTTCCACCGAGTCCGGGGTGAAGCGGGGACGGCCGAGGTAGTCGGTCAGGTTGTCGACGTCGACGACGAGGCTCGCGAGCTGACCCGCGGGCTGCGGGCCCGACTCGATGTCGATGACGTTGTCGTAGCCCAGTTCCGGCTCGTAGCCGAGCGTGCTCGGCTCCTCGGAACCACCGGTGACGAGCCTGGTCGCCGCCTTGCGCAGGGCCTTCGCGACCAGTCGCTCCATCTGGCGCACGCCGGCCTCGCGAGTGTAGTTCGCCGCGATCTCGCGCAGGGCCGCGTCGGTGATCGACACCTCCTCGGTGGTCAGCGCGTTGCGTTCCAGCTGCCGTGGCACCAGGAAATCGCGGGCGATGGCCACCTTGTCGGCCTCGGTGTAGCCGTCGACGGTGATGAGCTCCATGCGGTCCAGCAGCGGGCCGGGGATGGTGTCCATGACGTTGGCGGTCGCGATGAACAGGACGTTCGACAGGTCGAGGTCCAGATCCAGGTAGTGGTCGCGGAAGGTGTGGTTCTGCGCGGGGTCGAGGACCTCGAGCAGCGCCGCCGCCGGATCGCCGCGGAAGTCGGAGCCGACCTTGTCGATCTCGTCCAGCAGTACAACGGGATTCATCGATCCCGCCTCCTTGACCGCGCGCACGATCCGGCCGGGCAGCGCGCCGACGTAGGTGCGCCGGTGGCCACGGATCTCGGCCTCGTCGCGCACGCCGCCGAGCGCGACGCGAACGAACTTGCGGCCCAACGCCTTCGCCACCGACTCGCCCAGCGAGGTCTTACCCACACCGGGCGGACCGACGAGCACCATCACGGCACCGGAGCCACGTCCGCCGACGACCTCGAGGCCGCGCGCGGCGCGCCGGGCGCGCACCGCCAGGTACTCGACCATGCGGTCCTTGACCTCGTCCAGGCCGTGGTGATCGGCGTCGAGGACGGCGCGGGCGGCCGAGACATCGCTGCTGTCTTCGGTTTTCACCGTCCACGGCAGGTCGAGCACGGTGTCGAGCCAGGTGCGGATCCAACCCGATTCCGGGCTCTGATCGCTGGCCCGCTCCAGCCTGCCGACCTCGCGCAGCGCCTCGGCGCGCACGTGCTCGGGCAGGTCGGCGTTCTCCACGCGGGTGCGGTAGTCGTCGGCGCCGTCGGGTTCGTCCTCGCCGAGTTCCTTGCGGATGGCGTTGAGCTGCTGACGCAGCAGGAATTCGCGCTGACTCTTCTCCATGCCCTCGCGGACGTCTTCGGAGATCTTGTCGGTGACCTCGACCTCGGCGATGTGGTCGGTGATCCACTCGATCTGCTTGGTCAGCCGGGCGGTGACATCCGGGGTCTCGAGCAGTTCGCGCTTCTGGTCGTTGGACAGGTACGGCGCGTAGCCCGCCGTGTCGGCGATCGCCTCCGGGTTGTCCAGCTGGTTGACGATGTCGATGATCTGCCAGGCCTCGCGCCGCTGCAGCACCGCGACGACCAGCTTCTTGTACTCGGCGGCCAGTTCGGTGGTGCGCTCGTCGGGGGCGGCGTCCTCGACCGGTTCGGCCTCGACCCACAGCGCGGCACCAGGCCCGGTGACTCCGTGCCCGATCCGCGCCCTGCGTTCGGCCTTCAGGACGGCGGCGGGCGCACCACCGCGCATCCGCCCGACCTGCTCGATCGTGGCCACGACGCCGTAGGAGGCGTAGCCCTCGTCGAGCCGGGGCGCGACCAGCACAGCACCGGTTTTCCCGGCCTGCGCGGCGTCGATGGCGGCCTGCGCGGACTCGTCCAGTTCGATGGGCACGACCATGCCCGGCAGCACGATCGGATCGGTCAGGAACAGCACCGGCAGGTTCTGAGCTGTAGTCATAACGACCCTTCCAAAGTTGAGCTTTGCTGACTCAACCCACGGGTCCGGTCGTTTGTTCCTGCCGGGCGTCCCCGTTCACTGACGGCGAACGATCAGCGGAATCACCGCTGCTGATCGATGATTCCCCGCGCTGCCAGATCGCGACGTAGCGGCCCGACCTCGAGTAGCTGGTGGATCCAGGTCGGCGCGGTGGTTTCGCGGTGTGCCGGTTCCAGGACCACGGCGGCGGCGACCGCTGCGGTGGCTAGGGACTGACCGCGGCCGGTGGCCGAGCGGGTCTGCCCGTCGGCTGCGCGGGCCAGCACGACCCAGCGGTCACCGCCCGGCATGTGCCGTGGCGCCAGCACCCGGAGCGCGGGCGCCCAGGTGAGCGCGGCCAAGCCGGCGGTGGCCAGGCGGGAGTCCATGCGCAGGTAGCTGCGGACGGGGACCGAGAATTCGCGGGTGAGCCGGTGCTGATCGGCGAAGTCGGCGCGCAGGGCGGGAAACAGCGGGTAAGCGGCCTCTTCGGGGATCGCGAAGCGGGCGGGTGCGGTGAAATTGCGGACCGTGGTGCCGTCGGGGTCGGCGAAACGCTGCCCGAGCAGCCGGTAGGTCCAGGCCGTGGCCGCGGCGCCGTGGTGTTCGCCGGAACCGAGCCCGATCATGATGTCGACCGGGCCGTGACCTTGCGCGAGCAGATCGGCGGCGAACAGGGTGGTCAGGCCGGGCGCCAATCCGACCCCGAGCACCACCGGCCCGTCGACACCCTCCAGCGCCTGCACGTATTCGCTGGTCGCCGAGATCTCGACGAAGACGATCCCCCGTTCGGCGCACGCCTCGGCGAGCCGGATGTCTTCGGTGCCCGCGCAATTCACCACCGTCGACACGCCGGTGAGCGCGTCGCCGACGCGGTTCGGTGCGGTGAGGTCGACCACGCGGTCCGCCCGCGCCGGGTCGCGTCCGGCAGTGATCACCGGAACTTCCTGCGCGCGTAGCAAACTCACCAGGTGGCTGCCCACCGCTCCATACCCGCCCAGGACCAGCACGCTCATCGGACTCGCCCCGAATCCACAGCGCCGGCGCCGGAATCACCCGACGGGAGCAATTGCAGGATGAGCGCGTCAGTCGCCCAGGCCGCCCAGTCGTCCGCCGGCCAGCCGCGCTCGTGGACGAGGAGCCGGTAGGTCTCGGGGGCGAGGACGGCGAGCGCGATGTCGGCGGCGCGGACGGCGTCGATGCCGCCGCGCAGTGGCGACTTGGCGGCGAGCGCCTCGGCGAGGCGGAGCTGGACCAGGTGACGCTGCGCGATGTTGGTCTCCCAGAGCTCGGCGAGTTCCGGTTCGGTCGCGGCGGCCGAGCGGATCACCTCGAGCAGCATGCCGACGCGGCCGTAAATCGTTGCCGCCGCGGCGACTTGCGCGCGGATCTGCTCTCGGGGCGGGGCCGCCAGCGCCGCCGCGAACCAGGGACGGTCCATGGTGGCGACCGGTTCGGTGTCGCCGGCGATCTCGACATCGAGGAGTTCGGACAGGATGGCGCGCTTGGTGGCGAAGGTGAAGTACAGCGTCTGCACCGCCATGCCCGCCTGCTCGGCGATGGCCTTCATCGTGGTCGACGTGTAGCCGCGGGTGATGAACAGTTCCCGCGCCGCGGCCAGCATCTTGGCCCGGTTGGCGGTGGTCTTGGCCGCCCGGACGCCGGTGTTTCTCCCTGTCATGCTCTGCATCCTACTTGACTAGACCGCGACTCTAGTGGAATCTGACTGTATCGATGCTCTAGCGAAAGGATCAGCTGATGACGAGTCGCGATACATCGGGAGGGAGGAATCGTCTGATCCTGTTGTTGATCACCGCGGTCGAGCTGGTGGTCTTCCTCGACACGACCGTGCTGAACGTGGCGCTGCCGAGCATCGGCGCCGACCTCGGGCTCGACGAAGCGGGACTGGGCTGGGTGACCAACGCGTACCTGCTCGCCTTCGGCGGATTCATGCTGTTGGGCGGGCGCGCCGCCGACCTGCTCGCGCCGCGCCGGGTGTTCGCGGCCGGGCTCGCGGTGTTCACGGTGGCCTCCGGGCTGGCCGGAATCGCCTCGACCCCGGTGGTTCTCATCGGCGCCAGGGCCTTACAGGGCCTCGGCGCGGCCGTGGTGATTCCCGCGCAGCTGGCACTGCTCACCACCACGTTCACCGAACCCGCCGCTCGCAACCGCGCCTTCGGGGTGTGGAGTGCGATGGGTGCGGCGGGCGCGGCCATCGGCACCGCGGTCGGCGGGCCGCTCACCGATCTGTTCGGCTGGCCGTCGATCTTCCTGATCAACCTGCCCGTCGGCGTCGTGGCCCTGGCGCTCATCCGAGTGCTCCCGCCGGACCCGGCACAGTCCACCCGGGCGATGCGCCGGCTCGACGTGCCGGGCGCGATCACCGGCACGGCCGCGCTGTTGCTCATCGGATACGCGATCGGCGCGCTCGTCGACGAGTCGATCCGCGCCACGGCGGTAGGCCTGTCGGCGGCCGGCCTGGCGTTGCTCGCCGCGTTCGTGTTCATCGAGGCGCGCAGTGCGCACCCGCTGATGCCGTTGCGGCTGTTCACCATTCGCCAGGTGAGCGGGTCGGCCGTGGTCAACGCGCTGGTCGGCGCCGCGCATGTGCCCACCTTCGCCCTGCTGGCGCTGTACTTGCAGAACACCCAGGGCTTCAGCCCCACCGCATCCGGCCTGGCCGTGCTGCCGGTGGCCGTGGTGAACATCGTGATCTCCCGAACGCTGATCCCCTACGCGCTGGATCGACTGGGCGCCTGGCGTGTGCTGGCCGCCGGTCTCGGGCTCCAGGCCTTGGCCATGGCCTGGTTCGCCCGCCTGCCCGAGCACGCCGACTACCTGATCGACGTGCTGCCCGGCGCGATCCTGCTCGGTGTCGGCCTGCCCGCGGCGTTCGTCGGCGTCACCGTGCCCGCGGTCACCTCGGTCGACCCCGCGGACGCCGGAATCGCGGCGGGCATCGTCAACACCGCGCAGCGCGTCGGGTCCGGGATCGGCGTGACGGCCCTACTCCTGCTCGCCGACCTCGTGGCACGACGATCCACCGCGCCCGACGCCTACCGAACCGGCCTCGGCCTCGCCTTCGCGGCCGCCGCCACCCTGGCCGCGATCGGCGCCGCGCTCACCGTGGCACTTCTGCGCACCCGCGCCACGCTCGAGACGACATCCGAAACCCCCGCCGCAGTGAATGACTGATGGAGCACCCGATGACAACCGACAAACGTGCCTACAACTGGATTCGCGCCGAGATCGAGCGCCTCGATCCGGCGGTGGACAGCGCACGCATCGTGCGCCTGACCAGCTGCCAGCTGATCCCGAAAAGCCTGCTCGTGGTGCACCTGTTCTACACCGTGGGATTCGTCCGCTTCGCCGGGCCACCCGTCTCGGCGGAATCGGTGGATCGCGACGGCACCGGGATGCTCTACGACCACGGAATCCGGCGCGCCGACGAGACCATGTTCCATCTCTTCCGCTGGGTCGATGACGGTGCGTCCGCCGCCATCAGCGCCGAAAGCCTTCGCCACGTGCGGAACTGGCACTCCGGCGTCGCCCGCGACTGGCCGATGCCCATGCACACCTTCCAGCACAGCGCCGCCGTCTTCACCCTCGCCTACGACCGGCTGCTGCGACACATCGCGGGGGCGCCCGGGCTGAGCGACAACGAGCGTCGCGCCCAGCTCATCCACTGGCGCACCGTATCCGAACACCTCGGCGTCGCCGACATCCCGGATACCTGGCCGGACATGGAGAGCCTGCTCGAATCCTACGAGCACGGAGCGGAATTCGCGTATTCGCCGAGCGGATACCGACTGGCGAACGCACTCGTCGACCAGTTCGCGACCCGCTGGTTCCCGCGGCCGCTGCACTGGTTCGGGCGCTGGCTGGTACTCGTGTTCTCCGAAGAACACGTGATCGACACCCTCCGCATCACGCAGCCCCCCAAGGCATTCCGCTTCGCGGTGCGCAGGGTGACCCGAGCCGCCGTGTTCGCCAAACGGCACCTGCTGCCGGATCCGCGCGCGGTGTTCCGGCTCAGCGACATCATCGCCGAGCACAAGCGCTCAGCGCTGACCCACCCGCGCCCGCGCGCGGAGTGAACCTCCGCGGCGGGCCGTCGTCAGGAGCAGCAGTTGGGGTCGAGGACGGTGCACAGGGCGGAGAGGGCGTCGCGGCGGGCGCGGTGGATGGTGTTCATGCCGCGGCGTTCGGAGTCGACGAGGCCTGCCTTGCGGAGCTGGCCGAGGTGGTGGGAGACGGTGGACTCGCTGAGGCCGACCGCGGTGGCGAGGTCGCCGCCGTTCTCCTCGCCGAGCGGACTGGTGAGCAGGAGCGACAGCAGTCTCACCCTGGCCGGGTCGGCGATCGCCTTGAGGCGAAGGGCCACTTCCAGCGCGGCGGCGCCGTCGACCGGGGCCGCGGCCACCGGTGCGCAGCAGACGGGGGCGGACATATCGATCACGGGTAGCGCCTTGGGCATGCGATCGACTCTACCGACAGCATTGACATATGTCGAAAAGGTCAGCAGACTCGGCGGCAGAAGTTCTTCGATATATGTCTCACAAGTGGAGGTTCCCTCATGTCCCGCCTGCAGCTCGCCCTCAATGTCGACGACCTCGACACCGCCGTCCGCTTCTACTCCACGCTCTTCGCCACCGAACCGGCCAAGCGCAAGCCGGGCTACGCCAACTTCGCCATCGCCGAGCCGCCGCTCAAGCTCGTCCTCATCGAGAACGCGGGCAAGGGCGGCAGTCTGAACCACCTCGGCGTCGAGGTGGAGACCTCCGCACAGGTCCATGCCGAGATCGCCCGGCTCTCCGGGGCGGGGCTGTTCACCGAGGAGCAGATCGCCACCACCTGTTGCTTCGCCACCCAGGACAAGGTGTGGGTCACCGGCCCCGGCGACGAGCGCTGGGAGGTCTACACCGTCGTGGCCGACAGCGAAACCTTCGGCACCGCACCGGAACTCGCCGGCACCGACGCCGAGGCGGTCGACGCCTGCTGCGGCGCGGAAGCCAAGCAGAAGGCCGTCGCCACGGGCGCGAGCTGCTGCTCCTGAGCGTCGACGGTGAAACGAGCCAGGCCTCCCCGGAACGAGTCCGGGGAGGCCTGGTCGTGCAGGGGGAGACCTACAGGTTCGAGGGGCGAATCCGCTGGGTCGGCGGGTCGATCGTGCGACCGCCGCTGCTCATCACACCGAGGACCGCGCCCGCGATCAGCAGGATCGCGGCGAGGATGCCCAGGATGATGGGCAGGGTCTTGCCGAAGAGGTCGAGCTTGTCGAGGCTCTCCTGGGTGACCGCCATCTGGGCGTCGATGGTCTCCTGATCGAAGACCAGGTGCGCCTTGAGCGCGGAGACGTCGACCTGCTCCGCGCTGCGGCCGTAGTACAGGTGCAGCTGCTCGCCACCCTTGATGACCGCACCGGTCCGCGGCTCCACCCACAGCTCACGGACGTTGGTGTAGAAGCGGTACATGGTCACTTCGCCGTCACCCTCGAGGCCCCACTTGGCCGCGGGCAGGGTCAGCTTGCTGGTCGCGGTGGGCGCGACGTCGTTGAGGTTGGTGACCGGAATGCTCTGCTTGAAGTAGTACACCGGCATCCCGTCGATCTGGGTCTCCTCGACGAAGTCGATCGGGTGGGTGGCGCGGGCGTTCAGGTCGAAGTACGGGTACGACTTCTTCTCGGTACCGATCGGGAACCGGTACTGCAGGCCCTGACGGCTCGTCGCGTCCGCCACCGAGGCGCCGGACTTGTCGACGTTGATCGCGATGGAGCCGTTGGGCGAGGTCGCCACCGGCTCACCGGTGAACCGGTCGATGGTCACCCGGTCGACCTTGGCGTCGAGCACGCCCGCGTCACCGTCGCGGTCGTCGCGGCGCAGGGTCTGGCCGGCCTGGACGGTCATCTGGTCGGCGTCGGACGGCTCCTCGACCGTGAGGAAGCGCTGCGAGGAGACGGCGACCTTGTCGACCTTGGCCGCGCCCTCGGGCGAGACCAGCGACTTCGAGTCGAGCACCATGCTCTCCTCGCCGGGCACGCTCTTGGCGACGGTGGTGATACGCAGGTCGAGAGGGGTCTTGGCGACCTTGTCCACGGTGTAGGTGGGGATCATGACAGCGGCGGCGAGCAGCAGCGCGCCGAGTCCGACGAGGATGCAGGCGATGGTCCTGCGCATGTTGCTCATCGGCTGCCGTACGTGACGTTGCCGAGCACCGAGGAACCCGGATCAGCCGTGGTCTCGGGGTCCGGGATCGAATTCTGTTGCGCGCCAGCGGTGATGCCGAGAACGGCAATCACCCCGATGATCGCGCCGGCCAGCCCACTGATCAGGCCGGGAACGGCAAACTTCATAACTCGAAACTCCAATGCGTGGCGTCGGATCAACCGACGGAGAAGAACCCGACGGTCGGGGCGAACGAGCAGGTACGGACGTCACCGTCGGCGGTCTTGGTGGTGAGCCCACCGGTGATCACCGCGGCGACCCGGCCGGTGCCGGTGTCGGCGATGGCCGAGAGGGTGGCCGGGCCGTCGGGGTTGATCGCGGCCTCGGTGGTGAGCGCCTGGGTGCCCGAGCGCCGGTTGTCCAGGTTGACCCACTGCACGGTCATCGGCGGGTTCTGCTCGACGGTCGGGGTTTTGGTGCCGAGCGCGGTGAACACGAAACCGGTCTGGCCCGCGGCCGGACCGGGCGGCGGCAGCTCGGCCGGGCCGGGTACGGCCAGCGCGGTGCCGACGGAATCGGAGGTCGGGCCGATGCAGCCCTTGCCGATGGTCGGGTAGAGGAACTGCGCGATGCGCGGACCGTCCGACGGCGGGAGCTCGGGACCGCCGCCACCGCTGCCGTCGAGGAAGGTGATGACCTTCTCCAGCGTCGCCTTGACCTGCGCGGGGATGCCGGGCGTGGCCAGCAGCACGCGCGCCTGGGCCAGGATTCCGGCCTGCGCGCCGTCGGCGATGGGGCCGGGGGCGGAGATGGCGCTTACGATCGACGGTGCCAGCGCGGCCAGCGTCTCGGAGGGAACGTTCTCCGCGATCGCCGGAACGCTCGGCTGAGCCGCTGGTCGCGGGGCAGCCATGGTCGATGCCGGTGCGGCGAGTGAGGCACTCACCGCTAGTACGAGAGCGGACAAAGCGGTCCGCGAGCCTCGGGTGCGCAGCACTGGTCAGCCGTCCTTCTTTGTGGGGATGGGGTGGAGCAGTCCGGAACGGTAAGTGTGATCCGGGGTTTCAGATACATTGGAAAGGTGACTACAGCGGACAGACGGTATGGGGGTCGTACGGTCGTCGCGCGTAAAGCCGAACGGCGCCAGCGGTTCCTGGAAGCAGCGACGCGGATCTTCGCCGAACGCGGGTACGCCACGTGCTCGCTCGCCGAGGTGTGCGCGGCGGCGGGGCTGTCCAAGCGGCAGTTCTACGAGGAGTTCGAGACCCGCGAGGACGTGCTCATCGCGGCCTACGACCGCATCCAGGACGACGCCGCCTCGGCCGTCGGGGCCGCGGTCATCGAACACTCCGACCCCGAGGACGCGTTCCGGGCCGGCCTGGCCGCCTACCTGGAATCGCTCGGCTCCGACCCGTGGCGCGCGCAGGTCGCGCTGATCGAGGTCGTCGGCGTGAGCGACCGGATGGAGGACCATCGCCGCTCGCGCAGGCACGCCTGGTCGGCGCTGATCTCGACCGCACTCGGCTCGAAGGGCGTGCGGTTGCGCGGGGACGCCGAACTCACGACGGGACTCATCACCGGCGCGGTCAACGGCGTGGCGCACGAATGGTTGCTGCGCGAATCGCGACCGCCGGTCGGCGAGCTGGTCGACCTGCTGGCCGCCGCCGCGCTCGCGCTCGTCGATCGGGACTGATCTCCGGACCATCGATGGGCGGGTGGCAACTTCACGCACTTGCCGCTTGCTCAACCCACTCCCTCTTCCGGACATTGTGAGACCGGACGGCTTCACAGTGGGGGAGAGTCTGGCATAGTAGTGACCCAGATCGCAACGGCAGAAACCGTGCGATCGCCGTCACCTGGGGTGATGGATTGGTCAGGAGTCCAAACTGCTCGCGCTCGTAGTGAACCACCCTCGGCCGCGCACGGGGGGTGGTTCGGTCTTTCGGGGGCGCGCCCCGCGCTGGGCAATTCACCGGCAATCCCGTCGTTCAGCCCTTGGTGAGGACACCGGCGATGGCCGATTCAGCTCGATTGACCGCGGGTCCGTCTCCGTAGAAGCGGGCGTGGCAACAACCCGGTTCGCATCGAATTTCGAGCATCGCGGGTACAGGTCTCGGAGTCGGGCGGGCGGCAGGGCCCTTGACGAGACGCGATGCGATGCGAGGCATCACGTTGGCCCGTTACGACATGAACAAAGGGCGCTGACCGACGAATCCCGTCGGTCAGCGCCCCTTCCTCGGCTCGGAACAGAGTCGACAGCTGAGCACTCAGCTGTCACGCTTAGTCCGAGGCATCAACTATCGGGCCACCGGTTGGCCGAGAATCCAACCGTCGTACTGACCACCCTGGCAAACGAAGTATCGTTCGCCATCGTTGTAACGCACGACCACCTGGCCGCCGCCGGCAACGCAGTATTCGTCGGCGCTTTGCGCATGCGCCGGAGATCCCAACATCACCAGCCCTGAGATCGCCAAAACTCCTGCAAGCGCGGTTTTCGCGAGAATTTTTCGCATTTTCCCCTCCAATTGAACTGTAGCCGGAAAGGGGCACCACTACATCTGCCAGTAGGCGGCCTCCCCCCGTCGCCGATCGTACGCGAATTATGTTGCGCTGCACAGCATTGAACGCATCGGTGAAACTCCGATGCCGCCGGTCTCTCATCGGCGTTCGATGAGCGCTAAAGCGCTCCCCGGACAATCTCCAGGCGGTTGGCGACGCCGAGCTTGGCGAGGATATTGCGGACGTGCGTCTCCACCGTGCGTTCGGAGAGGACGAGGCTGGCCGCGATGTCGCGGTTCGTCAGGCCCGCGGCGACCAGGTCGGCCACCTCGCGCTCCCGCCGGGTGAGTGGATCGGCGGTGCGGGCGGCCGCCGCGATCTCGCTCAGCAGGGCGTCGGCGATGGCCACGCGATGGGTCATGCCGAGGCGGCGGAAACCGGCGGCGGCCCGCTCGGCGTGCTCGCGCGCGGCGGGCAGCTCGGCGCGGGCCAGCAGGGTGCGCGCCAGACCCAGGTGGCCGAGGGCGACGAAGGGCAGCGCCCCGATCCTGGTGTCCATGACCAGGCCCTGCCGGTACAGCTCGACCGCGGCGTCGACGTGGCCTGCGACCCGGGCATTGTCGGCACGCACGCGGGCCAGCGAACTCACGCAGATGAGGGCGCCGGTGCCGTCGGCCGAGTAATACGGCTCCTGCCCGGCCTGTACGCGGTAGACACGGTCGGCGGTCTCCGCGTCGTCGAGGAGCTGGGCGATCAGGCCGACCGAGAACACGGTGCCGGACCAGCGCGGGCCGCGCTCGAGGGTGTCTGGCAGATCGCGGAAGGGCTCGAACCGGGCGCGCGCCTCGTCGAGGTCACCGGCCAGCGCGAGCATCATCGGGGTGAAGAGCTGAGCGATCGGGATTTTCGGGGCGAAGGCCAACGCGTCGACGGCCGCGGTCATCTCGCTCCGCTCGACCTCGCCGAGGATCGCCGCGTACATCCCGCGAAAGGCGTGGTGCAGCCCGGCGAGGGAGAAATCGCCGATGCCGAGGGCCAATTCATGGGCGGCGGCGTCGAATTCGAGCGCGGCCGCCAGCTCGCCGACCAGCACCGCCCTGGTGGCGCGCAGCCGCAGCAGATGCCACCGGGCGATAGGGAGGCGGCGGCGTTCGGCGAGCAGGGCGATACGGTCGAGCGCGTCGTCGAAGGCCGTGAGGTCGCCGCGTTGCAGGCTCGCGTCGGCTGTCCACACGTGTCCCCAGAGTTGGGCCAGCGGTTGCTCGGCGTCGACCGCGATCTCGATCGCCTTGGCCGCCAATGCCGTTCGTTCCTCGAGGAACTCGGTGGAGGCCAGGGACAGGTGCCTGGCGTGGATGGCGTCGAGCACGACATCCGGGTCGGTGGACCGGCCCGCGGCCCGCATGGCCCGCTCCGACAGCGTCCTCGCCTCTGCGCCCGCGCCGCGATCGGCCGCCGACAGCGCCACCCTGGCCAGGATTCGCGCGATCAGATCGTCGTGCTGTCCCGGTTCCAGCCGTCGCAGCGCGGCCGTGCAGAGCTGATCGAGGCGGGTCATCACCGTGGGTGTGGTGACGCCGTGCACCACCAGCGCGGCCCTGGCGAGCAGATCGGCTCGGCCCGACTGCCCGGCGAGCGCGGCGGCCCGCTCGCAGTGCTCGAGGCTGTCGGCGATGTGGCCCGCCGCGAACTCGTCACCGGCGAGCTCGATCAGCAGCTCGGCCCGCTCGAACTCAGGGGCGGCGGCACCCACCGACTCGATTGCCCACTGCCCGAAGCGGATCGCCTCGGGATAGGCGGCGGCGGTGCGCGCGGCACGGGCAGCTCTCCTGGCCCAGTGCGCGGCAGCGGGCGCGGGAGTGTCGGCGTGACGCCAGTGTGTCGCGATGGCACCCGCGATCGCGGAATCCGGGCCGCCGCGCTCGTCCAAGGCGCGTGCGGCCGCGCGGTGCAGGGCACGACGACGCGCGGGGTCGAGGTCGGCGTACACCGCGTCTCGTACCAGCGCATGGGTGAATGCGGTTGTCCCGTCGGGGAATCGGCGCACGATGCCAGCGGATTCGGCGGCATCGACGGCAGCGAGCACGACATCGTCGAGGGCCCGACTCCCCGCGAGTCGGCCGTTCACGCCGTTTTCGCGTACTGCACCGAGCGAGTCGGGGTCCGAGACCGCATCGGCGGGTACACGAATACGTTCGGTTACCTTGGTCAACACCGCGAGTTCGATGCGCTCGCCGAGCACGCTCGCGGCACCGAGCACCTCGACGACCGCAGGGTCGAGGCGATCGAGCTGGGCCAGTACCAATCTGCGCACGCCGGGAACGGCGAGCACCGCCTCCGCATCGCAACCGCGTTCGGCCAGGCCGGATTCCACGATCAGCCGGACCAGCAGCGGGTTGCCCTCGGTGCGGTCGCGCAGCTCGGTGGCGAGATCGATGGGCAGGTCGAGCTGTTCGAGCCAGTAGCGCACCTCGGGCGCGGTGAGCCCGGGCACCGACAGCGCTCTGGCATGGGGCAGGCGCAACCATTCGGCCCGCTGCTCGAGCAGCGGTTCCTCCGAGGGTTCCCGTGCGGTGGCGACGATGAGCAGCGGTGCGCGCGGTGTCTGCGTGGCCACGTGGGTGAGTAGGGCGAGCGAGGTGGGGTCGGCCCAGTGCAGATCCTCGAGGATCAGCAGCAGCCCCGGCTCGGCCGCCAGCACGTCGGCGACCTCGGTGAACATCCGGAACCGCTGTGCCGCGGCGCCGCCACCCGGCTCGGTGACGGTGTCGAGCGCGGCGGCCAGCTCGGGTAGCTCGCGGGCGGCGCGGTGCCACGGCCACAGCGGTGGCATCCCCGCGTCGTCGAGCGCGTTGCCGCGGGCCACCCGCAGGCCCGCCTCCGCGGCCAGCTCGACCGCGCGTTCGGCCAGCCAGGACTTGCCGATGCCGGCCGGGCCACTGATCAGCACGAAGCGGCTCGCGCCGCCCGCGGCCGACAGCACCGCCGCGCGCAGCAGCGCGATCTCCTGATGCCGTCCGACCGCCGGAGTCTGCACCTGCCAAGTATCGCGCGAAGTTCAGTACCGCGAATGCGTACTGGCACTGATCCGGTGCGGCGCCGCGGCAGCGAGGCTGGAAGCACCGAATTCCCCAGGTCAGGAGTTGAAAATCATGTACGCACACCTCGTCTGGTTCGACCGCCCGCGCACCGAGGCCGAGTTGGCCGCCGCCGACTACGCGGCGACCCACCGCATCGGTCCCGCGCTGGCCACCGTGCCGGGACTGCTCGACTTCTACGAACTGCGCCGCGACGACGGGTCCGGCGTGGTGATCGGCTTCGGCGAGACCGAGGCGGCGCTGCACGCGGTGCGCGACGCCGTCACCGCCACCGAGCTGCTGCCGGGCGAGGACCCGGAGCTGCTGCCCGGCCCCGACCGGGTCGAGATCTATCCGGTGCTGCGCCACCGCGACACCGCCGACATCTATGCCGAAGGGGCAGGGTCATGAACTGGATCATGCTGGGCGAGCGCCGTTCCGTGCGCTGGACCGCCGGGCCGCAGGACAGCACCGCGCACTTCCGGGTCGGCCACTTCGGGCACACCGTGCAGGGCTCGGTCCCGGTGCTCGACGGCAGGCTGACCCTCGGCCCGGACGGGCAACCCGCGACCGTCAGCGGCGCCGTCGACCTCGCCGCGATCGACACCGGCAACGCCAAACGCGACCGCGACCTGCGCAAACCACGCCTGCTCGACCTCGACCGGCACCCGGTGATGAGCTTCGTCGCCGACGACATCACCGGCACCGACGGCGAATGGCGCGTCGCCGGGGTCGCCACCGTGCGCGGGCGCGACGTGCCGCTGGTCTTCACCGTCACCAAGTTCTCCCTCGGCGCCGACACCGTGACGGTGAGCGCGGAGGCCGTGCTGGATCGCCGCCTGCTCGGGCTGCGCGCGCCGGAGTTCCTGATCGGGCGCTGCGTGACGATCGCGCTCCACGTGGTCCTGCGTGCGGAAACCCCTTAGAGGTCGGCCAGCGCGAGGCCGGTGAGCGGATTGCCGATCCGGACCAGTTCGGTATCGGTGCCGCGGCCGACGTCGACGAACCGGATCGAGCCGCCGAGGTCGCTCACGTAGAAGGCACTGCCCAGACCGGCCAGCCCGATCGCCTCGCGATAACCGGTCGAGAGCACCTTCGGCGTGCCGACCTCTGGCCGCACGGTGGCCGCGTAGAGCGCGTTGCCGTGCGGGCTGGCGCCGCGGTCGGTCCAGACCAGGTGACTCGCGCCGTGCAGTTCGAGGTCGATCGGCTCCGGGAGGTCCTGCCAGAGCAGCTCGAGATCGGTCCGGTCCGCGGGGCCCGCGCCGGTGGGCGGGTCGATCGGGGCGCGGAAGATCCGGCCCTCGCCCGCCTTGGCCGCGCCCTTCTGCGTCCAGTAGACCAGGCGGCGATCCATGTCCAGGCAGATCCCGACGCACCAGTTCCGCGGCACCCGCGCGTCCGCCTCGCCCTGGCCGGTGACCACGATCGGGCGCAGATCACCGCCGTCGAGATCGCAGCTGAGCACCGCCATGCCCTCGCGGTCGCACCAGTACAGCCTGCCCGCTTCGAAGTCGGCGGTGAGCTGCTTGCCGGTGGTGAATGCGCCGACCGGCACGATCCTGGTGCGATTGCCGCCGTCGAGATCGACCCGCTCGATCGAACCGTTGCGGGTGAAGAACTCCGGTTCCGTGCCCGGCGCGGCGCCGGGATCGGGCCTGCCCATATTGGTCCAGTAGATGTGGCCGCGCAGCTGGTCGACGACCACGCCGTCGGGGAACTCGTCCAGACCTTCGACGATGGTGCGCAGCGCACCCGTGCCCAGCGATACCGCGTGCATCGCACGGGCTTTCAGGTCCAATGCCAGCAGTTCGGTCATCGGCTCGGCTTCGGGTAGTCGTCGTAGAAGCCGACGCCCGTCTTCACGCCGAGCTTGCCCGCGTCCACATAGCGGTGCAGGAGTTCGCGCGGACCCGCGGGCAGATGCGGGTTCTCCTTCGCGTAGTGGTCCTCGATGTCGAGAACCACGTCGAGGCCGACCTGGTCCATCATCCGGAACGGCCCGGCCTTGGTGCCGAAATTGCGCGCGAACATCTCGTCGACGTCCTCCGGCACCGAGACGCCTTCATAGACGACCTCGAGCGCCTCCCGTTTGATCGCCGCCCAGATGCGATTGAAGATGAAGCCGGTGCTCTCCTTGCGCACCAGGAACGGATGCAATCCGTAGTCCGGGAAGGTCTTCAGGACGAAATCCAGAATCTCGGGCGAGGTCACGCCGTCGGACATCACATCGAGCACGGTCGAACCGGGCGGCATGTAGAAATGCGTATTGAGCATCCGGTCGGCCGTGGCCAGTCCCTCGGTGAACAACCGGCTCGCGTACGACGACGAATTCGAGGCCAGGATCGCGTCGGCGTCGGCATCGCCCTCGAGCTGGGCGAAGATCTTCTTCTTCAGCTCCAGCACCTCCGGCACGGCCTCGACCACCAGCCAGGCGCCCGCCACCGCCGTGGCCTGATCCGGCACGTACTCGACGGTGCCCGGCGAACCACCCGGCACCTTCGCGGCCACCTCGGGCAACTGGTCCTCGACGAAGGCGACCGCGGCGGCGCCCTGTTCGGCCCCCGGATCGGTGATGCGAACGAGCCCGCCCCTGGTGGCGAACATCAGGGCGATCCGTCTGCCGAGGGTGCCCGCCCCGACGACGGCGACCGGACGATCGAGATGATTGCGCGGAACACTGCTCACGACGACTCCCTCTGCGTGCGACGGCGGCAAGAACGGGTGACGCGGATTTTCGGTTCGATCAGCACTCCCACCCTATCGCCGCGGCGGGCGCGCGACCGCCCGCGACAGACGCTCGATCCGTTGACACCCCGTCGCGACCGGTCAGAATGTGATTGCCTTATCCTCACGTTCTTCACGTTTTCGCGCGTCAGCACTAGGGGGCTCCTCGATGACCACACTGGCCTCCGGACTCTTCATCGACTGGGAAGAGCTGACGGGACAGTCGAAATTCGTCGTCGAGCTGATCAGTTTCCCGATCTTCGCCGCGCTGGCCGGCTGGCTCACCAACTGGACCGGCGTGCTCATGCTGTTCTGGCCGATCCAGTTCAAGGGCTTCCGCGTGCCGGGGCTGCACGTGCTCTACCCCTACCTGCCGCGCCGGGTGCAGGTGTTGCCCACCTTCTCCGGTGACGGACGTCAGCTCGGCTTCCAGGGCTTCATTCCGGCCCGCTCCGAGAAGATGGCCAGCATCTGCGTGGACAAGGCGCTGATGCGCATCGGCAGCCCCCGCGACTTCATCCACGAACTCGACCTGGACGGGATCGGCGACTATCTCGCCGAACGGGCGCGCGATCAGGTGCAGCCCATCGTCGACGAGATCATGTACCGGGAGAATCCCGACCTGTGGCGTTCGCTGCCCCGGCCGGTGAAGCAGGCCGTGTACCAGCGCGTCGACCGGCAGTTGCCCGCGCTGTGCAGGCGCGCGTTCACCAGTCTCGGCGACAACATCGACCAGCTGCTCGATGTGAAGAACTTCGTCATCCGGTACCTGGAGAAGAATCCGTCGATCCTCAAGGACCTGACCACCACCATCGCGGCGCCGGAGCTGAAGTTCATGGTCCGGATCGGCCTGCTCGGCGCGCCGTTCGGCCTCGCGCTGGCGCTGTACCTGCACGTGCACCCGCAGATCCCGTACTGGGGCCTGGTGCCCGCGTGGGTGATCGTGTTGCTCGCCTCGGCGGCGATCGGCGTGGCCGTGAACGTGATCGCGATCAAGATGGTGTTCGAGCCGGGCGATCCGCAGCCGCGCTACAAGTACCTGTGGCGCCAGGCGCTGCTGGCCAAGCGGCAGCCGCAGGCGGCGACCGACCTCGCCCACATCCTGGCCTACCAGGTGCTGACCGTGGAGAACCTGTCGAACGAGCTGCTCGCGGGCCCGAACGGGGACAAGACCAAGCAGCTCATCGAGCGGGTGGTGGCCGAGGAGATCCGCGAGCAGCTCGGGCCGACGGCCTTCATGGTCCGCGCCGCGATCGGGCGCAAGGGCTACGACAACCTGGCCCTCGCGGGCGCGGGCGCCGGGCTGAGCCTGGCGCCGGGCATGGTCGACGACGAGAAGTTCGTGCTCGAGCAGGCGAAGAAGATCGATGCCTTCGCCGGCCGCAAGCTGCAGAAACTGACGCCGGGCGAGTTCATGGAGATGTTCTACGCCTCGGTGGAACAGGACGCGTGGCTGCTCTACCTGCACGGCGGCGTGCTCGGCCTCGGCGTCGGCGCGATCCACCTGATCACCTTCGGCTGGTAGCCCACGAATAACAAGCACGCGTGCTTGCATTTTTCTCGGCCCGCTGAGATTCTTGGTGGCGAGGCGCGCCGGACCTGGTCGCGCCATGATCGGCAAGGGAACAGATGGCTGACCTCGCACCGCTGCTCGACGACTTCGCCGCCGAATGCGCGGACCTGGAACACCTCGTCGCACCGCTGACCGCCGAGCAGTGGCGCACGGCCACCCCGGCGCCCGGCTGGGACATCACCACCCAGATCGCCCACCTGACCTGGACCGACGAGGTGTCGGTGATCGCCGCCACCGACGGCGAGACCTTCACGAAACTGCTCACCGAGGCCGCGCCGAAGATGTTCACCTTCGTCGACGAGGCCGCCGAGGAAGTCGCCAAGACCCCGCCCGCCGAGCTGCTCGAGCGCTGGCGGACCGGCCGTGCCGCACTGATCGCCGCGCTGGCCGCCGTGCCCGCGGGCACCAAGCTGCCCTGGTTCGGCCCGCCGATGAGCCCGGCCTCGATGATCTCGGCGCGCATCATGGAGACCTGGGCGCACGGCCAAGACGTGGCCGACGCGCTCGGCGTGGACCGCACGCCCACCGCGCGGCTGCGCACCGTCGCCCACATCAGCGTCCGCACCAGGAACTTCGCCTACACCGTGCACGGGGAATCCGGGCCGAGCGAGGAATTCCGGGTGGAACTGACCGCACCCGACGGCAGTCTGTGGACCTGGGGCCCGGAGGACGCGAAGCAGCGCGTCACCGGTCCGGCTCTCGACTTCTGCCTGGTCGCCACCCAGCGCCGCCACCGCGACGACACCGCCCTGCGCACCGAGGGACCCGATGCCGAGCACTGGCTGAGCATCGCCCAGGCCTTCGCGGGTCCGCCCGGCTCCGGCCGCGAAGCGGGCCAGTTCGCCTGACGACGGAGGTACAGGCGAGCGCCAGTCTCTGAGCGCCATTCGTGCCGACTGCCCCGGACTTCGTTGGCCGGGGGGTGGACCTCCGTGGCAGTCGCGAATGACGCTCGCCTGCCTCCATGGGTTACCCATCGGGTGATGTGAGAAACAACCGCGGCCGCGGGGAAGCCTGCTGACCAGGCTCTATAGGTCGCCTGTCCAGGTGTGTGCCTGATCACATCGACGGAGAGTGCTAACTCTAGCTAGCACCCCGTACCGTGGAAATCAACGCGTGGCTTTCAACGATGCGGGCCCCGTCCCACGGGTACACCCACAGGCACAGGAAGGACCCGCATCATGACCGCACATCGACCTGCGCAGATCGCGCGTCTGTCCGCCACCGTCGCCGCAGGCGCGGCCAGTCTCTGCCTGACCGTCGCCGCGGGCGCCTACATCGTCAACAACATGCCCGACCTCCCCGCCGCACCCACTCGCGAACACGCCGAACCCGGCTCGGCGCCGGCGCCGGGACGGCATCAGCCCGCGCTCGCCGAGGGCGGATCACCGCGGTTCAGCAGCGAATTCGTCCAGCTGGCGGTGTTCACCGAGCGGGCCGCCGCCGCGCCGGTCCAGACCCCGGTGGCGACCCAGCGCTCCACCACCGCCGCGGCGCCGAATGATTCGACCCTGGCCGGGCGGTTGCGCATCGGCACCACCTACGTCGGCGCACAGGTCGCGCCCGCGCGCACCGATACGATCTCGTTCACCGTGGACACCAACGTGGTGACCATCGCGTCGAAATACCTTGGCGTGACCGCCGATCCGGCGGGGGTCACCGCGCTGCGCACCGAACTCGACACGCGCCGCGGCGAATTGATGTTCGTCCTGTCCGACCCGGCGCTCGGCAGCCACACGCTGCGGGTCGAACGGGTCCAGAAGCCGGGCACCGTGCCCGCCGACCAGCCGACGACCGCCGTGGCGGAACCGGCGGACGAGCAGGCCGGGGCACTGGCCGACGAGGCGCCGACTACCGTCGGCGTGTGAGTTCTGGCGGCACCGGCGACGGTGTGTACGACTTCTGCGTGCTCGGCGGCGGCATCGTCGGCGTGGCGACCGCGCATCGGCTGCTGACGAAGTTCCCCGGCGCGAGCCTGGCGCTGGTCGAGAAGGAAGCGGCCCTCGGCGCGCATCAGACCGGGCACAACAGCGGCGTCATCCACTCCGGAATCTATTACCCGCCCGATAGTCTCAAGGCCCGCCTGTGCCGGGCCGGCGCGGCCTGGACCAAGGAGTTCGCCGCCGCCAACGACATTCCGTTCCGCGAATGCGGAAAACTGCTGGTGGCCACCGACTCCGCCGAGCTGGCGCGGATGCGCGAGCTGTACGAGCGCTCGATCACCAACGGTGTCGATGTGGCAGCGATCGATGCCGCCGAGCTGGTGCGGCGTGAACCCGCGATCACCGGCGTCGGCGCGCTGTTCGTACCCGCCACCGGCATCATCGACTACACGAAAGTCGCGGCGGCGCTGGCCGAGCAGGTCGTCGCCATGGGCGGACGGGTACTGCTCGACACCCCGATCGAGGCGATCGGCGAAACCGACGCGGCCGTCACGATTTCCGGCCCGACGACCTCGATCACCGCGCGCACGCTCGTGGTCTGCGCCGGCCTGCAGGCCGACCGGATGGCGCGCGCGGCCGGAATTCGCACCGACTTCCGCATCGTCCCGTTCCGCGGCGAGTACTACCGGCTGCCCGCCGCACGGGCCGACCTGGTGCGCACCCTCATCTACCCGGTGCCCGATCCGGCGCTACCGTTCCTCGGTGTGCATCTGAGCCCGACCATCGACGGTGAGCTGACCGTCGGGCCGAACGCGGTGCTCGGCCTCGCGCGCGAGGGCTACGCCAAGGGCAGCGTCACCGCGCGCGACGCCGTCGACGTGCTGAGTTTCCGCGGCTTCCACCGGGTGGCGCGCGCCCATGTCCGCACCGGGGCGCGCGAGCTGCGCAATTCGCTGTTCAAGCGTGGCTACCTGGCCGAATGCCGCAAGTACTGCCCGGAACTCACCGTCGCCGATCTGCTGCCGCATCGGGCCGGGATCCGCGCCCAGGCGGTCCTGCGCGACGGCACCCTGGTGCACGATTTCCTGATCGAGCGCACACCGCGGTCGATCCACGTGCTCAACGCGCCGTCACCGGCCGCCACCTCGGCCATGCCCATCGCGGAATACCTCGTCGACCAGCTCTGACCCGGAAACCGGCAAATAAAGAGGATAGTTGTAGTACTTTTGTGCCCATCCGTGATCAGGGAGGGCCGATGGTCCACATCAGGTATGCGTGCGACGTCGGCGCACCCGTCGACGTCGCCTTCGCCTACGCCGAGAACTTCCGGTTCGTTCCGCACTGGATGTCCGGGGTCAGCGCCATCGAACCCGTCGGTGATCCCGATCGCGGCCTCGGCGCCGCGTTCGCGATGAAAGTCCGCCTCCTCGGGGCGATTCCGGTCCGATCCACCTGTGAGATCACCGAATACCGGCGTAACGCGGTGATCGGGTATACCCTGCGTGGGCGGGTATACGGAACCGTGACCCTGCGGTTCGACCCGCTCGGCTACGAACGGTCGGTGCTGACCTCCGAAGCCGACTATCCACCACCACGCGGTGTGTTCGGCCGCCTGTGCCACGGCCTCGTCGACGCGGTCGCGAGATCGGCACTGCGCCGGACGGAGTCGCGGTTGCGAAGGGAGATAGAGGCATTCCACGGTACCGATCTTGTCGGCCGCATCGCCTAGGGTGGCGGTCATGATCATCGTGAGCACCGACGGGTCCTGCCTGCGTAATCCCGGTGGTGCCATCGGCTGGGCCTGGGTGAACCACCAGGGACCGGCCGCCAGCGGGGGAGCGGTCACCGGAACCAACCAGATCGCCGAGCTACGCGCGGTACTGGAAGCCATCCTCGCCCATCCCGGCGCCGAGCCGATGCTCATCGAGAGCGACTCCCTCTACGCCATCAAGTGCGCGTCCGAGTGGATCACCAGCTGGCGGCGCAACGGCTGGCGCACCTCCACCGGCGGCGCCGTGAAGAACGTGGAGATCATCAAGCAGATCGACCGCGCCATCACCACCCGCGAGGGCCCGGTGCGCTTCCGCTGGGTGCGCGGGCACGTGGGCAACTACTTCAACGAACAGGCCGACACCCTGGCCGGCGCGGCCGCGCGCGAAGCCGCCGCCCGCCCGCCCACGGCGCCGGAACCCCCCAGACCGCGGACCTCAGGGAAGCCGGTCGAACCGGCCGCACCGTCGGCAACACTCACCCTGTTCTGACGGGCAGGCACGACCGGGACGGTCCGCACGAAAAACGCCTCCGGCGGGCAGCGCGCAGCTACCGCCGGAGGCGTTTCGGATCGATCAGTTACCGGGCGCCGGAGCGGGGGCCGGAGCCTCCTGCGTCGGGGCCTGCTGGCCGGGCACCGGGGCGCCGCCGCCCGCCTGGCCCTGGCTGCCGTTCTTGAGCAGCGGCGAATCCAGCTTGCTGACCAGCCACTTGTCGCCGGACTTCTCGAGAGTCATCTCGATCGCGAACATCATCCGGTCGGGCTCGGTCTGGGTGAAGTTGGTCCGGTACTGGGTCATGGTGACCATCGACTTCACGTCCTCGGTGCTGCCCGAGACGTAGGCGCACTGCACGTCCTCACCACGGGACTTCACCTGCGCCTGCACCATCGCGCCCTTGAGCGCGTCGCTGGCGTCGCTGAACTCCTTGAGGTAGTCGCCGGTTGCGCCCGCCTTCATCTGCTCGATGTAGCCGTCGAGGTTCTGCGAGTAGTCGTAGTTGGCGAGGATGTTGCCGTAGTCGCAGGCCGCCTTGGTCGACTCCGCGATGGCGTCGAGCTTGTCGGCCTTGTCGTTGCTCTGCAGGAAGAACACCACGGCCGCGGTGGCCGCGCCGAGCGCGACCACACCGGCGACACCAGCGGCGATCCAGCCCGTCGAGCTCGATTTTCCGGTCGGCTCGGCCGCAGGAGCCGCCGCCTCGGACACGGTGGCCGCCTTCACGGTCGCCGCGTCGTCCTCCGGAGTCGCCGCCGCGCCCTTGACGGTCGGGGCGGACTTGGCAAGGTCGGGCTTGTCCGCCGTGGCATCGTCCTTCTTGCTCTCGGCGTCGTCGCTGGTCATCGAATCAATCCTGCTCTTTCCCGGCACACGTATCGCACCGATTTCCTTCGTGGGCCCGTGAGCCGGGCCACACGCTCTTCTCGTGCGAGTATGCCCGGTCCGGTGCGCGAGCGACCGGACCGGGGCAACAACTCACTTCACCGGCAGCGGCGTCCGCTCGTTCGGATCGACACCCGGCGGCATCTGCGCGCCGTTGTTCGGCACATTCGGCCGCGGCGCGTTCGCCGAACCACGGATCTGCTGGTCGGCTGGCGGGTTCACGCAGTAGTTCCACTTCGGAATGGTGCCGTCCTGGACCTCTTCGTTGCGGCGGTACTCCGTCGCGTAGTAGCAGGTCGGGCGGGGCCAGATATCGATGATGGTGTGGAACTCGCCGTCGTGGGCCGGGGCGCTGATCGACCCGAGGCCCAGCGCCAGCGACGGGAACAGCAGCCGCAGCGCGGGCGTGCGCAGCTGCGCCGCCTTGGTGATGGCGACGAAGTTCGCCGCCAGGCTGCTGATCGGATCGGCCGTCTTGTCCAGGACCGCCCCCAGCGCCTCGAACTGCGCCGGCGCGTTGTCCAGGACGCCCTGCAACTCGGCGTTGGCGTTGTTGAACTGGGTGAACAGCGTGCCCGAATTGCTGGTCAGGGTCTGCAGATCCGGCTGCGCGTGCGAGGTGGTCTCGGCGATCACCCGCAGGTTCGCGATGAGGTTCACCGTCTGCGGGAGCAGGTTGTCCAGTCCGGCCACGACCAGGCTGACGCCGTTTATGAGACCGCGCAGCTGATCGGGACCGCTACCGAGCGCGGTGTCGAGCTCGGTCAGGATGGTCTTGAACTGCTGCGGATTCACCTGCGAGATCAGCGCGCTCGTGTCGTCGAGCACCGCCCACACCGGGACCGGCGTCTTGATCTGGTCCGGGTTGTACTCGATCACCGCGCCGTCACCGAGGAACGGGCCGACATCGGACTTCGGGCGGAAGTCGATGTACTGCTCGCCCGCGGCCGAGAGCGCCGCCACCTGGATCATGGTGTCGACCGGGATCTTGTAGCTCTTGTCGATCTGGGCCTTGGCCGCGATCGCCTGACCCTGGTTGATCAGCTCGACCGAGGTGACCTTGCCGATCCGGTGTCCGCGCAGGGTCACGTCGTTGCCCGGCTGCAGTCCGCCGGAGCGGTCCAGGTTCACCGTCACGGCGTACTCGGAGCGCAACGGGTTCACCCGCATCACGTTCACCAGCAGGTAGGTGGCGCCGACGATCAGCACCAGCACCAGCGCGGTGTTCGCCAGCACGATCTTACTGCTGAAGAACTTCTTCGCCTTGCTCATCGGTGGCCTCCCACCCGGCCCTGAACGATCTGCAGCACCTGGATGAAGGTGCCGACGAAATCGTTCACATCCTTGAGGTCCGGGAACTTGCTGTTCTCCGGGGATGTCAGCAGCCCGATGTCGAGGTTGGTCAGCGTCGCGTACGGCGCGAGCGACTTGCCCTTGAAGGTCTGGTTGGCGCCGGGGCGGATCGCGTGCAGCTGATCCATGACGTAACCGAAGTCGTCGCCGGTCGCGGCGAGCGCGTTCATCAGGTTGTCGAGATTGGTGAGCAGCTCGGAGAGCTGATCGCCGGTGGTGTTGGAGTAGTCGCCGAGCGCGGCACTGGCGGTGGACACCTTGGTGAGCAGATCGCCGATGGCCCTGTTGTTCTCGGCGATCGCGCCGATGGCCTGCGGCAGGGTGTCGGCGACCTGGCCGAGCTGGGTCTTGTTGTTCTCGACCGTGTTGGCCAGGGTGTTGAACTCGCTGAGCACCGTGTCGATGCGATCGCTGTTGTTGTTCAGCTCCCCGATGACGCCGGTCATTTCCATGATCAGGTGCGACAGGTTGCCGCCCTGGCCGTTGAGGATCGAGCCGAGCTCGGTGCCGAGGCGGCTCAGACTCGCCACGCCGCCACCGTTGAACAGCATCGAGACCGAGATCAGCAGCTCTTCCACCGTCGCGCCGGCGGAGGTGAACTCACGGGTGAGGGTGTCGCCGTCCTGCAGCGAGGCGCCGCCGCTCGTATCGTTCTTCGGCTTCGACAGCGCGATGAACACGTCACCGAGCGGCGTCGCCTGCCGCAGCTCGGCCGTGCTGCCCTTGGGCAGCACGATGTCCTTGCTGATCTGCATGACGATATTGGCCTGGAAGTTCTTGGTCGAGATGCCGGAGACCACCCCGACATCGGAACCACCGATCTTCACCTTCGCCTGATCGGGCAGGTTCAGCGCGTTGTCGAACTCCGCGTTGAGCGTGTAGGTGTCGCCCTCGGCGCCCGGCTTGGGCAGCGGCAGGTCCTCCACGGTGAATCCACAGCCGGAGGTGATCGCCACCGTGGCCACCGCGGCCGCGGCAACGACCGCGCGGCGGGCTTTCATCGTCATTCGTCGCGTCATTTCGTCAGTCCAAGGAGTGCGGCGGTCAGACCGTAATCGGGGCCGAAGTCCTGCATGTTCCCGGAGCGGCAGCCATCGGACTTCATCTGCACGCGTTCACAGAACACGCTCACGATCTCGCCGGAGAGCGCGGTGCCGATGAGGCCGTGCAGCCGGACGAACCTGCCCTCCTTGTCGATCGCGCCGTCGATGTTCTGCATCAGCAGCGGCACGATGTCGACGATCTCGACCATCGCGCCGGAGTTGGCCCGCAGCTGGTTGCTGACGTTGGTCAGCCCCGTGAGCGAGGCGGACAGCTCGTCGGCGTGCTCACCGAAGGTGGTCGAGGTGTTGGCCAGGAACTGGTTGAGCTGGTCCAGCGTGGCCTGCAGGCCGGGCGCCTGCTCGGCGAGCAGTCCCGACATGGCGGTCACCCGGTTGCTGAAGTCGCGCACCGACTGGTCGTTGTCTGCCAGCATCGTCGTCAGCTCGTTGAGCTTGATGATGATGTTGGAGATCGCGTCCTTGTTGTCGACGCCGACCTTGAGTGCCGCCGACAGCGCGTCGAGGGTCTCGCGGATCTTCTGGCCGTTGCCGTTGAGCACCGGGTACAGCACCCGGCCCGAGAGCGGGCCGAGGCCCTCCTGACCCTCTTCGGGCTTGAGCGAGGCGGAGAACTGGTCGATGGTCTTGATCATCGTGTCCAGCTCGACCGGGGTCCTGGTGCTGGCCTTGGTCAGGTGCTGGCCCGACTCCATCTCCTCGCCGCCGGTGTAGGGCGGGGTGATCTCGATGTGCCGGTCGGTGACGATCGAGGGCGAGACGATCGCGGCGATCGCCTCCTTGGGGATCTTCACGCCCGCGTCGATGGTCATGTGGACCTCGACGAAGGTGCCCTTGGGGACGATCTTGTCGACCTTGCCCACCGCCAGGCCGAGGACCATGACCTCGTTGCCCTCGTACATGCCCGCGATGTTCTCGAAGTCCGCGGTGATCTTGGTCGTGCGGCCGAGCGCGTCGTTCACCGAGCCGGGCATCAGCGAGCAGCTGCCCAGCGCCAGCGCCGTGGCGCCGATCATCAGGTACCGGCCCAGCGCCTTGCCACTGCGGAATGTCGAAGTCAGTTTCATCCTGCGCACCCCTGAATCACCTGAACGAAGCACAGCCAGTTGTCGGGGAAGATCCATGGCAGTGAGACGTCACCGTAATTGCCGTTGCCGAGCGCGTTGTTGAAGTAGCGCGCGGTGGGCTGACCGATCTGCAGCAGCCGGTCGAGGTTCTCCTTGTTCTTCTGCAGACCCTCGGCCATCGTGTTGAGCTGGCCGATGGTGCCGCCGAACTGGCCGCCGTTCTCGGCGCCGATCTCCTCCAGCTGACGGGTCAGCGTGGCGATGTTGTCGAGCAGCTGCCGCAGCAGGTTCTGCCGCTCCATCACCCGGTTGGCGATGGCCTCGCCCTGGGTGATCACCAGCAGGATCGAGTTGCGGTTGTCGGCCAGCAGCTGGGTGACCCGGTTCAGGTCCTTGAGCAGGCTGTCGACCTCGCCCTTGCGCCGGTCGACGACCTTGGCCAGCGCGCCGACGCTGTCGAGCGCCTGGGCGACCAGCTGCGGGGAATCGCCGAGCTCACCGTTGATGGTGTTGAGCGAGGCGGCCAGCTTCTTGGTGTCGAGTTCCTCGAACTTCGGCGTACCGACCTGCACGACATCGGCGATGTCGTAGGGCACGTCGGTGTTCGTGCGCGGGATCGTGTCGTCCTTCAGGCCCGAGCCGTCGCCCGGCTTCAGGTCGACGTACCGAGCGCCGAGCAGGGTGGCCATCTTGATCGAGGCGTGCGCGTCGGGCCCGAACTTCAGCGAGTTGTCGACATCGAGGGTGACCACCACGTGATCGCCCTCGATCTTCGCGCCGGTGACGGTGCCGACCTGCACGCCCGAGACCGCGACCTTGTCGCCGGTCTTGATGCCTGCGGCCTGCACGAACTCGGCCTCGATGGACTGCCTGCCGATCCCGATGAACTGGTAGATCGTCGAGCCGACCAGCAGCACGATGATCACCAGCGAGCCGATGACACCGAGCCAGAAGTTCCGGTTGCCGAGGAAGCTCCTCTTCAGCTTGCTCATCGGCACACCGCCGAGTGCGAGTTGCCACCGATCTGGCTGAACAGGCCGCGCGGGAACAGCACGCCGTAGAGTGAGACGTCGAGGCCGCACAGGTAGGCGTTGGCGTGCGTGCCCTCGGAGGTCATCCGGCCGAGGTCGGCGAGCATCGATGGCATGTCGATCGCGGCCTGGTCGAGCTTGGCGCCGTTGGCCAGCAGCAGGTTCAGCGCCGCGGTGGACGAGTTCTGCGCGGCGGCCAGCTGGGGCTGGATCTTGCCGACCATGCCGACCAGCGAGGTGGTGGCGTCGGCCAGGATGACCGTCGAGTTCTGCAGCGACTGTCCCTGTTCGTAGAGCCCGCCGATCAGCGCCCGGGTCTGGGTAACCAGGGTCTCCAATTCATCCCCTCGCTTGGCCAACCCGGCCATCACGCCGGACAGGTTGGTGATCACGTCGGACAGAATCGCGTCCCGACGCTGGAAATCGGTGGCGAGCTGGGCCGCCTGCACGATGAAGGACGACAGCGAGACGCCGTCACCCTGCAGCGCCTGGATCAGCGTCTCCGACATCGCGTTGACCTGTGCGGGCTCCAGCGCCTGGAACAGCGGCTGGAATCCGTTGAGCAGCGCCGAGATGTCGAACGACGGTTCGGTGCGCTCGAGCGGGATCGTCGATCCGCTCTCGAGTGCCTGCGGGCTGGCCGCCTCACCCGGGGTCAGCGCGACGTAGCGCTGGCCGATCAGGTTCTGGTAGCGGACCAGCGCCTTGGTGTCGTCGAAGACCGTCTGGTCGCTCTGCACGATGAACGAGACCTTGGCGTCGTTCTTGCCGTCGAGCTCGATCTTCTCGACCTTGCCGACACGAACGCCCGCCATGCGGACATCGTCGCCGGGCCGCAGGCCGAGGACGTCGGTGAAGATCGCGGTGTACTTGCGGGTGTCTCCGTCGACCGTGCGGGCGAGCGTGTTCCACACGACCACGATGACCAGCATCGAGACGAGCGCGAAGATACTGAACCCGATCAGTGGCTTACGGATGCTCATGCGCCACCCCCGTTTTCGGACACTTGCAGGGTTCCGCCCTTCAAAATCGGACCGAGCAGCAGGAATTCGGATGCCGTCGGCTTACGCCCCAGCAGTTGCGTCATGGCCGCTTCGCCCTGGTAGGAGATCGGCTTGCCGGACGGGGCCGAGGCGGGCTCCACCGGTGCGGGCGCCGGAGCCGGGGCCGCCGCGGGGGCCGGCGCTCCGCCGAGAATGCCGGGCAGGCCCGGGATCTGGATGGGCGGAACGAGACCCTCGAGCGGGGTACCGGCGAACGGCTTGACCTCGGTGCCGTTGGCCGTCTGCATCGGCGCGATGCCCGGCGTGGTGAGGCCGGGGATCGCGGGCATGCCCGGGATCGCCACCAGCGGCGGCAGTCCGGCGGCCGAGTCCAGCGCGCGCGGACGCACGCTCTCCGGCATCGGCGGGATGCTCACCTCGGCGGGCGCGGTGAAGCAGCTCGGGCCGAGCAGGTCACCGTAGCGCGGGCATTCGGCGACGGTGTTCGGCTTGTACGGCGTGAACGTCAGACCCGCGTTCCACACCATCTGCTTGCCGCTCGGGCCGCCGTGGAAGGTCGTGTTCAGCTGGGCCAGCGAGGGACCGAACACGTCGAAGGTCTTCGTGATCGAGGCCGGATCGTCGGCGACGGCGCCGAGGGTGGCGTTCATGCCGGTGGTGACTTCCTTGCCGACATCCGGGTTCGACGCGAACAGGTCGTTGACCCGGTCGGTGGTGGCGCTGGCACCGGCGAGCAGCGCGATCAGCTGATCACGCTTGGTCGCGATGGTGTTCGCGGTCTGCACCGAGCTGCCGAGCACGTTGAGCAGTTCCGGCGCCGACTGGTTGAGCGCGTGCGCCGAGGCCGAGAAGTTGTCGAGCATGCCGCCCAGGTTCGGGCCGGCATCGGCGACCGTGGTCAGCCAGTGGTCCAGGCGCTGGATGGTCGAGCCGGGGACGCGGCCGCTGCCGTCGAGCGCCTGGGTGAGGGTGCCGAGAACCCGGCCCAGCTGCACCGGGTCGACCTCGTTGAGGATGTCGCGCACCGTGGTGAGCGTGTCCTGCAGCGCGATCGTGCCCTGGCTGCGGTCCTCGGGAATCTGCGAACCCTCGTGCAGGTACTGGTCGGAGGCACCGTTGAAGACCAGTTCGACCGAGGTGACGGCGAACAGGTTGCTCGGCACCACGCGGGCGGTGACGTTGCTCGGGATGTCGCCGGCGAACTCGGGCTTGAGCTCGATGTTCACCTTCTGGGTGGCGCCCTTGTCGACGATCTCGACGTCCTTGACCGCGCCGACGAGCACACCGCGGAACTTCACGTCGGCGTCGGACGGGAGGCCGTCACCGGTGGTCGAGAGGTTGGCGGCCACGTTCACCTTGGGCACGAAATAGCCCTGGTACCTGGCCATCAGGAAGCCGAGGATCACCGCGAAGACGATGAGACCGCAGACTCCGGCCACGTACAGCTGTTTCATCGTGGGTCCGCGCCCACTGGGATCGATGATCATCGCGCGCCTACCCCGAGATCCTGATTCCGGGGTTGACGCCCCAGATCGCCAATGTCATGAACAGGTCGGCGAACACGACCAGGATGATGCACATCTTGATCGCGCGGCCCGCCGCGACGCCGACGCCCTCGGGACCACCCGAGGCGAAGAAGCCGTAGTAGCACTGGATGAACGTCGTGATCATGACGAACACGACCGCCTTGAGCAGCGAGTACAGCACGTCGGTCGGTACCAGGAATTGGTAGAAGTAGTGCGAATAGGTACCCGCCGCCGTGCCGCCGATCAACTGGACGGTGATCGAACAGGACACGTACGCCATCACCAGGCCGATGCAGTACAGCGGCACGATGGCCATGACCGCGGCCATCATCCGGGTGCTGACCAGGTAGGGCAGCGGGCGGATGGCGATGGAGTCGAGCGCGTCGATCTCCTCGGAGATGCGCATGGCGCCCAGCTGTGCGGTGAATCGACAGCCCGCCTGTGCCGCGAACGCCAGTGCCGCGAGCAGCGGGCCGAGTTCGCGGGTGGTGGCGAAGGCCGAGATGGCGCCGGTGATCGGGCTCAGGCCGAGCAGGTTCAGCGAGGTGTGGCCCTGGATGGCCACCGTCATGCCGCCGAAGGCGCTGATGATCAGGATGACGCCGATGGTGCCGCCACCGACGACGATGTTGCCGTTGCCCCAGGTGACGTCGGAGAGCAGACGCCAGATCTCCTTCGGATACTGCTTGAACGCCAACGGAATCGAGCCGACGGACCGCAGGAAGAAGAAGACCTGGTGGCCGAGGCGGGCCAGCATGTCGATGGGCGCCTTGCTGGCGGCCTGGAGTTGCCGTAGCGGGCGCAGCAGGGGAGGTACATATGTTGATGACATGGCTCAGACCACCTGTGGGGGGAAGACGGCGGCGTAGATCTGCGTGATCGCCACGTTGACACCGAGCAGCATGACCATCGAGCTGACGACCGCCGAGTTCACCGCGTTGGCGACACCACCGGGGCCGCCGCGCGCGTTCAGGCCGGAGTCGCACGCGATGATCGAGGCGATGAGACCGAAGATCACCGACTTGAGCAGCGCCACCGCGAGATCGCGGGTGACCGCGAACGAGGCGAAGGTGCTCATGTAGGAGCCGGGCGTGCCCGCCTGGGCGAAGATGTTGAACATGTAGCCGGTGATGAAGCCGACGAAGACCACGAAGCCGCACAGCAGGAAGCTGACGAGCATCGCCGCGCCGAGCCGGGGGGCAACCAGCCTGCGCAACGGGTCGACGCCCATCACCTTCATCGCGTCGATCTCTTCGCGGATGGTGCGGGAGCCGAGGTCGGCGCAGACGGCCGAGCCGACCGCGCCCGCGATCATGATCGAGGTGACCAGCGGCGCGCCCTGCTGGATGATGCCGAGGCCGTTGGCCGCGCCGATGAACGAGGTCGCGCCGACCTGGCCTGCCACCGCGCCGACCTGAATCGAGACGATGACGGCGATCGGAATGGCGACGAGGAGGGTCGGGGCCGCGGCCACGCTGGCCATGAACGCGCACTGGCGGACGAACTCGTCGAAGGGAAAGCGCCTGCGGAAGATCGCGACGATCAACTCCGTGACCGCTTCGATACCCATCGTGATCTGTCGACCGAAGGTCTCGAGTGACTTCTTCGGATGGTCGTCCCAAAGGCCCTTGGTCCAGTCGACAGCTTCGCTGACGCGTGAACGGGCGGGCGGACTCTTGGTCGACTGCACTGCTTTTACCCCTCTCGACGCCAGGTCATCAACACCCCGACGACTTGTTTGCTTGACGCACCTTACTACGGAGTAGCGCAGAACACACCACCGACATGTGAGCGCTGTCATAGAGAGAGGTCACTGTCCGGAAACAGCAATGCGTCCTGCCACGTCGGACCATACAGCCCACAATTGTGGTGGTACGGCAGTTACGTCAGATGTCGTTTTCCGGGGCCTTTGCAGCATTGGCGGCGGCGCCGAATAAATATTGCGGAAAACTGTCATTCATAACGAGACCCCCGGGTGAATACCCCGACATGTCACAGGTTCGCATAAAACTGGACAATTGATCACTTGAATTCATAGAAGACCGCTATCGCCGAACGCCCCTGGTGGCGGGGCGCGCCCGGGACGGAATACAGGCACGATAGGCAGACCGAATTGATATCGTGCGGACTTCCGACGTCTGGAGGGACATGTTCACCACACTCGCCAAGGTGGCCAACGCTGCCTTCGCCGTCGCCCTCGGTGCCGCGCTCCTCGGCACCGGCGCGGGCACTTCGCAGGCACAGCCCGGCCCGCCGGTGATCGGCGGCGGCTCCGGGATCGTCATCGACAACACCTTCGAATGCACCGTCACCACCGTCGGCCACGACGGTGCCGGACGCCTCGTCGGCCTGACCGCCGGCCACTGCGGCGACGCGGGCGCGTCCGTCTCCGCCGAGGTCGACCGTGGTTTCGGCGAGATCGGCCGGTTCGTCTACAGCAACCACGAACTCGACTACGCGGTCATCGAGTTCACGCCGGGGCGGATCATCCCGGTCAACCGGATCGGCAATGTCAGCATCACCGGCGTCGGCGGGCCCGCCCAGTTCCCGACGATCGTCTGCAAGGAGGGCCGCACCACCGGCAACACCTGCGGCATCACCTGGGGCGATGTGTTCCAGACCAACACCGAGACCTGGTCGCAGATGTGCGTGGTCGAAGGTGATTCCGGCGCACCGGTCGTCGTCGGCTCGACCCTGGTCGGCATGGTGAACGCCTACCTGGCCGTGGCCTGTTTCGGACCCGAGGTCGGCACCAACATGAACTCGATCATGGACGACATCAACGCCCGCGGCGGCGTGGGAGCCGGCTACCGGCCTGTGTAGATGGCGGCTGGCGCCGTGGGTTCCGGCCCCCGAATGTCTCGCGTCCGAGGGGCGATACTGCGGCTTCGCCGTTACGTATCGCCCCTCGGACGCGAGACGGGCCGCGAACGTAGTGTCGGCCGGAGGTGGTCGGCGCCAGCGCGGGGCCATCCGAACCCGCGCAGTGCGGGACACAGTCGACCCGCTCCGGCGCGGGCGTCTGACGCGGGACCCGAAGCAGCACACCGGCGATGACGGCGCCGACGAGCAGCAGCACCGCACACCAGCGCATCGCGGTATCGAAGCCGGCGGCGAATTCCACCGGGTCGCCGAAATCGCCGGACAACCCCGCCAGGCCGGGAAGCGCCGCGACAGCGAGCAATTGGGCCGTCCTGGCCACCGCGTTGTTCACCCCCGACGCGATCCCCGCGTCGGCGACGGGCACCGCCGCCAGCACCGCGCCGGTCAGCGGGGCGACCATGACCGCCAAGCCGAGGCCGAAGATCAGCACGCCGGGCAGCACATCGGTGAGGTAGTTCGCCTCGGCGCCGACCAGCTGCAACGCGAACACACCGACCGCGGCCAGCAGCGGGCCCGCGGTCATCGGCAGGCGCGGGCCGTGCCGCTGCGCCCAGCGTCCGGCGGGCGCCGAGAGCACCAGCATCAGCAGCGTCACCGGCAGGCTGGCCGCGCCCGACGCCATCGGTGAATACCCCGCGACCAGCTGCAACTGCAGCACCAGCAGGAAGAAGACGCCGCCGAGCGCGGCGTAGACGAACAGGGTCACCAGGTTCGCGGCGCTGAACACCCGCGAGCCGAACAGCGACGGCGGCACCAGCGGATTCGGGCTGCGCAGTTCGACGAGCACGAACCCGGCCAGGCCGAGGACACCGACGCCGATCAGCACCGGATAACCGTCGATGAGGCCGAGGGTGAGCGCGCCGAGCGCGCAGGCGACGATCACCGCGCCCGGCACGTCGATCCGCGCCGGCGCCGCCGGATCACGGCTCTCCGGCACCCACCGCACCGCGATCACCGCGACGACCAGCGCCAACGGCACGTTCAGCAGGAAGATCGCGCGCCAGCCGACCAGGTCGATCAGCCCGCCGCCGAGCAGCGGACCCAGTGCGCCTGCCACCCCGCCGAGCCCCGACCACAGCCCGATCGCACTGCCCTGATCGCGCTCGTCGAGCGAGGCCGAGATCAGCGCCAGACTGCCGGGGGTGAGCAGTGCGCCTGCGACGCCCTGCAGCAATCGCGCGACCACCAGCATCTCGATGTTCACCGACACCGCGCACAGCAACGAGGTGAGCGCGAATCCCACGATCCCCCAGACGAACACGCGCCGCCGCCCGAGCCGGTCGCCGAGCGAGCCGCCGAGCAGGATGAACGAGGCGAGGGTGAGGGTGTAGCCGTTGACGGTCCACTGCAGGCCGGCGACATCGGTGTGCAGCGATTCGCCGATGCGCGGCAGCGCGACCGAGACGACGGTGGCGTCCAGCGACGCCATCGACGAGCCGAGGATGGTTGCGAGCAGAATCCACCGCCCGGTGGCTGACTTCAGCCGGACCGTCCTGTTCGGGGGCACCCGTCCAAACTAGCCCTTCGGCAGGGCTGTCACAGACTCTCCACGCAGACCACGACGCGGCGCTCTTCGTACTTGAAGCCCGAATCCGCGGCGTCGGGGCAGGAGTCGACACTGTCGGTGTCGGTCTTGATGGTGATGACCTTGACCGGCTCCGAGCCCGGCTCACTGCACTCGATGCGCTTGGGCTCGTCGCCGCCGACGTCCATGCAGCCGCCAACCACCCAGTCGATGTCCAGGCACAGGGCGCCGGTCTCGATGCCGTTGAGGGTCTCGGCGTAGTAGTTGTCGCGATCGCTCACGCAGCCGGTGCTGGTCTTGGCCTTGCCGATGACCTTGTAGTTCGACGAGCGGCTGCCGCAGGACGCCTTCTCGATCGTCGCGTCGGTGACGGTGCCGCCGAGCGAGACGCAATCGCCGATGTTGGCCTGGAAGTCGGTGTCGCCACCCTTGCTCGAGGTCGGCGCGGGTTTGCTCGTCGTCGGCTTGCCCGGTTTCGTGGTCGGGCTGCCGGTGCTGGTCGCGGGGACCACGTCGATCGCGGGTTGTGCGTGGCCGTCGATGGTGCCACCGCACCCGGTCGCGACGAACGCGGTCACCGTGATGGCGACAGCGCCGACGATCCGGCCGATGGGCAGGTCTGCAAACACCTACTGTGAATACACCACCGGAGCCACCCGCGTCGACTCGATCCCGCCGGGCGGGCGCCGGATACCCTTGGTCTTCGGCCTCCCGGCCGAACCTGCATCAGGAGGTGAACCCGATGGTGGCAGCAACGGCGGGAGATTTCGGGCCCCGGACCCGGCGCGGTGACGAGCCGCTCGCGGCCCCGCGGCAGATGCTCGTCGATCCGCGGTTCATCCGGCTGGCCGACCATTTCTTCGGCCTCTTCCCGCAACCACACCGCGGTGGCGGCGCGCTGGCGATCTACCTGGACGGCAAGCCGGTGGTCGACGTCTGGGCAGGCTGGGCGGCCAAGGATCAGCGCTGGAACGGCGAGCACGTCGCGCTCACCTTCTCCACCGGCAAAGGCGTCGCGGCCACGGTCGTGCACCGGCTGGCCGAGCGTGGGCTCATCGACTACGAGGCGCCGGTCGCGCGGTACTGGCCCGAGTTCGCCGCGCACGGCAAGCACGACATCACCGTGCGCGATGTGCTCTCGCACCGGGCCGGGTTGCACCGGGTGCGCGGGCTGGTACCCGGCCGCGAGGGCATCCTCGACTACGACGCGGTGATCACCGCGCTGGCCGAGAGCCCGGCCGATCCACGCCGGATCAGGTCCTCCGGCTATCACGCGATCACCTTCGGCTGGCTGGTCGCCGAGATCGTGCAGCGCGTCACGGGCGAGCCGTTCACCGAGGTCCTGCGCCGAGAAGTGGCCGAGCCCTTGGGAACCGAGGAATTCTGGTTCCAGGTCCCGTCGGCGCAGCGGTACCGGATCGCCAAGATCTTCCCGCATCTCGCGCCGCCGGGGATCCGCTGGAACACCGCGTCCTCGGTGCTGTCCTGGGTGCGGCCGGTGCGCGGGCTGGCCGAGGCCGGGATGCCGGAGAGTTTCGACGAACTGGTGCGAGACCCGCGGGTGCACGACGCGGTGATGCCCGGCTGGAACGGGGTGTTCTCGGCGCGGGCGCTGGCGCGGATGTACGGCGCTCTCGCCAACGACGGCGTGGTGTACACCGGCGACGACGAGCCGGTGCGGTTCCTGCGCCCGGAGACGATCGCGACCGTCAACCGGACCCAGCAGACCGACAGCCGCGACTACGTCCTCGGCCTGCCGCTGCGCTTCACCCTCGGCTATCACCGCCCCGTCCTGATGACCAAGCAGCAGCCACGACACGCGTTCGGGCACTACGGGATCGGTGGCTCGGGCGCCTACGCCGATCCGGATCTGCGGATGTCGATCGCGTTCGTCACCAATCGGCTCGGCAACGCGGTCACCGCGCTGGGCGACGCGCGGCTGGCGAAACTGTCGGCGATCGCGCAGGGCACCGTCCGCAGGCTGCGCGCGAACGAGCGGTAGCCCACATCGAACCGGTGGGCCCGGCGGACCGTAGTGCTTGGCATGAGCGGACGGAGGAGGCGGAGGGTGACCACGCAGCGGACGGGCACCACGCGTCCACCGCGCTGGTCGCTGCCGCACGGCCTGGCCGCGGCCTGGGATCTGGACGGCTACCTGCGGCGGCGTGCCCGCCACGGCGATCCGTTCGCGGTGGGCTTCCCCGGATTTCCCCCGGTGCTGTTCACCGGTACGGCCGAGGGCGCGCGCGAACTGTTCCGTATTCCTGTGTCGCTGGTGCGGCCACCGGACCCGAATCCGATCGAGCCGATGGTGGGCGCGGCGTCGCTGATCCTCAGCACGGGGGCACGGCACCGGACCGACCGCACCTTGCTGGCGCCCGCGCTGCACGGAGCGCGCACGAAGGAGCTGGCGGGGGTGATCCGCGAGGCGACCCTGGCCGAGATCGAAAGCGGTTCCGGCGCAACGGGTCCGTGGCGGGTCGGTGCCACGATCGACGCCTTGACCGCGGCGCGGTCGATCACCCAGCGCGTCATCCTGGCCACCGCCTTCGGCCCTACCGCGCGTGACACACCGGACGCGACCCGCGTACGGAGCGAGCGCGCGGCCGAATACGCCGCGGCCATCGGCGATTTCCTCACCTCGTTCACCACGCCGCTGCTCGCGGCGCCGGTATTGCGCCGCGGCCCAGCGGGATTCGGGCCGTGGGGCAGATTCGTCGCCGCCCGCGCCCGGCTCGATCGGTTGATCCAGCGCGACATCGATCGACGGCGCGGCGACGGCCCCGGCGACGGCGGCCTGCTCGACCTGCTCCTGACCACCCGCTACGACGACGGCGGCACCCTCACCGACACCGAGCTGCGCGAACAGCTGCGCACCCTGCTCGTCGCAGGCCACGAGACCACGGCAACGACCCTGACCTGGGCGCTCTACCACCTCCACCGCGAGCCTGGGCTGCTCGACAGGCTCACCGCCGAACTCGCGGACGCCCCCGACGATCCCGCGGAACAGGCCGCCTCGCCCCTGCTCGCCGCCCTCTGCCAGGAGACCCTGCGCCTGCACCCACCGGTGCCCATGGTGCTGCGCACCCTCACCGAACCGTGGCGCTGGCGCGGGGTCGACCTCGCCGCCGGGCAGACCATCGGGCTCGCGGTCGGCGTCCTGCACAGTCAGCCGTCGACGTGGCCCGCGCCGCGCCTGTTCCATCCCGACCGGTTCCTCGATCGCAAGACCACACCGTCCGACTACGCGCCGTTCGGCGGCGGCCACCGTCGCTGCGTCGGCGCCACCCTCGCCGAGCACGAGCTCCGCATCGTCCTGGCCACCCTGCTGACCACGACCCGGCTCAGGCTCGACCCCGCACTCGCGCTCGGCAGACGACCGCGAGCCGTACCCCGCAATCTCGCGACGGCACCCGGTCGCCCCATCCGCTTCGTCCGGACCGCCTAGCGTCTCATAATCAAATTCTCATCAATTCAGGTTTTGAGACAGCGATAGACCGTCGCGCGGGACACCCCGAACCTCGCGGCGATCTCCGCGGCGTCGACGCCATCGGCGTGGAGCGCCCTCACTTCGTCGACGCGGTCGGCGCCGAGTTTCGTGGGCCGCCCGCCCGCTCGTCCGCGCGCCCGGCCCGGTGCCGCCGCGACGACCGGCGCGCCGAGCAGCACCCTGGCCCCGTCGAGGATCAGCTCGCGCAGTGTCGCGGCGGGCACGTCGCGGAACAGGACCACCGGATCCGCCAGTCCCGCCACCACCTGAGACGCCCTGACCCGCGCCTCGAGGCCCGCCCCCGGGCCTGCGACCAGCTCGTTGGCGAGCGCGATCGCGGCGCGGAACCGGTCCGCGATCGGCGCCTGGACCAGCAGCGTCATGTCTTTCACCAGCATGGTGAGGGTGTGCCGGTGGCGCAGGTGCACATCGACGTACCCCTCGATGGCCCGCCACCGCACCCCCTCGGGATCGCCGCCCGTCTCGGCCGCGGCGAGTACCGCCTCCAGCTCGTCGAGCAGCGGCACCGTGAGCCGCTGGAGGATCGCCTCCTTCGACTCGAAGTGGTAGTAGAGCGCCGCCTTCGTGATGCCGACCTCGTCGGCGATGGCCTGCATGGCCGTGGCGCGATAGCCGCGCGCCGAGAAGAGCGCGCCTGCGGCGGACAGGATCCGCTCCGATGTCGTCACAATGTACTTACCTCGGGTCAGTCGATGGGGTAGTCTGCCGACCAAGGGTCAGTCTATTGCCTCGGAGATGGTCGCCATGGGAAGCACGGTCGAGTTCGATGTCGCGGGCACCCGGTGCGCCGGTCGCCTCTGGTTGCCCGCCGGCGCTGATGCGGTGCCGTGCGTGATGTTCTGCCACGGGTTCAGCGGAACCATGGACCGGCTGTTCGACTACGCCGAGCGCTTCGCGGCGGCGGGGTTCGCGGCACTCGCCTTCGACTACCGCGGTTTCGGCGCGAGTGCCGGCGAGCCACGACAGGTTCCCACGATCGGTGGCCAGCTCGACGACCTGCGCGCCGCCGTCGCGTTCGCCCGCGCACACGCCCGCGTAGACGCGGAACGCGTTGTGCTGTGGGGCAATTCGCTCGGCGGCGCGCACGTGGTGACGGTCGCCGCCGATGATCCGCGGATCGCGGCCGTGGTGGCGCAGATCCCGTTCAACGGTTTCCCGAAGAAGGTGGCCGGCCGCTCCACCGCCGACACCCTGCGACTGCTGGCGGCGATCGTGGACGATGCCGCGCGCGGCGCGCTCGGGCTGCGGCCGCGCTACATCCCGATGGTCGGCGCACCCGGCACCACGGCCGTCACCACCACCGACGAGGCCGAAAAACACATCAGCACCCTGACCGGCGACGGGCAGACCAGCTGGCGCAACACCGTCGCCCCGCGCGCGCTGCTCACGATGATGACCCGCTACCGCCCGGCCGAGTCCGCGGCCCGCGTGCGCTGCCCGCTCCTGGTCTGCGCCGCCGCCGACGACCGCGAGACGCCGCCGGAGACCAGCCGTGCACTGGCCGAGCGCGCGCCCGACGGCGAGTTGCGGGTCTACCCGGGCACGCACTTCAGCTTCTACACCGACCCGTCGCTGCGCGAGCGCGTCGTCGCCGACCAGATCGCGTTCGCCCGCGCCGCGACGGCGTCACGTCCGTAGCGAGCCACTTCACAAAGACCGAGTGATTTCGATCACTTGACGTTTGAAGCTCACACGGATGTGCTTCCACCGGCCCCGAGATCACTCCCGTCGACTCGCCGCCGTGAGCGTGGCGTTTGACGAAAGCCCGTGGATCACAGCGCGTTATGTGATCCAGGGCACAGAGTTGCGAAGCCGTTATCGCCACGCAACGCCGCTGGCACGTTGTCACCCCGGCCAGGTAGGAATGGACGGTCAGGGTCGGGGAGTAGTAACGCGTCAATCACGAAGATCTCGTGGCGCCTCGTGCGGCACGGGAGATGGAATGGACGAGAAACCTATGCACTACGAGGCACATACGCAGCGATCGCGTCGGCTTCGCCGGGGCCTGCTGCTGTCGGCGGCCATCGCGACGACCGGCGCCCTGCTGGTGATTCCCGCGCAGGCCGAGCCGACCCTCCCGGGCTCCGGTTCCAGCCAGCCCGCGGTGGACGCGCCCGCCACCCAGGCGCCGTTCGCGCCGCCGAACATCAACATCGCCGACGGCGAGACCGTCGGCGTCGCGCAGCCGATCATCATCACCTTCAAGGAGCCGGTCGCCGACCGCGCGGCCGCGGAGAAGGCCATCAAGGTCACCTCCACCAACCCCGCGCCCGGCCACTTCTACTGGACCGGTGAGAAGCAGGTGCGCTGGAAGCCGAACGAGTTCTGGCCCGCCAACACCGACGTCACCGTCGCGGCGGGCGGCACCACCAGCTCGTTCCACATCGGTGACGCGTTCGTCGCCTACGTGGACGACAACACCAAGACCATCACCGTGACGGTCAACGGCGAGACGGTGCGCGAGATGCCCACCTCGCTCGGCAAGCCGGGCTACGAGACCCCCAACGGCACCTACATCGTGGGCGAGCGCCTCGAGAAGATGACCATGGACTCCTCCACCTACGGCGTCCCGGTCACCGATCCCGAGGGCTACAAGCTCGAGGTCGAGTACGCCACCCGCCTGTCCAACAGCGGCATCTTCGTGCACGCCGCGCCGTGGTCGGTCGGCCAGCAGGGCTACTCCAACGCCAGCCACGGCTGCCTGAACGTGAGCACCGAGAACGCCAAGTGGTTCCTCGAGAACGCCAAGCGCGGCGACGCGGTGATCGTCTCCAACACCCAGGGCCCTACCCTGAGTTCCGGTGACGGACTGGGCGACTGGAACTGATCCGCTGAACAAAAGCCGAACAATACGATCAATCGCGATCGTGTTGTTCGGCTTTTTGCTGTACTCGGTCCTGTGCGCCCGATGTTCAGAAGATCGGCGGGCAGGGTTAACCAACGGTTCGCCATGCGCCGTAAAACTGCCGCGGTGCGAAGCAGTCCAGAGCGGGTACTCCCCGCACCACGAGGCCGCGGGCTGAAAAGCCGCCCGTGGCAGGACTATGCGCTGTTCCTGGTCCTGGTCGTGCCGAACCTGGTGCTGCTGACGCTGTTCGTTTACCGGCCGCTGGCCGACAACATCCGGCTGTCGTTCACCGACTGGAACATCGCCGATCCCGTCGCCACCGGAGTGGGTTTCGACAACTACGTCGAGTGGTGGCAGCGCGACGACTCCTGGAAGGTCGTCTCCAACACGGTGATCTTCACCGTCGCAGCGGTCGCGGTGAGCATGGCGCTCGGTCTCGCGCTGGCCCTGCTGCTCGACCGAAAACTCTTCGGGCGCAATGTTGTTCGCTCCGCCATTTTCGCGCCGTTCGTGATCTCCGGCGCGGCCATCGGCGTGGCCTTTCAATTCATCTTCGACCCGAGTTTCGGACTGGTACAGGACGTCCTGCACCGGCTCGGCGTGGAACGGGTGCCGGACTTCTACCAGGACCCGCACTGGGCCCTGTTCATGGTGACGATCACTTACATCTGGAAGAACCTCGGCTATACCTTCGTCATCTATCTGGCCGCGCTGCAGGGTGTGCGCGCGGAGTTGATGGAGGCCGCCGAAATGGACGGCGCGAGCCGCTGGACGACTTTCACGAAAGTGCTTCTCCCACAATTACGTCCGACTACCTTCTTTCTGTCGATCACCGTGTTGCTGAATTCGCTGCAGGTCTTCGACATCATCAATGTGATGACCCGCGGCGGACCGCTGGGCAACGGCACCACCACCATGGTGTTCCAGGTCTACGAGGAGTCGTTCCGCAATTTCCGGGCCGGCTACGGCGCCACCGTCGCGACCATCATGTTCCTGGTGCTGCTGGTGGTCACGCTGATCCAGGTGCGCGTGATGGATCGGAACGAGCGATGAAACATATAGGCCCACAGACACTCTCGTACCGCAGGCGGGAACGCGCGATCACCGCGCTCGGCTACGCCGCGATGGTGTGCGTGCTGATCCTGATCGGGGTGCCGCTGTTCTGGATCCTGATCACCTCGGTCAAGGACCGGCCCGACATCTACACCCAGCCCGCGGTGTACTGGCCGCGCACCTGGCATCCGGAGAACTACGGCGAGGCCACCACCACGGTGCCGTTCTGGACCTTCCTGCGCAATTCGCTGATCGTCACCGGCGTCGTGTCGGCGGTGAAGTTCGTGCTCGGCGTGTTCAGCGCGTACGGGCTGGTGTTCCTGCGATTTCCCGGCAAGAACATCGTGTTCCTGGTGATCATCGCGGCGCTGATGGTGCCCAACCAGATCACCGTCATCTCCAACTACGCGCTGATCGCGCAGCTGGTCTGGCGCAACACCTTCCAGGGCATCATCATTCCGCTGTGCGGGGTCGCCTTCGGCACCTTCCTGATGCGCAACCACTTCCTGTCGCTGCCCGCTGAGGTCATCGAGGCGGCGCGGATGGACGGCGCGAACTGGTGGCGGCTGCTGACCAGGGTGGTCCTGCCGATGTCGGGACCGACGATGGTCGCGTTCGCGGTCGTCACGCTCGTCAACGAGTGGAACGAATACCTGTGGCCGTTCCTGATGGCCGACTCGGCCGAGGTCGCCACCCTGCCGGTGGGCCTCACGCTGCTGCAGAACACCGAGAACCCCTCGGTCACCAACTGGGGTCCGGTGATGGCGGGCACCGTGCTCACGATGCTGCCGATCCTCATCGTGTTCCTGGCCCTGCAACGTCACATGATCAAAGGCCTCACCTCCGGTGCGGTCAAGGGTTGATTCTCGAACGGAGATCCACGTGTCCACAACACGATTCCCGGCGCTGAGCCGTCGCGGCTTCCTCGGTCTCACCGGCGCCGCCGCCGCGGGTCTGGCACTGACCGCCTGCGCGGGCACCGGCGGCGGGTCCGGGTCCGGCGGCGACGCCAAGACCATCACCTTCTGGTCGAACCACCCCGGCACGTCCAAGGAACTCGAGCTGGAGCTGATCAACCGCTTCACCGCGAAGTACCCCGACCTGACGGTCAACCTGGTCGACGCCGGCAAGAACTACGAGGAGGTGGCGCAGAAATTCAACGCCGCGCTCACCGGCGGCGACCTGCCCGATGTCGTCGTGCTCTCCGACGTCTGGTGGTTCAACTACGCGCTGACCAAGGCGATCGAACCGCTCGATGGGCTCTTCGGCGCGGCGGGCGTGCAGCTCGACGACTACGTCGACTCGCTCGCGGCCGACTACCTCTTCGACGGCAAGCACTACGCCCTGCCCTACGCCCGCTCGACCCCGCTGTTCTACTACAACAAGGACGTGTGGGCGAAAGCCGGTCTGCCCGACCGTGGTCCGAATTCCTGGCAGGAATTCGACGAGTGGGGTCCGAAGCTGCAGTCGGTGGTCGGCGCCGACAAGTTCGCGCACGCCTGGGGCGATGCCAAGAACTACCTGGGCTGGACCTTCCAGGGCCCGAACTGGACCTTCGGTGGCGCCTACTCCGACAAGTGGCAGCTGAAGTTCACCGATCCCGGTTCGATCGCCGCGGCCACCTACCTGCGCGACTCGATCAATGTGAAGAAGTACGCGGCGATCCGCCCGCAGATCGCGGTCGACTTCGGCACCGGCGTCGCGGCCTCGACCATCGCCTCCACCGGTGACCTCAAGGGCATCAAGAAGAACGCCGACGGCAAGTTCGAGCTGGGCACCGCGTTCCTGCCGCATCCGAACGGCCCCGGTGTCACCACCGGCGGCGCTGGCCTTGCCATCCCGTCGCGGATCTCGGATGAGCGCAAGGCCAACGCGCTCAAGTTCATCGAGTTCGTCACCAACGCGGCCAACACCGCGTACTTCTCGCAGAACACCGGGTACATGCCGGTGCGCAAGTCGGCGGTCAACGATCCGTCCGAGGTGGACTTCCTGGCGAAGAACCCGAACTCGAAGGTCGCCATCGACCAGCTGGCGGTGACCAAGTCGCAGGACTACGCGCGGGTGTTCGTGCCCGGCGCCGATCAGATCATCGGCACCGGCTACGAACAGATCGGCCTCCAGAACGCCGATCCCGCGACCGTTCTGGCGAAGGTCGCCGCCGACGTGCAGGCGATCATCGACCGGCAGATCACGCCCAAGCTGCCGAAGTAGTTCTGCCCCACCCCTCCAGGAGAATTCGCCATGGCGACAGTGCAGTTCGACGGTGTGACGCACCGTTATCCCGGCGCCGACAGCCCCGCTGTCGACGCGCTCGACCTGGATATCGCCGACGGCGAGTTCCTGGTGCTGGTCGGGCCGTCGGGCTGTGGCAAGTCGACCAGTCTGCGCATGCTGGCGGGGCTGGAATCGGTGGAGGCCGGGACGATCCGGATCGGTGACCGCGACGTCACCGGCCTCCCACCGCGCGCCCGCGACGTGGCGATGGTGTTCCAGAGCTACGCGCTCTACCCGAACATGACCGTCGCCGAGAACATGGGCTTCGCCCTGCGCAACGCGGGAATGAACAAGTCCGACACCCTCGTCCGGGTGCGCGAGGCCGCGGCGATGCTCGAGCTCGAGCCGCTGCTCGACCGCAAGCCCGCCAAGCTCTCCGGTGGTCAGCGTCAGCGCGTCGCGATGGGCAGGGCGATCGTGCGCCGCCCGCAGGTGTTCTGCATGGACGAGCCGCTGTCGAACCTGGACGCCAAACTCCGGGTGAGCACCCGCTCCCAGATCGCCGCGCTGCAGCAGCGGCTCGGCACCACCACGGTCTACGTCACCCACGACCAGGTCGAGGCGATGACGATGGGGCACCGCGTGGCCGTCCTGCGCGACGGCACGCTCCAGCAGATCGCCTCGCCCCGCGAGCTCTACGACAACCCGGTCAACACCTTCGTCGCCGGTTTCATCGGCTCACCCGGCATGAACCTGCTCGAGGCGCCCGTCGCCGACGGCGCGGCCGTGCTGGACGGCCTGCGAATCCCGCTGCCGCGCACCGTCACCGGCAAGCGCGTCGTCCTCGGCATCCGCCCCGAATCCTGGGAGGTCACCACCGATCCCCATGGCATCACCGTCGTCGCCGAACTCCTCGAGGAACTCGGCGCCGAATCCTTCGTCTACACCCACGGCGCAGGCACCGACTGGTCCACCCGCTCCGGCAAGATCGTCATCCGCGTCGACCGCCGCTTCCACACCACCCTCGGCGAAACCCTCCACCTACGCCCCAAGCCCGAAGAGATCTTCTACTTCGACGCCGATTCCGACGAACGCCTCCGCTGATCAGCCCATCGCCTCGGCACTGCGTCGGCCGATCGCGGCGCTGAGCGCGTCGAGTTCGGCCAGGATGTCGGTGGCCGCCCAGACACGGTTGCGCTTGGACTCCGACAGCACATCGAGGACACCGGCCTCGGTCAGGCGGTCCAGTGCCCGGTACGTGCTCGCCTCGGTGGTGCCGGTCAGCCGGTGCGCGATGTCGATGTTGAGGATCGGGTTGTCGAGGAGGTTCGCCAGCAGGGTCTCGTCCGACGACCCCGACCTCGGACGTGCGATCTCCCGCCAGCGCTGCGGCAGTTCGGCCAGCACGCGGGCCGAATCCATCGCCGCGACACTCGAATGCACGGCGGCGTGCGCCACGTACTCGACGAATTCGTCGGCCGCGCCGGCGCGGTAGCCGGTCAGCTGGTCGAAGTATCGAGCGGTGTTCGCCAGCATCACCGACGCCATCGGGACGGTGACACGACTGGTCAGCCCGCGGTACCGCAGGATGGCGCTGATCAGGGCGCGCCCGATTCGGCCGTTGCCGTCGACGAAGGGGTGGATCGACTCGAACTGCGCGTGCGCGATCGCGGCCTGAGCGAGGACCGGGAGGTTGCGACGGCTCGCGAAGGTCAGCAAGTCGTCCATCAGACCTGCCACGAACTCGGGTGGCGGTGGGACGTACATCGAGTCGATCGGGGTGTAGTCGCTGCCGCCGATCCAGTTCTGGACATCACGAAACCGGCCGGAGTCCCTGGCTGCGTAATAGGCGGGCTTCATCAGTAACCGGTGTGCGGTCAGCAGATCGTCCACCGTCGTGGCACCACCGCCGGCCGCCGTGACCAACGCGGTCAAAGCCTGCACCGCCGCGAGCTGCGAGCGCGCCTCGTCGCTGGCCTTGGCGCCGCCGATGGCCTTGCCGAATGCCCGCCAGCCGGCATCTATGTGCTCGATCTTCGAGGAGGCGACGGATTCACTGCGCAGCAGGAAATCACCGAGGGGTGCAAGGTACTGGCCGTGGCCGGCTTCGAGCCTGGCCACCGCGATCACCGCGTCCTCGTGGGCGCGCGCGACCTTCCCGGTGGGGTCGTAGTCCAGGTCGGCTATTCGTGGCGGAATCGTCACGGCGATCTGTTCGAGCGTCCGGTCGGCCCGCGACCCCTGCCGGTGGCGGGGCTGCCATGGCAATTTTTCGATTCGGTGCGCGGGCCACGGCATGGTCAGAATCGCCCGAAAAGTACAGTAGGCACACTCTTACTATACTTTAAATAGCAGAAACGCGACTACGAGGCCGCCTACTCATGGATCCAGCTCAGTCGCGCTGGCTGGGGGCGATCTCCCTGGCTCGGGTGACGGCAGCGGCGATGCCGTTGTGCCAGGTGGGGCCGTGGCCGGGGAGGACGATGTCGGCGGGGGTGGATTCGAGGGTGGTGTAGCTCGCGATGGTGGCTGGGGTGTCGTGGTTGAAGAAGTTGGGGAGGGGTTGGGGGCCTTGGATTTTCGAGGTGGGGTGGGCGGTGACCAGGGCGTCGCCGGTGGCGATGGCGCCTGCCTCGGGAAGGTGGAAGGCCGAGTGGCCGGAGGTGTGGCCGGGGCAGGGGATCGGGACGGGGTGGCCGGGGAGGTCGAGGGCGCCGTCGGTGGGGAAGGGCTGGATGTGGGGGACGGTGTTCTTGCGCAGGCCGCCCGCGGCGGTGATGCGGGCGGCCCAGGCGATGGTGTCGCGGTCGGTGAGGCGTTTGATCACGTCGAGGGGCGTCGCGGACTCGTGGCACTCGCCGCGGGCATGGGCCACCTCGATCGCGCTGGTGTAGGCCGGAATTCCGTAATGGCGGTGCAGGTGGTTCAGAGCACCGACATGGTCCAGGTGCGCGTGGGTCAGCAGGATCGCGGTGATGTCCTCGGGGCGATGGCCGATGCCGCGGATCGCCTCCTCGATCTTCGCCGCGTCGCCGTACCAGCCCGCATCGATCAGGGTGAGATCCCGCCCGTCCCGCAAGAGGTACACATTGACGTGGGTGCCACCGATCACGAAGACGTCATCGGCCACTTGCTGACAGGACATCACAACTCCATCGCCTCCGGCCGTTCGAGCAGCTGTACGGATCAAACCCTGCGAGCGCCGGTCAACGCATCCAGATCGATGGTCAACGGGAACGGCGCCGACAGTGCCACCGAGCCCGTTGCCCGTGGCGTGATGCGGTACTCGCCCTGGTCGAGGGTGTAAACGGTGAGACCGACCGAAGTCGGATCAAGGATATCGATCACCCAGTAGTGCGCGATCGAATTCGCCGCGTATTCACCAGCTTTGACCGCGTAGTCACGCACCGCGGATTCGCCGGAAGTGGCGATCTCGATCGCCACCTCGATCTGATCGGCGCGCACCCGCTGCTGATCACCCACCGCGCTGTCGGCGACCACGACATCCGGCACAGGGCGAGGTGAACGGCCGATCAATTCGGCCTCCAGCTCCGCGAAGGCTTCATAACCGACCGGCAGTTGGCTGTCGAGCTGGATGAGCAGACGCTTGATCGCCCGGCTGTGCGGCGCCGCTGGTCGCGCGTTCACGAGCAGGAAACCATCCTCGATCTCGTAACGGTGGGACGTGTCGATCGGCAAAGCGTCGAACTCGTCGGCTGTGATCGGCCGCCCACGCGGTGCCGATGCTGTGTCAGCCATCACCTACCACCTCTGCTTCTCACCGCCCGGCGATGCTCGAGAGTTCATCATTCGCACCCCACGGTGGCTACCAGATCGTCACGCGCTCCTCGGGGGCGAGGTACAGCTTGTCTTCCGGGGCCACGTCGAAGGCTTCGTAGAAGCTGTCGATGTTGCGGACCACGGCGTTGCAGCGGAACTCCGGCGGGGAGTGCGGGTCGACGGCGAGGCGGCGGATGGCCTCCTCGGGGCGGGCCTTGGTGCGCCAGACCTGGGCCCAGCCGTAGAACACGCGCTGCAGGCCGGTGAGACCGTCGATCACCGGCGGTTCGGCGCCGTCGAGCGAGATCTTGTACGCGGCCAGGGCGATCGACAGGCCGCCGAGGTCACCGATGTTCTCGCCGATGGTGAACTCACCGTTGACCTTGTGCTCGTCGGCCAGGTCGGCGGGGGAGAGCACGCTGTACTGATCGATGAGCGCCTTGGTGCGCTTGGCGAACTCGGCGCGGTCGTCGTCGGTCCACCAGTCCTTCATGTTGCCGTCGCCGTCGTACTTGGCGCCCTGGTCGTCGAAACCGTGGCCGATCTCGTGGCCGATCACCGCGCCGATACCGCCGTAGTTGGCGGCGTCGTCGGCGTTCATGTCGAAGAACGGCGGCTGCAGGATCGCGGCGGGGAAGACGATCTCGTTCATGCCCGGGTTGTAGTAGGCGTTCACGGTCTGCGGGGTCATGAACCATTCGCCCCGGTCCACCTCGCCGCCCAGCTTGCCCAGGTCGCGGTCGTGGTCGGCGGCGTAGCCGCGGCGGTAGTTGCCGACCAGGTCGGCCCGGTCGATCTCGACCGCGGAGTAGTCGCGCCAGGTGTCGGGGTAGCCGATCTTGGGGGTGAACTTCGCCAGCTTGGTCAGCGCGGCCGCTCTGGTGTCCTGGCCCATCCACTCGAGCTCGGCGATGTTGCGCCGGTAGGCCTCCTGCAGGTTCGCGACCAGCTCCACCATCCGTGCCTTGGCCTGCGGCGGGAAGTGCTTGGCCACATACAGTTTGCCCACGGCCTCGCCCAGCAGGTCCTGCACCAGCGAGACGCCGCGCTTCCAGCGTTCCCGGTTCTCCTGCGCGCCGGTGAGGGTGCGCCCGTAGAAGTCGAAGTTCTCCTCGACGATCTCGTCGGTGAGGAACGCGGCCCTGGCGTGCAGCACCTGCCAGCGCGCCCAGTCCTGCCAATCCGCCTGCGGCACAGCGGCCCACGCCTGCGCGAAGGCGCGCACGTAGTCGGGCTGACGGACCACCAGCTCGGCGAACAGTTCCGCGCCTGCCCGGTCGAGACCGGTGGAGACGGCGTCGACCCAGGCGGCCCAATCGAATTCGGGGTTGCGCGCGGCGAGTTCGGCGAAGGTGACGAGGTTGTAGCTCTTCTCGGCGTCGCGGCGGCGCACCACGTCCCAGTGGCCAGCGGCGAGGGTGCGCTCCAGCTCGAACACGCGGCGGGCGGCGTCCTCGGGGTCGGCGGGCAGCAGCCCCGCCAGTGCCGGATCGGCGGCGGCGATGGTGAACATCTTCGCGATGTGCGCCTGGTAGGCCGTGCGGATCTCGGCGAACTCGTCGGACCGGTAGTACGACTCGTCCGGCAGACCGATGCCGGACTGGGTGGCGTGCACCAGGTAGCGGGTGGAGTCCTTGTCGTCGGTGTCGACGTAGTAGCCGAGCGCACCGCGCACGCCGGTGCGCTGCAGGCGTCCCAGCAGGGCGGCGAACGCGCGCTGGTCGGCCACCTCGGCGATTTCGCGCAGCTCGCCGGCGATCGGGGTGAACCCGGCCGCGGCCACCGCCTCGGTGTCCATGAAGCTCGAGTACAGGTCGCCGATCTTACGGGCGTCGGCGTCGTCGGAGGTGCCCGCCGCGCTCTCGGTGATGATCGCCTGCACGTCGAGCTCGGCCTGGTCGTAGAGCGTGCGGAAGGCGCCGTCGACCGCGCGGTCGGCCGGGATCTCGTACTCGGCCAGCCACTGACCGTTGACATGCGCGAACAGATCGTCCTGCACCCGCACATCCTGATCACGGAAGGACAGGTCGATACCGGAGGGAGCGCTCAGATCGGAAGTCACGCGCTCCAGTATGCAGAATTCGCGGCGGCCGGTGGGGTCGGTGAGCCGTCACGAGCCTCCCGGGCACAGCGCGTGGTCGATCAGGGCGGCCGCCGCCCGCTCCTGTTCGAGGATGTGTTCCGGGGTGTCGCCGAGCGCCTCGGACATCGACACCACGGCGCTGCGGGCGCCGTCCGCGCTCACCCCGTTGAGGGTGATGTACCCGCCGTCCCCGCCCTCGTGGCCGAAGTAGGTTCCACCGCAGCTCAGGGGCCGTTCGAGCAGGCCGAGCCCGTAGCGGCCGCCCGGCCACATCGGCTCGACCTCGGCGCTCACCGGAACACCCCGCTTCATCTCGGCCAGTTGCGCCGGGGCGAGCAGCCTGCCGTCGAGCAGCGCGCGGAAGAACTCGTTCTGGTCCCGGGTGGTCGTCACCCACGACAGCGCGTGGCCCATCGGGACCTGCTCGGTGACATCGATCTCGGCCCTGGGACCGAAGAACTCATAGGCCCGCGCGTGCGGTGCCGGCAGCGTGGGGGAGGTCCCCGTCCAGCGGGTGTGGTCGAGGCCGAGCGGGCCCACGACGCGCTCGGCGATCGCCTGATGACCCGGGCCGCCGGTGGCGCGTTCGATGACCATGTCGAGCAGGAGGTAGCCGGTGTTCGAATACGCCCAGGCGCCACCGGGTGCCGAGGCGGGTGGGTTCGCCAGTGCGCGCGCCACCAGGTCCGCGGAGCTGTGCAGGTCGTCGCGCTGGTCCAGGTACTCCGCCGGGGTGGTGTAGCCGGGGAGGTCGTCGCGCAGACCGCTGGTGTGCTGGAGCAGGTGGCGGATCGTGATGGCCTTGTCGCGCAGGGTTTCCGGCAGCCAGCGGGCCACCGGGTCATCGAGGGACAGCGTGCCCTCGGCGGCCAGTTGCAGCACGACGACGGCGACCATGGTCTTGACCGTGCTCGCCATCCGGAAGTAGCCGTCGGCGGAGACCGGGGCGCCGGTGGTCAGGTCGGCGGTGCCCGCGGTGGCCACCGCCTGGCTGCCGTCGGGCGCGACGACGCGCGCCTGGACCCCGCTCACCCCGAGGGCATGGACGGCGGCGACGTCGTCGCGCAACCGCTGGTCGACGGAAATCGCCTCCGGCCCAGCGCATCCGGCGACGGTGAGCACAGCGGCCCCGAGCGCGGCCACGCGCCACCGCCACGATGTCGAAGTCATCCCCGAACACTATTTCCGGGCCGGCCCGGCCACATCCGGCACAACCCTGGGATACACCCGGACAATTCACCCGGAAACGGCGCGCTCCCGGGTGAATTGGATCAGACGGCGACCTGCTGGCAACCCCGTTTCGGTGCGGTGGCGACTAGGCGCAGACGAATTCGTCATCGCGAACGCCCGCGACGAAAGCCTCCCACTCGCCGGCGGTGAAGCGGAGCAGGACGTCGTCGTGGCGCAGCGTCGCCGACCCGTCGACGGAGACGTGGGCGACCAGTTCCGGATGGCGGCGGGAGCTCAGCAGGCAGTGTAAGAACGCGGTCCACACCTCGGCGTCGACGGTGATGATCGGCTCCTCGGAACCGATGTTCATCGGATTGCGACGGAATTTGCTGTCACGTATCTGAACGATGTCGCCATCGAATCGAACCTCGACACATTGATTGCCGTTGTTCGAACGCGACGAAGTGAACCAGCCGTGATCGGCCGGGCGGCGACGAGCGGTGGTGGACATACCTTGAATCCTACACGCTCGCATACTCCCTGATCAGAGCAAGAGAATCGGCACGGGACAGCGAGCGGTCCCTGGCGCGGACGTACGCGAAGCCCAGATCGCGGACCTGCTCGGCATCGTCGACCGGACCACCGAACACCGCGCTCTCGGCCCACGCGAAGGTCGGTAGCTGATCGCTTGCGAAGTCGAGCAGATGGAAGCTGGAACCGCCGAGAACCGCCCCCTCTGGCGCGCTGAACGGGATCACCCGGACGTCGACGGTGTCGAGCTCGCTCATCAGGTCCACGAGGTGGCGCAGCTGCCCGCGCAGCACCTCGGCCCCACCGGTCTGCTGACGCAGCGTCGCCTCGCCGAGCACCGCGGTGAGCTCGAGCGGATCGGGCCCGCGCAACCGCTGCTGTCTACGCATCCTGATCGAGACCAGCTGGTCGACCTGCACCGGTCGGATCATCACATCGGCGCTGATCAGGGCACGTGCGTAGGCCTCGGTCTGGAGCAGCCCCGGCACGATCAGGCTGTCGTAACTGCGAATGCTCTGGGCGCCGGCCTCCATGCCGTACAGGCGTTGCAGCTCCGGGCCGATCAGCGTCCCCGCGGTGGACCACCAGCCGCGCTGTTTGCTCGCCTCCAGCAGCGCGAGCAGTTCCGCGCGCTCCTCGGCGTTCACGTCGAGCACGTCGAGCACCGGTTCGATGGTGGTGCGCGTGAGCACGCGCCGCCCCTTCTCCACATGGGACCAGTTGGCGGGCGTGAAGCCGACCCGCCGGGCGAAGCCGGCCGAGTCGAAGCCACGCTGCTCGCGAAGTTCACGCAGTCGTAGCACGAGTTCCCAGCGCGCCGCGGTCGGCGAAAGGGGTGCCATGGGCGAATATGGTACGCCGTCGACACACCCGTTAGTGACTATTGTCAGTGCGGTTGTGTGGCATTAGGCTGTAGATCGAGCGAACACACAGCTACATCGAGTCAGCGTCGACAGAGACGAGGTCGTGATGAGCACGTCGCGCACGGAAGACAAGGGCGGGTATACCGCGGCCGAGGAATACTCGGCCACCCAGGATGCGCTCTCGCGCTGTCGTCACTACCGCAAGCACAACGGCCTCTACGGCATCGTCGACGCCTCGATGGGGCGGATCATGCTCGAGATCGGCGCGGTCGGCGCCGTGGTCATGCCGTCGACCCTCGGCGAACGGGTGCGCGGCCTGCTCACCGGACGCGGGCTGCGCTGCGGCCCGATCATCGCCCACCCCCGCTCCGGCCGCTGGACCTTCCTCACCGGCCCCACCGACAACTCCTACCTCGACACCGTGCTGTTCGCCGACCTGTTCCGGGTGTGCGCCTCGGTGGCCCTGCCCGGCAGCGAGATCGTGCTGCCCTCCCCGGCCGACGAACGCACCGGCTACCGCACCTGGATGCAGGAACCCGACGGCGACTACCGGCCGGATTTCGCCCAGATCGTCGCCGCCACCCGCACCAACGCGCGCACGGCGCTGCTCCAGCGCGAACCGGGCTCGGCCTGACTACTGCCCGCCGAGCCGGGCGTGCATCTCCCAGATCAGGACCTCGGCATCGCCGTGCGGGCGCAGTCGCTGGCCGCCCGAGCGGGTCAGGCGCACGGCGTCGCCCTGCGACAGCGTGCCGAGACCTTCCATGTCGATCTCGCCCCGCGCCACGAAGACGTGCAGGTAGGGGGCATCGGGCAGGGTGACGCCCTGGCCGTCGGCCCGCATCCGGGCGACGTGCATGGCCGCATGCGAGGAATTGATGGCGATGGCGGTGCGATCGCGATAGCGGGGTAGGCCGGAGGCGACCGTCACCAGGTCACCGCGGGCGAGCTCGTCATCGATCTCGAGCTGCTGATAGCCGGGGTCGACACCGGGCTCGTCGGGCACCACCCACATCTGGACGAAATGCACCGGCTCGTCGTGCTCGGGCAGTGCGCCGTCCAGGCGCCAGGAATCGTTCTTCTCCGAATGCAGGATCCCGGTGCCCGCGCTCATCCGCTGCGCCAGTCCCGGATAGATGACGCCGCTGTGGCCGAGCGAATCCTGGTGCACCAGGCTGCCGCCGAGCACCCAGGTGACGATCTCCATGTCGCGGTGCGGATGGGTGTCGAAGCCCTCGCCGGGCAGCACCACGTCCTCGTTGTTCACCAGCAGCAGGCCGTGGTGGGTGTTGTCGGGGTCGTAGTGCTCCCCGAAGGAGAACGAATGTTTGGAATCGAGCCACGAGATCCGGGTCTTCATCCGGTCACCGCCGCGATGGAGTTCGATGGTCATGACGTTCCTCCTGCTCGCACCCGTACCGCCGCCCCAATTCTGGCACCACTATTCTCGCGTGGTGTCGACTCATCGCCCAGACGGCTCCACACCGGCGGATGAGTCACCGGTCTCGCTGCGTCATCTGATCCGCGAGAGCCGCGGCGTGGTGCGCCGCAATCCGCAGATGCCGCGACTGGCGCTGCTTCGGCTGGCGGCCCAGTTCGGTGACGGGATGTTCCAGGCCGCGCTGTCGGGCGCCATCCTGTTCAACCCCGAGCGCGAGACCGATCCACTGGCCATCGCCGCCGGGTTCGCGGTACTGCTGCTGCCGTATTCGATTCTCGGGCCGTACGCGGGCGCGCTGCTCGACCGCTGGGATCGGCGCAATGTCCTGCTGACCGCCAGCGTGGCGCGCGCCGTGCTGATCGCGCTGGCCGCGATCGGGCTGTTCTCCGGTATCAGCGAGACACCGCTGCTGATACTGGCGCTGGCCACCGTCGGCATCAGCCGGTTCGTGCTCGCGGGCGTGTCGGCGGCGCTGCCGCGGGTGCTCGAACAGCGGTGGCTGGTGCCGATGAACTCGGTCCTCGCGACGGTGGCCTCGGTCTGTGCCGGGGTCGGCGCCACCGCGTCGGTCGCGGTGATCGCGCTGCTCGGCGCGGGAGACTCGGCCTCGGCCGTCGCCGTGGCGCTCAGCGGCATCGGATCGATCGTCGGCGCTGTGCTCGCCCTCGGATTCCGGCCCGGGGTGCTCGGGCCCGAAAGTGGTTCGGCGACTTCGGAGAGCACCGTGCACGCCATCGCGACCGGTCTACGCACCGGAGCCGTCGCGGTGTGGCGGTCGGCGCAGGTGACCACGGCGATGATCGGCATCGGCGCGCACCGCGTCGTGTTCGGGATGAACACGCTGATCATGGTGCTGGTGCTGCGCCAGCCCAGCGTCGACATGAGCGGTGGCCTGGTCGGCTTCGGTGTCGCGATCGGGTTCGCCGCGGCGGGCATGCTGCTCGCCGCGATTCTCGCGCCGGTGCTGATCCCGCGCCTCGGCAGGCCGCGCACCGTCCTTCTCGGGCTCGTCACCGCGGTCGTCGTCCAGCTGACGCTGGTGACCCCGATCGCGCTGGCCACCGGCGCGGCCGTGGACAACGCGCACCGGCTGCTGCTCGCGGGCGCGTTCGGGCTCGGCCTCGCCGGTCAGACGATCAAGCTCACCGGTGACGCCAGCATGCAGATCGACATCGACGACGATCAGCGCGGCCAGGTGTTCGCCCTGCAGGACACCGTGTTCAACATGACCTTCGTGCTGGCGATCGCGGCCGCCGCGCTGGTGGTTCCCGCCGACGGGCGCTCCCTCGGCGTGGTGCTCGCGGGTGCGGGCGTGTACGCGCTCGGCATCGTCGCCATCGCGCTCAACGCCCGCCGGATCAGCACCGCCTGACTGGTCGAATGCACTGTGACGGCGCCCGATTCCGGTAAGTTCTCACAGCATGCGCCCCACGCTGGTACCGCACTCGACCGCACTCGGTGCGTTCCTCGCGGTGCTGCTCGCGGTGCCCGCACAGGCCACGCCGTACCCCTGGGCGCCTCCGCCCGTGAACATCTGCGGCGAAACGGGATTCGACCCGCTGGCGCGCGAACCCGACCCGGCGGCCCCGCCCGCGCCACCGGTGCCTGCCCTGCCGCCGACCATCGACATCCCGATCCCGGTGCCGCAGCTCACGCCGGTGCCGCTGCCCGATCCGCCGCACGACAACACGCGCGTCGCCCAGGTGCCGCTGCCGTCGGATCCCTGCCGGAATCCGTGCCCCGAGGTCAGGGACACGCCCGAGCCCGAGGACGAACCGGTCGAATCCGAAGGCACGTCGACGGGTTCGGCGATCGCGTTGCCGCGGATCCAGATCCGGCCCGAATTCGAGCCCATCCCGATCCCCGTGCCCGGCGGCGAGGGCGATCCGCCGCAGGAGGCACCCGAACCCGTGGTGCGGCCCGTGGAACCGGGACCGCTGCGGCCCGCGGTGGCGCGGCCGGTGGTGGAGTCGGTGCGGCTCGTCGAACAGGTCACCGGGCACGGTTCGAGCAACCGCACCGACATGCGCTGGCAGGTCGACGGCACCGACCTCGGCCTGTTCTGGGAGACCGAACCCGGCAAGGTCGCCATGGTCTTCGGCGACACCTTCGGCGAGGGCTGGGTCTACGGCGGCGCGGGTGGCGACACGGCCGACTGGCGCTCCAACGTGCTGGCCTACAGCACCGACAGGAACCTCGACGACGGCATCGTCATCGACTCGATGGTGCAGGACAGTCCGTGCCACGCGGCCGAACTGCTGGGCAGCCGCAAGATCAGGAACTGGGAGACCACCACCATCCCCACCTCGGGATTCGCGTTGGGGCGCAGGCAGTTCCTGAGCTACATGTCGGTGAACCACTGGTCGAAGGTGCCCGGCATGTGGCTGACCAACTACGGCGGGCTGGCCTACTCCGACGACGGCGGCCAGACCTGGACCAAGGATCAGCACGCCCGCTGGGAGAACATGTTCGGCGTCGGCCGGTTCCAGGTGGCGGCGATGGTGCCGCACGGCGAGTACGTCTACATGTTCGGCACGCCCAACGGGCGGATCGGCGTGATCGGCCTGGCCAGGGTGCGCAAGGAGGACGTGCTCAACAAGACGGCCTATCAGTACTGGGTCGATGGCAACTGGGCGCCCGCCGCGGAGAATTCGGCCACGCCGCTCGTCCTCGGCATGGCCAGCGAACTGTCGGTGCGCTTCGACGCCGAGAGCGAGCAGTGGCAGATGGTCTACCTCGACTCGGCCGCCGGGCAGATCGTGCTGCGCACCGCGGGGCACCCGCAGGGCCGCTGGACCGAGGCGGCGCCGCTGGTCTCCACCGCCGACTATCCGCGCGCCTACGGCGGGTTCATCCACCCCTGGTCGACCGCGCGTGACCTGTACTTCACGATGTCGGCGTGGGACAGCTACAACGTGTACCTGATGCACGCGCGGCTGCGCTGACTCACTCCACCGACACGAACCGCAGCCGCTCACCCGGCCTGGCCTGCGCCACCCGGTCGACATCCGCGTCGACGACGACGGCGATCACCGGATAGCCGCCGGTGATCGGGTGATCGGCGAGGAAGACGACCGGCTGACCACTCGGCGGCACCTGCACCGACCCGAGCGCGACACCCTCCGCGGGCAGTTCCCGGGTGATCGACCGGACCAGCGGGGCGCCCTCGGCACGATCGAGGCGGGCGCCGATCCGGTCGGTGTCGGGGGAGACCGACCAGGAACCCCGGAACAATTCGGCCGGATCGGCGAACCATTCGGCGCGCGGACCCGGCATCGCCCGCACCGTGAGCAGCTCCGGCGGCACGGGCACCGGCGCGAACTCCACCGTCGGCAGGGTGCGCGGGGACGGGCCGACAGGCAGTTGGCTGCCCGTCCGCAGCGGTTCGGGGCCGATGCCGGACATGGTGTCGCGGCTGCGCGAGCCGAGCACCATCGGCACGTCGATGCCGCCGCGCACGGCCACATAGCTGCGCAGGCCGACGGTCGCGTAGCCGAGGCGAAGGACCTGGCCCTCGGCCAGTTCGAGGACGCTGGCATGGCCGACCGGGGTGCCGTCGACGGTGGCCGGGGCGGCCGCGCCGGTGACGGCGACCGTGAGATGACCGTCGGCGCGCAGGGCGAGTCCACCGAGCAGCACCTCGATCGCGGCCAGCTCCTCCGGGTTGCCGACGAGGCGATTGGCCAACCGCAACGAGGCGCGATCGGCGGCGCCCGCCTGACCGACGCCGGAATCGAACCAGCCCGGCCTGCCGAGGTCCTGCACCGTCGCGAGCGGCCCCACCCGCTCGATGAAGATCAGCACGCGATCACTCCCCGATTCGCTGTCGAGGCGGCGCATCGTTGAGCAGCCCTGGTGTTATTCCGCTGTCGCCGTGTCGACGAACCGTACCGCCGTCCCCGCCCGTACCAGCGCGGGTGGATCGCGGTCCACCGCCCACATCCGCAGATCCGTGCTGCCGATCAGCTGCCAGCCGCCCGGCGTGCCCCGCGGATACACCGCCGAATAGCCGCCCGCGAGCGCGACGGCGCCCGGCGGAATGGCGGTGCGCGCCTGCGCGCGGCGCGGGACGGTGAGTCTGCCGTCGGGCGAGGTCAGGTAGCCGAAGCCGGGCGCGAAGCCGACGAAGGCGCACCGCCAGAGGGTGCCCGTATGCTGGGCGATCACCTCCGCGGTCGACAGGTCGAGCACGCGCGCGACCTCGGGCAGGTCGGCGCCGTCGTAGCGGACCGGAATCTCCACCACCTCGTCGGGCGACTCGTCCGCGGGCACTGTTCCACGGGAAACATCCGGCGAATCCGCCTGTGGCTGTTCCTGATCCAGCCGATCGAGCAGGGCGACGAGCTCGCGCCGCACCTGGCTCCCGTAACTCACCGAATGCATGGTGACCAGCACCGTTTCGGCCGCGGGCAGCACATCCTGCACGCCGGCGATGGCGTGCACCCGCAGTGCCGAGGCCAGTCGCTGCACGGGGCGTGGATCGTCGAGGGTGATGAGCACGGCACGGTCACCCGCCGGACGGATCCGCGTGCTCCAGTCGGTCATCTGGCCTCCCACCCTCAGCCGAACGGCTCCACCGGTGTCCCGGCCTCGTCGAGCGCCCGCCGGATGCGGCGGGCCATCTCCACGGCGGCAGGGGAATCGCCGTGGACGCACACGCTGGCCACGGACACGGCGACCGTACCGGGACCGTCTACGGTACGCGCGGCCCCCGACACCGCAAGGGCTACCGCCTGCGCCACCGCGTCGTCGGGCGCCAGCACCGCACCGGCTACTCCGCGCGGCGCCAACGTGCCCGCGGCGGTGTAGGCGCGGTCGGCGAAACCCTCGCCGACGAAGCGCACGCCCACCCGGCCCGCGGCCCGTTCCAGCTCGGTCCCGGCCGGGCCGAGCAGAGCCAGCCCCGGTTCGGCCTCGGCCACCGCGGCCAGCACCGCGTCGGCGAGCAGGCGATCGCGCGCCGCCGCGTGATAGAGCGCGCCATGGGGCTTGACGTAGCGCACCCGGTCGCCCGCCGCGCGCGCGAAGGCCGCGAGCGCGCCGATCTGGTAGAGCACCTCGTCGCGCAGGTCGGCCGGGGCGATCGCGATGTCGCGGCGGCCGAAGCCGACCAGATCCCGGTAGCCCACGTGCGCGCCGATCCGCACGCCCTTCGCGACGGCGAGCTCACAGGTCCTGCGCATGATGGACGGGTCACCGGCGTGGAAACCGCAGGCGATGTTGGCGCTGGTGACGATGTCGAGCATCGCGGCGTCGTCGCCCATCCGCCACGGGCCGAAGCCCTCGCCCAGATCACTGTTCAGGTCCAGCGGCATCCGATGCCCTCCGTCGCTCCCAGGTGGATGTGCCCCGGTGATTCGAGCATGAACGATTCCGTTCGTGTCGTCATCACCGGGGCAGCGTTTCAACAGGCGTATACCCGCACCTCGGTGGCTTTGACCACGAAATACACCGTGGCGCCCGGCGTGAGGCCGAGGTGCGCGACAGCGGCCGGGGTGAGGTCGGCGTCGAGCGATCCGGCCGGGCCGAGTGCGCCGCGGATCCGGACGATACCGCCGTGATCGGAGATGTCGGCGATCTCGACGGCGAAGACATTGCGGGGGCTGCCATCGGGTCGGGAGGTGAACACGGCCACCGACGCGGGGGAGAAGACCGCGGCCGCGCTGTCGCCGGGACAGAAGTCACCGACCGAGCAGCCGTCGACGCGGAGTCCGGCGGCGTCGACCGTGCCGAACGCGGACGCCGCGCGCCGGGCGGGCAGGCCGGTGGCGCCTTCCGCTGGCTCGACATCGGCGGGTTGATACTCGATCGCGGTGCCGCGCAGGAGGTTCAGGCCCGCCACGCGTGCCGCGAACGGGCTGCGTGGATGGGACATCACGTCGGCGACCGGGCCCGCGTCGACGATGCGGCCCGCCTCGAGGATGACGAGGCGGTCGGCGAGGGTGATGGCGTCGATGATGTCGTGGGTGACCAGGACCGCGCAGCGGGGGTGGGCGCGGCCGGGCTCGTCGCGCAGGACACGGCGCAGGAGGGAGCGCATGGCGGGGGCGACGTCGACGTCGAGGGCCGACATGGGTTCGTCGAGTAGCAGCAGGTCGGGGTCGACGGCGAGGGCGCGGGCCAGTGCGACGCGCTGCGCCTGCCCGCCCGACAGCTCGCCGGGGTGTCGACCGGCGAGGTCGACGGCGTCCACCGCGACGAGCCATTCGTCGGCGATCGACTGTGCCGCAGGCTTTCTCGCGCCGCGACTGCGCGGTCCGAAGGCGACGTTGTCGCGCACGCTGAGATGCGGAAACAGCAGCGGATCCTGCGCCAGTAGCGAGATCCCCCGCCGATGCGCCGGTACCGCGACACCGTTCGCCGCGTCGCTGAGCGTGCGCTGCCCGAGCCGCACCCATCCTTCGTCGGGCGCGACCAGCCCCGCGATCACCTGCAACAGGCTGGACTTCCCCGCCCCGTTCGGACCGAGCACCGCGAGCACTTCCCCCGGACCCACCTCGATCCCCACATCGAGTCCACGCCCGCCGATCCGCACGGACACCGCCAACCCGCCGCGCGTGCCACCGCCGCTCGCGCCGCCGTCAGCCGACCCGCCCCTGATCATCGCGGCATCAGCCGTACCGCCCCGGAGGCCGGCGTCTTCCCGCGGTGGCTGCGGGTCACCCCGACCGGGTTCGACACGAAAGGCGACGTTCCGTCATTCTCCGTGCCGTCAGGGACGCCGCCAGCACGCGCCGCGCCGTCCCCCGTCGCAGAACTGCGCACCCCGTCGACCGGAGCCGGTCGATGGCGAGGAACACGGTCGCGCAGCACGCGAGTAGCAAAGTCCCGCCCGGTGCCGTCCAGCGCTGTACCGCCCTGACGCACACCGTCGCGAGGTGCGCCTTCGAGTGACGAGTTGCCCTGAGTCATCGCACCGTATCCGGCTCTGCTCGTCGGGGCGTCGGGCTGCGCAGTTGGGTGCCGGGAATCGGGCTGGTCCGCCGGTAGGCCAGCAGGACGATGACGATCGCGATGACGATCAGGACGACCGAGAGCGCGATGGCCGCGTCCGCGTCGGCTTCACGCTGGAGGTAGATCTCGAGGGGGAGGGTGCGGGTGCGGCCCTGGAGGCTGCCCGCGAAGGTCAGGGTGGCGCCGAATTCGCCGAGGGCGCGGGCGAAGGCGAGCACGGCGCCGGAGATCAGCGCTGGTCGCAGCAGTGGCAACGTGATCCGCCACCAGACGGTGCTCGGTCCCGCACCGAGAGTCGCGGCGATCTGCTCGTAGCGACTCCCCGCCGTCCGCAGCGCGCCCTCGAGCGTGAGCACCAGAAACGGCAGGGCGACAAAGGTTTGCGCCAGCACGACAGCGGTAGTGCTGAACGCGATCCGAATCCCCGCCGCCTCCAGATGCTCGCCGAGCAACCCCTGCCGACCGAAGGTGTACAGCAGCGCGATACCACCGACGACCGGCGGCAAGACCAAGGGCAACAACACCAGTGCGCGCAGCACCGGCATCCCACGCCACCGCGCCCGTGCCAGCACCGCCGCCATCGGCACGCCGAACACCAAGCACAGCGCGGTACTCGCGGTCGCGGTCCGAAGACTCAACCACAGTGCGTCCTTGGACTCCTCGGTACTGATCAGCTCGACGAACCGCCCCCACTCCACCCCCGCCGCCAGCGCCACCAGCGGCAACACCACCAACGCGAACCCCACCACCGCAGGCCCGAGCACCCACCGCGGCACTCCGCCGGTCATCCGCGACCACCCCACCCGCGCACAGCAACAGGATGGGCCACGCCCCACAGCCACAGCGGCCGCGCGACCCCAACCACCCCGCCTACCAGCGGCAACACCACCGCCGGCGCGAGCACCCGCCGCCGCAGCCCGGCGATCATCCGCGACCACCCCGCCCGCACAGCGACGGAATGAGCGGCGCCCCAGAGCATCTCACCGCGGCGCTGGGTCGCGAAGCCAGGCACCCGGCGCCTGTCCGACACCGCAGCCCTGAACAGCGGGTAGCGCGCAGGAACCGTCGGCGTGGGTATCCGGCTCATGGCGCGCCGAACCCCGCCGCTGTCAGTGCGGCTCGGCCGCGGGGGCCGGTGACGAATTCGGTGAACTTCGCCGCCGCCGGCTGCGTCGAATCTGCCACGACCGCGATCGGATACGTGTTGACGGCGGCCGCGGCCTGGGGGATGGCGACGGTGGTGACCTTCGGGCCGGCGGCCGTGGCGTCGGTGACGTAGACCAGGCCCGCGTCGGCCTGGCCGGAGGTGACCTTGGTGAGCACGTCGGCGACGGAGGATTCCTCACTCGCCGGGCGCAATTCCGTGCCCGCGGCCTGGGCGACCTTCTGGGTCGCGCGGCCGCACGGCACCTGCGGGGCGCAGACCACGACGGTCGCGTCGGCGAGGTCGTCGATTCCGGTGATGCCCTTGGGATTTCCCGGTGCCGTCACCAGCGTGAGCACGTTGGTGGCGAACGTGGCAGGCGCTGCGGTGATCCGGCCGCCCTGCACCACCTTGTCCATGGTCGGCTGGTCGGCGGCCGCGAACACATCGGCGGGCGCGCCGGCGAGCAGCTGGGCGGCGAGATCCGCGGATCCGGCGAACGAGAACCGCACGTCGACACCGGGGTTCGCGGCCTCGAACTCCGGCTCCAGACCGGTGAAGACATTCTTCAGCGAGGCCGCGGCGAAGACGGTGAGCGTGTCCTCGGACGCGGAATCACCACTGCCGCAGGCACTCACCGTCAGCAGGACCAGCGTGGCACCGAGCGCGACCCGGCCGATCATCCGGCGGCCTGCTCGACCACGACCGTCGTCGCCTTGACGCTGGCCAGCGCCACACTGCCCGGTTCCAGCCCGAGCTCGCGCACCGATTCGCTGCTCATGAGCGAGACCACCGTGAAAGGACCGCATTGCATCTCCACCTGTGCCATCACCGTGTCGGCCACCACGCGGGTGACCAGCCCGGGAAACCGATTACGTGCCGAACTGGCACTGCCGACCGACGTGTGCGGCGGTCGCGCCTGCTCCACCGCCAGCGCCGCGAGCTCGCGCCCCTCGATCACCAGGCGGCCCGCGGAATCCTTGCTCGCGGCCAATGTGCCCGCGTCGATCCACCGCCGCACGGTGTCGTCGCTGACGCCGAGCAGATCGGCCGCTTCCTTGATACGCAGTGTCGCCACCGGATCAGAATAGTTCCGCAGATTCGGAGAGAACAAGAAAACAACTCCGCACATTCGGAACTCTCCGGGCGTGATGCGCGCACAACACGCCGCGGAGCGTGGCCGCTGGACCCGCGGCCAAGTACGCTCAGATCATCATGGCCACGTATTTCGATCCGAAGTCCTGGTCACTGTCGGGCGCTGTCGATCTGGGCAAGCGCCTGCTCGACCCGTCATGGATCGACCAGTGGCTCGGCTTCACCACGTCCTGGGCCGATCCCGTCGCCGACCTGGGCTCCGGCACCGTCACCGCACTGATGCCCGACGTGTTGATGACCGTGCTCAGCGAGGGCATTCTCAGCCGGTTCGGCGGCCAGCGGGTGGACGCCACCCTGCTCGGGCACGAGCTCACCGCCACCCTCGACGTCTTCAAGGTGCGCCGCCGCGGCGCCCACTTCCAGAGCAAAACCGTGCTCTCGGACCTGGTCTGGGACTCGCACCCGTTCGACAACGTCACCGTGATCGCCCACGGTGTGCGCCTCATCCCCGGCGTGCCGACCAAGATCCGCGCGCAGCAGCTCGACGTCGAGGGCGTCATCGGGATCGACGCACTGGTCGCCTGGGTGGACGAGCAGAATCTCGACTGGCGGGTGAGTCTCGACGAACGCGGCCGCATCCTCGCCTCGCACCGGACCCGCAAGATGCGCGCCATCGTCGACGCGCAGGTCTACGACAACCTGCTCACCATCGACATCCGCAAGGCCAGCTGGCTCGGCATCCGATTGCCGCGGCGCGCGGTCCAGGCGCCGGCGCTGCTGCTGGACGACCTGCCGAACCGGGCGAGCATCACCTACGCGCACCGGCGCGGCGACAAGGTCCGCTTCCGGATCGAGCTCCCCGAGACGACCGGCTCCTTCGACCTGGCCCAGATCAGATCGGCGATCGTCGCGGGGACGACGCTGATCGTCTTCTGATCAGGACTGCCCGGCCCACCACTCGAGCAGCGCGGCCTCGGCTTCCTCGCGCGTCATCGGACCACGGTCGAGGCGCAGGTCCTTGAGGTATTTCCACGCCTTGCCCACCTGCGGCCCCGGCGGCAGTCCGAGCAGTTCCATGATCGCGTTGCCGTCCAGGTCCGGCCGCACCCGCGCCAGGTCCTCCTGCTCGCGCAGCTTGGCGATGCGCACCTCGAGCTCGTCGTAGGTGGCGCGCAACGCGGCGGCCCTGCGCTTGTTGCGGGTGGTGCAGTCGGCGCGGACCAGCTTGTGCAGGCGATCGAGCAGGTCGTCGGCGTCGGTGACGTAGCGGCGCACCGCCGAATCGGTCCACTGGCCCTTGCCGTAGCCGTGGAAGCGCAGGTGCAGGAACACCAGGCGGGCCACGTCCTCGGTGAACGCCTTCGGGTACTTCAGCGCGCGCATGCGCTTGCGCACCATCTTCGCGCCGACCACCTCGTGGTGGTGGAAGCTCACGCCGCCGCCCGGCTCGTTGCGCTTGGTGTCGGGCTTGCCGATGTCGTGCAGCAGCGCCGCCCAGCGCAGCACCAGGTCGGGGTCGCCCTCTTCCTGGTCGATCGCCTGCGACAGCACGGTCAGCGAGTGCTGGTAGACGTCCTTGTGCTGGTGGTGCTCGTCGATCTCGAGCTTCATCGCGGGCACCTCGGGCAGCACCCGCTGCGCCAGGCCGGTGTCGCACATGAGGTTGATGCCGTCGATCGGATGGTCGGCGCCGATCAGCTTGTCGAGTTCGGTGCGCACCCGTTCGGCGGTGATCCGGTCGATCTGCTCGGCCATCTCCACGATCGCCGCCCGCACCCGCGGCGCGACGTCGAAACCGAGCTGGGCGACGAAGCGGGCGGCGCGCAGCATGCGCAGCGGGTCGTCGTCGAACGAATCCTGGGGCGCGGCAGGGGTATCGAGCACGCCGGCCAGCAGGGCGTCGAGTCCGTTGAGCGGGTCGACGAATTCCTGCGAGCCGTCGGCGGCGATCTTCACCGCCATCGCGTTCACGGTGAAATCACGGCGGACCAGATCGCCCTCGAGCGTGTCGCCGAAGGTGACCTCGGGATTGCGCGAGACCCGGTCGTAGGTGTCGGCACGGAAGGTGGTGATCTCGAGTTGCTGATCGTCCTTGGCCGCGCTGACGGTGCCGAAGGCGAGCCCGCCGGTGTCCCACAGCTGATCGGCCCAGCCCCGCATCAGCTCCTGCACCACCTCGGGCCTGGCGTCGGTGGTGAAGTCCAGATCGTTGCCGAGCCGCCCCAGAATCGCGTCGCGCACGCTGCCACCCACGAGATAGAGGGAATGGCCGCGCTCGGCGAACATCTTCCCCAGCGGGGTCAACACATCGGACAGCTGCCCCAATGTCACCGCCGCACCGGCCAGCAGTCGAGCACGACGATCCGCGACAGCATCAGGGGCGACATCAGGAGAAACCACGCACAGCAGCTTACTGACCACGTCGAATCAGTAATCCGCCCTCCCGGCCACTTGCGGAGAAGCGAGGCAGCCGCGACCACCACACGCTCAGCCCGTCCCACACAGAACACCCAGTCCGCCATGACCGCACTCCCAGCCCCGCACGACCCGACCTCGAGGAGGGTCCGCCGACGCAGTCGGCGGGTCGCGGCCGTCCCGCCGATCAGGCGCCGGTGCGTAGGCGACGAAGGAGCAAGCACCGGTGCCTGAT
>NZ_JBFAHR010000007.1:0-328514 GCF_040654275.1 Nocardia sp. NPDC050717
CAAGTTGGGGGTGATTCCGGGGATCGGTGGGTCGCAGCGGTTGACGCGGGCGATCGGCAAGGCCAAGGCGATGGATCTGATCCTGACGGGCCGCAATATGGGTGTGGAGGAGGCCGAGCGGGCGGGTTTGGTGTCGCGGATCGTGCCCGCTGATCAGTTGCTGGAGGTGGCGTTGGAGACGGCGCAGACGATCGCGTCGATGTCGTTGCCGGTGGCGATGGTCGCGAAGGAGGCGGTGAACCGGTCGTTCGAGACGACGTTGTCGGAGGGGTTGTTGTTCGAGCGTCGGGTGTTCCATTCGTTGTTCGCGACCGATGATCAGAAGGAAGGGATGGCGGCTTTCATCGAGAAGCGGCCCGCGAACTTCACCAACAGCTAGTTGTGTTTGTGCCGGCGTGTCGGTAGGTGTCGGTAGCGTCGTGACCCGTGGACATCGGAGAACGCATCCAAGAGCTCGCGCACCGGATCACGGAGCTGCGCGGCGCCTACTACGACGGCACGCCACTGGTCGCCGACGCCGAGTACGACGCCGTCGAGGACGAACTGCGCGGCCTGCTGGCCGCGCACCCCGACCTCACGCCCGACCCGAACCCCCTGGAACAGGTCGGGGCGCCGACCGTCCTGCACGCGCCCGTGCGGCACGCGCGCCCGATGCTCTCGCTGGAGAAGGCGACCACGCCCGAGCAGGTCGCTGCGTTCTTCGCCCGCTTTCCCGGCCAATCCGTCGTGGTCATGCCCAAACTCGACGGCTTGTCGCTGTCGCTGGTCTACGAGGACGGGCGGCTCGTCCGTGCCGTCACCCGCGGCGATGGCACCACGGGCGACGATGTCACGATGCTCGTCCGCGCGCTGGTCGACGGCGTTCCTGACCGGATCGAGGCACCGGGCCGCGTCGAGGTCCGCGGCGAAGCGGTCATGCTGCGGTCGACCTTCGTCGCCTACAACACAGCGCATCCGGACAAGCCGCTGATCAACCCGCGCAACGCCGCCGCGGGCACACTGCGGGCGAAGGATCCGGCCACCGTCGCCGAACGTCGCCTGCAGTTCTTCGGCTTCGATCTGGACACCTCCGAGGGCGGCGCCGCCGTCGACCTGGGGGAGGGCCTGCGCGGACTCGGCGTGGAGGGCGCGCGCATGCGGGTGTGCGCCGACGCCGAGCAGGCCCAGGCCGCGATCACCGAGATCGAGCAGGGCCGCAACGATCTCGACTACGACCTCGACGGCGCGGTCCTGCGCCTGGCCGATCGTGAGGCCTACGCGGCGGCCGGGACCCGATCGAACTCCCCGCGTGGCGCGCTGGCGTTCAAGTTCGCCGCCGAGGAGAAGACCACCGTGCTGGTCGAGGTGATCTGGGACGTCGGCAAGACCGGCAAGATCGTCCCCGTCGCCTGGCTCGAGCCGGTGTTCGTCGGCGGGACCACGGTCACCAGGGCCACACTGGCCAACCAGGAGGTGATCCGCGCCCGCGACATCAAGGTCGGCGACACCGTCCTGGTGCGGCGCGCGGGCGACGTGATCCCCTTCGTCGCCGGTGTCCTCGACGCCGCCGCCCGCACGGGCGCCGAACAGGAGATCGTCGCACCCACGGTCTGCCCCTCGTGCGCGCAACCGGTGACCGAACAGGGCAACAGCCGGGAACTGTTCTGCACCAACGTGTCCTGTCCCGCGCAGACCGTGCGCAGGCTCATCCACTGGGCGTCGCGACCGGCCGCCGACATCGATGCCATCGGGCAGGTGTGGATCGAACGCCTCGCCGAGGCGGGCATCCTGGAACGCCCGTCGGACTTCTACACACTGACCAAGGAACGCCTGCTCGAGTTCGACCGCATCGGTGAGATCTCCGCCGCCCGCATGATCGAGTCGATCGACGCCAGCCGCAAGGTGGGCCTGCGTCGCGCGCTGATCGGCCTGGCCATCCCGATGGCGTCCGAGGGCACCGCCGCCCGCCTGGCCCGCGCGGGCTTCGGCTCGCTGGAAGAGGTCGCCGACGCGGGCGAGGAACGGCTCGTCGCCGTGGACGACATCGGCCCGAAGGTGGCCGCCTCGCTGGTCGAGCACCTCACCCGCCTGCGTCCGGAACTCGAGCGCCTGCGCGAAGCCGGCGTCGACCTCGATGTCCGCGCCGAAGACCTCCCGCCGGTGATCGCGGCGGGCGCGCCCCTGGCCGGCAAGACCGTGGTCATCACCGGCGCCATCAGCGACCCGCGCTCCGGCGAGAAGGTCGCCCGCCCGACCTTCCAGCGCCTCTGTGAACAGGCGGGCGCGACCGCGGCCTCGTCGGTGTCGGCGAACACCGACCTGCTCATCACGGGCGCGGGCGTCGGTGACAGCAAGCTGGCCAAGGCCGAGAAACTCGGGGTCGAGGTCGTCGACCAGGGCGAGATCTGGACGATGCTCATCGCGGCCAAGATCGTCTAGATCACGGCTCAGGGCTTGCCGGCCAGCGTGGCGAGGTAGTCGGTGAAGTCGGTGGCCGGGTGGCCGCTGAGGACCGCGACCGAGTCGGTGACGGTCTCGAGGTCGCCCTGGGCGATCGCGGTGTAGGTGCTCACCCAGCCGTCGACCTCCCACCGCGGCGCCTGGTAGCTCGCCCGGCTGGCGTAGGCCTCGTCGACCGTCTCCTCGGCGAAACGGTAGGGGCGGCCGAGGATTCGGGTCATCTCGGCGGCCGCGGTGGTGAGGGTGAACGCCCGCGGCCCGGTGAGGTCGAAGGTCGCGCCGTGGTGATCCGGCGAGGTGAGAACGGCGGCCGCGCAGTCGGCGACGTCGGCCCGCGTCACCGCGGCGACCTTGCCGTCGCCCGCGGGGCCGCGGATCACGCCGTCGGCGTCCGCGAAATGCGGAATGATGTCCTGATACTGGTTGTCGCGCAGGAACGTGAAGTCCAGTCCGGACGCGCGGATGGCCTGCTCGGTGTGCCAGTGGTCGCGGCCGAAGGTGAACGTGCAGTCCGGCGCGGCACCGACGAACGACAGGTAGACGATCCGCGCCACCCCGGCGTCGACCGCGGCGCGCACCACCGCCGCCTGCTGTTCGGCCCTGTTCGCGCTCTCGGTGGCCGAGACGAAGAAGAACGTCCCCACCCCGCGCAGGGCCGTCGCGACCGTCCCCGCGTCGGCGAAATCGGCGACCGCCGCGGTCGACCCCGGCAGCTCTGGCAGCCGACCGGGATCACGGCCGAGCAACCGCAGGCCGACCCCCGCGTCCGCGAGGGTGCGCGCCACCCGCCCGCCGATGTGTCCACTGGCCCCAGAGATCGCGATGGTGTCCGGCATCGTCCCAGGCTAGGCCACATCACCGGCGAATCACCGCCACCGCGGACTGCGTGTGTGTGGCGTCCGGAGCACCGGGGCGCCCGTGCCGGTCGGTCGGGTGTACGAACGACGAGAACGGCCCCGGACGAACGGTTCGAAACCGTCTGTCCGGGGCCGTGATCGGCGAAGGTGTGTCAGCCCGCGGTCTGCTCGGTGGCGCGGATCTCCACGATCGGCAGCACCAGCGCCGCGGGCGCACCGGCGGGCACGGCCGGGTGCTGCGGCGCGACCGGCTCGATACGGGTGTACCCGGCGCCCTGCTCCGGGCGGGTGTCGACCTCGCCCTTGTTCGGCCAGTACGCGGCGGCGCGCTCGGCCTGCGCGGTGATGGTGAGCGACGGGTTCACGCCGAGGTTCGCCGACACGGCGGCGCCGTCGACCACGCTCAGGGTCGGATAGCCGAACACCCGGTGGTACGGGTCGATCACGCCGTGCGCGCGGTCGGCGCCGATCGCGGCACCGCCGAGGAAGTGCGCGGTGAGCGGGATGTTGAACACCTCGCCCCAGGTGCCGCCCGCGACGCCACCGATCTTGTCCGCGACCCGGCGGGTCACCTCGTTGCCGGCGGGGATCCAGGTCGGATTCGGTTGCCCGTGACCCTGTTTCGACGTCAGCTTGCGACCGAACAGGCCTCGCTTGGTGTAGGTGGTGATGGAGTTGTCGAGGTGCTGCATCACCAGTGAGATGATGGTGCGCTCACTCCAGTTCTTCACACTGAGGAACCCGAGCAGCAGCAGCGGATGCATGATCGCGATGCCGAGGAAGCGCAGCCAGCGCGGGATCTTGCCGCCACCGTCGACCATGAGGGTCTGCAGCAAGCCCATCGAGTTGGAGCCCTTGCCGTAGCGCACCGGCTCGATGTGGGTGTCGGGCGTCGGGTGGATCGAGGACGTGATCGCGACGCCCTTGGTGAAGTCCTGGCCGGGCGCGAGCTTCTTCGTCGCCGCGCCGACGATGGACTCGGAGTTGGTGCGGGTCAGCAGGCCCAGCTTGTCGGACAGGTTCGGCAGCACACCCTGGTCACGCATCGAATGCAGCAGCTTCTGGGTGCCGAGTGTGCCCGCGGCCAGGACGACCTGCCCCGCGGTGTAGGTCTTGGGCTGCTTGCGCACCCAGGCGCCGGTGCGCTCGGTCGCCACGTCCCAGCTGCCGTCGGGCAGCGGACGCAGCGCGGTGACGGTGGTCATCGGAACGACCTGCGCCCCCGCCTTCTCCGCGAGATACAGGTAGTTCTTCACGAGGGTGTTCTTGGCGCCGAACTTGCAGCCGACCATGCAGTCGCCGCACTCCACGCAGCCGGTGCGCTCGGGACCGGCGCCACCGAAGTACGGGTCGGCCACGGTCTGGCCCGGCTCGCCGAAGAAGACGCCGACCGGTGTCTGCACGAAGGTGTCACCGACGCCCATGTCCTCGGCGACGGACTTGAAGATCTCGTCGGCGGGCGTCATGTGCGGGTTCTGCACCACGCCGAGCATCTTCTTCGCGCGCTCGTAGTACGGGGTGAGTTCGTCGCGCCAGTCGGTGATGTCGCGCCACTGCGGGTCCTGGAAGAACGGCTCCGGCGGCACGTACAGCGTGTTCGCGTAGTTCAGGGAGCCGCCGCCGACACCGGCACCGCCCAGGATCAGGACATCGCGCAGCGGGTGGATGCGCTGGATACCGAAGCAGCCGAGCTTGGGCGCCCACAGGAATTTGCGCAGGTCCCAGCTGGTCTTGGGCAACTCGTCGTCGGCGAAGCGGCGACCGGCCTCGAGAATCCCGACCCGGTACCCCTTCTCCACCAGGCGCAGCGCGGTGACACTGCCACCGAAGCCGGAGCCGACGATCAAGACGTCGAAGTCGGTGTTGCGTTCGGACATACGAGGACTCCTGGATGGGTGTCGACAGTGACCTGGGTAACGCTAACGTCGACAGTCGGTACTGTCAAAGTTCGTCGTCGGGCGTCCTATGCTGGTCCGGTGCCCCGATACACCCGCGCGGAGCTCGCCGACGTCAGTGGCGTCGCGGCGCGCACGATCCGCTACTACCACTCGCTCGGCGTGCTGCCGAAGCCCGGCCGCGCAGGCAAAGAGGTGGTGTACTCCGACGCGCATCTGGACCGGCTGCGCGACATCGTCGCCATGCAGGCGCGCGGGCTGCGCCTGGACGCGATCCGCGAGGTGTTCGACGCCGAACCGGCGCCCGGCGCGGGGGACTGGCGGACACTGTTCGACCCGCGAGCCGCGCAGTCCGGTGAGCGCGCGGTCCTGCTCGACGACGCCGAACTGGCGACCCTGCTCGGCGACCGCGGCGCCGATGTGCTCGCCGAACTGATCGCCGCGGGCTATCTCGAACGGCGCGACGAGTGCTGGTTCGTGCCGGACCGGCCCATGCTCAAGGGCGCGCTGGTGCTCTACGACACCGGCACCGACATCACACTCAGCGGCGTGCTGCGCACCCTGATCAGGGAACGGATCGCCGCGCTCGCGGACGAGGTGGTGCACACCGTGCGCGCCGCCGCCGGGACGGGATACGGCGGCGAGGACATCGGCGTCGACCTGAGCCGCTTCCGCGACCAGTTCCTCGCGATGGCCTGGGAGGTCGGCGGCGCGACCTTCGCGGCGGAGATCCAGCGCGCCGCGGGCGCGGCCGACGACACGGCACCGGCTCGGGTGCGCGGCGCGGCGAGTGCGCGATGATCGGTCGATGAGCACCGACCGACCAGGACCGCGGGCACTGGCCCGCGCCCAGACGCTCGCCGACATCAAGCGGATCGGCCGCGAGCATCTCGCGTCCCAGGGTGCCGCCGCGCTGTCGCTGCGCGCGGTCGCCCGCGATCTCGGCGTGGTCTCCTCGGCGGTGTACCGCTATGTGCGCAGCCGCGACGAGTTGCTGACCCTGCTGGTGGTCGACGGCTACAACGCCCTGGGCGACGCCGTCGACGCCGCGCTGGCCGCGGCGCCCGCCGATCCGGCCACCCGCTTCCGGGTGGTGGCCCGCGCGGTCCGGGCGTGGGCCCTGGCCGAACCCGCGTGGTACGGACTGCTGTTCGGCACCCCGGTGCCCGGCTACGCGGCGCCCGCCGAGGTCACCGAGACACCGGGCATCCGGGTGATCGCGACGCTGCTCGGCATCGTCGACAGCGCCTACCGTGCCGAACGCCTCACGGCCGCGGACCGCAGCCCGGTCGTGTCCGCGCCCACAGCCGCCGACCTCTCGGCAATCCGCGCGCAATTCGATCTCGCCGCGCCCGACTGGGTGCTCGCGGCCGCGCTCACCGCGTGGACGACGCTGTTCGGCGCGGTGAACTTCGATGTCTTCGACATGTACGGCCGCGACACGTTCGCCGATCGCGCGGAGATCTTCGAGTTGCAGATCGATCAGATGCTGCGCATGCTCGGATTCGGTGAATAGCCGAAAAGTAGCCATTGGGCTCGGTGTGGTCGACCGGATACGGTGGACCGGTCGGTACCGTAGCGATCGAGGTGTTTCCCGCGGTATGTGGGGTGAGAGAAGTGTGAACGGCGATGCCGGGGTGGCGTCGCCAACGAACGGGAGTGCCCGAGTGAATTCTCGCGAGGAGATCTTGCGCCGAGTCCGTGACGGGCTGCTCGACCTGCCCGACGACGAGCGTCGGGTTCCCATGCGTCGTTCCGGGGGCGCCGGTGTCGAGGTGGATCCGGCCGAGCGGGCCGACATGCTCGCCCGGTTCGCCGAACGGTTGCGCGCGCAGGGTTCGCTGGTCCGCACGGTCGACCTCGCGGATCTGCCCGCCGCGGTCGCCGAGGTGCTGTACGGCATGAGCGTGTCCTCGGTCCTGGCCGCGGTCGAGCCCGGCCCGGCCTGGCTGGATCACTGGGCAAGCGCACCGGGCCACGAGGTCGTGCACGGCGGTGCGGGGACGACGGGGACGGGTGAGGCGGTGGTCCGTGACGCCGTCGCCGGCGATGCCTCGACCGGGTCGCTGGCCCTCGACGTCGACGGGGGCCCCGTGGTCTCCGAGGTCGTGCCGCAGGTCTGTGTCGTGCGCGCGGACCGGGTCTTCGGCTCGCTGCCCGACGCGCTGGACCGGCTCGACCCGCGTCGCCCGCTGGTCTGGCTCGGCGGTCCCGGGGACACCGCCATGGCCCGTCAGCTCGTCGTTCTGCTCGTCGAGTAGCCGCCGCCCCGGGGTCCGCGCGCGGGTCACAGGTCGGCGTGGCGGGTTGTGTGGGACTTGCGGTCTCAGTTATTCTCGGATCAACCGGTGTGACCGCGCTTACAGGGCGATCACCGGACGCGAACCGAGGAGGCACCGATGACGCTGACCGAATCGAGCCGTGGCGAACTCATCACCGAGGAGTACCGAGAGGCGTTGGCGACCCTGTCCCAGGGGTCCGTCGACCGGCATTTCGATCCGTACCTCGACATCGACTGGGATTCGCCCGAGCTCGCCCTTGATCCCGACGACGTGCGCTGGGTGCTCTCACCCGAGGTGGACCCGCTGGGCGCGACCCAGTGGTACCGCGACCAGCCACTCGACAAGCAGATCGCGATCGGCAAGTGGCGGACCGCCAATGTCGTCAAGGTCGGCGCGGCGTTCGAGAGCATCCTGATTCGCGGGATGATGCAGTACATCATGAAGCTGCCCAACGGGTCGCCCGAGTTCCGGTACTGCTTGCACGAGATGACCGAAGAGTGCAACCACATCCAGATGTTCCAGGAACTGGTGAACCGCATCGGCGTCGACGTGCCCGGCATGCGGCCGATGTTCAAGGCACTGTCCCCCCTGATCGGCGTCGCGGGCGGCTACGCCCACGCGATCCTGTTCATCGGCATCCTCGGGGGCGAGGAACCGATCGACCATTACCAGAAGGCGGTCATCCGCGAGGGTTCCTCGATGCCGCCGATGGTGTTGCGCACCATGGAGATCCACATCGCCGAGGAGGCGCGCCACATCTCCTTCGCGGGCGAATTCCTCGCCGCGCACATCGGGCGGATGGGCAAGTTCAACCGCGGCGCGTGCTCGGTGGCGTTCCCGATCGCCATGCGCTGGCTCGCGGGGGAGATCATGGCGCCGCCGCGCTCGTTCGAGCGGGAGTTCGACATTCCGCACGAGGTGATCGAGCAGGCGTTCTGGAAGTCGGAGCACTCCAGGAAGATCCTGTCCGGGTATTTCGGTGACATGCGCAAACTCGCCGACGATCTCGGGCTGATGAATCCGGTGGCGCGCCGGCTGTGGCGGGCGCTCGGCGTCGACGGTCCCGCGTCGCGGTATCGCAGCGAGCCGGAGCGTGGTCTGCGCCGGGTCGCCTGAGGTCAGGCGCCGCGCGCCGCGAGCTGGGTGATGATCTCGGTCAGTTGCTGATCGGGGTCGAGGGTCAGCCCGTGTCTGCGGGCGACACCGTCGACCACGTGCCAGGCGTAGGAGGCGACCTCGGCGATCAACTGGTCTCGGGTGAGGACCCGGTCCGGGTCGTTGGCCCAGCGGGTGACCGTGGCCTCCGTCATCGAGACGATGGCGAAGGTCATGGTGTCGGCCGAGCCGTCGTCGGCGACGCCGACCGCACCCGCCAGGCCGGTGACCAGCATGCGCGTCGAGGCGGCGATGGTGGCGATGAGCGCGCTCATCGCATCGATGTCGGAGCCGTCGTCGGGTGGTCCGGTCCGCAGGAATTCGTGCAGGCGCGGATGGTCCTCGATCCAGGTGACCACCCCGCCGACGGTGCGCACCAGGATCTCGTTGATCGATCCGTCCGCGATGTCGAGCGCGTCCTCGATGTCGGCGACGAACCGGTCGGTGATCTCGCTCCTGATCCGGCGGTCGAGCTCGTCGCGGCCGGCGAACTGCCGGTACACCACCGATTTCGCCAGACCGGCGTGCTCGGCGATCTGCACGATGGGTACCTCGACCCCGGCCGGCGCTTCCTCGAGCAGTTCGACCGCCGACAGCACGATCCGCTCCCGACGGCTGTCGTTGTGCGGCTGCCATCGGGCCTGTCTGCCGCTCACGGGGCGTGAGGTTGTGCTCGACACCCGCCCGAGTGTAGAGCACCGGGCGGGCGTCGAATCCGCTACCGAGGCACCGTCACCGGATCGGTGCAGCTGTCGGGCAGGTCGACCAGCGAGCACGGCGCCGGCGCCCTGGTGGGCCGGTAGCCGGCCGGGACGCCGCCTTCGGCGGTGATGGCCCGGTAGGCCGCGACGGCGTCGGTGGGCTTGCGGGTCAGCGTGGGGTCGGTCAGGACGTCGACCGTGTAGAGGCCGAATCGTGCTGCGTAGGAACCCCATTCGTAGTTGTCGGTGAGACTCCAGTAGTTGTAGCCGATGACCGGGATCCCGTCGGCGACGGCGCGCTGCAACCAGTAGGTGGTGTCGCGGAGCGCGTCGGCGCGGGTGTATCCGTCCGCGCGGGGGAGCCCGTTCTCGGTGGGGATGCCGTTCTCGACGATGTAGAGCGGCTTGCCGGGGAAACGCCGCGCGAAATGGTCGAGTGCGTAGTAGATGCCTTCGGCCTGCAGGGGCAGCGTCCACAGCTTGTCCGGATCCGGCACCGTGAGTTCGGTGGGGGACAGGCCGTAGTAGTAGTCGATGCCGACGTAGTCGAGCCGGGCCGCGATGCGGTCGAGCAGCGGTCCGCTGATCGCGTCGTCGACGGCGGGGATGAAGGCGACGTTGCTGGTGACCTGGGCGCCGGGGTGGACGGTGTGGATGTGGTCGTAGATCTCGTTGTGCGCCTGGGTGATCCGGCCCGCCATCGTCGGCACGTCGGTCGCCGGAATCCCGCCGTGGCGCACCTCGTTCAGCAGGTAGACCGTCGGCTCGTTGAAGGTGACCCACAGCGGGTCGGCGCCGGCGTAACGGTCGACGACGTGGCGAGCGTTGGCCAGCCAGTTGGTCACCATCTCGGGATCGCGCCAGCCGCCGCGATCAGCCGCCCATCCCGGATAGACCCAGTGGTCGAGGGTCAGCATCGGGCGCATGCCCGCGTCGGTGATGGCGCCGATGACCTCGTCGTAGAAGGCGAGGCCGTTCTCGTCCCAGACGCCGGGTCGCGGCTGCACCCTGGCCCACTCGATGCCGATGCGGTACACCCGCACGCCGAGGTCCGCGGCGAGCGCGATGTCGGACCGGAAGCGGCTGCGGAAATCCACCGAGTTCAGGTAGGGGTCCTTCGTCGACCCGGACTCGGCGTACCGCCGCCAGTTGCTGTCCGGGGCATCGCCTTCGGCCTGGAAGCCGGAAGCGGCTACGCCCCAGAGGAATTCGGGACTCATCGGTGCGAGCTCGACGGGCGCGGGTGGTCGAGCGACAGCGGGGGAGAGGCTGCCGGGGAGCAGGGTGACCGCGGTCAGTGCCAGCGTCAGGAGGAATCGGCGACCGGTGGGGGAGGGCATGGCACTGACTCCTGGAACGTCGGGGTGGGGGAGATGGGATCCAGTGTGCGACATGGGTGTTGTGAATTCGGTGAACTGACTCGGAGTGCCACTGGTGTCGAATATAACATACTGATACGTAGATATGCGCATCTACTAATATACTGTACCCTCTTCACCCAACCGCCACACCTCACGTCACAACATGTCCACACCTTCAGATTCACCCCAGAACAAGGAGAGGAGAGGGCCGAGGAGTCGCGAACACTCGCGGAGACGAGTGAGTTGCCTCTCAGGGAGCCGTTCCGAGTCGGTGGATCGGTGCGGCTCGAGCCAGGATTCGAGGATGGCGTGGAACCCCTTACCTGCCCTCGCTCGCGATTTCGCCACGCATCCCTGGGTGATGCGCGGTGCGGGCATCGTGCTGCCGGCCGAACGTCTGCTGCGCAGGCTCAGTGGTGGGCGGTGGGGCGTGCTGGATCTGGCGGGTCTGCCATCGATCGAGGTCACCGTGGTGGGCCGGAAGTCCGGTCAGCCGCGCACCACCTCGCTGCTGTGTGTCCCCGACGGCGACGGCTTTTATCTCGTCGGATCCAATTGGGGCAAACCGCAGCACCCCGCGTGGTCGGCCAACCTGCGGGCGGCGCGTACCGCGTCGGTCCGCTACAACAGCAGTGCGCCGTTCCCGGTATCGGTCGCCGAGATCACCGGCGTGGAGCGTAAGCGGGTGTGGGATCTGGTCGTCGAGTACTGGCCCGGCTACGAGATGGAGTTCGAACTGTCCGGCGGTCGCGAGTTCCGGATCTTCCGCCTGGATCGGATCCAGCCCTGACGGAGCGGGGTCACGCGTACCGGTCGACGTGTCCGACAGTGACGAATCCGAGTCGCCGGTAGATCCCCTCGCCGTCGGGCGAAGCGGTGAGCACGACCCGAACCGGGTTCGTGTCGAGCGCGAGCGCGAGTGCGCGCTGGGTGAGCGCGGTGCCGATTCCGCGCCCGCGATGATCTGCCCGCGTGACGATGTGCTCGATCGATGCGCCCGCGGCGCTGGTCACGACGGCGGCGCAACCCAGTACCGCACCCTGGTCGCGCCACAGCAGGTAGCGCGTCGACCCGAGGTCCCGGCCTTGCCGCAAGCCCTCCACCAAGGCCTCCGCACCGTCGGTACCGGACCAGAGCGCGGCCCACTGCGCGAGACCGGTCTCGTCGGTGACTTCCTCGATCCGGGCGAGGGCGTGCCGATCGATTGCCCGGCGCGCCGGCGAGCCTGCGTCGTCGAGAACCATGAGTGGTTCGGTTTCGAACAGCGTGAGGTTCTGCCGCGCCAGCAGTTCGGGAAGTTCTGGAGGGTCGATCTCCCGCCAGTGATGCCAGCACGCGGGGACGCCGTCGAAGTGGTCGCGCATCCGCTCGATTTCGCGGGGTAGATCGCCGCCGAGCCGCAATACCGCGTTCAGTTCGTCGGTGGGAGCGCCGGTGCGAAACCAGCTCGATGCCGCGCGGGCGCCGGATTCCCGCGCGCGCACCACATGGGTGGCGACGTAGGTGGTCACGGCGTCGACCACGCTGTGCCGGATGTTCGGTCGGTTCATCGTCGTCTCCGCGTCAGAGGCCGAGTTTGGTGACCGCGTTGTCCTCGAGCGGATTCGCTGTGCGGATGTAGCCGTGGACGGTGCGCGGGTTCGCCCAGCGACCCTGGCGCATGATCTCGCGGTCGCTCGCGCCGCCGAGGGCGGCCTGGGTGGCGAATCCCGCGCGCAGGGAGTGCCCGGAGAAGAGGTCGGGGTCGAGCCCGGCACGGGCGGCATAACGTTTGACGAGCTCGGCGACCGCGCGGCCGGACAGGGCGTTGGCGCCGATGGATCCGTGCCGATTGACGGTGGGGAACAGAGGGCGGTCGGTCTGGGTGCTGAGCGGGGTTCCGGAGAAGCCGTGGCAGCGGTGGATCGTGGTGTCGGGAATCGGGTGCTCGGTCGCCCACTTCCGGGTGCCCGCGTCGCCGGTGTCGGCGTGGACCTCCAGCAGGCGGATCCAATCGGCGTACGCGCAGATCGGGCAGGTACGCGGATGTTTGCCGCGGGGCAGGGCGATGCGCTGTTCGGCGACACCGGTCGGGTCGGTCTTGGTGGTGGGCAGGTGGACGACGAGCAGCGGTTCGCCCGTGGTGTGGTCGGTGCGGACGTGCACGTCGGCGACCCGCAGTCCGGCGAGTTCGCTGCGGCGCAGCGCGCCGGCGAAGCCGACGAGCAGGGCGAGCGCGTCGCGGCGCCGGGCCGGTTCGGTGGGCCAGCCGGGGGCGGGGAGCTCGGCCAGCAGCTGGTCGAGGGTGTGCAGCAGGACCGGGCGCTTCCGGGTCGGCGGGGTCCGCCGCGTGCGCCGGATGCCGCGCAATGTCAGTCGCACGACATCGGAGCGGGTGGGTGAGGGCAGCCCGTTGGCGGCGTGGACGGCCGCGATCGCCGCGGACTTGCGCTCCAGCGTCGCGGGACTGAATGCCCAGGCGCCGTTGTCACGGCGTGCGTCGGCGGCCGCGGCCAGGTAGACGGCCACATCGAGGGGGTCGGCGGGCAGGGCTTGCCGCTGTTCGGTGGCGCACCATCCGGCCCAGGCGATCCAGTCGGTGCGGTAGGCGCGCAGGGTGTTGGCCGACTGGGAGGCCTCGAGGTAGCGGCGCAGGGCGTCGGCCTGCCCGTCGTCGAAGCGTTCGCGGACCATCCGCAGGGCGGCGGTGTCCACGAGAACGCTGCGGACACCGCGCCGGAGTTCGGTGCGTACCTGTTCGGGAAGGACGACCGCTGCCTCGGGCACCGCGTTCCTCCTCGCGTGAATCGTTCTGTCGCCGATGACCTCTGGCTTCGGAGCCTAGGTCATCGGCGCGCGATCACGGCATCTCCGCCAGCTCGGCGAGCTTGGTGTGGATGTAGGCGGCGAGCCGGTGCCGCGACGCGGTGGTGAGGAAACTCGTGTCGCCCAGACGCGGGAAGGAGTCGTCGACGTGGTCAGACGAGGTTCCGGTGTCGTCGCCGGGCGGGTCGGCGAGTGCGAGAGGTGCCGGATGTTGCTGGGGGAGAGGAACATTCGGCACGTCAGGTTCTGCGATCGATGCTGCGTGACGTACCATTCCTGAACCTTAACGTTTTGATTACGGCCGTTGCCAACACGCTGGGTCCGGTAGTGATAACCGCCACGTTTTCTGATCAGCCGTCACGACGCGCGCGCGGGCTCCTCTGCCGTGGCCGATTCCCGGACATAGCCGGCGACGGGGCTCAGGCGCAGGACCGCGGGCATCCTGCGGGTGAGTGCGGGCTGGCCGAGGAAGGCGACCCGTCCGGTCCGCTGGGCGTGCGCGAGCGGCATCCGGCCCAGCCACACCTCGTAGAGTGCCGCGACCTCGGCCACGATGGTGACATCGACCGGGTAGCCGGGGTCGGAGTCGCAGACCGAGGGCGTCCCGCGTTCGACGACGATCCAGAAGCGCCGCACGTCGTCGGTGAACCGGACGTGCAGGACGTGGCGCCTGCCGGGGAAGCCGGAGGTGTCCACGCGGGTGTGCATCCACCAGACGAGCAGGGCGGGGTCGAGCTCGTCCTCGCGCGGTTCGCCGAACGTCCAGCGCGCACCCCATTCGCCGAGGCCGAACAGGATCGGTCGCAGGTGGGTGCCCGCGTCGGTGAGCAGGTGGTCGGCGCCGATCTTCTCGATCAGTCCGGCGCGTTCGAACTGGCGCAGCCGCTTGGCGAGCAGGCTGCGCGACAGGCCAGGCAGGCCGCGGGCGAGGTCGTTGAACCGGGTGGTGCCGAGTGAGAGATCCCGCAGGATCAGCAGTGACCAGCGCTCGCCGAGCAGGTCGAGCGCGCGCGAGATCGGGCAGTACTGGCCGTAGGCCGCTGTCGTGTTCGTCATGGTCACCTCGCCGACGGGGTCCAGTTTCTGGACCGGGGGAGTCCACTTTCTGGACTATCCGGTTATCGCGGCGATTCCTACCTTCGAAACATGACTCAGACAATTTCCGACACCACAGTCCGCACCGATCGGGTCGCGCTGGCCCGCGCCCTCGGTGAATCCCTGCGTTCGGAGGTCCCCGAGCGGGACCGCACCGGCGAGATCTCCGTCGCCGCTTTCGACCGGTTGCGGGCCGACGGGCTCGTCGCCGCGCTCGTCCCGGTCGAGTTCGGCGGTGGCGGTGCGTCGCATCAGGAGATGGGGGAGATCCTGCGGGAGCTCGGCCGCCACGATCCGTCGACCGCGGTCGCCTTCGCGATGCATTCGCATCTGGTCGCCGCGCAGGTCTGGCGGCACAATCACGGCATCGACGCCTCGGGAGTGTTCGCCAAGGTGGTGGCCGGGGCGATCCTGGTGAGCACCGGGGCTTCGGACTGGGTGGATTCCACCGGGTCCGCGATCCGGGTCGACGGCGGGTACGTGGTGAATGCCCGCAAGGCGCCGGCCAGTGGCTGCGAGGTCGGCGACATCCTGGTCACCAGCGTCGCGTTCGAGGACGGTGGCCCGAAGGTGCTGCACTGCGCGATCCCGCTGAGCGCGACGGGTGTCCGGATCGAACCGACCTGGGACACGCTGGGATTGCGCGCGAGCGGCTCGCACACCGTGGTGCTGGAGGAGGTGTTCGTGCCCGACGCCGCGGTGTCGTTGATCCGGCCCGCGGGCGAGTGGCCGACGGTGCTCAATGTCGTTGTCGGCGCGGCCCTTCCGTTGGTACTGGCCGCTTATCTGGGCATCGCCGACACGGCGGTGGCGCGCGCGACGACCCTGCTGGCCGGTCGGAACGAGGCCCATGTGGTGCAGTCGGTCGGCGAGATGCTCAACGCGTACACGACCGGCGCGGACCTGATCGCGGCCATGTTCCTCGATGCGGCGAATCTGACCTTCGACGCCACCGATGCCTACGCGGCACGCACCCTGAGCCGCAAGACGGTCGCCACCGACGCGCTGATCGCCACGGTGCGGCTGGCGATCGAAGCCACCGGCGGCCTCGGCTATTCGCGCTCCTGCGATCTCGAGCGCCTCTACCGGGATGTGCACGGCTGCCACTTCCATCCGTTGCCACGCGCGAAGCAGACCCGGTTCAGCGGCCTGGTGCAGCTCGGGCACTCCCCGGTGGGCTGATCAGTCGAACAGCCCGTTCGCGAACGGTTGCGCCCGCCACACGTCGAGGGCGGGCGCGAGGGCGTCGGCGAGCATCGGCTGCTGGTCGACGAGGGTGAGGCAGGTGATGACCCGGGCCATGCCGACCGCCTCGGCGAACCGCGCGACGCGGGGGTCGAGGGGTCGTAATCCGTTGTCCCGGGCGGCGGCGTCGTAGGCGGCGGCCGCCTCGGGACCCATGGCGGCCAGATCCCATTCGACGGGGCCGAGACAGGCGAGCTCGAAGTCGGCGTACAGGTGGCCGGTGCGGGTAGTGACGATATTGACCGCGGGCGCGTCGCCGTGGATGGGTTGTGCCGCGATGCCGGGGAATTCGGCGTCGAAGGCGCCGCGGGCGGAGACCAGCGGTTCCAGCAGTGCCCATTCGCGGTGGATTCGGTCGAGATCGGCCGGTGCGAGGAGATCGGGCCGCTCGGCGAGCGCGGTGAGGCTCGCGGTGACGGTGTGCGGTTCGGCCGCCGCGAGAAACGGCAGGTCGCCGGGATAGTCGCGCAGGGCCAGGTGCAGGTCGGCGACGCAGGCGGAGTTGCGCACGTAGTCGGGTTCGACGTCGGGGTCCTGGTCGACGTACTGCCAGAACGTCATCGAGAAGCCGTCGCGGCGGACGGGTTCGGCCGGAACCAGCGGGCTCGGCGGGATCACGGGGACGTGCTGGGTGTGCAGCCACGACACCACGTCGAGTTCGATGCGCTGGCGCGCGGACTGCTCGGCGAGGGGAAGGGTCACCACCGTCGGGACCCGGACCACGACCGGGGCGGGGGCGAGGTGCACGACGACGGAGAACACATCGTGCAGGACGGCCGGCTCGGTCACGGTGAGCCCGTGGGCGCGGCCGGCGGCGACGGCGGCATCGACGGCCCGCGCGGTGCGGTCGGCGAGTTCGGCGGTACTCATGGCGGTGGACATGGGCTCCGATGGTGCCATGGTGACAGTGGCCGAGCCCGATGGCGGCGCGGTGTTCGTAGTGGGGGTCGTGGGCTGTGGCGGCGGCGCGGCCGGAAATTCGCTTGCGGCGCTGTGCGCGGGTGCCAACAATGAGCAGCCGGTCAACCTGCGGAATTCGCCAGGCGCACCGGCCCGGGATGCAGGCGAGGAACGGGTGGTTCATGTTCGATGTGATCATCGCCGGGTGCGGGCCGACCGGCGCCATGCTGGCCGCCGAACTGCGGTTGCACGGTGTCCGGGTTCTCGTCGTCGAGCGGGAGACCGCACCCGCGGCCATGGTCCGGATCGTCAGCCTGCACATGCGCAGCCTCGAGCTGATGGCGATGCGCGGGCTGCTGGACTCCCTGCTGGAACGGGGGCGGCAGCGTCCGGTGGGCGGCATTTTCGCCGGGATTCCCACATCGGTGCCCGAAGGCCTCGATTCCACCCACCCGTATCTGCTGGGTATCCCGCAGCCGGTGATCGAGCAGGTGCTCGAGGCACACGCCGTCGATCTGGGTGCGCAGGTGCGGCGGGGATGCGCGGTCGCCGGGTTCGAGAAGGATGCGGACGGGGTGACCGTCGAGTTGGCGGACGGGCAGCGGCTGCGGTCGCGCTATCTGGTCGGCTGTGACGGCGCGCGCAGCACGGTACGCAGACTGCTCGGCGTCGGCTTCCCCGGCGAGCCTTCACGCAACGACACCCTCATGGGCGAGATGGCGATCGGCCTGCCTGCGGCCGAGGTCGCCGCGAAGGTTCGCGAAATCCAGGCCACGCACAGATCATTCAGCATCATGCCCTTCGGCGCGGACAGTGGCCGGATCGTGGTGCCTGCCGTGGACGTCAGCGACGACCGCGCCGCGCCGCCCACCCTGGAGGACTTCCGGCGAGCGCTGCGCGCCGTCGCCGGAACGGATTTCGGTGTGCATTCCCCGCGGTGGATGTCGCGCTTCGGCGACGCCACCCGCCTTGTCGAGCGGTATCGGGTGGGCCGTGTCCTGCTCGCGGGCGATGCCGCGCACATCCATCCCCCCGCCGGCGGGCAAGGCCTCAACCTCGGTGTGCAGGACGCGGTGAACCTCGGGTGGAAGCTGGCCGCGCGGATCCACGGGTGGGCGCCGGAGCACCTGCTCGACACGTATCAGGCCGAACGTCATCCCGTCGCCGCGGCCGTACTGGACAACACGCGCGCCCAGATCGCGCTGTCCTCGCCCGAACCCGGCGGGCAGGCGATGCGCAGGCTGCTCACCGAACTCCTGGAGTTCGACGCCGTCAACCGCCATCTGATCGAGAAGATCGCCGCGACCGACATCCGCTACGACTTCGGCCCCGGCCCGGATCTGCTCGGCCGCCGGCTCCGTGACATCGACCTCGCCGACGGCCGCCTCTACGAACGGCTGCGCGGCGGCCGTGGCCTGGTCCTCGACCGCACCGGCTGCCTCTCTGTCGACGGCTGGTCCGACCGGGTCGATGTGGTGACCGATCCCGCTGCGGCACTGGATGTTCCGGCGCTGCTGGTGCGCCCCGACGGCCATGTCGCCTGGATCGGCGACGAGCAGGACGGTCTCACCGACCGGCTTCGCCACTGGTTCGGTGAGACCGCCTGACTTTCGCTCAGGCCGGGGCGATCGCCCGTCGGGCCGATTCCGGTGGCTGGAAACCGCCGATCCGCTGCTCGAGGAGTTCGGCCAGCCGCAGCGGGGTGCGGTCCTCGAACATCGGACCGATGAGCTGCACGCCCACCGGCAGCCCTTCCGGGGACCGACCCGCCGGGATGGCGGTCGCGGGGAGACCGGGCATGGTGGCGACCGCGGCGAGCACGAGCTGATCGAAGTACGGGTACGCGACGCCGTCGATGTCGAGGTGTCTGCTCTCGAGGTCGCCGGTGTGGTCGTGGGGGAAGGCGGGAGTGGGCGTGATGGGGCACACCACCGCGTCGAATTCGGTGAACAGCTGCCGCCAGCCGTGGCGGTGGAGCTCGCGCCGGTTGTTCGCGGCGACCCAGTCCCGGTGGCTGAGCACCATCGCGCGCAGGCGTGTCGCCGCGAGATCGGGGTCGTCCGCGCGCAGTGCGGCAGCACTGGTCCGCAGCTGGTCGTACACCTCGCCGGGGAGACCCGCGGCGGCGTTGGCGAGCATCAGCAGCAGGTAGATCCTGGCCGCTTCGGCCAGATCGGGGAGCAGCGAGCTGTGGTGTTCGACGTGGGCGCCCGCGTCGGTGAGTGCGTCCGCGACCCGGCGCACGCCCGCCCGCACCGCGGAGCCGGTCGGGATGAGCGGATGGTCCTCGATGATCAGGACCCGGAAGTCCGAGAGGTGTTCGTGGCGCGCGGGTGGCAGGGCGAGGCCGTAGGCGCGGCCGCGGGTGAGCGGGTCCGGTCCGGCCAGCACATCGAGCAGGACCGAGAGGTCGCGGGCGGTGCGCGCCATCGGGCCGGCGACGGCCAGGTCGAGGTCGACCGGCATCGCCGGGGCCGGTGGTGCGGCCATGCCGCGGGTCGGTACGAGTCCGAGTGTCGGTTTGTGCGCGTACACGCCGCAGAAATGCGCGGGTGTGCGCAGGGAGCCTGCGAGGTCGGAACCGAGGGAGAGCGCGCCGAGGCCAGCCGCCAGCGCCGCCGCCGATCCGCCGGATGACCCGCCCGCCGTGCGCCCGTGATCCCACGGATTGTTGGTGGTGCCGTAGATCTCGTTGAAGCTCTGGATGTCTCGCAACATCACCGGCACATTGGTCTTGCCGAGGATCACCGCGCCCGCGGCCTTCAACCGCGAGACCACGACCGCGTCGTCGGCGGGCACATGGTTCGCGTGCTGCGGCATGCCCCACGTCGTCGGCAGGCCGGCCATGTCGAAGGACTCCTTGACGGTCACCGGGATGCCGAGCAGCGGCTGATGCTCGCCGAGGGCGCGTGCCTGGTCGGCCCTGCGCGCCGCGTCCCGTGCCCGTTCGAAGTCGTGGACACAGATCGCGTTGAGCGCCGCGTCCTCGCGCTCGATGCGCGCGATCGCCGCCTCGGTCACTGCCACCGAGGTGACCGCACCGCCCCGCAGGGCCGCTGTGAGCTGTTCCGCCGATTGAAAGTCCCACTCCATGACCGCGACGGTATTGGTCGTGGCCGACGGGCATAAAAGGTCTTCTCGCACAACGGGGCTCGGCGGTATCCGGTCACCGCTCGTCGCCGAGGAACCCCGACCGCAGGTCAGGGCGTCCGCCGCGGCGGTTTGGGCCGGCGCGGGCACGCGTCGCGGCTGCGCACAACGGGAGAGATGTCTCAGTTTCCGCCGGGATCTCGCGCCGGACCTGGTTCCGCAGCACGTCGATCTCACAGCCTGGGGCGTTCGGGTCGAAGCCGTGTTCGATCAGCCAGCGGACCCCGCGCAGGCTCCGCAGTGACCACCACGCGTGGATCACCGTCTGGTCGACGTCGCGGCCGTAGCCGGCGAGGACATCGTCGAGATGCTCGGGGTGGCCGAGGGTTACGGTGGCCAGGTCGAACAGGGGGTCGCCCTGTGCCGCTTCGGACCAGTCGATGACGCCGGTGACATCGTCGCCGTCGACGAAGACGTGCGCGACCTGCAGATCGCCGTGGGTGAAGACCGGGGTCCAGGGCCGCAGTGCCGCGTCGGCGAGGCGGCGGTTGTGGACGATCAGGTCGGCGGGCAGCACACGGTGGGCCAGCAGCCACGCGCATTCCCGGTCGAGTTCCCGCGCGATGTCGTCGATGCCGCGCCCTGGTCTGGCGGGCAAGGGCGCGTCGTGCAGAGCCCGGATGGCGGCCCCCGTCGCGACCCAGGCCGCTCGCGATGCCGATGACGGCTCACCCAAGCGGCCGAGCGCCGTCCCGGGCAGCGCGGCGAGCGCGAGCACAGGCGGCTTGCGCCACAACACTGCCGGCGTCGGAATCGGCGCCGACGCCATTGCCGCCACCTCGACATCGGTGTTGCGCTGGTCGACGTCGATCTTCAGGAACACCTCGCCAACGCGCAAGGTCGCCCGCTCCTGATGGGCGACGACGACCTCTACCGTTTCCACAACGGTCATTGTCTCGAACGGGTCCAGCCGCGTCATCGATTTTTCCGCCTGAACGGCATGGCGGCTCCTGGACAGATCAGTTGCAGATCGGTGCTATCGGCGCGCGGCGAGCACTGCGGTGAGGCCGGCTCGGAGGTCCTTGACGAAGTAGCCGGGGACCTCGAGCGAGGGGAAGTGGCCGCCGGTTTCGGGGGCATTCCATCGGACGATGCGCCGGAACCGCTGCTGGGCCCAGGGGCGCGGGGTCTTCTCGATGTCGCGGGGGTACATGGTGATCGCCGTGGGGACGTCGACGCGCAGGTCGGGGTCGAGGGAGTTGTGGCTCTCGTAGTAGAGGCGGGCCGCTGAGGCGCCGGAGCGGGTGAGCCAGTACAGGGTGACGTCGTCGAGGACGCGGTCGCGGGAGATCCGCTCGAACGGGCTGTCCTCGGTGTCGCTCCATTCGGCGAACTTGTCGAGGATCCAGGCGAGCAGCCCGACCGGTGAGTCGACCAGTGAATAGCCGATCGTCTGTGGGCGGGTCGCCTGCTGCTTGGCGTATGCCGCGCGCTGACGCCAGAAATGGTGGGTCTGCTCGGTCCACCGGCGTTCGGTGGCGGTCAGGCCCTCGGTCGAGAGCCCGGGCGGCGCTTCGGCGAACAGCGTGTGGATCCCGAGCACGTGCGCCGGGAACCTGCCTGCGAGCACGGTGGTGATGTTGCCGCCCCAGTCGCCGCCGTGGGCCAGGAACCGGTCATAGCCGAGGCGTCGCATCAGTTCGACCCAGGTGGCGGCGATCTTTTCGGTGCCCCACCCGGTGGCCGACGGCTTGTCGCTGTAGCCGAAACCGGGTAGTGACGGGGCGACGACGTGGAACGCCGGCATGTCGGGGCTGTCCGGCTCCGCCAGTTCGTCGACGACATCGACGAATTCGGCGACGCTGCCCGGCCAGCCGTGCGTCATGAGCAGCGGGGTGGCATCGGCCCGCGGGGATCGGCGGTGCAGGAAATGAATTCCCAGGTCGTCGATGGTCGTACGGAACTGACCGATCCGGTCGAGCCGCTCTTCGAAGGACCGCCAGTCGTAGCCGGTGCGCCAATAGTTCACGACGTCCACGAGGTCGGCGAGGGGCACCCCCTGTTCCCAGCGGCGTGGGTGGGCGACGGTCTCGGCTTCCGGAAGTCGTGCCGCCGCGAGGCGTGCCCGCAGGTCGTCGAGGTCGCTGTCACTGGCGACGGCACGAAACTCCCGCACCTCGGTGGTCGAACAGGTCATGAGAACCTCCTGGCTGTCGCGAACCGGCTAAGACGGTTCTAACACGGGGCTCGCTGAAGCCGCAACCGGCTAAGGTGGTTCCATGCCCGCTGAGTTCCCTGAGTTTCGCCTCGGTAGCGTCCTGGCGACGAGCTTCACGGCCACGTTGACCGAACGGTGTGGCGAGCCCGTGGAGCGCATTCCGACACCGCAGCGCCTCGTCGACTGGCTGGCGGTCAACGGCCTGTCCGTGGCGTCGTGCACCGTTGCCCAGCTCGAATCGGCGCGTGAGCTCAGGGAAGCCATTCACGCCGCCGCGAGTGCGGCCGCGGTCGGTGCGACTCTCCCGAGCGCCGCGATCCAGGTCATCAACGACCGCAGTATCCGCAGCCGGGCCGCGGCGGTACTGACACCCGAGGGCACCCGTGTGTGGCGCCTCGGGTCGGCCGCCGGCGTGGACGACGCGCTGGGCGTGATCGCCGCCGACGCGATCAGCATCCTGGCCGGCGAACGGGACGGCCGGTTGGCCCTGTGCGCGTCGCCCACCTGCCGGGCCGCCTTCTTCGACACCAGCCAGAGCCGAAGCCGGAAGTGGTGCGAGATGAACACGTGCGGGAACCGTCAGAAGAAGGCGCGCTTCCAGGCGAATCAGCGCAAGAAGCGGGCGACCCCGGCAGCGGGGCGCTGAGCGGGCTCGTCGGGTTCAGGTAGGGGAGTGCGGTCCCCGAGTCAGCGGACACCCGAGCCGGTGGCGGCGTTGCTGTAGATCTGCGCCATCAGGCAGGTGGGCTGAGGGGCGGGGCCGCAGAAGGCGAGGACCAGGAAGCCCAGGGGGAACAGCACCGGCGCGACCAGGATGTCGGTGAGCGCTGAGCCGGTCGTGGCCACCGGGGTGGCGGCAGCGGGCTGAGCGGGGGCCGGTGCGGCCGCTGCCGTGGCGGCGGGCACGGCCGTCGCGAGTGCGACCGAAACGATGGTTGCCGCACCAAAACGCTTGGCGATGTTCACTTGTGGTCCTCCTGGGGGAGTCGATCTGCTGTGTCCGCACAGTAATTCATGCGCCCAAAATATGAAGTGCAATCGCTTCAAATTAGTGGAGTCGACACGGGCGCCGATCTTGTCGATTGCCAAGGATGTCGCACGCATTCGGTACGGACGTACAACCGGGCACAGTTTTGACGTAGTTGTGTCGCATTTTCATTGCGTTTGCAGCAACGCAACGGAAACGAAAATCTCGTCAGGTTGATCGAAAGGATCACCCAGGCTGACCGCCGATAATGTTCACTTATCGGCGGTCAGGGCCACGAAGAGGAGAAACGGATCACGAAGGGGCGACACGGTTTTCGTTTCGTGCGATTCGTAATCAGATGACGAAACAAACGTTACGATTCTCCCGTGTCGAGCGTCTGCAACTTCCCCGGATGTGCCCGCCCCATCACCCGCGGTGGTGGGCCCGGCCGTCCCTCCGAGTACTGCGATCACCCGGACCACACGCGGTGGCGGGCGTGGCGGGAACGGCAACGGCAACAGCAGGAGTCGGAGAGTGCCGAGAAAACCGTCACTGTGACACCACAGGGTCCGGTGACCGTGGCGCGACTGCGGGCCGATGAGCTGCTCGGGCAGTTCCGTGGGCTGGCCGAGCAATTGGGAACCACGCTCACGGCGGCCGTCGCCGAGTTGCAGACACTCGGGGATCCGTCCGTCGCCGAAGCGCAGGTCCAGGCCGTCCAGGCCGATGCCGCACGCCGGATCGCCGACGCCGAAATGGCTACTGTCGTGGCCGAACAGGCGCGGCGCGAGGCCGAGGAGGCGCGGGCGCTGGCCGAATCGGTGGCCCAGGACGCTGTCGCGGCGGCCGAGGATGCGGAGAAGGCGGTGTCCGAGGCGCGCGGCGCCCGCGACGAAGTGCTGGCCTCCGTGGAACAGCTGACCAAACAGGCCGCCGACGACGTGTTCGCCGCGCGCAGTGCGGCCGAGGCCGAAGTCCGTGCGGCGGAACGCAAAGCCGCCGAGGCGATCGCGGCGGCCCAGACCGAGGCCACCGAGTCGATCGACCGAGCGCAACAGCGGGCCGAGGCCGACATCGCCCACCACCGCCGCGACGCCGAGGCACGCATCGCCGCCGCCACCGCCGAACGCGACCTCGCGATCCAGCGGGCCGCCGACGCCGACCGCGCCACCGAACGCGCCGAACAGGCCACCGCCGAACGGGTGGAGGCCGCCGCCGAGGCACGCGCGGAATGGCGCCGGGCACGCACCGAACTCGACGCCACCCGAACCGAACTCGACCAGACCCGCGCCGAACTGGCCGCACTGCGCCGCACCACAGCCGCGGCGGCCGAGCAGCAGCGCGCGGACGCGGCAGCCGCCCTCGACCAGGTCCGCGCGGAGGCCGCCGAACGTCTCGCCGCTCTCGACGACGCCCGCCGCCAAACGCTGGCCCGCGCCGAACGCGCGGAACGCCAACTGGACGAACACCTCGCGGCCCGCCCACCTCGGACCGCCGATTCGGCGTCATGACCGACAGAGCGACTCGACGACCCCGGGGCCGAGTCCGCCCGAAGTCACGACGGCTGCCGAGAGGATCGGCAGCGGGCAGGATCTCGAATTCGGCGGCGCCATCTCGGGCCATCCGACGCTTCGTGCGCAGCCGCCCGAATTGACGCGCGTCGAGTCCGAAACCACGCCGGCCCCGCGTCCACCTGCGCGGAGTCGGTATCAGTGGTGATGTCAGCGGGGTGTCAGGCCGGTGTCAGGGCGGCCGCCGAAAGTAGTTGTCATGACGAACAACACGAAGAACAGCTCGACCACCTGGACCGGCATGGTGCCCGTCGACGACACCGCCCTCGCCGTCACCGATACCGGCGGCACCGGTCGCACCGTGCTCTACCTCAACGGCGCCTACGCCGACCAGAAGCACTGGCGTCGGGTGATCGGTGAGCTGGGACCCGGCTTCCGGCACATCACCTTCGACGAGCGGGCCAGGGGGCGCTCGGGTAGGTCGGCGGACTACTCCTTCGAGGCCTGCCTGCGCGATATCGACGCCGTGCTCGCTGCGCGCGGCGTGACGGACCAGCCGATCGTGGTCGGGTGGTCCTACGGCGGCGTGCTGGGCTGGCACTGGGCGGACCGGAATCCGGCGCGCCCGCTCGGGCTGGTGACGGTCGACTCCGCGCCGTACGGGCTGACCGGTGCGGAAGGCGCCGAGCGGATCCGGGCGCTGTTCCACAAGATGCGGTTTCTGCTGCCGCTGACCCGCCCGTTCGGTCTGGCCGCGCGGATGAGCGCCGCCCAGCACGCCGAGACCAACATCGAGCTCAACGAGATCGCCGCCGCCAGCGTGCCGGTGCTGAGCAGGCTCACCTGCCCGGTGCGGTTCGTGCTGGCCACGGGCAACAGCCTCGGCAGCGAGGACGGCGAGATGGAACAGGCGCGCGCCGCTCTCGACCCGGTGCTGGCCGCGAACCCGATGGTCACCGTGAGCGCGAAGGTCGCGAGCAACCACTCCCACATCCTGCGCAAGGACTTCCGTGCCGTCGCCGAGGCCGTCCGCGCCACCGCCGCCGCGGCGACCCACTGATCCGGCGTGTCGCGAATCCGGTTGTGGCGCAAAGCTGGCGAGCGCGCCCAGTACGCGGTTCACTGGTAGCCATGGCTTCCAGCGCTCGATCGAGCAGGCAGCGACGGCCGGGGGTACCCGGGCCCTCGGCCGCACCCGCCGAACTGGTGGTCGTCACCGCCTCGACAGGGGCAGAGATCACGCCGATCGCGTTGCGGGAGAACCGTTCCGTACGCACCCACGTCGACGACCTGCTCCCGGTCGACGCGCACCTGGTGCCGATCTTCGGGCCCGACAACCGGCTGGCCGCGCGGCTGGCGCACACCCCGCAGGCCCCCGTGGCCGGCGAGTACCTGAGCTACTACGCCGTGCGGGGAGCCGTCGGTGATCTCGGGGAACTCGCGGGACGGCTGCGTCAGGACGACACGATCGCCGCCGCCTACGTGAAGCCGGCGGCCGAGCCGCCGCTCGCGCCGCGCGCACACCCTGTCGCCGCGCCCGACGCGCCTGCGGTGACGCCCGATTTCCGGGTCAGGCAGGGGTATCTCGATGCCGCCCCGACCGGGATCGACGCGGTCTGGGCGCACACGCGACCGGGCGGGTTGGGCACCGGGGTGCGGGTGATCGATGTGGAGGGCGCGTGGCGGTTCACCCATGAGGACCTGCGCCAGAATCAAGGCGGGATGATCGGTGGCACGGCCTCGCCCGACCTGGGCTGGCGCAATCACGGCACGGCGGTGGCGGGGGAGATCAGCGGTGACCTCAACGCCGTCGGTGTCACCGGGATCGCGCCCGAGGCCCACATCCGGGCGGTCTCGGTGTTCGGGATCGGGTCGGCGACGGCGATCCGATCCGCGGCCGACGCGCTCGACCCCGGCGATGTGCTGCTGATCGAACTGCACCGGCCCGGACCGCGATTCGACTACCGGGGGCAGCCGGACCAGCGCGGCTACATCGCGGTCGAATGGTGGCCCGACGATTTCGCCGCCATCCGGTACGCGGTGGGTCGCGGTGTCGTCGTCGTCGAGGCGGCGGGCAACGGCAACGAGAACCTCGACGACCCGGTCTACGACGCGCGTCCCGGTGATTTTCCGGCGACGTGGCACAACCCGTTCCGTGGCGGTGCCAGCGATTCCGGCGCGGTGCTCGTCGGCGCGGGCGCCCCGCCGCCGGGGCTGCACGGGCGCGACCACGGTCCGGCCCGCTCGCGGTTGCCGTTCTCCAATCACGGTGCGCGCCTGGATGTCCAGGGCTGGGGCAGGGAGGTGACCACGACCGCCTACGGCGATCTGCAAGGCGGCCCCGACGAGGACCTCTGGTACACCGACGAGTTCAGCGGCACCTCGAGCGCGTCGCCGATCGTGGTCGGCGCCATCGCCGCCTACCAGGGCATCCGTGGCGCGCGACGAGCGACGCCGGACCAGATCAGGACGTTGCTGCGGACCACGGGGTCGCCGCAGGCCGCCGCGCCGGGGCGCCCCGTGAGCGAACGGATCGGCGCACTGCCCGATCTGCGGGCGATGCTCGAGGCGCACCCGTAGCGGCGGCTCAGCGGGGCAGCGCGAGCCGGTCGCCGAGCCGTTCGATGAAGGCGCGGACCTCGGCGGTGTCGGCGTCGGGCAGCGAGTAGACCACCTCGGTGACGCCGATTTCGGCCCAGTGGTCCAGGGTTTCGCGGTCGGGGTCCTCGGCCAGGACCACGACTTGCGGTTCTCCCGCGCGCCCGGCCTCGCGCCACATCGTCCGCAGCTGCTCGACGCCGCCGTCGATGTTCGTTTCGATGGGCGTGGTGATCCAGCCGTCGGCCGAGCGGACGATCCACGCGAAGTTCTTCTCGGTACCGCCCGCGCCGACCAGGATCGGCGGGCGTGGCCGCTGGATCGGTTTGGGCCACGCCCAGCTGGCACCGAACCGGACGTAGGTGCCCTCGTAGGCGGCTTCCTCCTGGGTCCACAGCGCGGTCATCGCCTCGAGATACTCGCGCAGGACGGTGCGGCGCCGGTTCGCGGGCACGCCGTGGTCGGCGAGTTCTTCGAGGTTCCAGCCGTATCCGACGCCTAAGACGATGCGGCCGCCGGAGAGGTGGTCGGCGGTGGCGATGGTCTTGGCGAGGGCGATGGGATCGTGCGCGGCCGGGAGTGCCACCGAGGTGCCCAAGCTGATGCGGGTGGTCACGGCGGCGGCCGTGCCGAGGGCGACCCAGGGGTCGAGGGTGCGTAGGTAGCGGTCGTCGGGCAGGGTCTCGTCGCCGGTGGCGGGATGATCCGAGCTGCGCACGACCGGGATGTGGGTGTGCTCGGGCACGTAGAAGGTGTCGAAGCCGTTCTCCTCGGCGGCTTTCGCCGCGTCGGCGGGGCTGATGCCGCGGTCGCTGGTGAACAGCGAGAGGCCGAACTTCAGCCTCGGTCCCCGGGTGGGCTGGGTGGAATCCATGGTGGTGCTCCTGTCGGGCTGGTGCGGGTTCGTGCGGTCGAGGTCCGGCTCCACGACGGGCCGGCTCAGTCGATGACCGCGGCAGAGAACACCGGGGGATCTCCGAGGAACGGGCGGTGCGACGGCGGCTGACGGTCGTCGATGTCCTTCACACCGAGCTCCTCGGCCACCTCGGCGCCGATGAGCACCCGGCCGCTGCGCCGCATCAGGTCCGGATCCTTGGCCAGGGCGTCGATGACCCGGCCGGTGAATTCGGGGGATTCGGCGGTCGCGGTCAGCTCGGCGTAGGCGTCGGGGTTGGCGGCGAGCCCGGCGAGGGTGCGTTCGGTCTTGAGCAGACCCATCCAGATCGAGACGACGGCGACGTTGTACGGGCGGAAGTCGACGGCCATGTCGTGGGCCATCTTGTCCACCGCCGCCTTGCCCGAACCGTAGGCCGGGCCGTGCATGTAGCAGGCGCCGCCGAACGAGGAGGTGTTCACGACGAGTCCCGAGCCGTTGGCGGCCAGCAGCGGCGCCGCGTAGTAGCTCGACACGTAGCTCGAGCGCATCCCGACGTCCAGCAGGTCGAGCAGCGTCAGCGGCTTCTCCCAGAACGGGCCCTTGTCGGTGAGGCCGTCGGGGATCGTGAGCGCGTTGTTGACGAGAATGTCGAGGCGGCCGTGCTTTTCGGCGAGCTCGGCGAAGAACGCCGCGACCTGGCTGTCGTCGCCGTGGTCGAGGACGGCCGGGATGCCGGTGCCGCCCCGGCGGGTGATCTCGTCGGCCGTGGCGAACACCGTGCCGGGCAGGGGCGCGTCGCCCTCGGCGCGGGTGCGTCCGGTGACGTACACCGTGGCCCCGGTGTCGCCGAGCGCCAGCGCGATGCCCTTGCCCGCGCCGCGGCTCGCGCCGGTGACCACCACGATTCGATCCGAACTCAGACCCACGGTCCACTCCATCCCTCGTCGGAACCACGCCAGTGGCGTGGCCTGCGTCACGCCCACTGAATCAACCGGGACCGCGCGACCGGGGGCCGCTTCCCGCTGGATGGAACATGGGCGGGACCGAAATTGAGGTGTGCGCGCGGGTGGGGCCGTGGGATCGTACGGGCATGGCATCGACGAAGAGCGTGACGGTTCGGTCGGCGACGGACGCGGACGAGGACGCGATCATCGGCTTGAAGGAATCCGGGTTCGGGATGCGGTACGGGGAGGACGAGAAGGTGATCGCCCGTGACCTGTTCCCGGTGCGACGGTCGCTGGTCGCGGTCGACGGTGACCGGATCGTCGGGCACACCGTCGACCGGACGATGACGGTCACGGTGCCGGGGCAGCGGAGCGTGCGCGCGTGCGGCATCTCCGGGGTGGCGGTCGCGCCGACCCATCGCCGCCGGGGCATCCTGCGCGATCTCTATGCCGCGCAGCACGAACGCGCCGAGGCCGACGGCCTGCCGCTGGCGATCCTCACCGCCAGCGAGGGCACGATCTACGGCCGCTTCGGCTACGACCAGGCGATCATGGCGACCATGGTCTCGATCGATCGCCGCCGGGCCGAATTCCGCCCCACCACACCGGATCCCGGTGGCGTGACCATGGTGACGGCTGCCGAGGGCGCAGCCCACATCCGGGAGGTGTACGCGCGGTGGCAGCGCAGCGTCCCGGGTGCGCAGGCGCGTCCCGACGTCCGCTGGGATCTGGTGTTCGCCGACGTCGAACGGCACCGCCGCGGCGCCACCTCGCTGTTCGCGCTGATCCACGCCGACGGGTACGTCCTCTACCGCCGCCGCTGGGACGACCGCTCGGTCGCGATCGTCTCCGAGATCCACGCGGTGACTCCCGACGCGCACGCCGCGCTGTGGCGGGTGCTGCTCGGCATGGACCTCGTCGACACGGTCGAGGTCGAGCTCGCCGACGACGATCCGCTGCCGTATCTGCTCGCCGACCCGCGGGCGGCCCGCGTCACCGAACGCTACGACACCCTGTGGGCGCGGGTCATGGATGTGCCCGCGGCACTGACCGCACGCACGTACCAGGCCGACGTCGACACCGTGCTCGCCGTACACGACCCGTTCCGTTCGGCGGGCGGCACGTTCGCGCTGCGGGTCCGGGACGGGATCGCCGAATGCGAACCCACCACGCGAGCGGCCGAGCTGGCCGTCGACATCACCGTGCTCGGCGCGCTCTACTTCGGCGCGCAACGCGCGAAGAGCCTGGCCGCGGCGAACCGGATCCGCGTCGAGGACACCGGCGCGCTGCGGGACTTCGACCAGGCGTTCACCACCGAGCGGTCGCCCGAACTCGGCTGGTTCTTCTAGCGGACCCGGGTGTCGCGCAAGCTCGGTGCGGACGACGGCCGCGTAATCTCGGTAGCTGTGGATTCGCACGAGGTCGACCATCTGGTTCGGGTGCGGGGCGCCCGGGTCCACAATCTGCGTGACGTCGACGCCGACATGCCAAGGAACGCGCTGGTCGCGTTCACCGGGGTGTCGGGGTCGGGGAAGTCGTCGCTGGCGTTCGGCACCCTCTACGCCGAGTCGCAGCGCCGCTACCTGGAGTCGGTCGCGCCCTATGCCCGGCGGTTGCTGCACCAGGTCGAGGCGCCCGATGTCGACGATGTCACCGGGTTGCCGCCGACGGTGGCGCTGGCGCAGCGACGGTCGTCGCCGTCGTCGCGCTCGACCGTCGGCACGGTCACCGCGATCTCGAACTCGCTGCGGCTGCTGATGTCGCGGGAGGGCGACTATCCCGCCGGTCCGGCCAGGACCGGGCCCGGTCACTATCCGGCCGGGACGAATCGCCTGTATTCCGACGCGTTCTCACCCAACACCGTCGAAGGCGCGTGCCCGCGCTGTCACGGGCAGGGCGTTGTGCACGAGGCCACCGAGGCGTCGATGGTGCCCGATCCGTCCCTGAGCATCCGCGCGGGGGCGATCGCGTCGTGGCCGGGTGCGTGGCAGGGCAAGAATCTGCGCGATGTCCTCGCCGCGCTCGGCTACGACATCGACCGGCCGTGGCGCGAACTGGCACCCGCCGCGCGCGAGTGGATCCTGTTCACCGACGAGAAGCCGGTGGTCACCGTCGAACCCGAGCGGGAGCCGCATCGGATCCACCGCCCGTATCAGGGCACCTACACCAGTGCCGAACGGCTGCTGCTGCGCGCGCACGCCGAATCCAAGAGCGCCGCCACCCGCGAGCGGGCGGCGCGGTTCCTGCACACCGCGACCTGCCCGCTGTGTGCCGGGCGCCGCCTCAAACCCGAGGCGCTGGCGGTGACCTTCGCGGGACGCGACATCACCGAGCTGGCCGAACTGCCGCTCAGCCAGCTGGCCGAGGTGTTGCGCCCGTACACCGCGGGCACCGGCGCGGCGGCGGTACTGACCCAGGATCTGGTCTCCCGGATCGAGGTGCTGATCGAACTGGGCCTGGGCTACCTGAGCGTCGACCGGGAAAGCCCGACACTGTCCGGCGGTGAGCTGCAACGACTCCGGCTGGCCGGGCAGCTGCGCTCGGGACTGTTCGGGGTGGTCTACATTCTCGACGAGCCCTCGGCGGGCCTGCATCCCGCCGACACCGCCGCGCTGACCACGGTGCTCGGCAGGTTGAAGGACTCGGGCAACAGTGTGTTCCTCGTCGAGCACGACCTCGACGTGGTGCGCCACGCCGACTGGCTGATCGATATCGGGCCGGGCGCCGGCGTGCACGGTGGCCGGGTGCTCTACAGCGGCGAGGTCGAGGGGCTGCGCGGAGTCGCCGAATCGATCACCCGCCCGTACCTTTTCGGCGAGGTCACCCGGCCGGCGCGCCCCGGGCGCACTCCGCGCGGCACCCTCGCGGTGCGCGGCGTCACCAGGCACAACCTGCGGGATCTGGACGCCGACATCCCGCTCGGGGTGTTCACTGCCATCACCGGTGTGTCGGGTTCGGGGAAATCGACGCTGCTGCACGCGATCTCGACGACCGCGGCGGACGATCCGCGGGTCGTGCGGGTGGTCGAGGTGGATCAGGCGCCGATCGGGCGCACCCCACGCTCGAACCTGGCCACCTACACGGGCCTGTTCGACACCGTGCGGAAACTGTTCGCCGACACCGACGCGGCCCGCGCGCGCGGGTACGGCGTCGGCCGGTTCTCGTTCAATGTGGCCGAAGGGCGCTGCCCCACCTGCCAGGGCGAGGGTTACATCACGGTGGAACTGCTGTTCCTGCCCAGCACCTACAGCCCGTGCCCGGACTGTCATGGTGCCCGCTACAACCCGGAGACCCTCGAGATCCGCTACCGCGGCACCACCATCGCCGAGGTGCTCGATCTGACGGTCGACCGTGCGGCGGAATTCCTGGCCGACGTCGCGGTGATCGCGCGGGCGTTGCGGACGCTCGCCGACGTCGGCCTCGGGTATCTGCGGCTGGGTCAGCCTGCGACCGAACTGTCCGGCGGCGAGGCGCAGCGGGTGAAGCTCGCGACCGAGCTGCAGCGTGCCCGGCGCGACGACACCGTCTATCTGCTCGACGAGCCGACCACCGGCCTGCATCCGGCCGACACCGATGTCCTGCTGACCCAGCTCGATTCGCTCGTCGGCGCGGGGGCGACGGTGGTCGTGGTCGAACACGACATGTCCGTCGTCGCGCGCGCCGATCACGTCCTGGACATGGGTCCCGGCGGTGGCGCGCGGGGTGGCCGAATCGTGGCGTCGGGGACACCGGAACAGGTGGCGGCCGACCAGGACAGCGTCACCGCCCGCTATCTGCGCGAGCGGCTCGCCGGGCCGCGGCGATGACCGGCGCGGCGCGCCAAGGCAAATCTGCGGCTATCGCCCGGCGGGGGCCTATCGTGGGTGCATGCCCGTGGATGACGGGGAGGGGACAGCGGACGGTGACAGAACCCGGCAGGCGATGCTGATCGCCGGCGGGTGCTCGGTCGTCCTCGGCCTCGCCGCCCTGCTGTGGCCGGGGCGCGACGAAGCCACGCTGGCGGTGCTGTTCGGGACGGCGCTGCTGCTCAGTGCCGTGGTGCAGGGATACCTGGCGATGGTCGCGCGGATCGCGATGGTGTTGCGGCTGCTGGTGCTGGCCAGTACGGCGTTGACGGTCGTGCTGGCGGTGCTGGCGTTCAGCGGCGGCAACATCGAGCTGCTCGCGCTGTGGATCGGCATCGGCTGGGCGGTACGCGGCATCGTGCAGGCGCTGGTCGCGGCCTGGGACGAGCACCGCGCCGACAGCTGGCTGCACGAGATCTGCGGCCTGTGCACGACCGCGGCCGGACTCACGGTGATCGCGATGAAGTTCCAGACCGTCACCGGCCTGGCCAATGTCGCCGGCGGTGCGTTGCTCGTCATCGGCGTGCTGGAACTGCTCAGTGGTGGGATGCTACGTAGCGTGCAGGGCGCCGCGCGCCGTACCCGGGCGCCCTCGACCGCGCTGCCGGACTCCGCCGCGACCGGACAGTAGTAGCGAATCCCACACGGGCAGTGTGTGATTCGAGGTTTACGCGAACATCCGGACAACGTCACGTTGCGGGCGGTGAAGCGGGTGCTGAACTCTGCGTGCCAGGCCGTTCACCGCTGGGGTATCTGTGCTTCGCGCCGGTAGCGTGGCCCGCGGCGTGCGCACGGGAGGACCGGTCCGCGCGCCGCGTCCGCAGCCCGATGTGAGCCCAGGAGAAATGTGGTGTCGCGCGTTACCCCCGGCGAATCCGCCGATACCGTCCAGCGAGAAGAGCTGGCCATGCGGCGCATGACCGAGAGTCTGGTCGAGGACCTCTCCGAGAACGTGCCCGCCGATCAGGTGACCTCGGCGGTCGGCGCCGCGCACGATCGGTTCGCGGGCAAGCCGATCCGGGAGTTCGTGCCGATCCTGGTCGAGCGGATCGTGCGCACCGAGCTGGCCGACTCCGACCCGACGGTGCGGGTGCCCGCCCCGTCGACCACGATCGTGCGCGCGTCCACCACCGGTCCCGCGCACGCGGCGGAGGAGCCGTCGGTGGCCAAGCGGATGGTCAGCCGTCGGGGTGTGCTGCCGCTGTCGATCGGCGCGGTGACCGTGGTCGCCGCGGTGGCGGCCGGGGTGATCCTGCTCCCCGGTGGTGCCGAGACCCCGGCGGCGGCGCCCGCGGGCGCGCCGCTGACGGTGGTGCGTGGCGTGGTCGGGTCGGAGAAGGTGGCGTTCTTCCGGGACGAGGCGGTCGTGCGGATCCTCGCCGAGCACGGGGCGCGGGTCGAGGTGGAACCGGCCGGGTCCCGCCAGATCGCGACCACCGTCGACCTCGGCCGCTACGACTTCGCGTTCCCGTCGAGCAGCCCCGCCGCCGAACGGATCCAGCGCCAGCGCAACATCACCGTCAAGTACACCCCGTTCGCCTCGCCCATCGCGATCGCCACCTACCGGCCCATCGCCGACCTGCTCACCGCGGCGGGCGTGATCAAGCCGGGGCCGGTCGCCACGTTCGACATGAACCGCTACCTCGAACTCACCGGCACCGGCGTGCAGTGGGACGACCTGCCCGGCAACACCACCTACCCGGTGGCCAAGAACATCCTGGTCTCGACGACCGATCCGCGCAGCTCCAACTCCGCCGCCATGTACCTGTCGATCGCGAGCTACGTCGCCAACGACCACACCATCGTGCGCGGCGCCACCGCCGAACAGCATGTGCTGCCCGCCCTGTCGAAACTGTTCCTCGCCCAGGGCTACACCGACAACAGCAGCGAGGGGCCCTTCACCCAGTACCTGACCAACGGCATGGGCCCCACCCCGTTGGTGTGCATCTACGAGGCCCAGTTCATCGAGGCCGCGGGCGAGGGCAGGATCAAGCCCGACATGGTGCTGGCCTACCCGACGCCGACGGTGCTGTCGAGCCACACCCTGGTCCCGCTCAACGACACCGGCGACAAGATCGGCAAGCTGCTCACCGAGAACGCCGAACTGCGCCGCCTCGCCGCCGAACACGGCTTCCGCACCGGCGACAACGCCCAGTTCACCGCGATCGCCGCCGACCGTGACGTGCCGGTGCCCGCCGACCTGATCGACGTGGTCGACGTGCCCGCCTACGACACCCTCGAACACCTCCTCGACGGAGTCGCGAACTCCTACAACTGATCCGCGCCGCCGCGCACCCTGCTGACCTGCGGAATCGCTGCGCCCGAAAAAGATTTCGGGCGCAGCGATGAGTTCTCGACCGGGCCGTCGTCTCAATGAGTGCTACCTGTAGCCGAGATCCGGGAGAGTCTCATGACCGCCAGTTCCGCCGTCACCACCGGCACCCTCGTGGTGCCCGATGCCCGCCTGTATTACGAGGTGCGGGGGACGGGCCCGCTGCTCGTGCTCGTCGGCGCGCCGATGAACGCCGCCGCGTTCGCGCCGCTGGCCGAGCAGCTCGCCGCCACCAACACCGTGCTCACCACCGATCCGCGCGGCCATTTCGGTAGCCCCCTCGACGATCCGCGCCAGGATTCGACGGTGCTCGCCAGGGCCGACGACCTCGCCCGGCTCATCGCCCACCTCGGCGCGGGTCCCGCGGTGGTGTTCGGCTCCAGTGGCGGTGCGGTCAGCGCGCTGGCGCTGGCGCAGACCAACCCGGATCTGGTCACCACCGTCGTCGCGCACGAGCCGCCGCTGCGCGAACTGCTGCCCGACGCCGACGAGCAACGTGCCCGCACCGCCGATGTCATCGCCACCCACGCCCTCGGCGACACGGTCGGTGCCTGGCGGAAGTTCTTCGCGCAGGCCGACATCCCGATCCCGGAGCAGGTGCTGATCGAGCAGTTCGGTGGCGACCGTGAGCCGCGCCGGGCCGCCAGCGAGAACTACTGGTTCGCGCACGAACTGCGGGCCACCACCGGCTGGGTTCCCGACCCGCCGCTGCTGCGGGAGGTCCCCACCCGGGTCATCGTCGGCATCGGCGCGGAGTCGGCCGGTCAGTTCTGCGACCGCACCGCACGGGAACTGGCTCTCGCTCTCGGCGTCGAGCCGGTGCTGTTCCCCGGCGACCACACCGGCTTCGTCGCCGCGCCCGCCGCGTTCGCCGCGCACCTGCAGGAGGTGCTGGACGCGCCGTGAGCCGCGCCGCGGCGGCGGATCAGCCGGCGAACACCGCTCCCACCTCCGTCATCCGCCGCGCGGCATAGGCAGGCTCGATCAACGCCTCCGGGGTGTAGGGGCCCGCTGGCACCGGGTCGCCCCGCAGGCCGATCAGCCGTTCGACACCGAGGGCGACGCCGAGTGCGGTCAACGGCCGTTGCCCCTGCGGGTGCAGCAGGTGGCGATGCGTGTCCAGGGGTGCGCCGGTGGCGTCGATCCCGCGCAGGTCGATCCGGATCTCGATCGACGCGAGTCCGCCCCGGCGCCTGCCCGGTGACGTCCCGACGGCCAGATCGACGCGCACGTCGGGCGCGCCGGTGGCCATGCCCAGGCTCGGCACATCCAGGATCGGGATGCTCTGGCCGTCGAGGCCGGTGCCGTCGGAGGCGAGCACCACGGTCCGCGCGTCCTCGGCCGCGAGCCACCGGAACACGCCGTCGGCGCGGATCAGGCCCGCCGAGGTGACCTCGGTCCATCGTTCGAGATCGGCGATCCCGGCCGGGCCACCGGTGTCGGTCTCGTCGAGAACGAGGCCGAGCCGGACGCTGTCGACCCGCGCGAACGCGCGCGCCTCGTGCAGCGCGGCGAGCACCGCGACACCGGCCAGGAAATGACTCGCGACGAGAATCGGTGCGGCATGGGCGGGTTGGGCGGCCGCCACCACCTCGGGGCCGATGTCGAGCAGACCGCTCGAGATGCTCAGGTAGGGGAGGCCGTGGTCGCGCGCGAAGCCGAGACCGTGCAGCCGGTCGTCCCACAGCGCCGCCACCACCGCGGCATAGGCGCCGTCCGGCGGTAGGCCCAGGTCGGGACGGCCCAGATCGATGGTGACGGCGTTCGCGTTCCCCAGGGTATCGGCGACGCGGCGCGCGCGGGCTCGGTCGCGGCCCGCGATGGTCAGCGGCAGCGCCGGGTGCCAGCGACGCAGCAGGGCGGCGGTATCGGAACCGGCCTGTCCGGTGCCACCGAGGATCAGGACGGAAGCGGCGTTGTCCATGGGTTTTCCTCTTCCCGAAGTAAGCTACATTTTGTAACCTACTCTTTGTAGCTAAGCTGGAGGTCCGATGCAAGGGAGGACGATGACCACGCGAACACCCCGGCTGTCCAAGGCCGCTCGCCGCCGACAACTGCTCGACACCGCGCTCGCGATGGTCCGCGAGCACGGCACCGACGGTCTGACCCTGGTGACCCTCGCCGAGGCCGCGGGCGTGAGCAGGCCGATCGTCTACGACCACTTCGGCACCCGCCCCGAACTGCTGCTCGCGCTCTACCGCGGGCTCGATGCACGACACCGCCACGCCGCGGAACAGGCAGTGCGCGAGGCAGGCCCGTCCGTCGGCGAGATCGCGAAGGTGATGAGCGCCGCCTACTTCGCGTGCGCCACCGACATGCCCGAATTCGAGGCGATCTCGGCCGCCCTGCAAGGCGATCCCGCCGTCCAGGCGATCCAGCGCGACATGCTCGACAGCTACCGCGACTGGATGGCCACCACCCTGCTGCCGCACTCGCGCCTCCCCGCCGCCGCCCTGCGGTTGCGGTGCGTGGCCGTCCTCGGCGCCGCCGAAACCCTCGGCGCGGAACTGAACCGGGGCGCGACCACCGCCGCTGACGCGATCACCGCCCTGACCGACCTGATCGTCGCCACGGCCGCTGGTCCGCCGGGAGGCGCCGGATGACCTCCCCGCGCGCCGCGGTTCGCGCGCCCACCGATGAGTTCTCGGCGCCGGACACGTCAGAACGGACATGACGACACACAAGCTCGAAGTCCCCGGCGCAACGCTCACCTACGACGTCTACGGTCCACTGCCGACCGCCGACGGGCGGCCCCCGCTGCTCATGACCGGTCTCCCGATGGCCGCCGACGGGTTCGCCGCGCTCGCCGCGCATTTCCCGGACCGGACGGTCGTGACCTACGACCCGCGCGGACTCGGCCGCAGCGTCCGCACCGACGGTGAGGTCGACAACGTCCCCGCCGTGCACGCCGACGACGTGCACGCCGTCATCGAGGCGCTCGATGCGGGCCCGGTCGAACTCTTCGCCAGCAGCGGCGGCGCGATCGTCGCGTTCGCCCTCGTCACCGCCCATCCCGCGGACGTGACGACCCTGGTCGCGCACGAACCGCCCCTGCTCACCGCCCTGCCCGATGCCGAAGCGGCCGCGCGCGCGGCCGACGGATACCGTGCCGCCTACGCGGCGAAGGGCTTCGGCGCCGGCATGGCCGCGTTCATCGCGATGACGTCCTGGCAGGGCGAGTTCACCGACGAGTACTTCGCCGCGCCCACCGCGGACCCGGCGATGTTCGGCCTGCCCGTCGACGACGACGGTTCCCGGGACGATCCGCTGCTGTCGGAGCGGTCGCGGCCGGTCCTGGCCTACGAGCTCGATGTCGCCGCGCTCACCGCGGCGCCGACCCGGATCGTCCTTGGGTTCGGGGAAGAGTCGCGGGGGACGGTCACCGAACGCACCTCGACGGCGGTCGCGGCCCGGCTCGGCCACGAGCCCGCACTGTTCCCCAGCCACCACGGCGGCTTCACCGGACCCGAATCCGGCTACCCGGGCGAGCCCGAGCCCTTCGCCCGCGTCCTGCACGGCATTCTCGACGGGAACGACTGACCCGTCTCGCCAGGAAGCGAGTGATGTCGGCATCGCGCGGGGTGGCGCCGACATCACCGCACCGACGCGGCGAACTCGGCAGACCGCACGGACAACGTGTGCTCGGTAGGATTCGGCGGGTGCCAGCGAGATCCGAGATAGCGCGACTGTTCGATCGTCGGCCCAAGCAATGGGGATCCGACGGCGACCCCGCGGCGTGGGAGGCGTTGCGGGACAGGGTCTGCGCGCTACCGGTGCCTGCCGACGCCACCGAGTTCGGGACGATTCTGCGGCGGGAGTTCGCCGGCCTGGCCGGGGTGGATGTCGAGGATCCCGCGGCACCGGACGCTGTCGATGCCGGTGATCTCCTGATACACCCGGCCACCTGGCGAACGATCCTGCTGCCCCTGCTGACCACACGCGCCCGGCAGTTGTACGGCGAGATTCCCACCGAACGCCCCTGAGATGACGGAAGGTTCGCCCGGCGCCCGACTGTGCCGCGCCGGGTTCAGGTTTCGGCGGGACTGGGCGCGGTCGCGTCGGCAGGCCCTGGAGCCTTCAGAATCCTGGCCGCGAGTTCCCGTACGAGGGTGCGCGCCTTCGGCGGAGGTGTCCGCCCGGCGATCAGGTAGGGCCGCACCACCGCGAGCGGCAGGTCGAACAGGGCGAACTGCGCCTGGTCGGCGGGGAGACCGGCCTGCGTGGCGATCGATGCGACGAGGGCTTTGATCTCGCGCGCCTGCTGTTCCCGTACGGCCTCGAACGCGCCCGTCGACTCCGCAGACCATGATTCGGGTTCGAAGGCGTGCACGCCGGCCTGCAGCACGGCGGCCGAGGCCGGATTCCGGCGGCACCAGTCGACGATCCACTCCGCGGCGCGGACGGCATCGTCGGGCGTGGGCCGCGCTCCGAGTTCCCGCAGGTATTCGTCCTGAAATTTCCGCACGGTGTGCACCCAGACGGCCGCCAGCAGCGCGGGGCGGTCGGGAAACCGGTGGTAGACAGACCCGCTCGGCGCTCCCGCCGTGCGCGCGACCGCGCTCATGGTGAGTGCCCGCGCCCCACCGGAGGCGAACAGGCCCGCCGCGGCGGCCAGGAGCGCTTCGACGGAATGCGTGGCAGTTCTTCCCATAGTTCTAGAGATTATGCTCTACTTTCTTTTTAGGGAGAAGTCTCTAGAAAGAGGGAGTGGATGACCGTGATCGAACTGGACACCGCGCGGCGGGTACTGGCGGCTCAGCCGTTCAACGAGGTGGTGGGTGCGCGACTCGCCGCGTTCGGCGACGGCCAGGCGGTGCTCGAACTCGACATCACCGACCGCCACCGGCAACAGTTCGGGCTGGTCCACGGCGGCGTGCTGGCCTACTGCGCCGACAACGCGCTCACCTTCGCGGCGGGCACCGTGCTCGGGGCGAGCATCCTGACCACGGAGGTGACGGTCAAATACCTGCATGCCGCGCGACATGGCACGCTCCGCACCACTGCGGTCGTCGACCACAAGGACCGTCGCCAGGCGCTGTGCAGCGCCCGGATCGAGGTCGTCGACGCCGACGGCACCGTGACAGTCTGTGCGCTGGCCACCGGAACCGCCCGACTGGCCGAACCCAAGACCTCGGCGTGACCGTGCTCGGCCACGAGGTCCCCCGCGCACACCGGCTACCACCCGGGCAGACGGTGGACGACCTGCGACGCTTCGGGCTGCCCGCGTTCGCGGCACGGCGGCCGACTCTCCCGGCCCACCCGCGCCTGGTCGTGCGCGTCGGTGAGCAAGGCGGCGACGTGCCCGTCACGGAGCTGCTGCGCGGCCACCGCGAAACCAGGGTCGGCGACCTGCACTGCGTGACCACCTGGAGCGCCGTCGATCTGTGGTGGAGCGGGGTGGCGTTCCGGGTCGTCCACGAGTGGGTGCACGGCGTCTTCGAGGTTCCGGCGGCCGCCCGGTGGGTGCGGTTCCGTGGGCTCGACGGCTTCCACTGCTGCCTGAGCATCGACGACGCGGTCGCCGCGGACGTGCTGCTGGCCGATCGGCTCGACGGGCAACCGCTCACCCCCGACCACGGCGCCCCGATCCGCCTGGTCGCACCCGCGCACTACGGCTACAAGAGTGTCAAACACCTGGCTGCCATCGACTACCTCGCCGACTATCACCCCGGGCCCGCCGGCTGGATGGCACATCCGAGAGCACGCGTCGCGCACGAGGAACGCAGCAGATTCCTGCCGGGCCGGGTCTGGCGCCCGATCTGGCGTGCGGCGGTTCCGCTCGTCCGGCGGCGATACGACGCGCACGGGTGAGCGCCGGAATCGAGCGAGCGCGCTGGGGAACCTCACTCGCGGTGGCGCCGACCCGTGGTCACCCGGTGCTGCAGCCGGGCGATCCGATCGCCGGGTCAGCGGGTACAGGTCATCGCGGCGAGGGCCGCGGTGAGCTCGGGCAGCGTTGTCGCGGACCAGAATTCGCCGCCGCCCCGTTGTGCGATCTCGCGTAACGACTCCGGGTCGGCGGGGACCGGGACTCGGTGGGGCGGGCCAGCGGCGTTCGGGATGTCCACCACGCCGTCGGCGGTACCGAGCGAGATCGTCGAGACCGAGACGTCCTTGCGCAGCGCCTCGGCGGCCGCGGTGTAGGCGCCGCGCGGAGCGCCGAGTTCGGCGGGGGTGGTCTGTTTGCCGTCGGAGATCAGAATGATCCGGCGCTTGCCGTTGACCGCGCCGAGTGCGGCGTACATGGCCAGGCTCTGGAGCGCGGTGAAGACGGCTTCGCCGGTGGCGGTGCGCTCGGCGAGTTCGATCGAGTCCATCGCGGCCAGGAACGGGGCGCGGTCGGTGGTCGGCAGCACGAGGACCTGGGCGGTCCCGGCGAAGGTGGTCAGCCCGAGGCCGGTGTCCGGGCGGAGCGCGAGGGCGTATTCGCGCACGGCCTGCTGCGCGACACGGAGCCGGCTGGGCGAGACATCGGTCGCTTCCATCGACAGCGAGACGTCGAGCACGACCATCACGCCGGCGTCACACACCGTGGTGTCGGCCGTGGCCGGGCCCGCCGACCCGGAAATCGTTCGGGCGCATCCTGTTCCGGCAACGGCCAGCATCGCCAGGAACACCGCGACGGCTGATCGCGGCCCGAGACGACGTGGCATCGCGCCAGGCTATCAGCTCGGCCGGCGCCGGACGGTGGCGAACCAGGCGGGGCAGGCGTCGCTGAATCGTGTTCGGAGAGTGTCCGGTTCGATGGCCGCGACCTGCCAATCCACCCCGGAGCCGAACGGTTCCGCCACCGCGGCCCTGCTCAGCGGGTGCGGACCGGGGGCGGGGCCGGAATCGCTGAAGCACAGGATGTGGACGGTGCCGCCGGGCTCGACGACCTCGGCCAGGCTCGTCACATAGTCCGCGCGTTCGGCGGGGTCGAAGGTGTGGAAGAGACCGCAGTCCAGCACCGTCCGGAATGTGCGCGCCAGCGGGCGCAGGTGCAGCGCGTCGCCCACCGCGAACGTGGCGTCGAGCCCGCGGGCGGTGGCACGGCAGTTGGCGGTCGCCACCGCGGTCTCGGCCACGTCGACACCGAACACCGACAGTCCGCGCGAGGCCAGGTAGAGCCCGTTCTCGCCGGTCCCGCACCCCGCGTCGAGCACCGGGCTGGCGAAGCCACCGGCCTCGGCCAGGCGCACGACCGCCGGTTGAGGTTCGTCGATGTCCCACGGCGGCGGCCCGTCCCGGTAGGAGGCATCCCACGGCTGCCCCGACTGCCGTTCGTGGCTGGTCGGTGGCCGGCCCCGGGGTGCTTCGCCGGTGGGCATGTCAGCGCAGGAACGTGGCCGCGTTCTCGGCCAGATCCAGGACCGGCTGCGGGAACAGACCCAACAGCACCGTGGCGCCCGCGGTGAACGCGACCACCAGAGTCGTCGCGAACGGCGCGGTCACGGTCGGGGCATCGGCCGGGGGATCGGTGAAGAACATCAGCACGATCACCCGCACGTAGAAGAACGCGGCGATCGCACTGCACACGACGCCGACGATGACCAGCGGCGTGTAGCCGGCACCGGACGCGGCGGCGAACACCGCGAACTTGCTGACGAACCCGCTCGTCAACGGCAGACCGGCGAAGGAGAGCAGCAGCAGCGCGAACACCGATGCCAGCCACGGGGATCGACGCCCGAGCCCAGCCCACCGCGACAGCGCGGTCGCCTCGTCGCCCGAGGAATCGCGCACCAGGGTGACGACCGCGAACGCGCCGACCGTGCCGAGCCCGTAGGCCAGCAGATAGAACAGCACCGCCGCGACGCCGGCGTCGTCGGCCGCGACCAGACCGACGAGCAGGAACCCGGCATGGGCGATGGAGGAGTACGCCAGCATCCGCTTCACATCGGTCTGGGTGATCGCCATGACCGCGCCGACCACCATCGTCGCCACCGCGACCGCGGCGAGCACCGGCCGCCAGTCGTCGCGCAGCGCGTCGACCCCGACCATGAGCACACGCAGGGTCGCGCCGACCGCGGCGATCTTGGTGGCCGCCGACATGAACGCCGTGACCGGGGTCGGCGCACCCTGGTACACGTCGGGCACCCACGCCTGGAACGGCGCGGCGCCGATCTTGAACAGCAACCCGACCGCGAGCATCGCGATGCCGAGCAGCGCCAGGGTCGCGTTCTCGGGCTGCTTGTCCAGTGCCGCACCGATTCCCGGCAGTGACACGGTGCCGGTCTGCCCGTACAGCAGCGCCACCCCGTAGAGGAAGAAGGCGGAGGAGAACGCGCCGAGCAGGAAGTACTTCAGCGCCGCCTCCTGCGAGAGGAGCCGCCGCCTGCGGGCCAGCCCACACAGCAGATACAGCGGCAGCGACAGCACTTCGAGCGCGACGAACATCGTCAGCAGATCGTTGGCCGCGGGGAACAGCAGCAGACCGCCGAGGGCGAGCATGGTCAGCGGGAACACCTCGGTGGTCGACACCCCCGAGCGCACCGCCGCCAGTTCGTGCGCGCTGCCCGGCACGGCCGAGGCCTGCGGGGTGAACGCGTCGACACCGCGGTCGAGCACGGCCGCCGCCCGGCTCCAGGTGCCGGGGCCGCTGCGCGCGCGGGGGACCGCGCCGCGTTCGGCGATCAACAGCAGACCCAGCAGCGCCACGATCAGGATGGTGCCCTGCAGGAACAGTGCCACCCCGTCGATCGCGACGGCGCCGACCACGGCCGTACCCTCGGTGCCCGCCAGCAGCACGACAGCCACCAGTGCGGCGAGCACGCCGGCCAGGCTTAGGGCCAGCTGGGTGAGGTAGCGCGTCGACCGCGGCACGAACGCCTCGACCAGCACGCCGACGACGCCGACCGCGAACACGATCAACATCGGGGCCAGCAGGTGGTATTCGATGCTCGGCGCGGGCAGGGTGGCCGCGAGGTCGTTGATGATCACGGTGTCCGTCCTCATTTGTGTCCGCCCGCGGGCTGGGTGGCCGCGCCTGCTTCGGGAGCGGGGACCGTCGGAGCGGGATCGTGCTTACCGATCGTCGACAGGGTGTGCCCCACCGCGGGATCCACCATGTCCAGCACCGGTTTCGGGTAGAAGCCGAGGACCAGCAGGGCGACCAGCAGCGGGACCACGACGGCGAGTTCGCGCGGGACCAGATCGCGCAGATTCTCGTTGCCCTGCTTCAGCGGGCCGGTCATCATCCGCTGGTACATCCACAGCACGTAGATCGCGGCCAGCACCAGCGCGCCGGTCGCGATGACCGCGGCGACCTTGTACTTGCCGAAAGTGCCGACCAAGACCAGGAATTCGCTGACGAACGGTGCGAGACCGGGCAGCGAGAGGGTCGCCAGGCCCGCGATGAAGAACGTGCCGGCCAGCACCGGCGCGACCTTCTGTACCCCACCGAAATCGGCGATCATCCTGGTGCCGCGGCGCGAGACGAGGAATCCGGCGATGAGGAACAGCGCGGCCGTGGACAGGCCGTGGTTGACCATGTAGAGCGTCGCCCCGGACTGCGCCTGGGTGGTCATCGCGAAGATGCCCAGGATGATGAAACCGAAGTGCGAGATGGAGGTGTAGGCGATCAGGCGCATCACGTCGGTCTGCCCGATCGCGAGCAGTGCGCCGTAGAGGATGCCGATCACGGCCAGGGTGATCACCAACGGCGCGAACGTGTCCGAGGCCAGCGGGAACAGCAGCAGGCAGTACCGCAGCATGCCGAAGGTGCCGACCTTGTCGACCACCGCCATCATCAGGACCGCGCTCGACGGTGTGGCCGAGACCGCGGCATCGGGCAACCAGGTGTGCAGCGGCCACAGCGGCGCCTTCACGGCGAAGGCGAACAGGAAGCCGAGGAACAGCGCGTTGACGACGGCGGTGCTGCCGCCGAGCTGACCGTTGTTGGCGGCGGCGACCACCGTCCGCAGGTCGAACGTGCCCGCCGAACCCTCGCCGAGCCCGGCCTGCGCGGTGAGCACGTACAGCCCGATCACCGCGGCCAGCATGATCAGTCCGCCGAACAGGTTGTACAGCAGGAACTTCACCGCGGCGCGGGAGCGCTGCGCGCGCACGGCGGCATCGCCGGTGCGTGGCCCGAAGCCGCCGATGAGGAAGTACATCGGGATGAGCATCGCTTCGAAGAACACGTAGAACAGCAGGATGTCCAGAGCCAGGAACGAGATCAGCACCATCGACTCGACCAGCAGCATCAGCGCCAGGTAGATGTGTGCGGTCTTGCGGCCGTCCCCGGCGGCGCGATCATCGTTCCAGCCGGCCAGGATCAGCAACGGCAGCAACACCGCCGTCAGCAGGACCAGCGCGGTGGCGATGCCGTCCAGGCCGAGTGTGTAGCCGACGCCGAAGGCCGGGATCCACTCGTGCTCCTCGACGAACTGGTACTGCGCGCCGCCCGGCTGGAACCGCACCGCCAGGGTGACGGCGAGCGCAAGCACACCGATCGATACCGCGAATGCCAGCGCGCGCGCCACAGTCCGCCGCGCGGCCGGCACGGCGAGTACCGCGACAGCGCCGATCGCGGGCGCGAGCCAGAGCGTCGTCAGCCAGGGAAACGAGTTCACCAGAACCTCACCGCCAGCAGGGCAGCGGCCACCAGGGCCGCGCCGGTGAACATGGACAGGGCATAGGAGCGCACGAAACCGGTCTGGATGCGCCGTACCCGCGCCGACAGTCCGCCGATCCCGGCGGCCGTGCCGTTGACGATGCCGTCGACACCGCGAGCGTCGAGGAACACCAGTGCCCGGGTGAGGTGGCGGCCGGGTCGTTCGAACACGGCCTCGTTGACGGCGTCGCCGTAGAGGTCCCTGCGGGCCGCCGTGGTGAACACGGTGACCGGCTCGGGCGCGGTCTCGGGGACCGGGCTCTCGGCGTACTTGCGGTAGGCGACCGCTACCCCGATCGCGACGGCGGTCAGCGCCATCCCGGTCACCACCCCGGCGGGCACGACCGGTTCGGCGTGATGGGATCCGACCACCGGTTCGAGCCAGTTCTGCAGCGCCGAGCCCCAGACGAACAGCCCGCCGGCGAACACCGAACCGAACGCGAGCAGGATCATCGGGCCGGTCATCACCGCGGGCGCCTCGTGCGGGTGGGTGTCGGGCCGCCAGCGCCGCTCGCCGAAGAATGTCATGAGCATGACGCGGGTCATGTAGAAGGCGGTGAGCGCGGCGCCGACGAGAGTGACCGCGCCCAGCAGGATGCCGACCGCCCCGCCGTGATCGAAGGCGACCTCGATGATCTTGTCCTTGGAGAAGAAGCCCGAGAACGGCGGGACGCCGATGATCGCCAGATAGCCGAGACCGAACGTGACGAACGTGATCGGCAGCAACCTGCGCAGGCCGCCGTAGCGGCGCATGTCGGTCTCGTCGTTCATCGCGTGCATCACCGACCCGGCACCGAGGAACAGCCCGGCCTTGAAGAAGCCGTGGGTGAGCAGGTGCATGATCGCGAAGGCGTACCCGGCGGGTCCGAGGCCGACGGCCAGGATCATGTATCCGATCTGGCTCATGGTCGAGGCGGCCAGCGCCTTCTTGATGTCGTCCTTGGCGCAGCCGACGATCGCGCCGAACAGCAGCGTCACCGCGCCCACGGCCATCACCGCGGCCTGCGCGTTCGGGGCGAGATCGTAGATCGGGTTGGCGCGGGCGATCAGATACACACCGGCGGTGACCATGGTGGCGGCGTGGATGAGCGCCGAGACCGGAGTGGGGCCCTCCATCGCGTCACCGAGCCAGGACTGCAGCGGCACCTGCGCGGACTTGCCGCAGGCCGCGAGCAGCAGCAGCAATCCGATGGCGGTGAGGGTGCCCTCGCTCGCGCCCGGCGCCGCCGCGAACACGGTGCGGAAGTCGAAGGAACCGAAGGTGGCGAACATCGTCATCATGGCGATCGCCAGACCCATGTCACCGACCCGGTTGACGATGAACGCCTTCTTGGCCGCCGTCGCCGCGGACGGCTTCTCGTACCAGAAACCGATCAGCAGGTAGGACGCCAGCCCGACCCCTTCCCAGCCGAGGTAGAGCACCAGGAAGTTGTCGGCCAGCACGAGCACGAGCATGGCCGCCAGGAACAGGTTGAGGTAGCCGAAGAAGCGCCGCCTGCCCGGATCGTGGCTCATGTAGCCGATCGAATAGAGGTGGATGAGCGAGCCGACGCCGGTGATCAGCAGGACGAAGCAGATCGAGAGCTGATCGAGCTGCAGGCCGAACCCGACCTGCAGGTCACCGGTGGGCACCCAGCGGAACAGCTCGTGGTGGATCGCGCGGTCGGCGTCGGCGCGGCCGAGCATGCCGGCGAAGGCGATCGCGGCGACGACGAACGAGGCCAGCGCGGCGGCGGTGCCCAGGTAGGCGCCCCAGCGGTCGGCGCGGTGCCCGAGCAGGAGCAGCAGAATCGCGCCCGCCAGCGGAAGGGCGGGCAGCAGCCACAATGTCGCGGTACCCATGTCAGAACTTCAGCAGGTTGGCGTCGTCGACCGAGGTCGACCGGCGGGCACGGAAGATCGTCATGATGATGGCCAGGCCGACGACGACCTCGGCCGCGGCGACGACCATGGTGAAGAACGCGATCACCTGGCCGTCGAGATTGCTGTGCAGGCGGGCGAAGGTGACGAAGGCCAGATTCACCGCGTTGAGCATCAGCTCGATGCACATGAACACCACGATGGCGTTGCGGCGCAACAGCACTCCCGCGGCGCCGATGGTGAACAACAGCGCGGACAGGAACAGATAGTTCTCGGGGTTCACCGGGTGCCTTCCTCGTCGGCCGTCGGGGTGACGTCGCTGCCCGCGCCGACCGAGAGCGCGGCGGCCTCGGTGTGCGCGCGGGTGCGGCGGTGACGCAGGATCGTGCTCACCGACAGTTCGGCGAAGCTGCCGTCGGGGAGCTGGGCGGGGCTGTCGACGGCGTTGTGCCTGGCGTACACGCCGGGAGTGGGTTGCGGGGTGGCGCGCTCACCCGCGGTGCGGAAGCGATCACGCGACATCTCGCGTTGACCGCGCCGCGGCGTGAACTGCTCACGGTGGGCCAGCACCATCGCGCCGATGGTGGCGGTGATGAGCAGCGCGCCCGTCAGCTCGAAGGCCCAGACGTAGCGCAGGAAGATGAGCTCGGCCAGTTCGGCGATGACGTCGCGACCACCGAAACCGCGTGCGGGATAGGCGATCGCGCTGTCGCGCAGGGCCGCGCCGATCCCGCCGATGAGCAACAACCCGAACCCGACGCCGACGACAGCGGCCGCGATGCGCTGCCCGCGCAACGTCTCCCGCAACGATTCCGCGGAGTCGACGCCGACGAGCATCAGCACGAACAGGAACAGCATCATCACCGCGCCGGTGTAGACGACGATCTGGACGACACCGAGGAACAGCGCGCCCTGGGCGATGTAGAACACGGCGAGCGCGATCATGGTGGCGGCCAGGCACAGTGCCGAGTGCACGGCCTTGGCGGCGGTGACCATGCCGAGTGCGCCGAGGACCGCGATCGGGGCGAGGACCCAGAACAGCACGGCCTCGCCGGTGGCGGTGCTCGGGATGTCGGCAGCGAGCAGGGTGGTCATCGCAGCACCTCCTGCGAGGTGGTGGGCTGGACGCGGCCGAGGTAGTAGTCGGCCTCGTCGGTGCCGGGCGCCATGGCGTGCGGCGGGGGCGTCATGCCCTCGGCCAGCGGGGCGAGCAGGCGGTCCTTCTCGTAGATGAGGTCGGCGCGGTTGTCGTCGGTGAGCTCGTAGTCGTTGGTCATGGTCAGCGCGCGGGTCGGGCACGCCTCGATGCACAGACCGCAGCCGATGCAGCGCAGGTAGTTGATCTGGTAGACGCGGCCGTAGCGCTCACCGGGGGAGAAGCGTTCGTCCTCGGTGTTGTCGGCGCCTTCGACGAAGATCGCGTCGGCGGGGCAGGCCCAGGCGCACAGTTCGCAGCCGATGCACTTCTCGAGCCCGTCGGCGTACCGGTTGAGTTGATGGCGGCCGTGGTAGCGGGGCGCGGTCGGCACCTTCTGCTCGGGATAGAACTCGGTGTTGGGCTTCTTGAACATGGTGGCCGCGGTGACCGCGAATCCGGCGAGCGGGTCGAACAGGCCCAGTTCGGGTTCCGCGTCGGTGCGCGCGGGCATCGGCGGTACCGGGAAGCCGAGGAACACCGGCGATTTCGCGGGTTCGTCCGGCAGCGGCGGCAGGCCCTTCGCCCGGCCCGCGCGCAGGAACATCGCGATCATCGCCGCGGTGATGGCGAGGCCGACGCCCACCAGGATCGCGTTCTTGCCCGGGATCCCTTCGAGATCGAGGACGCGAGCGGTGGCCACGATCATCACCCACACCAGCGAGGTGGGGATGAGCAGTTTCCAGCCCAGGTTCATGAACTGGTCGTAGCGCAGCCGGGGCAGGGTGCCGCGCAGCCAGACGAAGACGAACAGGAACGTCCACACCTTGAGGGTGAACCACAGCAGCGGCCACCAGCCGGAGTTGGCGCCCGCCCAGAGGCTGATCGGGAACGGCGCCCGCCAGCCGCCGAGGAACAGCGTCGTGGCCAGCGCCGACACCGTGGCCATGTTGACGTACTCGGCGAGCATGAACATCGCGAACTTGAGCGAGGAGTACTCGGTGTGGAAGCCGCCGACCAGTTCGCCTTCGGCTTCGGGCAGGTCGAACGGCGCCCGGTTGGTCTCGCCCACCATGGCCACGCAGTAGATGAGGAACGAGGGCAGCAGCAGGAAGACGTACCAGGTGCCCTCCTGCGCGGTGACGATCCCGGAGGTCGCCATCGTGCCCGAGAGCAGGAACACCGTCGCGAAGGTCAGTGCCATCGCGATTTCGTAGGAGATCACCTGCGCTGTCGAGCGCAGCCCGCCCAGTAGCGGGTAGGTCGAGCCCGACGACCAGCCTGCGAGCACGATGCCGTACACGCCGATGGAGGTGATGGCGAGGATGTAGAGCACCGCGACGGGCATGTCGGTGAGCTGCAGTGCGGTGGTGTGGCCCAGGATCGACACCTCGGGACCGAACGGGATCACCGCGAACGCCATGAACGCCGGGATCACCGAGATGATCGGGGCGAGCACGAAGATCGGCTTGTCCACGATCGCCGGGATGATGTCTTCCTTGAGCGCCATCTTCACGCCGTCGGCGATGGACTGGAACATGCCGCCGGGCCCGATGCGGTTGGGGCCGACCCGCATCTGCATCCAGGCGACGACCTTGCGCTCGGCGTAGACCGCGATGAGCGGCACCAGCATCAGGTACACGAACACACCGAGCGCCTTGAGCACCACCAGCCAGAGCGGATCGGTGCCGAATACGGATTCACTCATGGCGGTGTTCCTTCATCCTGTCGTCGGCCCGGCGCAGGCGCACCACGGCGCCGGGCGTCACGCCGAGGGTGGCGGCGACCTCGCAGCCGGTCGAGTGCAGCGGCAGCCACACGACCCGGTCGGGCAGGTCGGTGATCATCAGCGGCACCGTGATCTCGCCGCGGTCGGTGGAGACGACGATGCGGTCGGCGTCGACGGCCTCGATCTCGGCGGCGGTCGCGGCCGAGAGCCGGGCGACCGGCGGGCGCGCGATCCCGGCCAGATGGGGTTCGCCGTCCTGCATGCGGCCCGCGTCGAGCAGCATGCGCCAGCCGGCGAGGATCGCGGTGCCCGGTCCGGCGACGGGCCGTGTCTGGCTGGTGTGTTCGGGCGTCGAGATCGGTTCGCCGGTCCACGCGCCGAGGGTGTCGAGCTCGGCGCGGGCGGCCGCGGCGTCGGGCAGGTTGATCGGTTCGCCCATCTCGGCGGCGAGTGCGTGCAGGACACGCAGGTCCGACAGGGGCGCGGCGACGCGGCGGGTGGTGTCCAGCGGTGCGGCGGCGAACGGGCGGGGCCTGCCCTCCCAGGTGCGGAAGGTGCCGGATTTCTCCGTGACCGGCGCGACGGGGAACACGACGTCGGCGCGTTCGGTGACGGCGCTGTGGCGCAGTTCGAGACTCACCACGAAACGGGCCGCGTCGATGGCGGCGACGGCCGCGGCCGGGTCGGGGAGGTCGGCCGGGTCGACGCCACCGATCACGAGTGCCCCCAGTTGCGCGGCGCTGTTGAGGATGCCCGCGGTGTCGCGGCCGAGGGTCACCGGCAGTTCACCCGACTGCCAGCGGTGGCGAACCTGTTGGCGCGCCGCGGGATCGATGACGGGCCTGCCGCCGGGCAGCAGGCTGGGCAGGGCGCCTGCCTCGAGCGCGCCGCGTTCGCCGGCGCGCCGCGGTATCCAGGCCAGTTCGGCGCCCGTGCGGTCGGCGAGGCGAGCCACGGCCGACAGCGCGCCGGGGCTGCCCGCGAGCCGTTCACCCGCCAGGACGACCGCGCCGGGGGTGCGCAGCAGCGCCCTGAGTTCAGTGGCCTCGGTGGAGTTCTCGGCCGCGATGGCGTCGAGGACATCCGCTTCCCCGCAGGGCGGGGTCTGGACGAGTGTGCCCGAGAGGCGTTCGAGTCCGCGTGAGGCGAACGGCGCCAGCGCGACGACCCGCAGGCCACGCGTGCGCACGGCCTTGCGCAGGCGCAGGTAGACGATCGGCGATTCCTCTTCCGGTTCGAAGCCGACGAGCAGCACGACCGGTGCGGCGGTGAGCGCGGCGTAGTCGACCCGCACGCCGTGGCCCGCGACGCGGGCGGCGAGGAAACGTTCCTCCTCCTCGGAGTGCGGGCGGCTGCGGAAGTCGATGTCGTTGGTGGCCAGCACCATGCGCGCGAACTTGCCGTAGGCGTAGGCCTCTTCCTCGGTGACGCGCCCACCGACGAGCACGCCCGCGTTGCCGATGGCGGCGTGCAGGCCGGTCGCGGCGGCGGCGAGCGCTTCGTTCCAGGAGGCGGGAGCGAGCACGCCGTCCCAGCCGCGCACCAGCGGCGTGGTGAGGCGGTCGCGTTCGGTGGCGTAGGCGAATGCCCAGCGGCCCTTGTCGCAGTTCCACTCCTCGTTGACCTGCGGGTCGTCACCGGCCAAGCGGCGCAGGACCTTTCCGCGCCGGTGGTCGGTGCGCTGGGCGCAGCCGGCGGCGCAGTGCTCGCACACACTCGGCGTGGACACCAGGTCGAAGGGGCGGGCCCGGAACCGGTAGGAGGTGCCGGTGAGCGCGCCGACGGGGCAGATCTGCACGGTGTTGCCGGAGAAATAGGAGTCCAGCGGCTCGGCCTGGGCGGTGCCGACCTGTTGCAGCGCACCGCGATCCATCAGTTCGATGAACGGATCGCCGGCGACCTGCTGGGAGAAGCGGGTGCACCGCGCGCACAGCACGCAGCGTTCCCGGTCGAGCAGGACGGCCGAGGACAGCGGGATCGGTTTCGGGTAGGTGCGCTTCTCGCCGTCGAAGCGGGATTCGGCGCTGCCGGTGGACATCGCCTGGTTCTGCAGCGGGCATTCGCCGCCCTTGTCGCACACCGGACAGTCCAGGGGGTGGTTGATGAGCAGCAGTTCCATCACCCCGCGCTGGGCCTTCTCGGCGACCGGGGAGCTGAGCTGGGTGCGCACGATCATGCCGTCGGTGACCGGAATCGTGCAGGAGGCGACCGGCTTGCGCTGACCTTCCACCTCGACGAGGCATTGGCGGCAGGCGCCCACCGGGTCGAGCAGGGGGTGGTCGCAGAAACGCGGGATCTGCACGCCGATGAGCTCGGCGGCGCGGATGAGCAGGGTGCCCGCGGGGACCTGGACCGTGGTGTCGTCGATGGTGACGCTCACCAGATCCGCGGGCACGACGCCGCTGCTGTTACCTGGAGCGATCGCTGTCATCGGTCCTCTTTCCCTGCGTCGGCCCACACCGTGGCGCGGGACGGATCGAACGGGCAGCCGCCGCGACGCTGATGCTCGAGGTATTCCTCGCGGAAGTACTTCAGCGAGGAGAAGATCGGGCTCGCCGCGCCGTCACCGAGCGCGCAGAACGATTTGCCGTTGATGTTGTCGGCGATGTCGGCGAGCTTGTCGAGGTCGGCCTCGGTGCCCTGACCCGCTTCGAGCCGGCGCAGCAGCTGCACCAGCCAATAGGTGCCCTCGCGGCAGGGTGTGCACTTGCCGCAGGATTCGTGGGCGTAGAACTCGGTCCAGCGCAGCACGGCGCGCACGACACAGGTGGTGTCGTCGAAGATCTGCAGCGCCTTGGTGCCGAGCATGGACCCGGCCGCGGCCACGCCTTCGTAGTCGAGGGCGGTGTCGAGGTGTTCGGCGGTGAAGATCGGCGTGGACGAACCGCCGGGTGTCCAGAACTTGAGGGTGTGGCCCGCCCGTATCCCGCCGGCGTAGCCGAGCAGTTCGCGCAGGGTGATGCCGAGCGGTGCCTCGTACTGGCCGGGCCGGGCGACGTGCCCAGAGAGCGAGTACAGGGTGAAGCCGGGGGACTTCTCGCTGCCCATCGAGCGGAACCATTCGGTGCCGCGGCGCAGGATCGACGGCACGCTGGCGATGGATTCGACATTGTTGACCACCGTCGGGCACGCGTACAGACCGGCGACCGCCGGGAAGGGCGGCCGCAGTCGGGGCTGACCGCGCCTGCCCTCGAGCGAGTCGAGCAGGGCGGTCTCCTCGCCGCAGATGTAGGCGCCCGCGCCCGCGTGCACGATGAGTTCCAGGTCGACACCGGAGCCGAGGATGTTCTTGCCGAGATAGCCCGCCGCGTACGCTTCGGCGACGGCGGCCTGCAGGCGGCGCAGTACGGGCACCACCTCGCCGCGCACGTAGATGAACGCGGTCGCCGCCCGGATCGCGTAGGCCGCGATGACCACGCCCTCGATCAGGGTGTGCGGGGTGGCCAGCATCAGCGGAATGTCTTTGCAGGTACCGGGTTCGGACTCGTCGGCGTTGACGACGAGGTAGTGCGGTTTCGTCGTGCCGTCCGGGCCGGGCCCCTGCGGGATGAACGACCATTTCATGCCGGTCGGGAAGCCCGCGCCGCCGCGGCCGCGCAGGCCCGCGTCCTTGACGGTCTGGATCACGTCGTCGGGGGAAAGGCGCAGCGCGGCGCGCAGTCCTTCGTAGCCGCCGGTGGATCGGTAGCTGTCGAGCGTCCAGGAGCGCGGCTGGGCCCAGTGTTCGCTGAGAACCGGGGTGAGGGTGGTCATCTCAGGCCCCCTGTCCGGCGTCGTCCGCGGCCGCGGCGTCGAGCCCGGCCAGCGTGGCTGGGCCGGGTGCGCCGTCGAGCGCGCCGGGGCGTTCGTCGGGGAAACCGGCCAGGATGCGCGCGGTCTCGCGGAAGGTGCACAGCGGTGCGCCGCGCGTCGGACGCACCTGGTGACCGGCGCGCAGGGCGTCGGTGATGGCGCGGGCCGAGTCGGGGGTCTGATTGTCGAAGAACTCCCAGTTGACCATCATCACCGGCGCGTAGTCGCAGGCCGCGTTGCATTCGACGTGTTCGAGGGTGATGGCGCCGTCGGCGGTGGTCTCCCCGTGGCCGACACCCAGATGCTGTTGCAGCGCTTCGTAGATGGCGTCGCCGCCCAGGACCGCGCACAGCGTGTTGGTGCACACACCGACGTGGTAGTCGCCGGTGGGGGTGCGCCGGTACATCGAATAGAAGGTGGCTACGGCGGTGACCTCGGCGGCGGTGAGTCCGAGCTGGTCGGCGCAGAAGTCGATCCCGGTGCCGGTGACGTACCCGTCCTCGGCCTGCACCAGGTGCAGCAGCGGCAGCAGCGCGGACCGGGGCTGCGGGTAGCGGTTGACGATCTCCTTGGCGTCGACCTCGAGCCGCTGCCGGATGTGCGGCGGGTAGGGCTCGGGACGGGTGGTGAGGTTGAGCAGGATCGTTGTGCTGGAAGGCTTTTCCGTGGTCATCGGTCTACTCCGCCCATGACGGGGTCGATGCTGGCGACCGAGGCGATGACGTCGGCGACCATGCCGCCCTCGCACATCGCGGCCACCGCCTGCAGGTTGGTGAACGAGGGATCGCGGTAGTGCACCCGGTACGGGCGGGTGCTGCCGTCGCTGACCATGTGCACGCCGAGTTCGCCGCGCGGGGACTCCACGGCCGCGTACACCTGGCCCGCGGGGACGCGGATGCCCTCGGTGACGATCTTGAAGTGGTGGATCAGCGATTCCATGGAGGTGCCCATGATCTTGCCGATGTGCTCGGGGGAGTTGCCGAGTCCGTCGGGACCGAGTTGCAGGTCGGCGGGCCAGGCGATCTTCTTGTCGTCGATCATCACCGGCCCGGGACGCAGCCGGTCCAGGCACTGCTCGACGATCTTGAGCGACTCCCGCATCTCCGCCACGCGAATGATGTAGCGGCCGTAGCAGTCACAGCCGGTGGTCGTCGGGATGTCGAATTCGTAGTTCTCGTAGCCGCAGTAGGGTGCGGCCTTGCGCAGATCGTGCGGCAGGCCGGTGGCACGCAGGACCGGACCGGTGATGCCGAGCGCCATGCAGCCGGTGAGGTCGAGGTAGCCGATGTCCTGGGTGCGCTTCTTCCAGATCGGGTTGGCGGTGAGCAGGTGCTCCATGTCGCGCAACCGGCCCGGCATGATGTCGAGCAGTTCGCGGACCTTGGTGACGCCGTCGTCGGGCAGGTCCTGGGCGAGGCCGCCGGGACGGATGAAGGCGTGGTTCATCCGCAGGCCGGTGATGGTCTCGAAGACGTCGAGGATGAGTTCGCGTTCCCGGAAGCCGAACAGCATCGGGGTGAGGGCGCCCAGTTCCATGCCGCCGGTGGCCAGCGCGACCAGGTGCGAGGAGATGCGGTTGAGTTCCATCAGCATGACCCGCACCACGGTGGCGCGTTCGGGGATCTGCTCGGTGATGTCGAGTAGTTTCTCCACGCCGAGGCAGTAGGCGGTCTCGTTGAAGAAGGGGGACAGGTAGTCCATCCGGGTCACGAAGGTGACGCCCTGGGTCCAGGTGCGGAACTCCAGGTTCTTCTCGATGCCGGTGTGCAGGTAGCCGATGCCGCAGCGGGCCTCGGTGACGGTCTCGCCCTCGATCTCGAGGATCAGGCGCAGCACGCCGTGCGTGGACGGGTGCTGCGGGCCCATGTTGACGACGATGCGTTCCTCGGCGCCGCCCTCGATGACCTCGCTGACCTGGTCCCAGTCCTGGCCCGCCACGGTGACGATCTGGGGTTCGTCGCGGCGGAAATCGGTGTCGGTCATCAGCTGTAGGCCCTCCGCTCGTCGGGCGGCGGTATCCGCGCGCCCTTGTACTCCACCGGGATCCCGCCGAGCGGGTAGTCCTTGCGCTGCGGGTGGCCGCGCCAGTCGTCGGGCATGGTGATGCGGGTGAGCGAGGGATGCCCGTCGAAGAGGATGCCGAAGAAGTCGTAGGTCTCGCGCTCGTGCCAGTCGGTGGTCGGGTAGACCGCGAACAGTGACGGGATGTGCGGATCGGCATCGGGCGCCGACACTTCCAGCCGGATGCGCCTGTTGTGGGTGATCGACATGAGGTGATACACCGCGTGCAGTTCGCGGCCGCGCTCGTCGGGGTAGTGCACGCCGTTCACGCCGAGGCACAGTTCGAACCGCAGCGAGGAGTCGTCGCGCAGCGCGCTCGCCACCTCGACCAGGTGTTCGCGCCGCACGTGCAGGGTGATCTCGTCGCGGAAGACGACGATCCGCTCGATCACGGTGTCGAAGGCGATGACCCGGTGGGTGAGGGCGGCGCGCAGGGTGCCGACGAAGCCGTCGAACCAGCCGCCGTAGGGCGGGGGCGTGCCCGCGGGCAGCGCGACGGGGGTGACCAGGCCGCCGTAGCCGGAGGTGTCGCCGGTGCCGGTGACACCGAACATGCCGCGCCGGGTGCCGATCACCTCTTCGGCGGGCGGTGCCGGTGGCTTGGCCGGGGTGGGCGTCTCCTCCGGAATGTCTTGTCCGGCGGGGCTGTCGGCGTTGTCGGGTGCGTCGAACGTCATCGCAGCAGGCCCTCCATCCGAATGGTCGGGGTGCTGGCGAGGGCGGCCTGCTCGGCGGCGCGGATCGCTTCCTCGCGGTTGACGCCCATCGGCATCTCGGCGATCTTGGCGTGCAGGGCGAGGATCGCGTTGAGCAGCATCTCCGGCCGCGGCGGGCAGCCGGGCAGATAGATGTCGACCGGGACGACGTGGTCGACGCCCTGCACGATCGCGTAGTTGTTGAACATGCCGCCCGAGGACGCGCAGACGCCCATGGCCAGCACCCATTTCGGTTCGGTCATCTGGTCGTAGACCTGGCGCAGCACCGGGGCCATCTTCTGGCTCACGCGGCCCGCCACGATCATCAGGTCGGCTTGGCGGGGGGAGGCGCGGAAGGCCTCCATGCCGAAGCGGGCGATGTCGAATCGCCCTGCGCCGGTGGCCATCATCTCGATCGCGCAGCAGGCCAGCCCGAACGTCGCGGGCCACAGTGAACCCTTGCGCAGGTAGCCGGCGAAATCCTCGACCGTGCTCAGCAGGAACCCGCTGGGCAGTTTCTCTTCGAGACCCATTTTTTCCCACTCATTCCCAGCTGAGGCCGCCGCGCCGCCATTCGTAGGCGTAGGCGACCGACACATTGACGATGAACAGCGCCATCGCGGCGAGCCCGAACAGGCCGAGCGCGTCGAAGTGCACGGCCCACGGGTAGAGGAACACGATCTCGATGTCGAAGATGATGAACAACATCGCCGTGAGGTAGTACTTCACCGGAAAGCGCTGTCCCCCGGTGTTTCCCGGGCCACCGGCGACGGCGTGCGGCGTCGGCTCGATACCGCATTCATAGGGTTCCAATTTGGCCCGGTTGTTGCGCTTCGGACCCACCAGGGCCGCCATGATGACGGAGAACACCGCGAACGCCGCGGCGATGGCGCCGAGTACGAGTGCGGGCACCTCGATGTTCACGACTGCACTTCCCCTCCTCGCTGGAGCAGGTCGAGCCGTGTGGCCCGGCCGCGGACGGCAGCTTTCGGCGAGACGGGCCGACGACGTTGTCCGCCTGGTAACGGGGCTCGCGCAAGGCTGTGCGGCGATGACGGAGCGTTATATCTGAACCCGCGCTCGTGTGAGCTAAAGCACAGACTACCGCCGTGACCGGGGTCCGCCGCGCGTTTCCGGGGTGGGGTTTGATCGATTTCGGTACGGCGATTCATGAGCGATCCGGGGGTAATCCGGATTCCGCGCACGACCGGAAACCACTGTCGTCACCAGTGGTGATGGACAGCGGTGAGGGACTCGGGACTATCCGAGAGAGTGGGACGATGCCGCGGCGGCGCCGATCAGCGCGCGTGCAGGATGCCCGCGACCGCGTTGGTGAGCTGCATGGGGTCGATCGGGTGCGAGACGGCGGCCTCGGCACGCGACCAGTTCGCCAGCCAGGCGTCGTCGGGCCTGCCGGTCAGCACGACCAGCGGCGGGCACTCATCGATCTCGTCCTTGAGCTGCTTGGCGATGCCGAGGCCACCCGCGGGCGCGGACTCGCCGTCGAGGATGGCCAGGTCGATCCCGCCCGCGTCCATCTGCTCGATGACGACCGGCGCCGTGGCGACCTCGAAGAAATCGAGTTCGGGGAGGTCCGCGCGCGGCTTACGGCCCAGCGCCAGGATCACCTGTTGCCTGGTGTCGGCATCGTTGCTGTAGACCAGCACACGCAGCGGGGTGGAGCCCTTCGTTTCGGCCACGCTCGGATCGTACGTCCGCGCGGGCGCCGCGCGTGGCACGTTCGCCGGATCGGTGGGTTGGCCTGCGGGGCAAGGAACTCGGGACGTCGCGTCGGGCCGCCCTCCAGCGAGTTCACTCGGACCGCGTGGCGCGTCGAATCCGTTGCGGCGGATGGGGCTCCGCGCCAGCGGATTCGACGCGGCGACCGCCGAACTCACGCGGTGTCGCCGGTGATTCGACGCAGCGATCCGGCGAGATCCTTTCCGCTGGGGGCACTGGCGGGGTCGATGAGATATTGGGCCGCGAGGCCGGTGAGCAGTGCTTGATAGAGGGCGCCCGAGCCGCGGGTGTCGTTCTCGTCGACGCCGTCGAAGAGCGCGGCCAGGCCGGCCCGGGCCTCCTCGAGGTTGCCGGCGAGCTGGGCGCGCACGTCGGGGTGGGCGAGAGCCTCGAAGGTGGCCGACCACAGGCCGTGGTGCGTGGCGACGGTGGCCAGCGCGGCGTCCCATCGGTCGGCGAAGCGCTGCCACGGATCGGTGGAACTGTCGGGTACCCGCGCGAGCGCCGCGGCGAGTTCGGCGCCCCATTCGCGAGTGGCCTCGGCCAGCGCCTCGGTCAGCAGTGCCTCTTTGGTGCCGAAGTGATAACCGATCGCCGCCATGCTCACGCCGGCCGCGGCGGCGATGTCGCGCACCGTGGTCCGCGCGTAGCCCTTGTCGAACAGGCAGGCTCGTGCGCCCGTCAACAGATCCTCGCGATTTCCCATGGGCTCAGGGTAGCGCAAACGACTGAGACATCTGTCTTGCGCAAATGCCCAAATCGGTTGTACGGTTCTGTGCATGCGGCAGCTGAGCAACCGAAACGTCCTGATCTCGGGCGCGAGCATCGCCGGGCCCGCAGTGGCCTTCTGGCTGCGGCGCTACGGGTTCGAGGTGACGATCGTGGAGAAGGCGCCCACCGTGCGCGAGGGCGGAGAGGCCATCGACGTGCTCGGCACCGCCACCGAGCTGGTCCGGCGCATGGGCCTGCTCGACCGGGTGCACGAACTGAGCACCGGCAAGCGCGGCACCTCCTACGTCGACGCCTCCGGCAGGCCGCGTGCCAGCATCTCGAGTGAAATGTTCAACGGCGTCGGCGCGGACGGGGACACCGAGATCCAGCGCGGTGACCTGGCGCTGGTGCTGTACGAGGCCACCCGCGGCGATGTCGAGTACCTGTTCGGCGACTCCATCGCCGCGCTGGACCAGGACGAGAACGGGGTGCGGGTGCGCTTCGAACACTCCGAGCCGCGCACCTTCGATCTGGTGATCGGCGCGGACGGGGCGCACTCCCACACGCGCGCCCTGGTCTTCGGTCCGGAGGCGGAGTTCGCCCGGCACATGGGTTACTACATCTCCACCTACACCGTCCCGAACTTCCTCGGACTCGATCACTGGGAGCAGGACTACAACACCCCGGGCAAGATCGCCGGGGTTTACAGCGCCCGTGAGAACCGTGCGGCGAAAGCGACCTTCACCTGGGCCTCCGACCCGATCGACCACGACTACCGCGATGTCGCCCAGCAGAAGAAGATCCTCGCCGAGACATTCGCCGGGCAGGGCTGGCAGGTGCCGCGCCTGCTCGCCCATCTCGACGAGGCGCCCGACTTCTACTTCGACGCCATGGTCCAGATCCACATGAGCTCCTGGTCAACGGGCCGCGTGACGCTCGTCGGCGACGCGGGCTACTGTGCCTCTCCGCTGTCGGGGCAGGGCGCGAACCTCTCGCTCGTCGGCGCCTACACGCTGGCCGGCGAATTGGCAGCTGCGGCAGGTGAGTACACCGCGGCGTTCGCCGCCTACGAGCGGCGGCTGCGGCCCATGGTCGACGCCTGCCAGAAGTTCGCCGAAGGGACCGGCGCCTGGTACGCCCCGGCGAGCAACGCCATGATCCGCTTCCGCAACCTCAACGTGCGGCTGTTGCCCTATCTGCCCTGGCGAGGGCTGATCGGCGGGGCGCCCCAGAAGGTGGCTCGCACCCTCCCCGTCAAGGACTACGCGGCCTGACGGCACGCGCCGGTCCGGTGGAACTCGCGTGCGGCGCTCGACGCGGCGGGAGACGCCGCTCTGGTCGATATCGGGTCAGGGACCGATGGCGGCATGGAAGGCGTCGGTGCCGGTTTCGAGGGGGTCGATGAGATGGGCGAGGAACAGGCGGGTGGCCGGGGTGGGGGTGGGGGTGGTGACGGCGTGCCAGGCGCGGTCGAGGGGGGTGCCGGGGACGTCGAGGGTGCGCAACGCGCCCGAGTCGAGGTGTTCGCCGACGGCGTCGGAGTGGATGAGGGTGATGCCGAGGCCCTCGCGGGCCGCGGCGATGACAGCGCCGTGGGAACCCAGCGTGAGGGTGGGTGGGTCGATCTGGAGCCGATCGATGAGCGCGAGGGTGGCCTCCCTGGTGCCTGAGCCGTTGCCGCGCAGTAGCCAGGTGGTGTGGCGCGGATCGTGCGCGTCGTGGGTACCGACCACGACGAGGGTGCTCGGGCGACGTGCCTGGATCACCAGGTTGGCCTCGTGCGGCGGGCGGCCCGCGATCACGAGATCGGTTTCGTGGTGCTGCAATTCGAGGAACAGCACGTCGCGCGGCTGGATCGACAGGCTCAGCTCCACATCGGGATAGCGCTGCCGGAACGAGGCCAGCGGCCGCAGCACCACCGATTCACCGGCGGTGGCGACGACACCGATCCGCAGCCTGCCCGCCTCGGCCTGGCGGACCGCGGCGTGCGCCTCCTTCATGAGACCGAGGATCCCCCGGCAGTATTCGGCGTAGACCCGGCCCGCCTCGGTCAGGGCGATCCCGCGACCGGAGCGGGTGATCAGTTTGGCGCCGAGCTGCTTCTCGACGTGGGCGACCGCGGCCGACACCGCCGCCTCGGTGACGTGTAGCTGGGCGGCTGCCCGGCGGATACTGCCGAGCCGGGCCACCGCGAGGAACGTCTCCATCCGCCCCGCACTCACCCTGCCCATTACCCGACGGTAGCAAACTCAACGTTTCGGTTGAGCTTTCCCAGAAACATTCACATTGTTTGTGGGGGTTCCCGCCCCCATCCTGTAATTCATCAAGGCGCACACCGGATTCCACCGCCGGAGAGGTCAGGGCCCGGAGGCGGCAGCATGCGTAACCACGTAGGGCCCCTGATCCGGCGAATCAGATACAGGAGGAACCATGGCGGAAGAAACCGAACGGGATCGTTGGGATCCGGGTGTTCAGTCCTACGCGTCGATGGGATATTACGCACCCGACTATGTGCCGTCGGAGACCGATGTGCTCGCGGTGTTCCGGGTGACCCCGCAGCGCGGTGTCGACCCGATCGAGGCCGCGGCGGCCGTGGCGGGTGAATCCTCCACTGCCACTTGGACTGTCGTCTGGACCGACCGGCTCACCGCGCACTCGAAGTATCAGGCCAAGTGTTACCGGATCGACGAGGTGCCGGGCCGGGCGGGCGAGTACTTCGCCTACATCGCCTACGATCTGGATCTTTTCGAGGAGGGGTCGATCACCAACCTCACCTCCTCGATCATCGGAAATGTCTTCGGTTTCAAACCGCTGCTCGCCCTGCGGCTCGAGGACATGCGTATTCCGGTGGCCTATGTCAAGACCTTCCAGGGCCCGCCGCACGGCACGGTGATGGAACGCGAATATCTCAACAAATACGGCAGGCCGCTGCTGGGCGCGACGGTGAAACCGAAACTCGGGCTCTCGGCCCGGAATTACGGCCGGGTGATCTACGAGGCCTGCAAGGGCGGCCTGGACTTCACCAAGGACGACGAGAACATCAACTCCCAGCCGTTCATGCGCTGGCGCGACCGGTACCTGTTCGCGATGGAGGGCGTGAACCGGGCGATGGCCGAGACCGGCGAGATCAAGGGCCACTACCTCAATGTGACCGCCGCGAGCATGGAGGACATGTACGAGCGGGCCCAGTTCGCCAAGGAACTGGGCTCGGTGGTCATCATGATGGACCTGACCGTCGGGTACACCGCGATGCAGTCGATGTCGAAGTGGGCGCGGCGCAACGGTGTCCTGCTGCACCTGCACCGCGCGGGGCATTCGACCTTCACCCGGCAGAAGACCCACGGCGTGAGTTTCCGGGTGCTGGCGAAATGGTGCAGGCTGATCGGGGTCGACCATCTGCACGCGGGCACCGTGGTGGGCAAATTGGAAGGCGATCCGGCGACCACCCGCGGTTTCTACGACACGCTGCGCGAGAACCACATTCCGACCGAGCTCGGCAACGGCATCTTCTTCGACCAGGACTGGGCGAGCCTGCCCGGGGTGATGCCGGTGGCCTCGGGCGGTATCCACGCCGGGCAGATGCATCAGCTGCTGGATCTGTTCGGTGACGACGTGATCCTGCAGTTCGGCGGCGGCACCATCGGCCATCCCCTCGGGATCGCGGCGGGCGCCGAAGCGAACCGGGTGGCGCTGGAAGCGGTGGTCAAGGCCCGCAACGAAGGGCGCGACCTGCTGAAGGAGGGGCCCGACGTGCTGCGCACGGCCGCCTCGACCTGCCGTTCGCTCGAAGTCGCGCTGTCGACCTGGGGCGATGTCACCTTCGATTACACCTCCACCGACGCACCCGACGCGGTGCCGACGCCGAGTCTGTAGGGAGCATCATGTATCTGCGCCAGGGAACCTTCTCCTACCTGCCCGAACTCACCGACGACGAGATCGCGGCGCAGGTGCGCTACGCGCTGCTCAACAACTGGCCGGTCTCGATCGAGTACACCGACGATCCGCATCCGCGCAACACCTACTGGGAGATGTGGGGGCTGCCGCTGTTCGATCTGGACGAACCCGACGGGGTGCTCGCCGAGATCAACGCCTGCCGGGCGACGTTCCCGCGCCACTACGTGCGGGTAACGGCCTATGACGCCACCTACACGAAACAGACGACGGCACTGAGCTTCCTGGTGCAGCGTCCGGCCGAGGAGCCCGGCTTCGAGCTCACGCGCTCCGAGGCCGCCGATCGACGCCAGGTCTACAGCGTCCGCTCGTATGCGACGGGCCGTCCGCAGGGACAACGGTATGGCGGCTGAGGGGTCCGCGGGCGGATTCCGGTTGGCGCGGCCGGGCGTCGGTGACGCCCGGCCGTCGCGGCCGCAGCAGGAGACGGCCGAAGAACCGCCGCTCGGCGAGGACGCGCTGCTGGATCTGTCCGAGGACCTGGCCGGACACGATGTGGCCGCGACCTTGTCGGCCCTCGACGCGGAACTGATCGGGCTGGCGAATGTCAAGGATCGGGTCCGCGAGATCGCGGCGTTGCTGATGATCGACCGGGCCCGGCGCCGGTTCGGGTTGGCCTCGTCGCGCCCGACGATGCACATGAGTTTCACCGGCGGTCCCGGCACCGGCAAGACGACGGTGGCGTTGCGGATGGCGCAGATGCTGCACGCGCTGGGCTACATCCGGAAACCGAAGGTGCACACGGTGACCCGCGACGATCTGGTCGGGCAGTTCATCGGGCACACCGCGCCCAAGACGAAGGAGGCCATCGCCAAGGCCGCGGGCGGGGTGCTGTTCATCGACGAGGCCTACTACCTGTTCCGGCCGGAGAACGAACGCGACTACGGGCAGGAGGTGATCGAGATCCTGCTGCAGGAGATGGAGAACGAACGCGCGAACCTGGTGGTCATCTTCGCCGGCTACCCGGACCGGATGGATCGCTTCTTCTCCGCGAACCCCGGCTTGTCCTCCCGCGTCGCCCACCATCTCGAGTTCGCCGACTACACCCACGAGGAGTTGCTGGGGATCGCCGAGGTGATGGTGGCGGGGGAGAACTTCCGCTTCGACGCGGCGGCGCGCGCCGCCTTCGCCGAATACCTGACGGCCCGGATGACCCGCCCGCGGTTCTCCAACGCGCGCAGTGTGCGCAACGCCATCGATCGGTGCCGGTTGCGGCAGGCCAAGCGACTGGTGGAGGCGGGGCGGCCGCTGTCGAAGACGGATCTGATCACGCTGTGTGATCGGGATGTCTACGGCAGCAGCGTCTTCGACGAGGCCCCGGTGGAGGTGGCGCCGCAATGCCGAACAGCGTGAAGACGCTCACCCGGTACACCATCGAGGAGGAGCACAGGCATCCCGGCTCGTCGGGCGAGTTCTCGGCGCTGGTGAACGTGGTGGCCACGGCGACGAAGATCATCGCCAATCAGGTGACGCGGGGCGCGATCCTCGGCCAGAGCGGTCCGGAGGAGCCGATGTCGGTGAGCAGACGGCTGGACGTGCTGACCGACGAGATCATGGTGGCCCAGACGCAGTGGACCGGGCATCTGTCGGGGCTGTTGTCCGAGCAGCGGGCGACGGCGCTGGCGGTGCCGTCGACCGAGCGGCGCGGCAAGTACCTGCTGGCCTTCGACGCGCTCGACGGGTCGAGCAATATCGACGTGAATCTGCCGGTCGGTTCGATATTCAGCATTCTGCGTGCCCCGCAGGAGGTCCTCGACGGTACGGCCGAACCCGGCGACGAGGACTTCCTGCAGCCGGGTGTGCGGCAGGTGTGCGCCGGGTTCACGCTCTACGGCCCGGCGACGATGCTGGTGCTCACCACCGGCAGCGGCGTGGACGGGTTCACCCTGGACCGGGAGATCGGCGCGTTCGTGCTGACCCACCCGGGCATGCGGATCCCCGAGGACACCTCGGGTTTCGCGATCAACGCCGCCAACGAGCGCTTCTGGGAGCGGCCGGTGCGCCGCTACGTGCACGAATGCCTGGAGGGGGTGGACGGGCCGCGCGGCCGCGATTTCAACATGCGGTGGGTGGCCTCGCTGGTGGCCGACACCTTCCACATCCTCACCAGGGGCGGAATGTATCTGTACCCGCGCGACACCCGCAATCCGGCACGGCCGGGGCGGGTGTCGCTGCTCTACGGCGCGAATCCGATCGCGTTCATCGTGGAGCAGGCCGGGGGCGCGGCCAGCACCGGCCACGACCGGGTGATGGCGGTGCCGCCGGCGGAGGTCCATCAGCGGGTGCCGTTCATCTTCGGCTCACGCAACGAGGTGCTGCGGGTGGAGCGCTATCACCGGGAGCCCGACGCGGGACCGAGTTTCGACAGCTCGCTGTTCGGGACGCGCTCGCTCTTCCGTCCGGCCAAGCACGACCAGCGCACCTAGGAGACGCCCATGTCGGTCAAGCATCCCGTTGTCGCGATCACCGGGTCCTCCGGTGCCGGCACGACCAGTGTCACCCGGACCTTCGAGGACATCTTCCGGAGGGAGGGCATCAGCGCGGTGGTGGTGGAGGGGGACTCGTTCCATCGTTTCGACCGCGCGGAGATGAAGATCGCGATGGCCGAGGCCGAGCAGCAACGCAATACGACGTTCTCCCATTTCGGGGAGGACGCGAATCTGCTCCCGGAACTGGAGACGCTGTTCCGGGAGTACGGCGAATCCGGTGTCGGGCAGGTCCGCAGGTACCTGCACGACGACGAGGAGGCCAAGCCCTACGGGCAGCCGGCGGGCACGTTCACCCCGTGGGAGGATCTCGCGCCGGGCAGCGACCTGCTGTTCTACGAGGGACTGCACGGCGCGGCGGTGACCGATTCGGTGAACGTGGCGCGCTACACCGATCTGCTGGTCGGGGTGGTGCCGATCATCAACCTCGAATGGATCCAGAAGGTGTACCGCGACAAGACCCATCGCGGTTACTCCAGTGAGGCGGTGATCGACACCATCCTGCGCCGCATGCCCGACTACGTGAAATACATCTGCCCGCAGTTCTCGCGGACGTATGTGAACTTCCAGCGGGTGCCGACCGTGGACACCTCGAATCCGTTCATCGCGCGCAGCATTCCGACCGCGGACGAGAGTTTCGTGGTGATCCGGTTCGCCGATCCCAAGGTGATCGACTTCCCGTATCTGCTGTCGATGCTGCACGATTCGTTCATGTCGCGCCCGAACTGCATCGTGGTGCCGGGCGGGAAGATGGAACTGGCGATGCAGTTGATCTTCACGCCACTGATCCTGCGGCTGATGGACAAGCGGCCCAAACGGTTCGTCTGATCAGGCCTGGTCCTCGTCGCGTTCGGCCTGCTGCCTGCGGGCCTCGCGACGCTGCTGTTCGGCGCGCTCGCGCAGACCGCGCAGGAACGCCTCGTCGTCGTCGGGATTGGACGCGACCGCGCGGCCCGGCCGGTCGTATTCGCTGTAGCGGGTGGTGGCTGGGCGACGTTCGGGACCGACCGGCCGCCCGGCGAACAGCCACAGCAGGGCCCCGACCGTGGGCACCAGCACGACCACGAGAATCCAGCCCATCTTCGGCAGATGGCGGATCCCGTCATCGGGGCTGGTGATGATGTCGACGAGGCAGTACACCCACAGGGCGAGGGTCAAGAAGCCGAGGACGGCGTAAGGCATTGGCCGACTATCCCATGCGCGCGGCGGCCCGCGCATCCCGGTAATGCTCGGCGACGGCGGGGAAGGCGGCCTTGGGTTCCCAGTTCATCGTGGGATAGGCGGTGCCGGTGCGGCCGTCGAGGACCTTGACGATGCCGTAGCTGGCGAGGTCGAGGTCGTCGAGCGGGTCGCCGTCGGGGCGGTGGGGCATGTCGTAGAGGGCGAACAGGAACACGAACGCGGTGTCGATGCCCGCGTCCTCGAACAGGTCGAGCAGTTCGCGCACGTAGGTCGCCTGGCCTTCCTCGTCGCGGGTGTGGGTGGCGGTGAGGCGGATCGGGCCCGGGTTGTATTCGACGATGTCGAGGCCGTTGGCGCCGACGTCACCCGCGCCCCGGAAGGTGGCCGCGCCGAATTCGGTGACGGCCACCGGTTTTCCCTGCGTGACGAGCGCGCGGACGCCGTCGGCGAAGCGGTCGGCGACGGCCGCTGAGCGGTACAGGTCGACCGAGATCAGGTCGAACAGCGTCCAGTCCACACGTTCGAGGGGAACCGACGCGTAGGTGAGCCGGCCGGTGAATCGTTGCCGGACCGCCGGGACGGTCGCGTGGAAGAAGGCGTTGAGCCGTTCACTCGCCCGGGCCACGCGCTCGGGCAGCGTGTCGGTGTCGGTGAGCGAGGCGACGCGTTCGGTGACGGTGTCACCGGGCAGGAATCCGCCGGTCATCAGGCTGAGCTCGGCGCCGATGACCAGGACGACCTCGGCGCCGCGGCGGCGCAGCCGTTCGGCCCGCTCGGCGCAGTCGAGCAGGAACGCGCGCATCTGGTCGGTGTCCTGTTCCAGCGGGTACGGCGAGAACCACACCTCGAGACCGAGGTCCGCGGCATGGGTCGCGGCGAGTTCGAGGCGGTCGGCGTCGCCGCCGACGATCCGGACGGCGGTGCAGTGCAGGTCGTCGCGGATGATCCGCAGTTCCGCGCGGACGACGTCGGGGTCGAAATGTGGTCGGGAGGAGAGGCCGTCACGGAGGAACCCGGTGTCATAGGTGATGCCTGTGGCGCGCATGGTGCTGCCCTTTCGGAACGAATTTAAGGTACGACAAGTACCCTAATGGTTGCATCAGCTGCCGACAAGGCACTGCTGTTTGGGTACGATGCTGCGGAATCGAAGGAGGTCGTCCGTGGCGGAAACAGAGAAGCCGACGCGTCGCCGTGGCGCCGAACTCGAGGACGCGATCCTGCGCGCGGCCGCCGACGAACTCTGCGACGGCGGTTACGCCGGGCTCACCATGGACAAGGTGGCCCAGCGCGCGGGGACCAACAAGAACGCGATCTACCGGCGCTGGCCCCATCGGCTCGCCCTCGGCATCGCCGCCTACCGGCGCCTGGCCACCGCCGTCGACGTACCCGACACCGGCGACCTGCGCACCGACGCCCTCGAACTGCTGCGGCGGGCGAATCAACACTGGAGTTCGGCACTCGGTGCGATCATGCGCGAACTGCTCGCCGCGGCCGGTGGCGCCGCCGAACTGCTCGCCCAGCTGCCCGAACAGTCCGTCGACGCGACCGCGGCCACCTGGCTCACGGTGCTCGGACGGGCCGTGGCGCGCGGCGAGGCGGCACCGGAATGCCTGCGGCCCCGGGTCGCGACCGTGGCGATCGTGCTGTTGCGCAACGAGTTCGTGCTGCGCGGCGTACCGACCGCGCCCGACGACGTGCTCGTCGAGATCGTCGACGAGGTGTTCCTGCCGCTGGTGCGCAGCAGCGGGGCGAGGTCCTCAGTCGGGAAGTAGCGGTACCGACAGGCCCTCGCCCTTTTTCAGCAGCGCCGCCCTGGTGACGGCGGCCGATCCGAAGCGGCGGCGCAGGTCGTCCAGCGTGGCGTCGAGCGTGTTCTCCGCGCGGGGTTCCAGCGGAAGGGTCAGCTGCATGGTGTCGGAGTCGTCGAGGTTGGTCAGCGACAGGCCGATCAGGGTGATGCCGCGTTCGTCGATCAACGGCTGGGCGGCGGCGAGCAACTCGCGCGCGGCCCGGCGCAGCGTCGCGGTGGCATCGGTCGCCTCGACGAGGGTGTGTGAGCGGGTGGCGCGGGTGAAGTCGTCGAAGCGTAAGCGCAGGATGACCGTGCGGCAGACCCGGTCGGCGGCGCGCAGCCTGCGGCCGAGGCGGTCGGTGAGTCCGTCGAGGTAGGCGGCGATCTCGTCGGGTTCGCGCCGCCTGCGGCCGAGCGCGCGCTGGGCGCCGATCGAGCGGCGGCGCCGGCCCGTCTCGACCCGGCGCGGGTCACGCGCCCAGGACAGGGCGAACAGGTGCCGGGCCGCGCCGGGGCCGAGGATGGCGCGCAGGTGGGGTTCGCCGAGCTCGGCGAGCTGGCCGACCCGGGTGATGCCGTGGGTGCGCAGCGTGGCGGCGGTGACCGCGCCGACGCCCCACAGGCGTTCGACCGGCAGCGGGTGCAGGAAATCGAGTTCGCCGCCGGGCTCGACGAGCCGCAGCCCGTCGGGCTTGGCGACCGCGGAGGCCACTTTGGCCAGGAACTTGGTGCGGGCGATGCCGACCGAGATCGGGAGTCCGACCTTCGCGCTGACCTCGGTGCGCAGCGTGCGCGCGATGTCGATCGGTTCGCCCCGGATGCGGCGCAGGCCGCCGACGTCGAGGAAGGCCTCGTCGATGGAGATCCCCTCCACGAGCGGGGTGGTGTCGTGGAAGATCGCGAACACCGCTTTGCTGGCTTCGGCGTAGGCCGCCATGCGTGGCGGCACGACCACCGCGTGCGGGCACAACCGCAGCGCCTGCCCCGCGTTCATCGGGGTGCGGATGCCGAAGGCCTTGGCCTCGTAGCTGGCGGCCAGCACCACGCCACCGCCGACGATCACCGGCTTGCCGCGCAGCCACGGCTGGTCGCGTTGCTCCACGGAGGCGTAGAAGGAATCCAGATCGGCGTGCAGGATCGACGCCTCGGCGCGGGTCTGGATGCGCGGGCGCCGCGCTGCGACGGAATCGGACACGAACATATGTTCGCATCGGGGTGTGACAGAAAAGATTGCCTCACGATTGCCGCGGATCGACTCCCCCTGGTCGCAGCGCGCGCTGTCGGTGGGCTCTGATGTGATGTACGGCGTCCCTACGGTGAAAGAGGTTGCTGCGCATGGTGAGTGTCGAGTGGGATCAGGTGTTCGCGTGGCGGCTGGCCCGCCAGTTCCTCACCGATCCGTCGAACGGCTCGGCCACCGACATCGCCGAGCGCTCGGCCGGAATCCAGGCGCAGGTGGCCTCGGCGGCCGAGACGGCGGTGGCCGTGCGCAGCCGGGTCGCCCGCCCGAACGCGGTGGCCGAGGCACTGGACTCGGGCGGCCTGGTGAAGACCTGGGCCATGCGCGGCACGCTGCACGCCATGCCGCCCGCGCAGGCCGCGGCCGCGCTCGCGCTCATCGGCTCGGCGCGGACCTGGGAGAAACCCGCGTGGCGCAAGACCTTCGGCGCCACCCCCGACGAGGTGGCCGCCCTGGTCGAGGTGGTGTCGAGCATCCTCGGTGACCAGGTGCTCACCCGCGCCGAGCTCGTCGAGGCGGTGCTGGCCGAACCGGGTTTCGCCCATCTCGCCGACCAGCTGCGCTCCGGCTGGGGCGCGGTGCTCAAACCGCTGGCCTGGCAGGGCGCGCTGTGCCACGGTCCGATGCGCGGCACCAAGGTCACCTTCACCGCCCCCGGCCACCTGATCCCCGGCTGGACGGGAATCCCCGAGCCCGACGTCGCGGCGCCCACGCTGATCAAGGCCTACCTCGGTGCCTACGGCCCGGCGACACCGGAAGCGTTCGACACCTGGCTCAGCCGCAACAATCTGCGCAAGACCGTGGTGCGCGGATGGTTCGCCGAGCTGGGCGCGGAACTGACGCAGGTCGATGTCGAGGGCAGGACCGGATGGATCCCGGCCGAGTTCGCCGACGACCTCGCCGCGGCGAGCCTCGACGGCGCGGTCCACCTGCTCGGCCCGTTCGATCAGTACGTCCTCGGCCCCGGCACCGGTGACACCGCGCTGCTGCCGCCCGAGCATCGGGCGAAGGTGAGCAGGACCGCGGGCTGGATCTCACCGCTGGTCGTGGTCGGCGGGCGCATCGCCGGGACCTGGGAACGCGTCGACGACGCGATCGTGCTCGCGCTCTTCGACGGCGCCGCCGTGCCGAGGCGGGCGCTCGCCGCGGCCGTGGACCGGCTGGGTTCCGCGCTCGGTGCGACCGCGCTGACCGTCCGAAACGCCTGACACCAAACCAAGCACTTGTTAGGCTCGCGCGATGATCCCCACGATCGTCTGGGGCACCGGCAATGTCGGCCGCGCGGCCATCCGTGCCGTGGCCGCCCACCCGGCGCTGGAACTCACGGGGGTGCTCGTGCACAACCCCGACAAGATCGGCCGTGACGCGGGCACGCTCGCCGGTCTAGACACCGAACTGGGCGTGGCCGCGTCCGCCGACATCGACGCCGTGCTCACCGCCGGGCCGCGCGCCGTCGTGTACGCGGCCTCCGGTGACATCCGCCCCGACGACGCGCTCGCCGACATCGTGCGTGCCGTGCGCGCGGGCGCCGTCGTCGTCACCCCGGCCCTCTACCCGCTCTACGATCCGGTCGGCGCGCCCGCCGAACTGCGCGAGCCGGTGCTGGCCGCGATCGCCGAGGGCGGTGGGTCGCTGTTCGTCTCCGGCGTCGATCCCGGCTGGGGCAACGATGTGCTGCCGCTGTTGATGAGCGGGCTGGCGAGCACCCTCGACGTGGTGCGCTGCCAGGAGATCTTCGACTACTCCACCTACGACCAACCGGACTCGGTGCGCTATCTGGTCGGCATGGGACAGCCGATGGACTATCAACCGCCGATGCTGCTGCCGTCCGTGCCGACCATGGTGTGGGGCGGGCAGATTCGGCTCATGGCCAGGGCGCTGGGCGTGGAACTCGACGAGATCCGCGAGACGCTGGACCGGCGTGCACTCGATGCGACCGTGCAGACCGTGCAGATGGGCGAGTTCGCGGCGGGCACCCAGGGCGCGGTGCGGTTCGAGGTGCAGGGCATCGTCGAGGGCGAGCCGCGCATCGTCATCGAACACGTCACCCGCATCCACCCGAGCTGCGCGCCGGACTGGCCGACACCGCCGGACGGCGTCGGCGCGCACCGGGTGATCATCGAGGGCACGCCGCGCATCGAGGTGAGCGTGGAGGCCTCCGACGAAGGCGGCAACCGGTCGGCGGGCGGAAACGCCACGGCGGTGGGCCGATTGGTGAACGCGATCGACTGGCTGGTCGCGGCCGAACCCGGCCTCTACGACGCGCTCGACGTGCCGCTGCGGCCCGCGGTCGGCAAACTCGGAAGGAAGACCCCATGATCATCGACATTCCCGAGGGCAAGGACCCGATCGGCTACGTGTGGGGCGAGATGGTCCCCGGCATCGGCGTCGCCGCCGCCGCGTTCTCGCTCTCGGTCTACGAGCACTCGACCCTGGGTCTGCGCGAGTTCGAGGCCGCGCGGCTGCGGATCGCGCAGATCAACGGGTGCCTGTTCTGTCAGGACTGGCGCACCGAACGCGACGGGCAGAAGGTGGAGGCCGAATTCGCCGAGGCCGTGACGAACTGGCGCACCACCGATCGCTTCGACGAGCGCGCCCGGCTCGCCGCCGAGTACGCCGAACGCTACGCCACCGACCATCACAACCTCGACGACGCGTTCTGGGCCAGGATGTTCGAGCACTACTCCCAGGCCGAGGTGGTCGAACTGAGCATGAGCATCGGCTCGTGGCTGGCGTTCGGCAGGCTCAACCGCGTGCTCGGACTGGACACCGTCTGCGTCCTGCCGGGGCACTGACGGGCGTAGGCTGCGGCCGTGGTGGACTCTTCGGTACAGCAGCTGATCGACACCGTCGCCTGGGTTCTGATCGAGGACGGGCGCATCCTCTGCGGGCGCCCGCGCGGCAAGGACGTGTACTTCATTCCCGGCGGCAAACGGGAGGGCGCCGAGACCGACCTGCAGACGCTGGTGCGTGAGGTCGCCGAGGAGCTGACGGTCGAGCTCGACGCCGACACCGCCGTGCACGTGGGCACCTACGAGGCGGCGGTGGCCGACGGGCACGCGACGGTGGTCCGGATGGCCTGCTACACCGCCGAGTACCGGGGCGTGCTCACCGCCAGCAGCGAGATCGACGCGCTGGCCTGGTTCGGGTACCGGGACCGCGATCTCGTGCCGCCGGTGGACCAGTTGCTCTTCGACGATCTCGCCGCGGCGGGCTTGTTACGGTGACCGGCGGCGGGCTCGCGCGCACGGTCGCCTACGCGCTGCTGGCGCTGCCGCTGGCCTTCGCGCCGGCGCGGACCCGGTTGCGGGTACCGCGGCGGCTGTTGCGGGAGCCCGTGGCCGCGCGGCGGATCGGTACCGGTCGCTGCGTGGCGCACTCGGTGCTGTCGGCCGGTCCGGGTGTCGTGGCCTGGTTCCTGCTGATGCTGACCGTATTGGGGCTGGTGCGTGGGCTGCTGTACCCGCTGGTCGCCGCGAACGACTACGAGAATTCCTGGGGCGGGCCGACATTGGTGGGCGCGTGGGCGGTGCACGCGGCGGTGAGCCTGCTGGTGGCGCCGCTGTTCGTCGGGGTGATCGCCGCGCTCGGTCGGGTGCAGTTGCGGGTGACCCAGGCCGTCTTCGGTGGCGAGAGCCCGTGGTGGGTGTTGCCGGCCGCCGTGGCTCTCACCGCGGCGGGCGCACTGTTCTTCGTGTCGTGGGTGCAGCAGATCTGAGCACGGTTCAGGACCTGGCCAGGAAGAACTCGCGGATGTCGGCGGCCAGCAGGTCGGGCACCTCCATCGCGGCGAAGTGCCCGCCACGGTCGAATTCCGACCAGTGCCGGATGTCGTAGCGCCGTTCGGCCAGTGGGCGCACGGATTGGGTGATGTCGTGCGGGAACACCGCCACGCCGAGTGGGACGGGGCAGGTCGTGGCGCCACGTGGGGTGTCGCGGTGCAGCCGGGCCGAGGACGCCGCGGTGGCGGTGAACCAGTACAGCGAGACATCGGTGAGCAAGCGGTCGTCGTCGACGGGGGTGCGCGGGTCGGTCCACTGTGCGAATCGCTCGGCGATCCAGGCCAATTGGCCGACCGGGGAGTCGGTGAGGGCGTAGCCGAGGGTCTGCGGGGTGGTGGCCTGCAGCGCCTGGTAGGGCGGGCGGTCGGCCATCAGCCGGCGCACGGTGTCGAGCCGGGCCAGGTCGGTCGGGGACAGGTCGAGCTCGGCGCCGGGGTCGGGGCGGGTCGGCAGGTAGTTGACGTGCACGCCGACGACGTGACCGGGCGCGTGGGCGCCGAGCGCGATCGAGATGCCCGCGCCGAAATCGCCGCCCTGGGCGCCGTAGCGGTCGTAGCCGAGGCGGCGCATCAGTTCGGCCCAGGCGCGGGCGACGCGCTCGACGTCCCAGCCTCGTTCGTGGGTGGGCCCGGAGAAGCCGTAGCCGGGGATCGACGGGATCACCAGGTGGAACTCACGCGACAGCGGCGCGATGACGTCGAGGAATTCCAGGAACGAGCCGGGCCAGCCGTGGGTGAGGATCAGGGCGCGCGCGTGCGGGTCGGCGGAGCGGACGTGGACGAAATGGATGGTCTGGCCGTCGATCTCGGTGGTGAAGTGCGGAAGTTCGTTGAGGCGGGCCTCGTGTGCGCGCCAGTCGTAGCCGTCGCGCCAGTGCTCGGCGAGTTGTCGCAGCCGGGTGAGGGGGAAGCCGTAGTCCCAGCCCGCGTCGGCGACTTCGTTGGGCCATCGGGTGCGTGCCAGGCGGTCGCGCAGGTCGTCGAGGTCGGCCTGGGGGATGTGGATGCGGAGGGGGTCGATCATGGTCGTCTCCTGCCGGTTCGTTCGAGCGGTAAACGTTTGGCTGGCAAATGTTTGCATGACCTACGATATCAACGGTTCGTTGGCTAGTCCAACGATCGAGGTAGACTCCCGGACATGGCGAAGCCCCCCGCGTCGACACGGCCCAGTTGGGAGACCCTGCCCAGCTGGCTGCTCACCCAGACCGCCCACCACGCCCATCGCCTCGTCAGCGACGGCTTCGCGGCCGTCGGTGGCCGCGGCTACCACTACCGTGTGCTCGCGACCCTGGCCGAATTCGGTCCCGCCAGCCAGGCCGGCGTCGGGCGTCGCAGCGGCATCCATGTCAGCGACCTCGTGGCCACCATCAACGAACTCGCCGAACGGGACCTGGTCGAACGCGCGCCCGACCCGACCGACCGGCGCCGCAACGTCATCTCCCTGACCACCGCGGGCCGGCGTCAGCTGCGCCGCCTCGAACAGCGACTCGCCGCCGCCCAGGACGAACTGCTGGCACCGCTCGCCCCGGCCGACCGCGAACGGCTGACCGGGCTCTTGTCGACGCTGCTGGCCCACCACGACCAGCTCACCGACGGCGCCCCCGACGCGCGGCGCTGAGCCATCGGCACGCCGGGTACGGCGTGGCAGCGGCGGGTCGGGCTGTGAAGTACACCAACGTGTGCGCGATATCGCGGTGAGTCCGCTAGCCTGCCGGGTGTCCGTTCCCCGAACGAAGGTGATCTCAAAGTGACTTCCGTGGTCGATGCCCCTGATATCGCGTCGAAGGTAGGGCATTACTACCGGGTCGACGACGTCTACGAGGTCGGCCGGGAGAAGGTCCGCGAATACGCCAGGGCGGTACAGGATTTCCACCCCGCGCACTGGGAGGAGGAGGCCGCGACCGCGCTCGGCTACCGCGGGCTCGTCGCCCCGCTGACGTTCACCTCCATCCCGGCGATGGCGGCCAACCGTGCGCTGTTCGAGTCCGTGGTCACCGGCTACGACATGTTCGTGCAGACCGAGCAGGTCTTCGAACAGCACAAGCCGATCGTGGCCGGTGACCGGCTCGTGGTCGACGTGGAACTGTCCTCGGTGCGCCGGATCGCGGGCAAGGACCTCATCACCGTCACCAACACCTTCGCCGACGAATCCGGCGAGACCGTGCACGTCATGCACACCACCGTCGTCGGCATCACCGGTGACGGCGTCGACCCCGCGATCACCGCCGCCGTGGAGAACGTGATGGTGCACGGGGTCAAGGTGTTCGGCAACGGCGACGCCGCCACCGAGTACGTGGAGACGCCGCTGCGTCCCGAGGGTGAACTGCGGCTCTCGGCCGAGGGCACCACCCGCGCGCCCGGTACGACCCTGTCGTTCGAGGAGCTGACCGTCGGCGCCGAACTCCCGATCCGCGAGGCGCGGCTCTCGCGCGGCGATCTGGTGAACTACGCGGGTGTCTCCGGCGACGGCAACCCGATCCACTGGGACGCCGCCATCGCCGAGCTGGCCGGGCTGCCCGACGTGATCGCGCACGGCATGCTCACCATGGGTCTGGGCGCCGGTTTCGTCTCGGCGTGGTCGGGCGATCCGGGCGCGGTGACCCGCTACGGCGTGCGCCTGTCGAACATGGTGATCGTCGACAAGCAGGCCGGTGGCGAGATCGAGTACACCGGCCGGGTGAAGTCGATCGATCCCGAGACCCGCTCGGCCGTGATCGCGATCGTCGCGAAGTCGGGTGGTCGCAAGATCTTCGGCCTGGCGACCACCACGCTGCGGTTCCGCTGATCAGTGCGGCGCGGCCACCGCGGCCGCGCCGTGCCCGGTGGGCGTCGCCCGGACGGGTCCGACGCGCACCCAGGTGTTGTTGACCGCCGCCGCCCCCGACAGCGGGTCGGCGCGGTCGGGATCGTGCAGCAGATTCACGTTCACGCCCGGATGCGCGGCGGCCACCTGCCAGCCGACGCCCGCGCCGAGATGGCCCCAGCCGTGCGGGACCGCGACCACCCCGGCGCGGATGTCGTCGCTGATCTCCACAGGCGCCACGATCGCGCCGACCGGGGATTCCACGGTGGCCGGATCACCGTCGGCCAGACCGCGTTCGGCGGCGTCGGCCGGGTGCATGAGGACGGTGCAGCGGTCACGGCCCTTGACCATCGTTTCGATGTTGTGCAGCCAGGAGTTGTTGCTGCGCAGGTGACGGCGCCCGATGAGCTGCAGGTCGTAGCCGGAGACCACGGTGGTGTCGGTATCGGCGAGGACGGCGCGCACCGCGCTCAGGAAGTCCGGCGGCGACAGGTTCACCCTGCGGTCCTTCGTGCCGATCAGCTCGCGCAGGCGGGGCACCAGCGGGCCTAGGTCGACGCCGCCGGTGGCGGCGCGAAGACGGGTGACGGTCAACCCTTTCCGGCCCTTGCGCAGCACACCGTAGGGGCCTGCCGCGATGGCTGCCGCGGTCAGGCGCAGCGGGCTGAGCTGATCGAGCAGGCCGGTGAGCGCACGGCCGGTGAACCGGCGCGCGGGCAGCGGTGTCAGTTCGGTGATCAGGCGGGCCAGGATCTGCCAGTCCTCGAGCCCGTCCGCGGGCGGGGTGAACACGGCGGCGTCGAAGCGGGCGTTGTTGCGCACGCTGAACACGGGGAACAGCAGGTTGAGGTCCTCGCGCTCCAGCGGGGAGACCGGCGGCAGGATGATGTCGGCGTGCCGGGTGGTCTCGGTGACGTACATGTCGACCGCGACGTAGAAGTCGAGGGATTCCAGGGCGTCGTCGAGGCGGCCACGCTGCGGAGTGGACAGGACCGGGTTGCCCGCGTAGGTGATCATGGCCCTGATCCGGTCGGGTCCCTCGGTGAGGATGTCCTGGGCCAGGGCCGACACCGGCAGTTCGCCGCGGAAGGATTTCCTCGTGCCGGATCGGTCGGTCCACGCGCCGTGGCCCATGGGCAGGTATTTGCCGTAGCGGGCGGCGTCGACGGGCGGGGTCGCGAACATCTGCCCGCCCGCGCGGTCGAGGTTGCCGGTGACGGCGTTGATCGTGTTCACCAGCCAGTGCGTGAGGGTTCCGGTGACCTGCAGGCACACCCCGATCCGCGCGTAGAGCACGGCCGACCGCGCGGCGGCGTGCTCGCGGGCCAGGGCGCGGATGGTGTCGGCGTCGACGCCGGCGTGTGGCGCCATCCGTTCCGGGGTGGTCGCCTCGACCAGCCGGACCACCTCGTCGAAGCCCGAGCACTGCTCGCCCACGGCCTGCGGGTCGCACAGGTCTTCCCCGATCAGCACGTGCAGCATGCCGAGCAGCAGGAACACGTCACCGCCGGGCCGCACCGCCACGTGCTGGTCGGCCAGGCGCGCGGTCTCGGTGCGGCGCGGGTCGATGACGACGACGGTGCCGCCCCGCCGACGGACCTCGCTGATGCGGGTGCGCGCCCCCGGCATGGTGGTGATCGAACCGTTGGACACCGCGGGGTTGGCGCCCAGGATCACCAGCCGGTCGGTGCGGTCGATGTCGGTGACCGGCATGAGGACGTTGGCGCCGAACATCCGCCAGGCGACGAATTCCTGCGGGAACTGGTCGATCGAGGAGGCGGTGAAGAAGTTGCGCGTGAGCAGCGCCACGCGCAGGGCCACGGCGTAGAGCACCGAGGAACTGTGCGCGGCCGGATTGCCCATGTACATGCCGATGGCGCTGGGGCCGTGCGCGTGCCGGACCGCGCGCAGGCGCTGCCCGATCTCGCGGAACGCCTCGTCCCAGCCGATCGGTTCGAAGGCGTCGCCGACCCGGCGGACCGGGGTGCGCAGCCGGTCCGGATCGTGGTGCAGGCCGCCCATGGCCGTGGCCTTCGGGCAGATGTAGCCCTTGGACAGCACGTCCTCGGGATTGCCTTCGATCCGGGTGACCCGCTCGTTCGCGACCGTCACCAGAATCCCGCAGTGCGCCTCGCACAGTGTGCACTGCCGGGCGATCGTCTTCGTGTCCACGCTGACCCCATCCTTCGCCGAACCGCTCGATCCACGCTAGCGCGGTCGGCCCGCCCGAAAGATCCGACCACGGTCGGAGATTCAGCCGATCACCGTGGTGGCGTGCCGCGGATACGGCCGGGTCACCACCGTTGCCGCAGCGTGGCAGCGATGACGCGCAGGGCGGCGTCGTCGGTCATGTGCCAGTGCGTGGCGTCCACGGGCTGGTTGTGCACCGGGCCCGTGACCGCCGCGGTCCAGGACGCGGCTCCCGTCGAGCCGATCGGATCGTCGTGGGCGGCGGTGAAATAGGTGAGGGCACCGTCGAACACGCGCGGGCGGTAGGCGGCGTCGAGGGCCACCGAGGCGATCGCGGCGTCGACGATCCGGTCGAGCCGGGCCGGATCGAGCGCGACCTGGGGCGCGGAGCGTTCGCACAGCTCGCGCACCAGGTGCCGCGGGTCGAGAGCCCCCGCGGCGTCGTCGCCGGCGAAGCCGCCGAGCAGATCCGCCGCGGTGACGACACCGACGGTGTGGTCGGCGCAGGCTGCGGTCAACCGGGAGTCGAGCATGGCCAGCAGGGCGACCTGTTCGCCTTCGTCCTGGAGTTGCACGGCCATGGCGTGGGCGATGACACCGCCGAGGGACCAGCCGAGCAGGTGATAGGGGCCCTCGGCCTGCACTTCCCGGATCTGCTTGACGTAGAGCCGGGCCAAGTCCTCGATCGAATCCGGCAGCGGCTGCGCGGAGTTCAGGGCCGGTGACTGCAGCCCGTAGAGCGGACGGTCCGGGTCGAGGTGGGCGGCCAGGCCTCCGAAGGACCAGGCCACGCCGCCGATCGGGTGCACACAGAACAGCGGCTCGCGGGCACCCGAGGGGCGCAACGGCAGCAGCACGTCGAAGGCGGTGTCGGCGCTCTCGGCGGCCTGCGCCGCGACGATGCCTGCCGGGGTGGGCGCGGTGAAGATCGCGGTGACCGGCACGGTGGCCCCGAGTGCGCCGCTGAGCCGGGCCGCGAGCCGGGTGGCGCTGAGGGAGGTGCCGCCGAGTTCGAAGAAGTGGTCGTCGAGCCCGACCCGATCCACCCGCAGGACCTCGGCGAAGATGTCGCACACCCGCTGCTCGACCTCGGTGCCCGGCGCCCGGTAGGCACGGACGGCCAGGTCGGGCGCGGGTAGCGCGGCGCGGTCGAGCTTGCCGACCGAGGTCAACGGCACCGCGTCGAGGACGACGACGGTGGCGGGCACCAGGTGCGAGGGCAGCGCCCGCGCGGCCCGGTCGAGCAGGTCGGCGACGACGATCTCGTGCCCGGGCTCGGGCACGACATAGGACACCAGCACGGTCGCACCGGCCTGGTTCTCCCGGCCCACCGTGACCGCGAAGCCGACATCGGCGTGTTCGGCGAGCACGGCATCGATCTCGGCGGTTTCGATGCGGAAGCCGCGGATCTTGAGCTGGAAGTCGGTGCGCCCCCGGTATTCCAGCTCACCGCCGGCGGTCCACGCCGCCAGGTCGCCGGTGCGGTAGAGGCGGGCGCCCGCGCGGAACGGGTTGGCCACGAATCGTTCCGCGGTGAGGTCGGGGCGGTCGAGGTAGCCCGAGGCGAGCTGGGTCCCGGCCAGGTAGAGCTCACCGGGTACCCCGGCGGGGACGGGCCGCAGGCGCGCGTCCAGCACATAGACCTGGCTGTTCCACACCGGCCGCCCGATCGGGACGGTCTCGGTGTCGCTGTCCGACACCCGGTGGCTGGTGATGGACACCGCGGCCTCGGTGGGCCCGTACACGTTGAACAGGGCGGTGCCGGGCGCGGCGGCGGTGAATCGGCGCACCAGGGCGGGCGGCAGCGCCTCCCCGATCGCGAGGACCCGCCGCACCGCGGCCGGGAACGGGACCGTGAGCAGGGCGTCGAGCATGGACGGCACCGTGTGCAGTGTGGTGACGCCTTCGCGGCGCATCAGCTCGGCGAGGTGGTGCGGATCCCGATGACCATCGGGTGCGGCCAGCACCAGCCGTCCGCCGCAGACCGCGGTCGACCAGAACTCCCAGACCGACAGGTCGAAGCTCGCCGCGGTCTTCAGCAGCACCGCGTCCTGTGCGGTGAGTCCGAATTCCGCTGTCTTCCAGCGCAGTTGGTTCACGATCGCGGCATGGGAGACGGCGACGCCCTTCGGGCGGCCGGTCGAGCCGGAGGTGAAGATCACGTAGGCGGTGTTCGCGGCGCGCAACGGCGCGATCCGGTCCGAGTCGGTGAGCGGGTCGGGCCGGTGCCGCGTCAGGTCGAGCCGGTCGACGGTGAGCACGGCGTTGCCCGGCGCGGTGAAGCCGGTCGCGGTGTCGGTGAGGACCAGCAGGGGGACGGCGGTGTCGAGGATGTGGGCGTGCCGGGCCGCGGGCTGGTCGGGGTCGATCGGCACGTAGGCCCCGCCCGCCGCGGCGACCGCGTACATGGCCACCACCAGGGCGGGGCCGCGGCGCAGCGCCAGCGCGACCCGCGTCTCCGGGCCCACCCCGGCGGCGACGAGATGGCGGGCCAACCGGTTCACCCTCGCGTCCAGCTCCGCGAAGCTCCAGCGGGTGTCGCCGGCGACCAGGGCGAGTTGTTCGGGGACCGCGGCGACCGTGTCGGCGAACAGCGACCCGAGCGTGGCGCGGGGATCGCCCTGGCGGGCGGTGCGATTCCAGGTGTCGAGGATGGTGGTCCGCTCGGCGGGGGCCAGGACGTCGACGGTGTGGATCGGCGCGGTGGGGTCGGCGGTCACGGCGGTGAGGAAGCGGGTGAAGCGGTCGAGGAACCCGCGCACGGTCGCCGCGTCGAACAGGTCGGCGGCGAAGGTGCAGTGGCCGCTGATGCCCGCGGGGGCACCGTCGGCGTCGTAGCTGTCGGCCAGGATCAGGTGCAGGTCGAACTGGGACAGCGCGCGGTCCAGTTCCACCGACGACACCTCGATGCCGGGCAGATCCATGCGCACCGTGGCCAGGTTCTGGAACGACAGACCCACCTGGAACAGGGGATGCCGGGCCGTGGACCGGGCCGGGTTGAGCACTTCCACGAGTTGTTCGAACGGGATGTCGGCGTGGGCGAAGGCCCGCAGGTCGCTCTCGCGCTGCCGGGTCAGGTGCGCGCCGAAACCGGCGTCGTGGTCGACCCGGGTCCGGAAGACCAGGGTGTTGACGAACATGCCGATCAGGTCGTCGAGCGCGGCGTCGCCGCGGCCGGCGACCGGGGTGCCGATGGCGATGTCGGTGGTGCCCGCCAGCCGGGCCAGGACCACGGCCAGGGCGGTGTGCACGGCCATGAACAGGGTGGCGCCGTAGGCGCGGGCCAGGTCGGTGAGCGCGGCGTGGGTGGCGGCGTCGAGCGTGAGCGGCACGCGGCCGCCCGCGTAGGTCTGGATCGCCGGGCGCGGCCGGTCACGGGGCAGGTCGAGCTGGTCGGGGAGCCCGGCCAGTTCGCGGCGCCAGTAGGCGATCTGTTCGGCCGCCGTGGACGTGGGATCGGTGTCGTCGCCGAGGAGCACCCGCTGCCACAGCGCGTAGTCGGCGTACTGCACGGGCAGCGGTTCCCAGCTCGGCGCCGTGCCCTGCGCGCGAGCGGTGTAAGCGGTGACCAGGTCCCTGGTGAGCGGTCCGCCGGAGAAGCCGTCGCCGCTGATGTGGTGCACCGTCATCGCCAGCACGTGCGCGCCGGGCGCGACGCGGAACAGGCAGGCGCGCAACGGCACTTCGCCGGTCACGTCGAACACTGTCGACACCAGCTGTGCCACCGCCGCCTCGGTGTCGGTGACGGTCTCCACCCGCAGCGTCGGCACGTCGGGGTGGTCCGGCGGGAGGATCACCTGCACGGGCGCCTCGTCGACGGACGGGTACCGGGTGCGCAGGATCTCGTGCCGGGCAACGACATCGCCGAAGGCGCCGGCCAGCGCCTCGGTGTCGAGCGCACCCGTCAGGCGCAGCACGATCGGGATGTTGTAGGCGGCGGTGCGGGTGTCGAACCGGTTGAGGAACCACATGCGCTGCTGCGCGGGCGACAGGGGGATCCGGTCGGGGCGTGCCGTCGCGCGCAGGGCGGGTCGGCGGTCGGCACGGGTCAGACGCGCGAGCTCGGCGGCGCACGCGGCGACGGTGGGGGCGGCGAACAGCACCCGCACCGGCACCCGCAGATCGACGGCCGCGCCGAGGCGGGCGGTCAGGCGGGTGGCGAGCAGGGAGTTGCCGCCGCGGTCGAAGAAGTTGTCGTCGGCGCCGACCCGGTCGACACCGAGTACGTCGGCGAACACCGCGGCGACGGTGCGTTCCAGCGCGGTCGACGGTTCCCGGTAGGGGTGCGCGGTGAAACTCGGCGCTGGCAGGGCGGTGCGGTCGAGTTTGCCCACCGCCGAGAGCGGGATCCGGTCGAGCACGACGATCGCGGCAGGCACCAGATGCGCGGGCAGCAGTGCCGAGGCCCACCCGGTGACGGCGGCGGGATCGATGTCGCTGCCGGTCACATACGACACCAGCACGGTCTCCCCGGCGGGGTTGGGGGCACCGACGGTGACGGCGACCCCGATCTGCGGATGCCGGGTCAGGACCGCGTCGACCTCGCCCGGTTCGATGCGGAAACCGCGAACCTTGATCTGGAAGTCGGTGCGCCCCAGGTATTCCAGCTCCGGGACGTCGCCTGCCCGCACCCAGCGGACCTGGTCGCCGGTGCGGTACAGCCGTTCACCCGCGCTCCACGGATTCGCGACGAACCGTTCCGCGGTCGTGGCAGCGCGGCCGTGATAGCCGCGGGCCAGGGCGGGCCCGGCCAGATACAGCTCGCCGGCGACACCGACGGGCACCGGATGCAACCGGACGTCGAGGACGAGGGCACGCACGCCGGGAACCGGGCGCCCGATCGTGACCCGCTGTCCCGCACGCAGACTGGCGTAGGTGGCGCCGATGGTGGCTTCGGTCGGACCGTAACCGTTGAGGAAGTAGCGCCCGGGTTGCCAGGCGGCCAGCAGATCGGCGGTGCTCGCCTCACCGCCCGCGGACACGCACACCAGATCGGGCAGGGCCGCCGGGTCGAGGGTGCCGAGCAGGGCGGGGGTGATGATCGTGTGCGTCACGCGTTCGGCGCGCAGCAGGTCGTCGAGGTCGGCTCCGCCAACGGTGTCCGGTGGCGCGATCACCAGGGTGGCGCCGCGGTGGAATGCGGTGCCGATCTCCTCGATGGACTGGTCGAAGCTGGGCGAGCACACGTGCAGCATGCGGTGGTCGTGGCGCAGACCCATCAGGTTGGACGAGTGCGCGACCAGGGCGCCGAGGCCGGCGTGGGTGACCACGACACCCTTGGGCAGACCGGTGGATCCGGAGGTGTAGATGAGGTAGGCGGCGTGGTCGTGGCGGATCGAGGCGCGCCGGTCGCGGTTGCGCACCGGGGTGCAGGCGCGCGCGGCGACGTGGGCGCGCACGTCGGCGTCGTCGAGCAGCAGCCACCGCACGGCGCCTGCGTGCGCGGGCCGGTGCGTGGCGAGGCTGACGCCGTGGGTGGCGCCGGAGTCGTCGAGCATGTGCCGGACCCGGTCGGCGGGGTAGGTGGGGTCGACCGGCAGGTAGACGCCGCCGGCTTTCGCGACGGCCCAGAACGCCAGGATCGCCTCGTACGAGCGGGGGATGGCGACGGCGACCACGGTTTCGGGTCCGACACCGTCGGCGATGAGGACGCGTGCCAGGCGCGCGGAATCCTCGTCGAGGGTGCCGTAGGTGATCTCGCGGCCGTTGTCGCGCACCGCGATCCGCTGCTGGCCGTAGCCGGTGCCGCGCACCAGGATCTCGGGCAGGGTGCCGGTGACCGGCGGGGTGGCGCCGTCACCGAGGTGCGGCAGCGCCGCGGCTTCGGCGTGGTCGGTCAGCGGCAGGTCCCCGACCGGGATCTCGGGGCGCCGGGCGGCGGCGGTGAGCAGCAGCACCAGGCGCCGCAGCAGGTCGGTCACGGTGGCGTCGTCGAATACCGCTCGGGCGTAGTCGATCTCGACGGTCGAGTGGTCCTCGGGAACGGTGATGACGAGGTCACCGGCCTGGTCGGGGCCACCGAGCGAGACCTGGGTCAACGCGGCGGGATCCGCGAGCCCGAGCAGGGCGGACAGTTCCGGCAGCGAAGGGCCGAGGTGCGTGCGCGCCTCGCGTTCGCTGTCCCGCGCGCGGGACAGCAGCTCGTGGAACGGGGTCGCGGGGTCGACGAGGGTGCGCAACGGCAGCGGGCCGGGGGCCGTGACGAGGATGTCGTCGCGGCCGGTGAGCCGGGCCAGCAGCACCGCGGTCGTCGTCCTGATCAGCGTGTGCCAGCTCACGCCCGCCGCGTCGGCGAGCGCCCGCGCATCCTGACGCGTGGCGGGCGGTACCGGCTGCTGTGCGCGGCCGCGGCCGTCGCCGTCCCCGTGCTGCCCGGGCAGTACGAGGCGGCCGGGCAGATCGGCCAGGGCGTGCCGCCAGTAGCGGGCGTGCCCGATCGGGTCGGCCACCGCGGCCGGACCGGCGAACGGGTCCGTCACGGGCGTGGCGATCAGCTGCTCGAGCGCGGTGCGGAGCCGGTCGGTGACGGCCCGCGCGGTCACCTCGGCGACGAGATCGCGGCGGTACTTGATCTGCACCCGGGTGCGGGCGCCGAGGAACACCAGCACCGTGATCGGGTAGTGGGTGTGGTCGGCGCCGCGCAGGTCCTCGACGCGCAGATCGTCGAGCGCGCCACTGGCCGCCCGCAGCCCCTCGACATCGACCGGATAGGACTCGAAGGCGAGCATGGTGTCGAACAATTCGCCCTGCCCGGCCACGCGCTGGATCGCGCCGAGCCCGAGGTGATGGTGATCCAGCAGCGCGGCCTGTTCGGCCTGCACCGCACGGACCAGCAGGCCCGCCGTCGCGGCCGTGACCCGCACGCGCACGGGCACCGCGTCGACGAACAGGCCGATCATGTCGCCCACGCCGTCGAGCTGCGGCGGCCGCCCCGAGATGGTGGCGCCGAAGACGACCTCGTCACGCCCGGTGCTCGCGGCCACCACCAGCCCCCACGCGGTCTGGAACACGGTGTTCGGGGTGACCTCGGTCGCGGCGGCGAAATCGGTCAGCGCGGCGGTCGCGGCGGTGTCGAGGTCGAATTCGCACAGCCCGAAACCGGTGCCGGTCGCCGGGGGCCACCGCAGCTCGGGTGCCAGTGCGGTCGGGCGCACGCCGGTGAGCGCCTGCGACCAGGCGTGTTCGGCGGCGGCCCGGTCCTGGCGGGTGAGCCAGGCCAGATAGTCGCGGTACGGGCGCACGGCCGGCAGCGGGGCCGCGTCACCGCCGGTCGCGTACAGGACCAGCAGTTCCTTCATCAGCAGCGGCATCGACCAGCCGTCGAGCAGGATGTGGTGGCCGGTCAGGACGAGCAGGCTGCGCCCGGAATCGGTGCGGTACACCGTGAATCGCAGCAGCGGCGCGATCGTGGGATCGAAGACCGTGCGCTGATCGGCGGCCAGCAGCTCGGGGATCGCGGTGTCGGCGACCTCGGTCACCAGGCGCACGGGAGCTTCCACACCCTCGGCCACCACCTGCACCGGGATGCCCTCAGCGGTGGTGACGAAGGCGGCGCGCAGATTGGCGTGCCGGTCGAGCACGGTCTGGGCGGCCCGCCGCAACCGGGCGAGGTCCAGCGCACCGGTCAGTTCGGCGACGAGCTGGATGACGTAGGCGTGCACCGATTCCTCGAGCAGTTCCCCCAGCGCCAGCAGCGAATGCTGCAGCGGCGAGAGCGGCAGCACCTCCGACAGTCCGGGGTGGGTGTGGCGCCAGCGGTCGAGGTCGTGCTGGGTCACCGGCACCAGGGCGACATCCGACGGTGTCAGCCCGCCCGCCGACGGATCACTCAGGTGCGCGGCGAGCGCGGTGAGCTGCGCGGTCCATTCCTCGGCGAGTTCGCGGACGGCGGCGTCGTCGAGAATGCCGGTGGCGTAGCGGAATCCGGCCTCCAGGCAGGGGCCCGACGCGGTGGTGACGGCGATGGCGTTGATGTCGAGGACGGCGTTCGCCGGCAGGTCGGGGCCGTGGTCGACGGCGATGTCGCCCAGGTCGCCGGTGGGCAGCCAGGCGTTGTCCGCGCTCTCGGCGCCGGTCCCGGCCCGGCCCAGATAGTTGAAGCCGATCTGCCCGATCTCGCCGGGGAGCCGGTGCGGCCGATCGGGGTCGTGGCGCAGCAGCCCGAACCCGATGCCGTGGTCGGGCACCGCGAGCACCTGCTCCTTGACGGTGCGCATCGTCGCGGCGAGTGTCTGGGCGCTGCCGTCGGCCGCGACCCCGGACAGGTCTAGAACGAGCGGATAAACGCTGGTGAACCAGCCGACGGTCCGTGTCAGGTCCGCGCCGGGCACCACGTCGTCGACGCGGCCGTGGCCCTCGACCCGGAGACGGACGGTGTCGGCGGCGATCCCGCGGCGGGCACGCCACTGGCGCACCGCCACGGCGAGCGCGGCCAGCAGGGCGTGGTCGGGGCCTGCCCGGTAGGCGGCGGGCAGGGTCGTCAGCAGCGTGTCACTCACCTCGACCGGCACCCGCACCGTCAGCGAGCGCGTGCTCGCCTCGGTGTCGCGGGTCCGGTCGAGCGCTCGGGCACCGAGGAGCGGATCGGGAGTGTCCAACACCCGCCGCCAGTAGTCGAATTCGGCGGAACGGTCGGCCTCGGCCAGGCCGTGTGCCCAGCGGCGGAACGAGGTCGCGACCGGGGCCAGGGTGATCGGCCGACCGGCGCTGTACTGCGCCCACGCGAGCACGAGATCGGGCAGCAGGATCCGCCACGAGACCCCGTCGATCGCGTAGTGGTGCGCGGCCACGGCCAGCACATCCTGGGCGTCGGCGCGGCGCACCCAGGTGCAGGCAAGCATGCGGCCCGCGGCCGGGTCCAGCGCCGACAACGCGGAATCCATGGCGGCGCTGCCGAAACGGGTGAGGTCGGGGCCGTCGGCGTGGCCCGCGTCGAGTTCGCCCACGAGCTCGTCGGCGTCGACGGCACCGGGCGCGAGCACCTCCCAACGCCACTGGTCGCCGTCGTGCCACAGGCGCGAACGCAACATGTCGTGGTGGGCCAGGACGGCGCCGAGTGTGGCGACCAGCCCGGCCCGGTCGATCCGCGCGGGCAGTGCGAGGACCATCGTCTGCGCGAACCGGTCGCGCGTCCCGTCGGCGAGGAATTCGACGAGCACCGGGGTCAACGGCACGGCACCGATTCCGCCGCCCGGCAGTTCGGTGAGCGTGGGCGCGTCGGTGCCGCCGGTGGTGGCGATTTCGGCGAGCCGGGCCACGGTGCGGTGTTCGAAGACGTCCCTGGTCGTGAACACCAGACCCGCGGCGCGCGCGAGCGAGACCAACTGGATGGACAGGATGCTGTCGCCACCGCGGGCGAAGAACGAGTCGTGCGCCCCCACCTCGGCGATGCCGAGCACCCGGGTGAACAGTTCGGCCAGCACGGTTTCGGTGTCACCGAGCGGTGCGCGGTCGCCGGCCGTGGCGAGGACCGGGGCAGGCAGCGCGCCGCGATCGAGTTTGCCGTTGGTCGTCAACGGCAGGGCGTCGAGGAGCACCACCGCCGACGGCACCAGCTGCGGCGGCAGGAGACCGGCGACGTACTCGATCAGATCCTCGGGGTCGAGCGTGTCTCCTTGGGCCGCAACCACATACGACACGAGGGTGATCGCACCGGCCGTCGTGGAGCGGCCCACCGTCGCCACGGCCGCAACGTCGGCCCTGGCGGCGAGGACCGCGTCGACCTCACCCGGCTCGATACGGAAGCCCCGCACCTTCAACTGGGTGTCGGCACGCCCCACATAGGTCAGCGCGCCGTCACGCAGGCGCACGAGATCGCCGGTGCGGTACATGCGCGCACCCTCGCCACCCCACGGATCGGCGAGGAACCGCGCCGCGGTCGTCCCGGGCTGCGCGCGGTAACCCCGCGCGACCGCGGGACCGGCGAGGTAGAGCTCACCGGTGACCCCCGGCGCGACGGGATGGAGCCGGGCGTCCAGGACCATCGCGTGCGTGCCGGCGACGGGCTCGCCGATCGTCACCGCGCCGCCTGCGGTGAGCTCGGCGTAGGTGGAGATGACGGTGGTCTCGGTGGGGCCGTACCCGTTGAGGTAGCGGCGGCCGGGCTGCCAGCGCGCCAGCAGGTCCGGGGTGGTCACGTCACCGCCCACCGACAGCACCCGCAGCGCGTCCAGGCCCGTCGGGTCCAGGGTGCCCAGCACCGCCGGGGTGATGATCGCGTGCGTCACCGACGCCTCGGCCAGCACGGCCGCGAGGTCGGGGCCACCCAGGATCTCGGCGGGCACCACGACCAGTGTGGCCCCGGTGGCGAACGCGCACAGCCACTCCAGGATCGAGGGGTCGAAGCAAGGGGAGCAGATGTGCAGGAACCGATCCTCGGCGCGCACCCCGTAGCGGCGCACCGCCTCGTCGAGCAGCGGGGCCAGCCCGGTGTGGGTCACCGTGACGCCCTTGGGCAGGCCGGTGGAACCGGAGGTGTAGATCAGATACGCCGGATGCGTCGGGCGCAGCGGGGCCTGCCGGTCACTGTCGGTGACCGGGGTGGCGGGGAAAGTGGCGCACGCCTGGTCGAGCGCGGGATCGTCCAGGCACAGCCAGTCCAGCTCGGCCGGTAGGTGGGTGCGGTGGGCGGTCGCGGTGAGGCCGAGTACCGCGCCCGAGTCGGCGACCAGGTGTCTCAGCCGGGCGGCAGGATAGGCCGGATCGATCGGGACGTACACGCCGCCCGCCTTGGCGATCGCCATCGCCGCGACCACCATCTCCGTCGATCTCGGCAGCGCGACCGCGACCGCCACCTCGGGTCCGACACCGCGCGCGATCAGCGCCCGCGCCCATCGTGAAGTGTGCTCGTCCAGTTCGCCGTAGGTCAGGACCCGGTCGCCCTCGCGGATCGCGATCCGGTCGCGCCCCCGGGAGACACCGCGGGTGAGCAGGTCGGGGAACAGGGCGGCGGGTTCGTCCTGGCCCGCGCGGACGGTGAGGGCGGCCAGTTCCCCGGCGCTGAGGACCGCCAGGTCACCGACCGGCGTGTGCGGACGTTCGAGCCCGCCGAGCAGCAGCCGCAGCATCCTGTCGGCCAGGACCGACAGCGTGGCGCGATCGAACAGCGCTGTGGCATAACCGAATTCGACGGCGATGCCCGCCGCGGGGTGCGTTCGCACGGTGAGCACGAGATCGCAGTGCGCGGCGTCCTCGCTGGTGCGATCCTCCGGCAGGATCATGACCCGGACCAGCGGCCGCGGCGCGTTCCAGCGCGCACGCTCATCCGGCGTCAAGCCCGCGGCCGGGCAGGCGCGTTCGGCCGCGGCCATCTCCCGCACCACCGCCTCGAAGGGCTGTCCACCCGGGATGCTTATTCGCACGAGCCGGGTGCCTTCGCCGGCGAACCCGATCGCGAGGTCGGTACCGCCCGACACCCGGGCGAGCAGCACGGCGAACACACTGTGCGCGATCGTGGCGACATCGACCTCGCGGTCGCGTGCGAATCGCTTGATCCGCGCGCACAATTCGGCGGGCAGGGGGATGCCTACGCGGCCGTCGATCGTCACCGGGGTCTGCGGGCGCGGGCGATCGGTCGGCAGCGCCGGTTCGGGCACATCGGTGAGCACGGTGCGCCAGTACGCGGCGCGCGCGATCGGGTCCGCGCGCCGGGCCAGCCGCGCGCGCAGATCCGCGACGGGCAGATCCGGACTGTCGACGAAGGCGTCGAGCACGATCCGCAGCCGCGCCGCCAGCGCGTCCGCGGTCGCGGCGGTGAGCCGGTCGCGCCGATACTGCAGACCCACCCGGATGCCCGCGCCCACCTCGACACCGACCGCGACCGGATAGTGGGTGGCGTTGGCCGCCACCACGTCGACGATCTCGAGCCCGTCCAGCGCGCCGTGCGCTTGCCGCATCCCCTCGTTGTCCACCGGATAGGACTCGAAGGCCAGCAGAGTGTCGAACAGCTCGCCGGCGCCCGCCGCGCGCTGGATCTCGGGCAACCCCAGATGATGGCCCTCGAGCAGCGCGACCTGCTCGGCCTGCACCCGTGCGGACAGGATCCGCAGCGACGCCCCCGACTCGGCACGCACCCGCACCGGGACGGTGTTGGCGAACAGGCCGACCATGGTGTCGACACCGTCGAGCTGCGGCGGCCTGCCCGACACCACCGCACCGAACACCACGTCCTCGGCGCCGACCGCCTCGGCCAGCACCAGCCCCCACGCGGCCTGGAACAGCGTGTTGACCGTGACCTCGTGTGCCGCGGCGACCGTCCCGAGCACCTCGGCCTCGGTGGGGGACCACTCGACCGTGGCCGTCCCGTGGCCCGGCTCCGGGTGCGCCGGCGGCGACACCGCCGCCGCCAGCATCGTGGGTTCCTGTCCGGCCAGCGCCTCGGCCCAGCCGCGCAGGGCCGCGTCGCGGTCCTGTCCGGCCAGCCAGCTCAGGTAGTCGCGGTAGGGGCGCACCGGTGGCAGCGGTGCGGGCGCGCCGTCGGCCGCGTAAGCGACGAGCAGCTCGCGCATCAGCAACGGCATCGACCAGCCGTCCACCAGCAGGTGATGCACCGTCAGCACCAGGTGTGTCCCGGTGTGACGGTAGAGGGTGAACCGCACCAGCGGCGCCACCGCCGGATCGAACCCGGCCTTCGCCTCGGCGGCCAGGAACTCGCTCGCCGCCGCGGGCTCGGTGTCGACCACCCGCCACGGCACCGCGACGGACTCGGCGACGAACCCGACCGGCGTCCCGCTCGCCGAGGTCCCGAACGAGGTGCGCAGGATCGCGTGCCGATCCAGCACCACCTGCGCCGCCCGGCGCAGCCGCGCCGTATCCACGTCACCGGCCAGCTCCACCGCCAGCTGCACCAGATACGGGTCCTCCGGCGACACCTGCGCCAGGAACAACAGACCCCGCTGCAGCGGCGCCAACGACACCACATCGACGAGGCCGGGACGTTCCTGATGCCAGCGGTCGAGTTCGTCCTGCCCGACCCGCACCAGCGCCACATCGGCCGGGGTGAGCCCGCCCGCGGCCGGACCACGCAGATGCTCGGCCAGCACCTCCAGTGCCGCCGTCCAGCATTCGGCCAGCTCCCGCACCGACGCCTCGTCGACGATCCCCGCCGCGTAGGAGAACGACGCCCGCAACCGCAGCCCCGCCTCGGTATCGGTGGCCAGCGCGTTCACGTCGATCACCGCCGCCGCGGGCAGTTCCGGATCCTGTCGCGCGACCGGCTCGCCCCACTCGGCCGTCGGCAACCAGCCGCCGGCGGCCGGATCGGCCGACACCTCACCCGCCGAGACCCGCCCCAGATAGTTGAAGCCGACCTGACCGAGCGAACCGCCGAGCACCTGCGCCGACCCGGCGTCGAGGTGACGGAGCATGCCGAAGCCGATCCCCTTGTGCGGCACCGCGAGCAGCTGCTCCTTGACCGCCTTCACCACCGCCGCGGTCGCCGCGCCAGCACGCCAGGCGTCGTCGAGGTCGACACCGCTCAGGTCAAGCGCGACCGGATACATGCTGGTGAACCAGCCGACCGTCCGCGTCAGATCCGCGCCGGGCACCGCCGAAGCCTCCCTGCCGTGCCCCTCCAACCGGATCCGGGTGGCCGGCGCGTCGACGCCACGGCGCGCACGCCACGTGCGCACCGCCAGCGCCAGCGCGGCGAGCAGACCGTCCTCGGCGCCGGCGCGATACCGCGTCGGCAACGCCGTGAGGACGGCCTCGGTGATGTCGGCGGGCACGGTGACGCTGAAGGTCCGCACGGTCGAGGCGGTGTCGACGGCGGGATCCAGCACGCGATCGCCGACGAGCGGGTCCGGCACGGCCAGCGCCTCGCGCCAGTGATCGAGTTCCTCGCGGCGCGCCGCCGCCGATTCGGTCAACCCGTGCGCCCAGCGCCGGAACGAGGTCCCCACCGCGGGCAGCACCACGGGCCTGCCCGCCGAAGACAGTGCCCACGCGGCGACCAGGTCCGACAACAGAATCCGCCAGGACACGCCGTCGATCACCGCGTGGTGGGCCGCCACCACCAACGCGCCGGGACCGTCGGCCCGGCGCAGCCAGGTGACGGCGAGCATGCGCGCGGCCGGATCCAACGCCGCCAGCGCGCCATCCATGGCCGACTCGGCGACCGCGTCGAGCGACGCCCCCGCCGGGACCTCGACCGTGGTGAGCAGGTCGCGCACGTCCACACTGCCCGGCGGCGGGGTCTCGAGCCGCCACTGTCCGTCGCGGAGCCCCAGCCTGGCCCGCAGCATGTCGTGGTGATCGACGACCGCGCCGAGCACCGCCACCAGACCGTCCCTGTCGATCGATTCGGGCAGGGCCAGCACCATCTGCTGACTGAACCTGCCGAACACCCGGCCACCCGCCACCATCGCGGCCAGCACGGGCGTCAACGGCAGCTCACCCACTCCGGCGCCGGGCAGCTCCGGCAGGTTCGCCACCGGCTCGCCACCGAGCACAGCGACTCGCGCCAGCCCCGCCACCGTGCGATGCTCGAACACCTGCTGCGGGGTGAACACGATCCCGGCCGCCCGCGCCCTGGTCACCAGCTGGATCGACAGAATGCTGTCGCCACCGGCGGCGAAGAACGAATCCTCCGCCCCCACCCGCTCCACCCCGAGCACCTGCGCGAACAACTCCGCGATCCGCGTCTCCACCGGACCGTACGGCGCCCGCGACCCCACCGCACCGAACACCGGCACGGGCAGCGCGCCGCGATCGAGCTTCCCGTTCGGCGTCAACGGCAACTCGTCGAGCACGACCACCACGGTCGGCACCATGTGCCCGGGCAGCGCGGCCGCGACGAACTCGGTGAGCCGCGCCGTGTCGACCGAAACACCTTGCCGGGCGAGGACATACGCCACCAGCACCGTCGCCCCGGACTCGGCCCGCACCCCGACCGTGACCGCGAAGTCCACCTCCGGATGCGCGGTCAGCGCCGCGTCGATCTCCCCGAGCTCCACCCGGAAGCCACGCACCTTCACCTGGAAGTCCGCCCGGCCCAGGTACTCCAGCTCACCCTCGGCCGTGCGGCGCACCAGATCACCGGTGCGATACATGCGCGCACCCTCCGCCCCGGCGAACGGCGAGGCCACGAACCGGTCCGCCGTGAGAGCCGGCCTGCCCAGATAGCTCTGCGCCAGCGCCGGACCCGACAGATACAGCTCACCGGCCACCCCCACCGGAACCGGCCGTAATCGGGCATCCAGCACCACCGCGCCGACCCCGGCGAACGCCGCGCCGATCGTGATCGGCCGCCCCGGCGCCAGCTCCGCGCTGCCCGTCGCCAGAATCGTCGCCTCGGTCGGCCCGTACCCGTTGAAGAACGCGCGCCCCGCGCCCGCCCACCGCGCCACCAGGGCGGGACCGAACGCGTCACCGGCCACGACCACGACCCGCACCGCATCCAGACCGCGCGGATCGACCGACTCCAGCGCCGCGGGCGTGATCATCAGGTGCGTCACCCGCTCCCGGCCCAGCAGATCCGCCAGTTCGGGACCGCCGAACACCGACGGCGGCGACACCACCAGCCGCGCCCCCGCCTGGAAGGTCACCAGCAGCTCGAGCACCGATACGTCGAAGCTGGGGGAGCACACGTGCAGCACCCTCGACTCGGCATCCACCCGGTAGCGCTCCCGCGCCGCCGCCACCAGCGCGCCCAGACCGGCGTGGGTGACGACCACACCCTTCGGGCGCCCCGTCGACCCGGAGGTGTAGATGACATAGGCGGGATGCTGCGCGCTCAGCGGGCGGACGCGGTCCAGGTAGGAGACCGGATGCGCGGGCAGCTCGGCGATGCCCGGGTCGTCCATCGACATCCAGGCGATCCCGTCGCCGAGCTGATCGGCCCACGCCGCGCAGGTCAGCCCGAGCACCGCCCCCGAATCCGCCACCAGGAAAGCGATCCGCTCCGCGGGCAAGCCGGGATCGACCGGCACATAGGCCGCACCGGCCTTGGCGACCGCCCACACCGCGAGCACCGACTCGACCGACCGGGTGACACCCAGCGCCACCACGTCACCGGGACCCACACCGCGCGCGATCAGCGCACGCGCCAACCGCGAGGACCGCTCGTCGAGCTCGGTGTAGGTGAGCTCGCGGCGCACACCGCCGGCGGGGGACCAGACGAGCGCGATGCGGTCACCGGCGGTATCGACCGCGGCGGTCAGCAGCTGTGTGAAGAGTGGGCTGCTCGCCTTGCGATTGCCTCGACCACGCGCCGCACGACGAACCTCACCCATCCGAGCACTACATCCTTCACCTGTCCGGGCCCACGGTGTCGTGATGATCCATGAACCCTGTCGGATTCTGGGCCTACCGGGGGTGGACCAGGTCGAACAAGCTGAAAGGAGTCGATCTCGGGGCGTTCGGCGACCATGACACCACAGGTTGCGGTGTCAAGACCACACAATCGGCGGGCAACCCCGCTCCCAGGCAAGCCCGACACCGAAATTTGTGCGCATGACACAATGTCGCGGACGGAATTTGTGCAAGGAACGGAGCGGGCCGGTGGCGGCGTACGGATCACTGGTGTGGGTCGGCCAGGCGCTCGGCCCCCTCACCGAGACCGTCACCGAGGACCTCATCCGGGTGACCGAACAACTCATCCCCGTCACCGACCTCGCCTTCGACCTCGCCGAGATGCGCGCCGCCAGCATCGCCGAGAACATCGCCCTCGTCCAATACGTCCTGGCCAACAACATCGACCCCGCCACCATCACCCCACCCGCGGGCGCCGCCGCCTACGCCCAGCGACTCGCCCGCCGCGGCGTCCCGCTCACCGTCCTGCTGCGCGCCTACGGACTCGGCCAGTACCGGCTCCTCGACACCGCGATCGGCTTGATCCTGGCCGTCCCCGGACCCGACCACGCCACCCGGATCGCCGAACTCCTGAAGTTCGCGGGCACCTACCTCGACCGCCTCAACTCCTCCATGGGCCGCATCTACGAAGCCGAACGCGACCGGTGGCTCAGCAGCCGCCACGCCGCCCGCCAGCAGTGGATCACCCGGCTCCTCGACAGCGACGACGTCGACCTCGCCGCCGCCGAAGCCGCGCTGGACTACCGCCTCGACCAGCACCACCTGGCCACCGAAGTGTGGACCACCCCCGAGGCCGCCGACACCGTCCGCGCCCTCGACCAGACCCGCAGGCTCCTCGCCACCGAAATGCGTTCCGGCGGCGCCGAACTGGTCGCCACCACCGGCGACCGCGCACTGCGGATCTGGTTCCCCACCGACCCCGGGCAGCGCCTCGACCCGGCCGCGCTCACCGACCGGATCAGCACCGCGGGCCTGCCCGTGCGGGTCGTCGTCGGCCCCGTCGGCACCGGCCTCGCCGGCTTCCGGCGCACCGCGCGCGGCGCCGCACGCGCCAAAGCGCTCGTGGCGTCGGCGGGGGCCACCGCACCGGTCGTCACCGGATACGACACCGTCGCCCCCTTCGCACTGCTCGCCGACGACCCCGACGAACTCGCCGACCTGGCCCGCCGCGTCCTCGGCCCGCTCGCGGCCGACACCCCCAAGGCCACGCTCCTGCGCCACACCCTCGAGGTGTTCCTCGCCGAAGGCGCCAGCTACTCCCGCACCGCCCGCGCCCTCGACGTGCACCGCAACACCGTGCAATACCGCATCCAGCAGCTCACCGGCCGCTACGGCATCGCCCTCGACACCGACACCTTCGAACTGCGCTTCGCCCTCGGCGTCTGCCGGTGGTACCGCCAGGTCCTCACCCGGCCGATCTGAGTCCCACCGGTTTGTGCGTGACGCACAGTATCGAGTATCACGAAAAGATCTCGAGGTGCGAGCTTCGCCACTGGCCACACCACCACACACCCCGCGCCGCACCGGCGAAATCCGGCCGCTGACGGGCCGAAGACCACCACGGGGGAGCGACATCACGCCAGGTCACCGGCACGTCACGAAGCCATCGCTGTGGTGGATACACAGACACGCCACCTACAGTCGAGAACCGTCCGTACCACCAACCCCGGGAAGTTCGCCCCATGCCACACACCGCGCCGAGCACCGCCACGTGCCACGACGCCCTGGCGCTGGCCGTCCGCGCACCCTCGGTCCACAACTCCCAGCCCTGGCGCTGGAAGATCACGCGGGGCCGGGTCGACCTGTACGCCGACTTCGGACGCCAGCTCACCGCGACCGACCCCCGCGCCCGCGCCCTCCTGGTCAGCTGCGGCGCCGCCCTCAACCACCTCGAGGTCGCGTTCGCCATGCTCGGCTGGCGCGCCGACATCACCCGCATGCCCGACCCCGCGCGCCCCGATCACCTCGCCACCGTGGGCTTCACCCCCCAGCCACCCACCGACCTCGACATCCGGCTGGCCGCCGCCATCCACGTCCGCCGGTCCGACCGGCGCCGCTACCCTGGCCTGCCCATCCCCACCACCGACCTGCGCGCCATCACCCGCAGCGCCGCCCGCTACGGCACCGCGGCACGACACGTCCCCGACCCGCTGCTCACCCAGCTCGCCGCCCCCATGCGCCGCGCCGCCGACCGCCACGCCACCGACGCCGCCTACCAGGCCGAACTGGCCGCATGGAGCGGCTGCCACGGCGCCCCGACCGGCGTCCCCGCCCGCAACGCGCCCGCCGCCCGATCACCCGAGGAGATCCCCATGCGGGTCTTCGCGGGCACCGAACTCGCCGAATTCACCGACGGCCCCGACTCGGCGCACTGGCTCGTGGTCTGCACACCCCGCGACGACCGCCTCGCCCAATTGCGCGCCGGTGAAGCGACCAGCGCCATGCTGCTGCAAGCCACCTACCGCGGCCTCGCCACCAGCCTGCAGTCCGAACCCCTCGGCATGCTCGACCTCCGCGACCAGATCCGCGCGACCGTCCTGCGCGAATGCGCCTACCCGCACGTCATGATCCGCCTCGGCGTCATGCCGTTCGCGGCCACACCGCTGGAATCCACGCCACGACGACCGATCACCGACGTCCTCGTCGCCTGAGAAATCGGTTGACGCCCAACAGATCCCTTGTCTAGACCTGTCACCATGCGCATCGGAGTGGTCGGACTGGGAATGGGCCTGTACCTGGCCTCGTGGAGTCGTCGGCTCGGCATCGACGTCGTCGCGGGCTGCGACCGCGACGCACAACGCCGCACAGACGCGGCCGCCGCCCTGCCCGGCACCGACATCCACGCGGACTGGACCGCGCTGCTGGACCTCGACCTCGACGGCGTCGTCCTCGCCAACGACTTCGACGAACACGCACCCCTGGCCATCGCCTTCCTCGACCGCGGCGTCCACGTGCTCTCCGAAGCCGCCGCCTGCGCCGACGAAGACCAGGCCACAGCACTCCTCGAGGCGGAGCGGCGCTCCACCGCCACCTACTCCTTCGCCGAGAACTACGTCTTCCACCCACACGTCGAACTCCTGCGCGCCGCCGTGGAAAACGGGGAGATCGGCCGTGTCACCCTCATCGAAGCCGACTACCTGCACGGCATGTCCCCCGAGGACGTCACCGCACTGATCGGCGACCCCGGCCACTGGCGCGGCCGCATCGCGCCCACCGCCTACTGCACCCACACGCTGTCGCCGATCCTGGCCCTCACCGGCCAACACCCGACCGAGGTCAGCGCCTTCCTCGTCGACACCACCGACGCACGCACCGCCGCGGTCCTGGTGGTCCGGCTCAGCGGCGGGGGACTGGCCATCGCCCGCCACGGCTTCCTGCAGGGCGAACCCGACAGCCACTGGAGCTGGGTCTCGGTCCGCGGCAGCGAGGGAATCGCCGAGTCGCTGCGGGCGCCGGGGGAGCGCGCGTGGTCGGTGCGGGTCCGCAAGGAATCCTGGACCGCCCCGGACGGCGTCGTCCGCGACGAAGTCCGCACGCCGACAGCGGTCACTCTGCCCGACGGCACCCCCGTCGAATCCAAAGCTGTCGGCACGGTCCGCATCCTCGAGGGATTCCGGGCGACCGTCGAACACGGCGCCGCGCCCCTGGTCCCCGTCGGCCCGGCCGTCGCCGCCTCCCTCGTCGGCGTCGCCGGCGCCCGCTCCCTGCGGGAAGGGTCACGCCCGGTACGCATGCCCGACCTGTGACCCACCTCACTCACGCTCCCTGTCAGGAAATCGCGCGCTGTCCCGTTCAAGGGACACGCGAACCAGACAGGAGCGAACCATGAAGCACCGCATCGTCATCCTCGGCGCCGGATACGCCGGAGCCTTCTCCGCCGGATACCTGGCCAGGCAACTCCATGCGGACGATGTCGAGCTCACCGTCGTCAACGCCGAACCGGACTTCGTCGAACGATTGCGCCTGCACCAGCTCGCCGCCGGACAAGACCTCCGCCACCGGCCGCTGACCGAGATCTTCGCAGGCACCGGCATCCGGCTGCGCGTGGCCCGCGTGAGCGACATCGACCCCGCACACCACAGCGTCACCGTCGTCGACGATTCCGGCGTCGACCGGATCCCCTACGACACCCTGCTCTACACCCTCGGCAGCACAGCCGCCGTCGACCAGGTGCCCGGCGTCGCCGAACACGCCTTCCACGTCGCCGCACGCCCGGCCGCGCTGCGCCTGCGCCGCCGGCTGGGCGAACTGGGGGAGGGCGGCACCGTCCTGGTGGTCGGCGGCAACCTCACCGCGATCGAAGCCGTCACCGAGATCGCCGAATCCCACCCGCACCTGCGCGTGAGCCTGGCGACCCGGGGCCAAGCGGGTGGCTGGCTCGGCCCGAAAGCCCGACGGCACCTGTTCCGTGCCTTCGATCGGCTCGGCGTCACGGTCCACGAACACACCACCATCGACCGGGTGGACGCCACCGCGGCGATCGCCGCCGACGGCACACGATTCGCCGCCGACGCCGTCGTGTGGGCCGCCGGATTCGCCGTCCACCCGATCGCGGCCGCCTGCGGACTCGACGTGCGACCCAACGGGCAGATCGTCGTCGACCGGCAGATGCGGTCGGTCTCGCATCCCGACGTCTACGTCGCCGGGGACGCCGCGTTCGTCGTCGGCGACAACGGCCGCCCGCTGCCCATGTCGTGCGCGTCCGCGGGCTCGACGAGCATGCAGGCCACGGGCGCGATCATCGGCGATCGCACCGGCCGCACCATCGCGACCAACGCCCAGCCCTACGTCGGCAACCACATCAGCCTCGGCCGCAAGGACGGCATCTTCCAACTCGTTGACGGCGACGCGCACGCCCGGTCGTGGGCATTGTGCGGCAGAACCGCCGCCCGCGTGAAGAAGACGATCCTCGACACCGCCGCGTGGAGCCTGCGGCACCCCACCTTCGGCAAGCCCGGCCACCACTACCGGTCCGTGAGCCGACCGCAGGTGCCCGGGCTGGTCGCCGGATAGATTCGGGCTCATGGATCTCGCCGCCGTCACCCGATTCGAGGCCAGCCGGACGCGGCTGGCCTCGATCGCCTACCGCCTGCTCGGCTCGGCGGCCGACGCCGAGGACACCGTGCAGGACGCGTTCCTGCGGTGGCAGGCCGCCGACCGCGCCCATGTCGACGTCCCGGAGGCCTGGCTGACCAAGATCGTCACCAACCTGGCCCTGGACCGGCTCCGCTCGGCGAAGGCACGGCACGAACGCGCGGTCGGCACCTGGATGCCGGAACCACTGCTCGACGGCGATCCGCTGCTCGGTCCGGCCGACACCGCCGAGCAACGCGAATCGGTGACGCTGGCGGTGCTCACGCTCATGGAACGCCTCGCACCGGTCGAACGCGCCGCCTACGTCCTGCACGAGGCCTTCGCCTACAGCCATGCCGAGATCGCGGACATGCTCGGGATCTCCGTGGCGAGCAGTCAGCAGCACACGCACCGCGCCAAGCGTCGCGTCGCCGCCGCCCGCATCACCACGCCCGCCGATCGCGCCGCCGCCCGTCGCGTGGTGGAGGCGTTCGTGGATGCCGCGTCGTCGGGCCGCGTCGCACCCCTCGTGGCCCTGCTGACCGATGACGCGACCGGCTTGTCCGACGGTGTCGGGGGACTGGCCGACCCGTTCCTCCGATTCCCGACGCCGCGGCGGCTCGCGAGCGCGGTGCGCGCGGGGTTGAAGCCGTCGCCGGCCAAATACCAGCTCGCCGGTGGGTCACCGGCGATTCACGCTGCCGTGGTCAACGGGAGTCCGGCCATGCTCTTCACCCTGGAGGGCCGGGTCCTCGGCATCGCGGTCCTGGATATCCGCGGCGCGCGGATCGCGGAGGTACGGGGAATAGCCGGGCCCGGCCGAATTGCCCGTCTGGGCGCCGAATGGCAGCGACAGGAGCACGGCGTGCCGATTGTCGCCGCATGGTGACAGCGCGGCCGAAAACAATAGGTTTGAATTTCGGTGAAATAGGGTAGGCGGGTCGGCCACGGGGGAGTGTTGTGGGTACATGGAAAGTACTAACCGACCCGCCTGACATGCATTCGTTGGCGCCGACCCGGTGGATGGGTGGCTGTTCGCGACCACCTGCGGCTACGTCGGGAGCATCGGCGGCTGGCCCTGTGAGCAGCAACGTTTCCGCTAACGTTTTTCGGGGAATTCCGATATCACGTAGTGCAACCACCTTTTCGTCGCCTAACTAGCTGGGGGGTCCGATCGGCGGCGGATTGAGCGGAAGGGAGGTGAGTAAAATGGTCGTGGACTTCTTCCAGTGGCTCGCGAGTGCCATCTTCAATTTCTTCATCTGAGTTGGCTACGCATTATGACTTTTGGTGGCGCACTTTCCGGCGCCACCAATGGTCGGGTACATAGCGACGATTGCTGAACATTCGACCGGGTCAGCCGGGGCCTGCGGGCGTACAATCAGTAGCCCGAGGCGACAGGAGACGACGATGTCCATACGCGCCACCGGACCAGCGATGATCCGGACCGCAGCGATTGCCGTAGCCGTCGGTTCGGCCGTTTTGTTCGGCGCGACCGGGCAGGCTGCCGCCGAGGTCGAACCCGGTCCCTACACGTCCACGACATTGTCGGGCGGGATCGTGCTCCTGCAACGTGATGCCCGCGTCGAGGGTGGGGAACTGGTCCTGATCGGCCGTTATCCGATCCAGCCGACGCCCAGCGGTGGTTACGTGGACATTTTTCCCGGCCACCGGGTGGTGATGAACAGCGACGGACGCGGCGGCTACTCGGGTCCGGCATTCTTCGGCGGCGTGGAAATCGGCGCCATCACGCTGACACCGCGCTGAACGAGTCTTGATGCGGGGGTAGCGGGTTGTGCGCTGCCGTCGATCATCTGCGGGCTTTACTTGACATAATGTGCATTATCGGCGTTTGAACGCGGCCGGTCAGGAGGTGGGTTTGCGTACATCGTTCTGCGCCGCATGCAGCATTGCAGTCCACGCCTCGGCTCGCTGGACTCCCGGCTCAGATGGACGGCCGCACGCGCATGTCCGCTATCCGCACCACGCGTGCTGGTCCGTGGGCTGTCCGCCGCCACCTGATCTGAGCCCGTTGTCCGCGAGTTCTGCCCGTCCAGGCCTCATCGCCCCGGGTGGGCCGCCTCACCGAAGACTCGTCCAACCTCTGGCGCACTCCCCTCCACTTCCCCAACCCCTTATTTCGTCACAGTGACGAAACAAGGGGGGTTGGGCGGGAAGTCAGGAATAGATCTTCTCCACGTCCTCCGCGTACTTCTTCATGACCTCCGCCCGCCGCAGCGACATCTTCGGCGTCAGCTCACCCGTCGCCTCGGTCCAGTCGACCGGCAGGATCCGCACCTTCTTCACGGCCTCGGCATGGGACACCAGCTTGTTGGTTTCGGCGACGGCGGCGTCGATTTCCGCGACGAGATCCGGGTGTTCGATCAGGGTCTCCAGCGGTGTGCCTGCCGGCAGACCGTGCCGCCGCACCCAGTCGGGCACCGTCTCCGGATCGAGTGTGAGCAGTGCTCCGATGAACGGGCGACCGTCACCGACCACCATCGCCTGGCCGATCAGCGGGTGCGCGCGCAGCGCGTCCTCGAGCAGGCCCGGTGCGACGTTCTTGCCGCCCGCGGTGACGAGGATTTCCTTCTTGCGGCCGGTGATGGTCAGGTAGCCGTCACGGTCGACGGCGCCGAGATCGCCGGTATGGAACCAGCCGTCGGTGAATGCCGCCGCGGTGGCCTCGGGGTTGCCCCAGTACTCGCCGAACACGACCGGCCCGCGCAGCAGCAGTTCGCCGTCGTCGGCGATGCGGATGCCGTGGCCCTCGGTCGGGCGGCCGACCGTGCCGACGCGGGTGTTGCCCGGCGTGTTCACGGTGATCGCCGCGGTCGTCTCGGTGAGGCCGTAGCCCTCGTAGATCGGGACGCCGACGCCGCGGAAGAAGTGGCCGAGGCGGGCACCGAGCGGTCCGCCGCCGGAGACCGCGGCCGTGCACTGTCCGCCGAGGGCGGCACGCAACTGCCCGTACACGAGTTTGTCGAAGAGGGCGTGCTCGAGGCGGCGCAGGAGCCCGGGTCCGCCATGGTCGAGTGACTCGCTCCAGGCGATCGCGGTATCGGTCGCCCGGTCGAAGATCCAGCCCTTGCCGCCCGCGTGCGCCTTCTGCTTCGCGCCGTGGAAGACCTTCTCGAAGACGCGCGGCACCGCCAGGATGAAATGCGGCCGGAAGCTGCCGAACTGGTCGACGAGGGTGGACCAGTCCGCGCTGAACGCGACGACGACCTTGGCGTCGAGGGCTGCCAGGGTGACCGCCCGCGCGAAGACGTGCGCGAGTGGCAGGAACATCAGGGTCTTGTTGCCGTCGGTGACGAATTCGCTCAGCGCGATCCGGTCGGACTTCGATTCCGCGTAGAGGTTCGCGTGGGTGAGCAGCACACCTTTGGGGCGGCCCGTCGTGCCGGAGGTGTAGATGAGGGTGGCGGGCGAGTTCGCGCCGACCTCGGCGCGGCGCGTGTGCACGGTGTTGTCGTCGAGGTGGGCGCCGCGCTGGGTGAGCGCGGCGATCACGTCGTGGTCGATCTGCAGGATCTCGCGCAGGGCGGGCAGGTCGTCGAGGGGGATCTGGTCGATGACCGCGCGGTGCTTGTCGCTGTCGACGACGAGCAGCTGGGTGGCGGAGTCCTGCAGGATCCACTTGGCCTGTTCGGCGGCGGAGCTGTCGTAGATGGCGACGGTGCAGCCGCCTGCGGCCCAGATGGCGTGGTCGAGCACGATCCACTCGTAGCGGGTGGGCGCCATGATGGCGACGCGGTCGCCGAAGCTGATGCCCGAGGCGATGAGGCCCTTGGCCACTCCGGTGACGGTGCGAGCGAATTCGGCGGCGGTGACGTCGGCCAGGTCGCCGTTGTCGGTCGCGACCTGGAACAGCACCGTGTCCGGGGTGTGCTCCGCGTGCCGGAACACGCTGTCGGAATTGTTCGCGTGTTCCGGAATGGTGTAGGAAGCCGGGGCTTCGAACTCGCGCATCAGTGGCCTTCCACGTGGGTGACTGGTCGGTGGGTTGCGCTAACGCGCGGTCGCCGGTTCGCGGCGGTGGTCCAGACCGAGGCGGTACAGGCCACGCAGGTCGTAGGTGTGGGTGGCGACGGCGCCGAGCACCAGGCCGATCGCGAGGCCGAGCAGGGTCATCCAGAGTCCTTGGCTCAGACCGGCTTCGAGGCGGCCGTCGAAGAACAGGATGGCGCGCACGGCGAGGTAGATCTGGTGCATGGGTTCGAAGGAGGCCAGGTCGGCGATCCAGCGCGGGGTGGCTTCCAGCGGGATGGTGCCCGAGGACGAGGGGATGCCGAGGACGACGAACACGATGAGGTTGATCATCAGTCCGGCGGTGCCGAAGGCGGCCATCACCGACAGGCCGGTGACCGCGATGGCGATGATCGCCAGGGTGCCGTAGAGGAACAGCAGCAGGGGTCGCTCGAGCGACATGTCGAGCAGCGCGCCGACGGCGAGGAAGGCGGCGGAGGCCAGGGGTGCGCTGATGGCGGCGATCCCCCACTTGATGAGCAGCGTCCGCCAGCGGCTGATCTTGGCGGGCGTGGTCGGTTTGTGCCACGGCCCGTATTCGGCGGGGACGAAGCCGAGTGATCCGTCGACGAGGGAGTTGATCATCATCGCGCCGCTGAAGCCGACGATCAGCAGGACGAGGGTGTAGAAGAACGCGGCCAGGCCTTGGCCGGTGCCTTCGGGCAGCGGGTGGTAGGCGGTGACGACGACGTCGATGGGTTGGGTGAGCTGCAGGCGCGCGGCGCCGCTGAGCGGGGTGGCGCCGGCCGCGGCGTTCACCTGCTCGGTGAGCTGGGTGCCGACGGTGGCGTTGACCTGGGTCATGGCCTTGTCGGCGATGGTCTGCATGATCTGGGCGGCGAGGGTGCCCGCGCGCGGGTTGGTCTGCACGGTGATGATCGGGCGTTCGACGTCGCCGGGGACGATCGCGCCGGCGCCGAGGATGGCGACGCGTTTGGTGAAGTCGCCGGGGATGACGATGGCGCCGTAGACCTCGCCGTTCCGCAGCTGCTGTTGAGCTTCGTTGATGCCGAGGGTGCGCAGGTCGATCTTGTCGGCGGGGATGTTCTCCCCCAGCGCGGTGGTGATCTGGTCGCCGAGGTTGGTGGGTGCGCCGGCGAGGGTGTCGCCGACGTCCTGGTTGACCAAGGCGATCGGGAAGTCGTGCAGGTGCTTCTCGGGGTCGGCGGTGTAGCCGAGGTACATGGTTCCCAGGAGCGCGGCCAGCACGGTGACGAGGGTGACGGGGGCGAACCAGGCGCGCAGGGGCATGCTGCGCTGCGGCGAGTTGTCAGTCATGGCAATGGCTAATGTAGTCAGCGACTACAAAGTAGTCAATGCAAACATTCGGCGCGTGTCGGATATCCTGCTTGCACCATGTCCCTGCACTCGCGCTATCACCACGGAGACCTCCGCGCCGCCCTGCTGCAGCACGCCGAGAAGGCGTTGCGCAGCGTCGGCGCGGACGGGCTGTCGCTGCGTCAGCTGGCCCGCGACACCGGCGTCAGCCATGCGGCGCCGAGCAGGCACTTCCGCGACAAGCAGGCACTCCTGGACGCCTTGGCCGTCACCGGGCTGGAACGGCTCGGTGAGTGCTTCGAACGGGCCGCGACCGACGGTCCGATCACGACCCGCCTGCAGACCCTGGCCCGCGCGTATCTGCGCTTCGCCGTCGACAATCCGGAACTGCTCCCCCTGATGTTCGCGCGCAGGCAAGCCTCCACCGCGGCGGAGATCCAGGAGGCCGCCGACCGCGCCTTCGCCGTCCCGATCGCTCTCATCGCCGAGGGCCAGGCGGCAGGCGAGATCGTCCCCGGCGATCCCAGACGCCTCGGCGTCACCGCGATGGCGGCCCTGCAGGGCCTGGCCGCCTTCATCGGCTCGGGCTACACCGCCGACTACGACTCCGAACAGCTCCTCGACGACCTGGTCGGTCACCTGACCCTGGGTCTACTCCCCCGCCCCTGAACGCGGCCCCGCGTGTCCGGGGTGGGCCATCACAGCAAGTGGGTGGTCAGGAACCGGATCGGGACGGACTGCGGCTGATCCTCAACGGCCTGAAGGCCTGAGCGGTACCCGCGTCTAGTTGGTGCCCGCGAGGATGATCGGGCGGTCGTAGCGGGGTTGGACCGGGCGGTTGGTGTGTGGGAAGAGTGCGCGGTAGCGGTCGACATCGGTGACAGCGACCGGGCTGGGGTCACGCAGGACGATCCAGGCGACGCCCTCGGTGCACGGCGGGGTCGTCAGGGAGCCTTCGTAGCGGAACTGGGTGCGGTTGTCCGGCAGGAAGGCGCTCGGATCGATGTTGCTGAGCGTCCTGGTGGCGCCGACCCTATCCGGTGCGGCGGTGAGGACCCCCGTCAGTGGGCTCGGGGCGGTCTGGGCACGGAGCAGGACCGCCAGGACGGCGAGGCGTCCGGCCTGGTCGGCGTGCACGAGGTGCAGTTCCATGGCGGCTTCGGCCCCGTCGAGGGTGTGCTCGCTGGGTAGGTGGAAGTGGTACTGGCGCAACGAGAACGGGGTGCCGTCCACGATGATCCGGTTACCGGAGTCGGCGGGCACGTCGGCTTGGACGGCGTGGCCGTTGTTGGTGAGCGCGGCGGCGGGGACGGGTCGGTAGTCGATCTCGATGTGGTCGGTGGGGTGTGTCTCCGTGGCGCCGGGGAGGTCGACGGGTGACTGGGCGTGGCCGTTTCGGCAGGTCGCGTACTGCTTGTCGAGGTCGGCCCAGTGGTCGGGGCCTTCGCGGTCGTAGTCCCAGTGCGAGGGGGCGGCGGCGGAATCGGAGCCACCGCACCCGGCGACGGCGAGCAGGGCGAGGGCGGCCAGCGCCCCTCGGCGGTTCAGGACGGTTCGATGCGACACCGGCGCGACTCCTCGGTCCAGGGCTGCGCGGCCGGCCCGGTCGCGCTCTCGGCGCACGCGAGACCATCGCGTCACCGACCAGTTCCGGCATGTCCGTTTCGTACCGAATATCCCTCTGGTGCAGGCGATTTCGCGTGCGAGAACCTCAGGCTAGGCCGGTGGGTGCGGCCGGTACCAGGGGTGACGGCGGCGAGATACGTCACACCGAGCTGCCCCTCCCCCACGATCCTTTCGTCCGGGGAGGGGCAGCGCGGTCAGGCGCCGACGTAGTCGGCGAGGTGCTCGCCGGTGAGGGTGGAGCGGGCCGCGACGAGATCGGCGGGGGTGCCCTCGAAGACGATCTGGCCGCCGTCGTGACCGGCGCCGGGGCCGAGGTCGATGATCCAGTCGGCGTGGGCCATCACGGCCTGGTGGTGTTCGACGACGATGACGGACTTGCCCGCGTCGACGAGGCGATCGAGCAGGCCGAGCAGCTGTTCGACGTCGGCGAGGTGCAGGCCGGTGGTCGGCTCGTCGAGGATGTAGACGCCGCCCTTGTCGGCCATGTGGGTGGCCAGCTTCAGGCGCTGGCGCTCACCGCCGGACAGGGTGGTGAGCGGCTGACCGATGGTGAGATAGCCGAGCCCGACCTCGGTGAGGTGGGTGAGGATCTTGTGCGCGGCCGGGGTACGGGCCTCCCCCTCGCCGAAGAACTCGCGGGCCTCGTCGACGGGCATCGACAGGACTTCGCTGATGTTCTTGCCCGCGAAGGTGTAGTCGAGGACCTCGGCCATGAACCGTTTGCCCTCGCACACCTCACACACCGTGGACACCCCGGCCATCATGGCGAGGTCGGTGTAGACCACGCCCGCGCCGTTGCAGTTCGGGCACGCCCCTTCGGAATTGGCGCTGAACAGGGCGGGCTTGGCGCCGGTGGCCTTGGCGAAGGCCTTGCGGATGTGGTCGAGCAGGCCGGTGTAGGTGGCGGGGTTGCTGCGCCGCGATCCCTTGATGGGGGCCTGGTCGACGGAGATGACGCCCTCGTCGATCGGGATGGAGCCGTGCACGAGCGAGCTCTTGCCGGAGCCCGCGACGCCGGTGACGGCCACCAGCACACCGAGCGGGACGTCGACGTCGACATCGCGCAGGTTGTTCGCCTTCGCGCCGCGGATCTTCAGCGCGCCCTTCGGTTTGCGCACCGTGTCCTTGACCGTGGCGCGGTCGTCGAAGTGTCGGCCGGTGACCGTGTCGCTGGCGCGCAGCCCGTCGACGGTGCCCTCGAAGCAGATGGTGCCGCCCTTGGAACCGGCGGCGGGGCCGAGGTCGACGATGTGGTCGGCGATGACGATGGTCTCGGGCTTGTGTTCGACGACGAGCACCGTGTTGCCCTTGTCGCGCAGGCGCAGCAGCAGGTCGTTCATGCGCTGGATGTCGTGCGGGTGCAGGCCGGCGGTGGGCTCGTCGAAGACGTAGGTGACGTCGGTGAGCGAGGACCCGAGGTGGCGGATCATCTTGACGCGCTGGGCTTCACCGCCGGACAGGGTGCCCGAGGGGCGCGACAGCGACAGGTAGCCGAGGCCGATCTCGACGAAGGAGTCCAGGGTCTGGCGCAGCGATTCCAGCAGTGGCGCGACCGACGGGTCCTCGACGGTCTTCACCCATTCGGCGAGATCGGTGATCTGCATGGCGCAGGCGTCGGCGATGCTGACGCCGTCGATCTTGGAGGAGCGGGCCTCGGCGGACAGGCGGGTGCCGTCGCAGTCGGGGCAGGTGCCGAAGGTGACGGCGCGTTCGACGAAGGCCCGCACGTGCGGCTGCAGCGCTTCGACATCCTTGGACAGCATGGACTTGCGGATCTTGGGGATCAGGCCCTCGTAGGTGAGGTTGATGCCGTCCACCTTGATCTTGGTGGGTTCCTTGTAGAGCAGGTCGGCGAGCTGCTTCTTGGTGTACTTCTTGATCGGCTTGGCCGGGTCGAAGAAGCCGCTGCCCTTGTAGATCCGTCCCATCCAGCCGTCCATGCTGTAGCCGGGGATGGTGAACGGGCCCTCGTCGAGGGACTTGTTCTCGTCGTAGAGCTGGGTGAGGTCGATGTCGTTGACGGTGCCCTTGCCCTCACAGGTGGGACACATGCCGCCGGTGATGGAGAAGCTGCGGCGTTCCTTGACGGTGACGCCGTTCTTCTCCACGGCGACCGCGCCGGACCCGCTGATCGAGGCGACGTTGAAGGAGAACGCCTGGGAGGAGCCGATGTGCGGGTCACCGAGTCGGCTGAACAGGATGCGCAGCATCGCGTTGGCGTCGGTGACGGTGCCGACGGTGGAGCGCGGGTCGGCGCCGAGGCGGGACTGGTCGACGAGGATGGCGGTGGTGAGGCCCTCGAGGACGTCGACGTCGGGGCGCGACTGGCTGGGCATGAAGCCCTGGACGAACGCGCTGTAGGTCTCGTTGATCAGGCGCTGGGACTCCGCGGCGATGGTGCCGAAGACCAGCGAGCTCTTGCCGGACCCGGAGACGCCGGTGAACACGGTGAGCCTGCGCTTGGGGATCTCGACACTGATGTCGCGCAGGTTGTTGACCCGGGCGCCGTGTACTCGGATCAGGTCGTGGCTGTCGGCCGGTTCCACGGTCGGGGTGGTGGTTTTCGTGGCCGTACTCATGGGTCTCCTAGGTCGTTCGGCGTCGCCGGTCGATGGTAGCCGCGGGGTCCGACTCACTATGTCTGCTGAATGCGGATCATGTTGCCCGCGGGATCGCGGAAGGCGCAGTCGCGGACGCCGTAGGGCTGGTCGGTGGGTTCCTGCACGACCTCGATGTCGCCGGCCTGGAGTTTGGCGAAGAGTCCGTCGAGGTCTTCGGTGGCGAGGTTGACCCCGGCGTAGGTGCCCTTGGCCATCATCTCGGTGATGACGCGGCGTTCCTCGTCGGTGATGCCGGGGTCGGCGGCGGGCGGGTGCAGCACGATGGCGGTGTCGGGCTGGTTGGCCGGGCCGACGGTGATCCAGCGCAGGCCGTTGTAGCCGACGTCGTTGCGGACCTCGAAGCCGAGCGCGTCGCGGTAGAAGGCGAGGGCGGCGTCGGGGTCGTCGTGGGGCAGGTAGGTCTGGTGAATGGTGATGTTCATGGCGACCACGCTATCGGCCGCTGGTGGTCGGTGCTTCTCGATTCCTGATCGGTCTGGTCACCTTCTTGGCCACGCACGACGGCATTCCCGCGGTGGCTTCGGCTTGTTGCTGCCGGTAGACGCTGGGCGGCACGCCGACGAGTTCGGTGAAGCGGGTGCTGAAGGTGCCCAGCGAGGACGAGCCGACGGCGAAGCACACCTCGGTGACGCTCATGTCGCCGCGGCGCAGCAGCGCCATGGCGCGTTCGATGCGGCGGGTCATCAGGTAGGAGTACACGGATTCGCCGTAGGCGGCCCGGAATTGCCTGCTCAGATGGCCCGCGGAGAGGTGGACGCCGCGGGCGAGGGCTTCGACGTCGAGGGGCTGGGCGTATTCGCGGTCGATCCGGTCGCGGACGCGACGCAGCAGCGCGAGATCCCTGAGGTGCTGGGGCCGGTCCGGCGTGCTGGTCACCTGTGTGATCGTCTCATGGCGGGGCGATTGTCCGCAGCCTGGTTACCACTCAGCGATCGTGTCGGCTCGGCGGACGGCAGCGAGGCGATCGCGGAAGTGTGGGCAGGTGCGGAAGTCCTCGGCGTCGCAGTCGAGGACGTGGGCGACCGCGTCGAGGGCGGCCCTGGTGCGGGCCAGCCGGGCGGTGAGGCGGGTGTGGTGTTCGCGCAGCACCTTGACGCGGGTCGCCCGGTCGGGGGCGCAGGTGAACAGCACGGCCAGCTCGTCCAGGGAGAGGCCGGCCTGCTTGCCAAGGACGATCATGGCGATGGTGTCCAGGTCGCTGTCGCGATAGCGGCGGCGGCCCGCGGTGTCGCGGTCGGGGGTGAGCAGACCGCGGTCCTCCCAGTGCCGCAGCACGTGGGTGCCCAGGCCGAAGTGGGCCGCCGCAGCGCCGATCGTGGTGTGGGTCCCCGTCATTCGTCCAGCCTAGGCAGTCGCGTGGTAGCGGGTGACGATCGCGAGCGGATGCCACGGCAGCCGGACGGGGGTGGTGCGGACGGTGCCGAAATGGGTGGCGAGCGCGCGTCGGCTCGCGGTGGCGCGCGCGAAGCGGAAGTCGTAGACGGTGAGTGCGCCGCCGGGGGCAAGGACGCGGCGCAGTTCGCGGGCGGCGGCGTCGAGGTCCGGCCATTCGTGCATGCTCAGGCTGGACACGGCCGTGTCGAGGCCGGCGTCGGGGTAGGGCAGGTCGCGCACGTCGGCGACGGCGAGTTCGACGGGCTGATCGGCGAGGTGGCGGCGGGCGATCTCGATCATGTGCGGGGACAGGTCGACGCCGTGCAGGCGCAGGTCGGGTCGGCGGGCCGCCAGGCACGACAGCAGGCGTCCGGGCCCGGTGCCGATGTCGGCGACGGCGGCCCCGGGCCCGGTCGCGGTGTCGATGTCGGTGGCGATGCGCCGGTAGAGGCTGCCGAGCAGGCGGGTGGCGCGGCGGTCGTAGCCGAGGCTCGCGGCGTGGTCGAAGGTGGTCATGCGTTCACGGTGCCGCTTCAGGTCGACCTGAAGTCAAGTGCGGCAGCGTGGTTCACAGAGGGCGCAGGACGACGATGCCCGGCGTGGTGCGGATGTAATCGGCAAGCGGGGTGTCCACGACCCGGTATTCGGCGAGGGAGGAGGCGTTGCGGAAGACCGGCCCGGTGGGTGTGTGCACGACGAGGCCGACATGGGTGACATCGAGTCCCGTGTCGGGCGAGTAGGCGCCGAGGAAGTCGCCGGTGCGCAGGCCCGCGATCACTCCCCCGTCGACCGCGGCGGCGGGGATGTGGGTGACGGCGCGGTCGACGACGGGAATGCCGGGCAGGTACGTGCCGCCGTCGGCCTTGGCGTTGAGCTGCTTGGTGACGGTGACCGCGGCGGGGCTCAGGCTCGCGGTGATGTCGGTGGCGGCGCGGCGCCCGGTGTTCGCCCAGTCGGTGAAGAAGTGCTTGCGCTGGGCGAATTCGACGCGGCTGTCGACGTAGCGGGTGGCGAGCAGGTTGGCGACGAACTGGTCGCGGTCACCGGAGCGGGAGGCGGCCTCGAGGTAGTCGAGGTAGGTGAAGCAGTCGACGCGGCGCAGGTCGATGACGAGTTGTTCGGCTTCGGTGGCCGAGCCGACGAGCATGTTCGCCCCGTAGGGGGTGTCGAGCAGGCGCGCGCCGAGGCGGGCGAGCAGTTCGCCGCGGTCGATGTCCCCGGCTTCGGCGCGCACGGCCAGCAGCTCGTCGATCTTGCGGCTGGTGGTGTCGTCGAGGGTCGGGGCCGCCGAGGCGGGTGCGGTGGCGCCGAGGAGGGCGGCGAGCACGAACAGGATCGGGACGATGATGCGCAAGACGCCTCCAGCTGCCGACGGACGGTCGGTGTCCACCGTAGCGTGACGGTTCAGCGGCCGGGGACGATGACGGCGCGGCCGGTGATCTCGCCGGCGTGCAGGCGTTCGTAGGCCAGTGGCGCTTCGTCGAGGGAGAACGTCTCCACGTGCACCGACACCTCGCCCCTGCGCGCGATGTCGAGGACCTCGATGAGTTCGGACCGGGTGCCCCAGTATGGGGAGCACACGGTGGTCTCGTAGGGCAGGCTGCCGAACCCGACCTCGACGGTGCCGCCACCGAGCCCGACGACGGTGATGTCGGCGGCCACGCCCGCGGCGGCCGCCGCGGTGGCGGTGGTGGGTGGGGCGCCGACGAAGTCGAGGATCACCTGCGCGCCGTCGCCGTCGGTGAGGGCGCGGATGCGCTCGGCCGCGCCGGCGTCGGAGAGGACGGTGTCGTGCGCGCCGACCCGGCGGGCCAGTTCGAGCCGCTCCTCGGACAGGTCGAGGGCGATGATCCTGGTCGCGGTCATGGCGCGCAGCAGCTGGATGGCGACGTGGCCGAGCCCGCCCGCGCCGATGACGACGCAGGTGCTGCCGGGGACGAGTTTGGGCAGTGACAGGTTGATCGCGTGGTAGGGCGTGAGTCCCGCGTCGGTGAGGGAGACGTTCTGCACGGGGTCGAGGTCACCCAGCGGAACGAGGTGGCGTGGATCGTCGACGATCAGGTATTCGGCCATGGCGCCGGGTGCGCCGAGGCCGGGCGGGAAGATGCCGAGTTCCTTCGCGCGCAGGCAGTAGTTCTCGATGCCCTTGGCGCACATGTGGCAGTGGCCGCAGCCCCACGGCCCGTAGACGGCCATCATGGCCCCGAGTTCGACGCCGTCGACGCCGGCACCGAGCGCGGCGACAGTGCCGGCGCCCTCGTGGCCGAGGGTCAGTGGGAGCGGGAAGCCGAGCTGGTCGGCGGGCATGCCCATCACCGCGATGTCGGAGTGGCACACGCCGGCGGCGGCGACCTTCAGCAGGACCTGGCCGGGTCCGGGTTCGGGGTCGGGGACGGTGACGACTTCGGGCGCGGATCCCGGGCTGCGGTACTGAACGGCCTGCACTGGTACCTCCCACGTCGTGGTCGAGCAGCTGTCGGCGGCTTCCTCGATCGTGGCAGCATTAGCCGGCACATCGCAAGCTATTCGCGATCTTGTCGGTACTGCGTGACCGGGCCGGGTTCCCGTAGCGTTGTCGCAGGTATTCGTGCAGGTTCCGACAGCGTCGCCGAGGTGGCGGAAGGGTTGCCGACATGCGTGCATTGACCGTGATTCCGAATCAGCCGGGCTCGTTGAGCATCGCGGAGGTCCCGGATCCGCAGGCGGGGCCGGACGAACTGCTCGTCGACGGGGTGGCGCTGGGTATCTGCGGCACCGACCGTGAGATCGCCGAGGGCAGCTACGGCTGGGCGCCACCGGGCCGCGAACGGCTGGTCCTCGGGCACGAGTCGCTGGGCCGGGTGCGCACGGCCCCCGACGGAAGTGGTTTCGCCACGGGCGATCTCGTGGTGGGCATCGTGCGCAGGCCCGACCCGGTGCCGTGTGGCGCGTGCGCGCGCGGCGAGTTCGACATGTGCCGCAACGGACAGTACGTGGAGCGCGGGATCAAGCAGATCGACGGGTTCGGCTCGACCAGCTGGGTGGTGCCGGTCGACTACGCGGTGAAGCTGGATCCCGCGCTCGAACAGGTCGGTGTGCTGATGGAGCCGACGACGGTGGTGGCCAAGGCCTGGGATCAGATCGAGCGGATCAACCAGCGCGCCTGGTTCGAGCCCAAGACCGCGCTGGTGACCGGCGCGGGCCCGATCGGATTGCTCGCGGCGCTGCTCGGTGTGCAGCGTGGCCTCGATGTGCATGTCCTCGACCGCACGACGGAGGGGCCGAAGCCGGGGCTGGTCGCCGATCTCGGCGCCACGTTCCACACCGGGTCGGCCTCGGACCTGGCCGAGCGGATCGATCCGGATGTGGTGATCGAGGCGACGGGCGCGCCCGCGGTGGCGCTGGACGCGGCCAAGATCAACAATCCGGGTGTGATCGTGTGTCTGACGGGTGTGTCGACGCCGGGCAGCGACGCGTCGGTGGACGTGGGCGCGCTCAACCGCAACATCGTGCTCGACAACGCGCTGGTGTTCGGCTCGGTGAACGCCAACCGCCACCACTACGAGCTGGCGGCGCAGGCGCTGGCCAAGGCCGACGCGGGGTGGCTGGGCCGGCTGATCACCCGGCGGTTGCCGTTGGAGCGGGCGCTCGAGGCGTTCGATCCGGGTGATCACGCCGACATCAAGGTCGTCATCGACCTGTAGCGCTCAGACGGCGCAGCCGTCCGGGCCGCACGCGGGCGCGCCGTCCGCGGACACCTGCACCAGCGGTGCGGGGCGGTCGTTCCACGCGGTGGTCAGCGCCTGGGTGAAGACCTCGACGGGCTGGGCGCCGGAGACCGCGTACTTGTTGTCGAAGACGAAGAACGGCACGCCGGTGACGCCGAGCTGCTGGGCCTCGAGCTCGTCCTGGCGGACCGCGGCGGCGTAGGCGTCGGGGTCGGCGAGGACGTCGCGGACCTCGGTCTCGTCGAAGCCGGCGCGGACGGCGAGGGCGACCAGTCGTTCGTGGTCACCGAAGACCGGTTCGGGATCGGCGAAGTTGCCTGCGTAGAGCGCGTCGAGCAGCACGTCCTGTTTGCCCTGGTCGAGGGCGAAGTGCAGGAGCCGGTGCATGTCGAAGCTGTTGCCGTAGTCGCGGCCGCTGCTCTGGTAGGGCAGGCCGAGTTCGGCGGCCTGGGCGCCGATGGCGCGCTCGTTGGCGGCGGCCTGCTCGACGGGGATGCCGTACTTGGCGGCGATGCGCGGGATGACGGGGCCGGTCTCGTCGGCGGGCAGGGTGGGGTCGAGTTCGAAGGAGCGGTGCACGACGTCGACGTCGTCGCGGTGCTCGAATTCGGCCAGTGCCGCCTCGAATCGGGCTTTGCCGAGGTAGCAGAACGGGCAGTTGATGTCGGTCCAGATCTCTACTCTGGTGCTCAAGCGGGCCTCCTCTCGGCGGCGGTCCGCCGAACATCTCAGACGAACAGCAGTAGTGACGCCGCTATTCCCTGGCGCGTCCGAGCACGACGGGACGAGCGCGGAGGGGGTCCGATGGCGATCGAACAGCGAAGGGGGTGGGTGCCGGTGGCGGAGGGACTGGCGGTGCCGCGCGCACTCGGGGGTCTGTGGGCGGTGCGGCACGCGCAGAGCGTGGCCAACGCCTGGTACGCGGATCCGGCGACCGAGCAGCGTCCGATGCGTGGCACCGACGCGGAGGTGGAGCTCACCGAGTACGGGCAGTGGCAGGCGCGGTGCCTGGGTGAGTGGCTGGCGGGGCTGGCGGGTGTGCAGACGCCGACGCTGGTGGCGTGCTCGCCGTACCTGCGTACCCGGCTCACCTGGGCGGTGATGGCCGAGGCCGCCGCGACCCGCAATCGGCATCTGCGCCCGATCCGCACCCTCGTCGACGAGCGGCTGCGCGATCGCGAGATGGGGGTGTTCGAACTGCATCCGTACAAGGCGATCCGGCGCCGCGCCCCGGACGAGGCGATGCGCAGGGAGCGGGTGGGCAACTGGGTGTATCGCCCGCCCGGCGGGGAGTCGCTGGCCGATGTGGCGGTGCGGGTGCGCAGTTTCCTCGACGAACTCGACGTGGTCGCGGCCGGGGAGCAGGTCCTGGTGGTCACGCACGACGCGGTCGTGGCGTCGATGCGCTACATCCTGGCGGGAATGGGTGCGCCGGTACCGGATTCGCTCGAACCGGTGCCCAACGCGTCGGTGTCGCAGTGGCGCCGCGAGGGTGAGCGGCTGGGCTTGCGGGTGTGGGGTGAGGTGGGCCATCTCGGGGGCGCCGCCCAGGTGGGCTGAGTTCGGCGTGTGCGGACGCCTCACGCGCGGCGCCGACATTGGATTGTCGCCATGGCGACCCCCGCGATCGAGCACCGCCGGGTCGAGGCGGCGCTGCGTTTCCTGACCAGGCTCGGCGCCGCGATGCTCGAATCCGGGTTCGCGACCGAGGCGATGGAGCTGATGGTGCTGCCGTGCGCGGCCGCGCTCGGGCTCGAGGACGCGCGGGTCGTCGGGATCGGGCGGGTGGTGATCGTCGAGTGCGCCGACGGGACGGGCCGGACCACCTCCAGGCTGGGCGAGGCGGCGTCGCTGGACAGTTTCGACTGCGATCGGATGCGCAGGCTCAAGGATGTCGCCCGGGAGGTGGTGACGCGTCGGCTCGACCCGGAATCCGCGTGTGCGCGGCTGGATTCGGCCGATGCCGGGCCCGCGCCGTTTCCGTGGTGGTCGGTGCAGGCCGGCGGGATGTTGCTCGCGTTCTGTATCTGCGTGCAGATCGGCGGTACGCCGCTGGCCGGTGTGCTGGCGGCACTGAGCCAGCTGGTGGTGAACCTGAGTGCGCGCGGCTTCGGCGCGGTGTCGGAGCCGTTGCGGTTGCCGATGTCGGCGCTGGCGCTGGTCGGGATCACCGGGGCGTTGCTGCCGGGTCTGATCGTGTGCCAGGGGTTGATCCTGTCGGTGTACGAGGTGGCGGGGGTGAGCTACTTCGTGCAGGCGGGCGCGGTGTGTGTCGGGTTGGGTGTCGGTGCCAGCCTCGGGGTGTATCTGTGGTCGCTGGTGGCGCGGTTCGTCTCGGTGCCGTTGCCGAAGTAATCCGGTGGAAGAATGCTGGTCGTGCATGTGGCGATCGGCTTGGTGGTCCTGATCGGTTCGGCGACCGCGCTGGCGGCGCTGGCCCGGCGATTCGGGGTGTCGGAACCGCTGGTGCTGACCCTGGCGGGGGTGGCGGCGTCGTATCTGCCGATGGTGCCGCAGGTGCACCTCGAGCCCGAGGTGGTGTTGCTGGGGCTGCTGCCGCCGCTGCTCTACACCGCCGCGCTGCGCACGTCGCTGGTCGACTTCAAGGACAATCTGCGCACGATCGCCTCCCTGTCGGTGGGGTTGGTGCTGTTCACGACCTTCGCGGTGGCGCTGGTGGTGTGGTGGTTGCTGCCGATCCCGTTCGCGGCGGCGGTGGCGCTGGGCGCGGTGGTCGCGCCGCCGGACGCGGTGGCGGCCACGGCGATCGCGCGGCGCACCGGGATGCCGCGCAGCATCGTCACGGTGCTCGAGGACGAGTCGCTGTTCAACGACGCGACCGCGCTGGTGTCGCTGCGCAGCGCGATCGCGGCGATGGCCGGTGCGGTGACGGTGGTGCAGATCGGGGGCGACTTCCTGCTCGCCGCTGTCGGCGGCGCGGTGATCGGGGCGGCTGTGGCGGCCGCGCTGGTGCTCGTGCGCAAACGGATCAGCGATCCGGTGCTCGACACCTCGGCGTCGCTGCTCGCCCCGTTCGTGGCGTATCTGCCCGCCGAGCACTTCCACGCGTCCGGGGTGATCGCGGTGGTGGTGTGCGGGATGATCCTGGGCCACGGCGCGCAACGCTGGCAGGGTGCGGCCTCCCGGGTCGCCGAGACGACGAACTGGCGCACCATCCAGTTCATCCTCGAGAGCACGGTGTTCCTGATCATCGGACTGCAGGTGCGCTGGATCGTCGACGGCGCCTGGCACAGCGGCCTCGACCACACCACGCTGCTGGTGACGGCGGCGGCGGTACTGGTCGCGGTGATGCTCGCGCGCCCGATCTGGGTGTTCACCCCGGTCCTGGTGGCCCGGCTGTTCGGGCGCGGCAGCGAACCGTGGAGTCATGCCGCGGTGGTGTCGTGGGCGGGGATGCGCGGGGTGGTGACGCTGGCCGCAGTGTTGTTGCTGCCCGCCTCGACCCCGCACCTGCCGGTGCTGGAACTGCTGGCGCTGGTGGTGGTCGGTGGCACGCTGCTGGTGCAGGGCACGTCCCTGCCGTGGCTGGTGCGGTTGCTGCGGTTGCGGGGGCCCAGTCGTGCCGAGGACGCGCTCGCGAAAGCCGATCTGCTGCAACAGGCCACGGCCGCCGGCCTGGCCGAGCTGGACAAGCGCGTCCGCCCCGACACTCCGGAGCCGGTGATCGAGTCGCTGCGGCAGCGCCTCGTCTGGCGCACCAATGCCGCCTGGGAACGGCTGGGACGCCCGGAGGCCGAACAGCTGACCCCGACCGCGGAGTACCGGCGGCTGCGGCTGGCCATGCTCGGCGCCGAACGCGACGCCGTCCTGCGGGTGCGCGACGCGGGCTCGGTCGACTACGAGGTGCTCCAGCACGTGCTGGCCCGGCTCGATCTCGAGGAGTCGATGATCGATCGTTTCGACGAGCGCGACGACGAACCGCGGATCGAACCCCTGGCGGGCGCGGCCGCGGCCGACGGCTGCGTCCATCTCGAACACGCTCCGCTGCTGCGGGATCCGGCCGGCGCGCTCGAATGCCGCGCGTGTGTCGAGGAGGGCCTGACGTGGGTGCATCTGCGGATGTGTGTCGCGTGCGGGAACATCGCCTGCTGTGAGTCCTCGCTGGGCAATCACGCGAGCGGTCACTTCGCGGCGACGGCGCATCCGGTGATGCGCAGTGTGGAACCGGGTGAGGTGTGGCGCTGGTGCTACGTGGACGAGTTGCTCGGCTGACGGCGGTGTGAGTAGATCAGCCGCGCGTATTCGGCGAGCAGCCGGTCCAGTTCGGTCGGTTCGCCGGTGGCCGCGAGCTGCTGGTAGCCGATCAGCATGGCCATCCCGAACTCGGTGACGACGCTGGAGGTGTCGGCGTCGCCGACGACGCCGTCGATGACGCGGTGCACGGTCCGGCGGCGGGACTCGTCGACCCGTTTGACCGTCACGTGGACCGATTCGTCGTTGGCCGCCCAGGCGCGCAGGGCCGCTTCGGCGCCGTGTTCGAGGCCGCTGGCCAGCGCCGACATGGCGCGCACGTCGGCGTCGGGATCGCCGTGGCCGACGTCGAGGGCGCGCAGCTCGAGCATCTGCCGGTTCTCCCAGTGTTCGAGCAGGGTGTCGACGAACCCCTGCCAGGAACCGAAGTGGTGGTAGAACGAGCCGCTGGTGACTCCGAGGCGGCGGCACAGCACCCCGATGTTGAGACCTTTGAAGCCGAACTCGGCGAGCACCGTGACGGCGGCGTCGTAGTACTGCTCCTTGGTGACCACTCGGGACATCGCGATGCCGATCTGTTCGTGCGGACAGGACCGAAGAATGCGAACAGTACCCGATCACAACGAGGGCTCGCGCGAGCACAACGAAGACTATCGTGTGCCCGAATCCGTGGCGGTGAGATCGAAATCCCAAGGGACGGAACATAATCGGCGCCCTACCTGCTGACATGACCTCCCGAATGGAATAACAGAGCAGACGCTCTGTAAACTATTGTTCATGCCGAGACCCCGCACCCACGACCCGGAGACCGTCCTCGACGCCGCCGAGCGCCTCGCCGCGCGGTCGGGTCCGGCCGCCGTGACCGTGCGCGCCGTCGCCGCCGCGACCGGGGTGTCCAACGGCGCGCTCTACCACAGTTTCGGGTCGCGTCAGGAAGTGCTGGCGCGCACCTGGTTACGCGCCGCGCGCCGGTTCCTCGCGCTGCAGGCCGTCGACGTCGAACGCGCCGTGGCCGCCGCCGATCGGTCCGCCCGCATCGCCGCGGTGGTCGACGCCGCCGAGACGCCCGGCCGCCTGGCCGACACGCACCCCGACTCCGCGCGGCTGCTGCTGCTCGTCGACCGCGCGGAACTCCTCGCCGGCGACCTGCCGACCGAGCTCGCCGACGACATCGCCGCCACGGAGAAGGCGCTGCTGACCGTGCTGACCCGGCTCTCGCGCGCCCTGTGGGGCCGCGCGGACCGGCGCGGCGTCGCCACCGTCACCACCTGCCTGGTCGACCTGCCGACCGCGGTGCTGCTGCGCCGCGACCGGCTCACCGACCCCCTGGCCCGCGCGCAGCTGCGGGCCGCCGTCCGTGCCGTCCTCGAACTCGGCCCCCGCTGAGACCTCGGCCCCCGAAAGGAAACCCGTCATGCCCACCCTGCGCCACCACGACGCGATCGCGATCCTCGACTTCGGCGACGGCGAGAACCGCTTCTCCCCCGACTTCATCGCCGAGGTGCACGCCCACCTCGACACCGCCGTCGCCGAGGGCGCCGCCGCCCTGGTGACGACCGCGACCGGCAAGATCTACTCCAACGGTCTGGACCTGGACTGGTTGTCGGCCAACGGTGATCGGGCCGCCGAGTACGTCGAATCGGTGCACCGGCTCTTCGGCCGCATGCTCACCCTGCCCATGCCGACCGCCGCCGCGATCGGCGGGCACGCCTTCGGGGCGGGCGCGATGCTGGCGATCGCCCACGACTACCGGGTGATGCGGGCCGATCGCGGGTTCTTCTGCTTCCCCGAGGCCGATATCCGCATTCCGTTCACCAACGGGATGGCGGCGCTCATCCAGGCCAAGGTGCCGCCGCGCACCGCGATCGCGGCCATGACCACCGGGCGCCGCTTCGGCGGCACCGACGCGGCGGCCTACGAGCTGGTCGACGCCGCCGTCGGCGAGGCCGAGGTCCTCGACGCCGCGCTCGCCATGGTCGCACCGCACGGCGGCAAGGACCAGCCCACGATGACCGCGATCAAGTCGGTGATGTTCGACGGCGTACTCGCCGCACTGCGCGGCAAGGACTGACGCTCACGGCAGTCGGGGGCCCTTGCCCAGGTAGACGTCGCCGCGATCGTCACTGGCCCAGCCGCCCCCGGCGTAGTCGCCGAGCACGAAACACGCGTCGCAGAACTGCTTTCCGAACACCGACAGGTAGATGCTGCGGTAGGAACTGATGGCGCGCATCTTCACCGCCTTGTAGGCGGCCTGCGCGCTGGGCTGTGCCTCGAGGAAGGCGTAGCGACGGAAATCGGCGACCGGTTCGGTGGAGAAGCGCACCAGCCCCAGCCTGCTGAGATTGCCGAGGTAGTGGTGATCGCGTTCGGGCAGTGCGCATCCGGCCATGTAGGCGATCATGTTGATGCCGTCGGCCAGGCGTTGCGACCCGATCCCGAACGGTGTCTTGGTGCGGATGTCGATGGCCGGTTGCGGACCGGCGACGGCCAGGAAGCGCAGGATGCGGGCCTCGTCGGGGGTCAGGTCGTGCAGGATCGGCACGAACGAGGGATGCAGGTCGCGTGGCTGCTGGGCCGAGTCCCAGCCCTCGGTGATCATCGCGTCGCCCATCGCCTTGAGATCCTCGGCGCCCACGGAGTTCTCGCCGGACCCGTAGACGCCCGTGGCGGTGCTCGTCAGGCCGAGCGCGGCGAGGGCGATCTTGCGCAGCGACTCGACCCGTTCGTCGATGATCTGGGAGATCGGTTCGCCCGCGCGGATGTCGTCGGCCAGATCGGTCGCGGTGTGCAGGGCGCCCCGGGTGACGGCGCCGACGATGTGGCGCAGCGAGAGCCCGGCGATGCGCGCCAATCCCACCAGGTCGGTGGGGATTCCGGGCTCGGGCTCCGGCGCGGGCAGGTTGTCGCGTTCGTTCATGCTCACGCTCCGAAGACCAGCAGGTGCAGGGCGCCGACGAGCACACCCAGGACCCCGCCGTGCAGATAGAGCAGCCAGGCGTCCTGTTCGATGGCGGTGTACAGCATCTCGACGAATTCGTCGGGCGGCAGTTCGCGCAGCTTCTCGGTGGCGAGCCGGTCGACACTGGCGGCGGTGGTCTGGGAGAACTCGACGTCCTCGACCAGCCACGGCTTCATCTCCGTGGCCAGACTCGCGCCCGCGGTGGCCTGGATGGCGTCGAACTGGGCCGGGCCCACCGCGAGCCGGGTCACCGAGCGCAACGGTCCGAGCACCCGGTCGATCTCCACCTTGAGGAAGTGGGCGATGACCGCGCGGGTCTTGTCCCCGCTCGGGCCGTCGAGCAGTTGTTCGGTGACGACGTCGAGGGTGACGATCTGATAGCCGATGGCGTGGCCGAGATCGGCGGCCGCCTGGTGCTGGCGCTTGGCGAATTTCGCGACCCGCCACGGGTATTTGTAGCGCGGCTGCGGGGACGCGGGCTCGAAGACCACCTTGATCGCGATGATGTTGACCAGCACGCCGACGACCGCGCCGCCGAGCAGTACCCACAACCACGCGGGCAGGAAATGCAGGATGTCGTAGAGCCAGCCGGGCAGCGAGATCATGGCGGGGGTGTCCCCGTGCGGGGTGCTGTAGTGCAGCAGCGACAACCACAGCGCCACGATCACCCCGAACGGGAAACCGAGGACCCCGCTGCGGGTCATGAACCGCAGTTCCGGCGCGCCGAGCCCGTAGATGACGTCCTTGAGCAGTTCGGGGCGGCGCCGCAGATACCCCACGACCATCAGCTTCACATCCAGCAGCTGGTCGATGTTGGCGCCGATGAAGTCGAAGGCGCGGTCGGTGATGGCAGGCAGCTCCGATTCGACCCGCGTGTACACGACTTCCCGTGCGCGCGGCGGCATGTCGGCCCACAGCTGCGGATGTTCGGTGATCATGATCGAGTCCACCATCGACCGCACATTGGGCAGGGCGACGTGGGCGACCTGCGCGGAGATCTTGCGCGGATCCATCTGGTCGAAGAAGTCCTTGGCGGTGCCGATCTTGGCGACCGCGTTGTCGACCATCAGGCTGGCCATCTTCTCCGCGCGTGCCGGAATGAAGCCTTGGAAGCCGAGGATGCCGCCGGGCGCGAAAGTGGGCAGGATCTGCACCTTGCGCGGCAGCAGCGGGAAGATCGTCTTGAGGCCGGGCACGTAGAAGCCGGTGAAACGCACGGGCGCGAACAGCATGATCACGCCGGTCCAGTTGGTGATCAGACCGGCCATCGCGCTGAAGATCGGAATGCTGATCATGTCGACCCAGAACTTGCTCAGGCCGGTCGTCTTCTCCCAGTCGAGCAGGCCGAAGAAGCCCGCCGCCTCGATCCCAGCATTCATCCGGCGTCCACTCCGTCGTGTTCCGAACCGCGCGCGTCCGCACATCATAAGTGACCGACCCGTAGGTTTCGGGCGGCTTTGCCGGTTACCCGCTAAACCGGAGCAAACCCGCAATACGCGCTCAGGGTTCCACCGCGCCGTGCGTCGTGTTGACCAGCAGGAGATTGGTGTCGATATCGTGGGTCACCTTGTTGGCCACCGAACCGAGCAGCCGTGCGGGACCGCTCATTCCGCGATTGCCGATGACGACGAGGTCGTACTTCCAGGCCGCGTTGCAGATCGCCTCCGCGGCGGGGACGCCGGTGAGCACGTCGCGGCCGAACAGCGCCGGATCGTCGACCCCGGCGGCGCCCTCGACCTCGCGCAGGGTGTCGGCGCCGTCGTCGTCGGTCTTGGCGGAGGTCACCAGGAACGGGCGGGCGCCCAGCGCGACCGCGACGTCGTAGCCGCGGCGCACCGCGATGATCGAGCTGGCCGAGCCGTCGGTGGTCAGCCCGACGGTGGTCCAGCGCTTCGGGATCTTGTGGGTGAACACGACATCGGATTCGCTGTGGTGCGACACATGATTGGCGGTGGAGCCGAGCAGCCGGGCCTTCGAACTGCCCAGTCCGCCGCCGCCGATGACCAGCAGCGTGTCGGGCTCGCGCGCGGCCTCCTCGAGCAGCACGGTGCCCGCGGTGCCGGGGATCTCGATGCGCACCACCTCGGGAACGCCGGCCTCGAGCAGGACCTCGGCGGCGCTCGCGGTGACCGCCTCGGCCGACGCGGCATCGGTACCCGCCTTGAGCGTGGCTTCCTTCCACACGCTGACCACCGTGACACCCAGTTCGAGGCGCAGCGCCAGCTCGCCGGCCACCGCGACGGCGGTGCGCGCCGATTCCGAGCCGTTGGTCCCCACCACGATGCGCTGGTACCCCATGTGACGCTCTCCGATCGACGGCGGGTCAGCTGCGCTTGGCCCACAGTATAAGCGGCGCACACTTCCAGCAACCGGTTCGCCGCCAGCCGGCGGACTCGGGGACCGCCCGGGCCGATCCGCCGGTGGGTCTCGCGGCACAGGTGGGAACGGGAACTAGGCCGTCGATCCCGAGCGTACCGCGGCCGCGCCGAGGCGGTGCCCGGCCGGTTGCTGATCGGGGGCATCGGGCAGCGGGAGCCGTTTCAGCCGCAGGGCGTTGAGCGCGACGATCAGGCTCGACCCCGACATCGCCATGGCCGCGATCTCCGGGCGCATGGTCAGGCCCCACGGCGCGAACACCCCGGCCGCGATCGGCAGGGCCAGCCCGTTGTAGCCGACCGCCCAGGCCAGGTTCTGGTGTTCCTTACCGACGGTGCCGCGCCCGATCCGCAGCGCGGTCGACACCGTGAACGGATCCGAGCGCATGAGCACCACATCGGCGGTCTGGATGGCGACGTCGGTGCCCGCGCCGATGGCGATGCCGAGATCGGCGCGGGCCAGCGCGGGCGCGTCGTTCACACCGTCGCCGACCATCGCCACCTTCCTGCCCGCCCGCTGGAGCTCGGCGACGCGGTCGGCCTTGTCGCCGGGGAGCACCTCGGCGATGACGGTGTCGATGCCGAGGTCATCGGCGATGCGCCGGGCGGTGGCTTCGTTGTCGCCGGTCAGCATCACCACGTCCACGCCGAGGTCGTGCAGGGCCGCGACGGCGGCCGCCGAGCTGGGGCGTGCCGCGTCGGCCAGGGCGATCACCGCGGCGGCGGCGCCGTCGACGGCGACCAGGACCGCGGTGTGACCCGAGGCCGCCAGCTCGTCGCGACGGCGCGCCAGCTCAGCGAGTTCGACGTGTTCCTGATCGAGCAGCCCGCGATTTCCGACGAGGACGCGGCTGCCGTCGACGCTGGCCGTCGCGCCCCGGCCAGGGACGTTCTGGAAGTCTGTCGCGGAAAGCGACGGCGCGCCATGCTCTTTCGCGTAGGCCACGATCGCCGCGGCGAGCGGATGCTCGGACTCGCGTTCGACGGCGGCGGCCAGCGCCAGGATGCGGTCGGTGTCGGCCGCCGGCGCCGTCACCACCTCGGTGACCTCCGGCGCGCCCTTGGTGAGGGTGCCGGTCTTGTCGAGCACGACCACGTCGATGCGGGCCGAATCCTCCAGCGCCGTGGCATTTTTGAACAGCACACCCCGTTTGGCGCCGAGTCCGGTGCCGACCAGGATCGCGGTCGGCGTCGCGAGGCCGAGCGCGTCGGGACAGGTCACCACGACCACAGTGATCGCGAACAGCAACGCCCGGCTCAGCGAGGCGCCCGCGAGCAGCCACACCACCAGGGTGGCGACGCTGCCCACGAGCGCGACCAGGGTCAGCCAGAACGCGGCTCGGTCGGCCAGCCGCTGTCCCGGCGCCTTCGAATTCTGCGCCTGCTGCACGAGGTCGACGATCTGCGCGAGCGCGGTGTCGGAACCGACCTTGGTCGCCCGCACCCGCAGACTGCCGGTGGTGTTGATGGTCGCGCCGATCACCGCGGACCCGGGTTCCTTGCGTACCGGCAGGCTCTCCCCGGTGACCATCGACTCGTCGACCTCGCTGGTGCCCTCGACCACCGTGCCGTCCACGGCGATCTTCGCGCCGGGACGCACCAGCAGTACGTCGCCGACCGCGACGTCGGCCGTGGGGATCTCGACCTCATTGCCGTCGCGGACCACGACGGCTTTCGGCGGGGACAGGTCGAGCAGCGTGGAGACGGCGTCGTTGGCGCCGCCGCGCGCCCGCATCTCGAACCAGTGCCCGAGCAGCACGAAGGTCGCCAGCATGGTGGCGGCCTCGTAGAAGACCTCGCCGCCGCCGGTGAGCGTCACCCCCAGCGAATACAGCCAGCCGGTGCCGATCCCGACCGAGACCAGCACCATCATGTCGAGGGTGCGCGCCTGCAGCGCCTGCCACGCGCCGGTGAAGAAGATCGTCGAGGAGTAGAAGATCACCGGCAGGCTCAGGATCAGCGCCCACACGTCCACGCGCAGGCCGAACGGGACCGGCAGGTGCAGGCCGAGCATGTGGGTGGCCATCGGTGACCACAGCATCACCAGCGTGGAGAAGACCAGGGCGACGAGGAACCGGTTGCGCATGTCACGGGCCATGTCGTCCATCGACATGGCCGCATGCCCGCCGTGCGCGTGGCCGCCGTGCGCAGGATCGTGCTCGGCCACATCCCCGGCGTGCCCGGTGGGCGCACCATCGCGTGCGCCCGGGTGGTCGTCGTGTGGGTGCACGGCGGGTGCGTCATGCGCGGACACGGGCGCGGCGGTCGGGGCAGCGTGCCCGGCCGCGGGCGGTGCGGAATCCCCGCGCGTCAGGTGATCCGCAGGACTCGCCGGGGGTGGCTCCGCGGCCACTCCGCGCGGGGGTTTCGTCGCAGCACGCTCGGTCGAGTCGGACCGTGGTGGGGCCGGGCGCGCTTCGTCCTGTGGGTGGGCGGGCGTGTCGAAGTCGTGGCGCGCCGACCCGCCGTCACCGGTGGGTGCCGGTTCGGACAGCGGGTCGCACAGGTGGTTCGGCACCGCGCGGCCCGCGCAGTGGTAGCCGCAGTCCCGGACCCAGCCGCGCAGGTCGGCGACCGAGGTGCGCGCCGGGTCGTAGGTGACCGTGGCGGTCTGCGCGGCCGGGTTGGTGTCGACCGCGAGCACGCCGGGGCGGCGGGCGAGAGCTCGGGTGAGGACCAGGTGGGAACTGGCCCGCAGCACCCCGCCGACGTGCAGCACGGCGGTTGCCGTGGGGGTGGCGGGGTCGTCGGTGTCTGGCATCGCCGCTCCTGTCGCCGGTCGAACGCACGACGCGACAGCGCCACGCGCCTCACTCGATCGCGACAGTACTCCGGGCGCTCCCCTGTCCGGCAGTTCCGGCGATCGGCGCCGAGGCGGCCCGCGGGGGTCGCGGGTCGACGCACCCGCGACCGGTCAGAGGCCGACGCCGAGCAGCGCGTCGACCGCGTCCCGCACCAGGCCGGGCGCCGCGGTGTCGGTACCGCCGTAGGTCAGTGCCTGGGTAGCCCAGTTGTCGATCGCGTCGAGCGCCTTCGGGGTGTCCAGATCGTCGGCGAGGTGCTGACGCAGCCGGGCGACGGTGTCGGTTGCCGCCGGGCCGGTGCTCAGAGCCACGGCTTCGCGCCAGCGGGCCAACCTGGCCTGTGCCTCGGTGAGGACCTCGTCGGTCCACATCCGGTCCTGCCGGTAGTGGCCGGCGAGCAGGCCGAGACGGATCGCGGCCGGGTCGACGCCGGAGCGGCGCAACTTCGACACCAGCACCAGGTTGCCCTTGGACTTCGACATCTTCTCGCCGTCGAGCCCGATCAGCCCGGCGTGCACGTAGTGGCGGGCGAAGCGGCGGGAGCCGGTGATCGCCTCGGCGTGCGCGGCGGAGTATTCGTGGTGCGGGTACATCAGGTCCGAGCCGCCGCCCTGGACGTCGAACTCGGTGCCGATGCGGTTGAGCGCGATCGCGGCACACTCGATGTGCCAGCCGGGACGGCCGTCGCCGAACGGCGCCTGCCACGACGGCTCACCGGGACGCGCCGAACGCCACAGCAGGGCATCGATGGTGTCGCGTTTGCCGGGGCGGTCGGGGTCGCCGCCGCGTTCGGCGAACAGGGTCTCCATGGTGGCGCGGTCGTAGCCGGACTCGTAGCCGAACTGTTCGGTGGCGTCGGTGCGGAAGTAGATGTCGGGGTACTCGGCGTCGTCGACGATGTAGGCGGCGCCTGCCGTGAGCAGCTTCTGCACCAGTTCGACGACTTCGTCGACCGACTCGATGGCGCCGATGTAGTCGCGCGGTGGCAGCACGCCGAGGGCGGTCATGTCCTCGCGGAACAGCGCGATCTCGGAGTTGCCGAGGTCGCGCCAGTCGACGCCGTCGCGGGCGGCGCGTTCGAACAGCGGGTCGTCGACGTCGGTGACGTTCTGGACGTAGTGCACGTCGTGGCCCGCGTCGCGCCAGAGCCGGTTGATCAGGTCGAACGTGAGGTAGGTGGCGGCGTGGCCGAGGTGGGTGGCGTCGTAGGGAGTGATGCCGCAGACGTACATCTTCGCGGTCGCGCCGGGGGTGACCGGGCGGACCTGGCGATCGGCGGTGTCGTACAACCGCAACGGCGGCCCTGCTCCGGGGACGGTCGGTAGGGCGATATCGGACCAGGACTGCATGATTCGAGGGTAGAGCCCCTGCCGAAGTGCTCGGCCCGCGGGCCGGTCAGGGGGTTGCCAGCGGTGTCGTGGCAACGGCCCGCTACCTGCACACAAACGTGTCCGGCGGCTTCGGTCAAGGGTTGTACTCAGCCGGATTCGCAGGTCACGGCCCTGGAGCCGGGTCGAGCGCGGCGGCGGACCGCCGTCCTGGGCGAACAGGTTGCCACGCTCGGCCGACGGCGACAATGGTCACAAACCACAATCACTCAACTATCCCTATTGCTCCCTATTCATACCTGCGTTTAGGGTAGTTTCATGTCAGATCGCCTCTATTCGGTGGAGCAGGTCGCCGACCTGCTCGGACTGCATGTGCGCACCGTGCGCAGCTATGTGCGCGACGGCAAACTGCCCGCGGCGCGCATCGGCAAGCAGTACCGCATCGCCCACGACGACCTAGAGGCGTTCACCGGACTCCCGCTCGCCACACCGCCGCCCGCGGCCGCCATCGACCAGGCCGACGTGTCCTGCATCGTCGAGATCGACGCCGTCGACCGCACCACCGCCGACCGCATCACCACCCTGCTCACCGCCACCGCGGCGACCCGGGGACCGGGCGGCCGGGCGCTGCGCGTGGAAACCGGCTACGACCCGGGACGCTCGCGGCTGAAGGTCATCGTGCTCGGCGGCCTCGCCGACACGGCCCGCCTGCTCGACTACATGGACGGAGTCCTCAGCTCATGACCACCATCTACAAGACGCCCGAGGGCCGGCGAACCGTCGAGGAGCGTTACCGCGCCCACCTCGACGCCTGGCCCGTCCCCCGCGAGGAACTGCGGGTACCGACGTCGGTGGGTGAGACCTTCGTCGTGGCCTCCGGCCCCGTCGACGCGCCCCCTCTGGTCCTGCTGCACGGGTCGGGATCCAATGCCTCGGCCTGGCGCGGCGACGTCGCCGACTGGTCGCGCGGGTACCGGGTGTATGCGGTCGACCTGCTCGGCGAACCCGGCTTCAGCGCGCCCACCCGGTTGCCGCTGGACAGTGACGCGACAGCGAGCTGGCTCGACGAAGTCCTCGACGCCCTCGGGCTCCCGGCGGTGGCGATGGCCGGGATGTCGCTCGGCGGCTGGACGGCCCTGGACTACGTGCAGCGCAGGCCGGGGCGCGTCACGGCGCTGGCACTGCTGTGCCCGGGCGGTCTGGGGCCGCATCGTTACGGGTGGATGGTGAAAGGCCTGCTGCGGCGACTCGTCGGACGCGGCACGGTACGGGACATGGCGCGTGCCGGGCTTGGGCTCGACGAGGCGGCGGCGGGGCCGATTCTCGACGAGGTCGAGGTGACGTTCGCCCATTTCACGGCGCGTTCCGGGCGGCTGCCGATCTTCGCCGACGAGCGTCTGCGCACCGTGACGATCCCCGTTCTGGTGATCCTCGGCGAGCGCGACGCGCTCTTCGATTCGGCGCGGTCCGCCGAGCGTGCCCGCGACGCGTTCACGCGGGGCGAGGTCCGGGTCCTGCCCGGCGTCGGCCACGCGATCCTGGGGCAGACCGTGCCGATCAGGCAGTTCCTCGACGCGCACGCCGAGCGGGACACCCGGCGGTGACGGGGGCGGTGTCGCCGCGCGTCGGGAGCGGCGACACCGCGCTCATCGAATGATCAGGCCTGCTCGTAGCACTGCACGTTCAGGGTGTCGGCGTTCTGGCCGAACTGGGGCAGCGCGTAGTACGCCGCGCCGACCTGGTCGGCGGCCTGCACGGTGACGTCGGGCAGCGGCGCGCCGGTGTTGCGGTCGGTGGCGGTGCACACGAAGGTCTTCTCGGTCCACCAACCGGCGGGGAACGCCTGGGCGGGCGCGGCGACGGCGGCGGCCGCACCGGTGAGCAGCATCGCGGCAGCGGTGGTGGTGACGATGGATCGGGTCGACATGAAAATCCTCTGATCTCGCGTGGTATGACGAAAGTGCTTGCAGCACAGTAGCACCGGCCCCGACCCGGAAACAGCGTCACAATACCCCATGGCCGGGCGCGCGCGCACCGGAACGGAGCTACCCGCGGATCAGAACGCGGGCCAGGGAATCGGGCGCGAGGAGTTCGGCACCGGCATCACCGGATGTTCGAGCAGCCCCTTGGTGCGTTCGATCAGCGCGGTGATCTCCGCGTCGGTGATGTGGGGGGCCAGCGAATCGGCCACGGCACCGGGCAGATTCGCCGCGAACGTCGTGATGTCGGTGACCAGCGACTCGTGCACCGGCCGGCCCGCCCATCCCCACAGCACCGTGCGCAGTTTGGGTTCGCTGTGCAGGCAGATGCCGTGATCGACGCCGTACACGTGCCCGTCGACGCCTTCGAGCGCGTGCCCGCCTTTGCGGTCGGCGTTGTTGAGCAGCAGATCAAGCACCGCCATCCGCTGCAGGCGCGGATCGTCGGCGTGGACGAGCGAGACCTCCCTGCCCTCGCCGTCGAGCGCGCGCAGGACCTCGCAGAATCCGTCGGGTACCGTGCCCGGCCGCACCAGATCGACGAGGTCGAGGCGCTGCCTGGTGTCGGTGTGGTTGTCGACGGCGGTCACCCAGCGCTGCACCATGCCCGGCCCGAACGGACCGTCGCGCAGCACCGTCTCCGGGATGACGCCCCAACCCAGCTGCTCCGAGATCAGATACGAGGCCACCTCGCGGCCCGCGAGCGTCCCGTCGGGGAAGTCCCACAGCGGCCGTTCCCCGCGCACCGGCTTGTACACCACGCGCAACGGGGCGCCGTCGGGCTCGGGCGCGGCGATCTCGCAGACCAGCGTCAGATTGCTGGCCACGCCGACCCGGCCGACGATGTCCAGCTCGCCTTCGGTGAGCACCGGCACGCGATCACTCCTCGTCGAGCTCGGCCGCGCCGAAGATCTCGCCGCGCTTGTATCCGTTGGTGCGCACACACATGTGCCCCCGGGAGGACAGCGGCTCCCCGCACAGCGGGCACGGCGGCCTGCCCGCGGCGATGACCCGGGCCGAGCGCAACGCGAACTCGCGCGCCTGGATGGGGGTCAGGAACACCCGCACCGCGTCGGGTCCCTCGTCGGTGTCGTCGAGCACCACCGATTCGTCGACCTCGGTCTCGGTGATCGCCAGCAGTTCCACCACCACGGCGCCCGCGTCGGCGTCCCAGCCCAGACCCATGGTGCCGACCCGGAATTCGGTGTCGATGGGCGTCACCAGCGGGTCGACGTCGCGGACGTCGTCGCCCTGGGGCGGCACATCGGCGCCGAAGCGGCGCGCGACCTCGTCGAGCAGCAGTCCCATCCGGTCGGCGAGCACCTTCACCTGCTGCTTCTCCAGCAGCACGCTGACCACGCGCGGTTCCTGCACAGCCTGCAGGTAGAACGAACGATCGCCCGGTTCACCGACGGTCCCGGCGACGAAACGATCGGGGGTGCGGAATACATGGATTGCGCGTGACACATGCACCTCCTGATACGTGACCCTGATCGACACTCACGAACAACATTCCCTCTAAGGAGAATCGCGGTGTCCCGCATTCCCATTATCCGCGCCGGGCGCGGTCGGCACCTCCCCGCCCGGCACCGGTGCGGCGGTGACGGCGAGCGCCGACAGGTCGGCCCCGGTGTCGTTGAACTTCCACACCGACGGTCCCATGGTCCCGTAGCGGACCACGCTGATCGAGGCGGGTTCCACCGCGATCCGCTGGAAGCTGTCCAGATGCAGGCCGAGCGCGTCGGCCAGGATCGCCTTGATGATGTCGCCGTGCGCGCACGCCACCCACAGCACGTCCCGGCCCGCCTCGCCGGCGAGCCTGCGCTCGATGTCGCGGATGGCGGCGACGGCGCGCTGCTGGACCTGGGCCAGGCCCTCGCCACCGGGGAACACCGCGCCGGAGGCGTGCCCCTGCACGACCTTCCACAGCGGTTCGGTGAGCAGTTCGGCCAGCGGGCGGCCGGTCCACTCGCCGTAGTCGACCTCGATGAGCCGTTCGTCGTGCTCGGGTTCGAGGCCGAGTTTCTCGGCCAGCGGGGCGACGGTGCGCTGGCAGCGCAGCAGCGGCGAGCTGGCGATGTGCTCGATCGGCAGCGTCGCGAGCCGGTCGGCGACCGCCGCGGCCTGCTCGGCGCCGCGTTCGGTGAGCTCCACGCCCGGGGTACGCCCGGCCAGGGTGCGACCGATGTTGGACGTGGACACTCCGTGCCGGAGCAGGATCACCGTCATGGGACCAGCCTAACCATCGCCTGCCGTCCGCTCAGGTCGCCGAGATGACACCGGCGGCGAGCAAACCCATCACGACCAGGCCGACGATGATGCGGTAACCCACGAACCAGTACAGCGAATGCTTGCTGACGAACTTCAGCAGCCAGGCGACCGAGGCGTAGCCGACGGCGAAGGCCAGCACCGTCGCGACCAGCAGCTGCGGACCGCTGGCGTTGAGGCCCTCACCGGCCGGTTCGAAGGCGTCGGGCAGGCTGAACAAGCCGGACGCGGTCACCGCCGGGATGGCGAGCAGGAACGAGAACCGCACCGCCGCTTCGCGCTCGAGTCCCAGGAACAGACCCGCGGTCGAGGTCGCGCCGGAACGGGACACGCCGGGAACCAAGGCGAGGCACTGGGCGAAACCCATGACCAGGCCGTCGCGGGTGGTGAGCTGCTCGATCGAGCGCTCCTTCTTGCCGAAGTGCTCGCCGGCGGCGATGACCAGCGCGAACGCGATCAGCATGAACGAGACCAGCCACAGGTTGCGCGCGCCGGTGCGGATCTCGTCCTTGAACAGGAAGCCGAGCACGCCGATCGGGATGGTGGCGATGATCACGTACCAGCCGATGCGGTAGTCGAGCTCGCGCTGGGTGTCGCGTTCGTGGGCCTCGCGGGCGCTGCGGTCCATCACCGGCAATTTCGTGGTGACGCGGTCACCGACGGCGACCGACTGCTGCGAGCGCTCCCGCCAGCGCATGGCCAGCGTGGTGAACCAGGCGACGACGATGCGCTGGATGTCCTTGGCGAAGTACACCAGCACCGCGGCTTCGGTGCCGAGCTGGGTGACGGCGGTGAACGACGCGCCCGCGTCGCTGCCGAAGAACACCTCCGAGACGATGCGCAGATGTCCGGAGGAGGAGATCGGCAGGAACTCGGTGAGTCCCTGTACGAGCCCGAGCAGCAATGCCTGGAACCAGGTCATCGACTCGCCCACCAACTGTCCTCCTGCTGCTTCATGCCCGAAAGACGTCGTCCTCCTGGGCTTTTGCCACGTCGGCCCGCCTCGCGGGCGTGACCTCGCAGCGACCCTACCCGTCCACCGCACCTTCGCGCTGTCGGCGGGTCGTCGGCGGAGAACCCGCCGGTGCGCCCATTAGGCTGGGCGCCGTGACGAAAACACGGGCGCGGTGATGGAACAGCGAACGGTGGGGCGCAGCGGCCTGCGGGTGTCCCGCATCGGCTTGGCCACCCATACCTGGGGGACCCATACCGACGCCGACGAGGCCGCGGTGCAGTTGGCGGCGTTCACCGAGGCCGGTGGCACGCTCGTCGACCTCTCCCCCGTCTACGGCGACGGCAAGGCGCAGCGGATCATGGCCGACCTGCTCGGCGATCTGGTCTCGCGCGACGAGTTGGTGCTCAGCGGCAGTGCCGGGGTGGTGTGGCACGGTCCCGGGGCGGGCGTGGGCGACACGGTGCCCGCACCGGCGGCGACCGGCCCGGTCGTGGACGCCTCGCGACGCACCCTGCTGGCCCAGCTGGACCAGACGCTGCGTGAACTGGGCACCGATCATCTCGACATCTGGAGCATCGCGGCCTGGGACCCCTACACCCCGCTCGACGAGGTGGCGGCGACCCTGGACACCGCGATCCGCTCCGGTCGCACCAGGTACGCGGGTGTGCGCGGGTTCTCGGCGTGGCAGCTGGCCAGTCTCGCGGCGATCGCGCCGGTGACGGTGGCGCAGACCCCGTATTCGCTGCTGGCCCGTGGCACCGAGGCCGAGGTGATCCCGGCCGCGCGTCATCACGGGGTCGGGGTGATCGCGTCGGCGCCGCTGGCGGGCGGCATCCTCACCGGCAAGTACCGCGACGGCGTGCCCGCCGACTCGCGGGGCGCCGACGAGGCGACCGCCGCGGAGATCCGCCGCAGGCTCGACGACGAGCGGGCCGTGCGGGTGGTCGACGCCCTGGTCACCGCGGCCGACGGGCTCGGCACCTCGCCGCTGGCGGTGGCGCTGGCCTGGATCAGGGACCGGCCCGGCATCGCGAGCATGATCGTGGGCGCGCGTGACATCGGTCAGCTCACCGGCGTGCTCGCCGCGGAGACCCTCGAGTTGCCGCGCGCGATCGCGGCGGCCCTGGACGACGTGAGCGCCCGTTCCGAATGATGGCTAGCCTTACCTGCATGAGACTGCGCGGTGTGCTGACGACGTTGATCGCGGCGACGGTGCTCACCGGCACCGTCGCGTGCACGACGAGCGACCCTGCATCGACTGCCACTTCGGGTGGCCCCGCAACCGCGCAGCTGGCCGACCTGGACCCGGTCCCCATCGGCCCGCCGCCCACTCCCCGCCTGCCCGCCACCGCGAAGTCGTTCGACGGCACCGACGTCACCGTCACCGACGCGTCCCGGATCATCGCCGTGGACCGCTACGGCACGCTCGCCCAGACCGTCTACGCCCTCGGGCTCGGCGCGAACCTGGTCGGCCGCAGCACCTCCGCCTCGTTCCCCGCCGTGGCCGACGTGCCGAACGTCGCGGGCGGCAACGGCGCGCTCAGCGTCGAGGCGGTGCTGGCGCTGCGGCCGTCGGTGTTCCTCACCGACACCACCAGCGCCGCTCCCGCCGTGCGCGATCAACTGCGCGCCGCGGGCGTCAACGTCGTCTACTTCGACCCCGACCGCACCATGGACGGTGTCGTGCCGCAGATCGAAGCGGTCGCCGGCGCGCTCGGTGTGCCCGAGGCGGGCACCCGGCTCGGGCAGCGCACCCGCGACGAGATCGCCGCCGCCACCGCGCGCGTCCCGAAGCAGGACCCCGCGCCCAAGATCGCCTTCCTCTACCTGCGCAGCACCGCCATCACCATGATCGCGGGTCCTGGCTCGGGTGCCGATTCGCTGATCACCGCGATCGGCGGCGTCGACGCGGGCACCGCGGCCGGGATGAGCGAACCGTTCACCGCCATCACCAGCGAGGCCATGATCGCGGCCGCCCCGGACGTCGTGCTGGTGATGTCCGACGGTTTGGCCTCGGTCGGCGGCGTCGACGGCCTGGTGAAGATCCCCGGCATCGCCCAGACACCGGCCGGGCGCAGCAAACGGGTCGTCGACATGGCCGACGCGGTACTGCTGAGCTTCGGCCCCAACACCGGACGCGTCATCTCGGCCCTGTCGGAGGCCGTCTACGGCAAGCCCGCATGAGCGAGACACCGGATCTGACCAAGCCCGCGACCGCGCCGCGGATCGACGACGCCACGCCCGATCCGCTGCCCTCGCCGCGGCACCGGTGGACCCGGGTCACCGTGGTCTTCGCCGCCGCCCTGCTCGCCCTGGTGGCGCTGGCGGTGGTGTCGGCGGTGCTCGGGCAGGTGCCGACGACGGCCGCCGAGGTGCTCGGCAGCGTCGCGCACCGGATCGGTCTGGATCTGGGCCCGATGCCCGCCCATCCCGCCGGTGAGGTGACGCTGTGGGAGGTCCGCTTCCCACGCGTGCTGCTGGCGATCCTCGTCGGCGCGGCGCTGGCGACAGCGGGTGCGTTGTTGCAGGGTGTGTTCGCCAATCCGCTGGCCGAGCCCGGCGTGATCGGGGTGTCGGCGGGTGCCGCGGTCGGCGCGGGCACCGTCATCGTGATCGGCGGCGCCTTCGTGGCGTCGTGGTCGGTGGCCGCGGCCGCGTTCGCCGCCGGACTGGTCACCACCGCGCTGGTCTATCTGCTGTCGCGCTCAGGGGGACGCACCGAGGTCGTCACCTTGATCCTGACCGGGGTGGCGATCAACGCCTTCGCGGGCGGTCTGATCGCGCTGTTGCTGTTCGTCGCCACGCCGGCGGCGCGCGATCAGATCGTGTTCTGGCAGCTCGGCAGTCTCAACGGGGCGACCTGGTCGGCGGTCGGGGTGGTCGCGACGCTGACCGCGGTCGGTGTCGCCGCCGCGGTCGTGATCGCGGGGCGCCTCGATCTGCTGGCGCTCGGCGATTCCGCGGCCCGCCATCTCGGCGTCGACGTGGAGCGGCTGCGCAGGCAGGTGATCGTGATCGTGGCGGTGCTCACCGCGGCGGGCGTGGCCTTCAGCGGCATCATCCTGTTCGTCGGCCTGATCGTGCCGCACGTGGTGCGCATGCTCGTGGGCCCTGGCCATCGGGTGCTGGTGCCGCTGAGCGCCGTCCTCGGGTCGGTGGTGCTGCTCGGCGCCGACGTGCTGGCGCGCACCCTCGTGCACAACGCCGACCTGCCGCTGGGCATGCTGACCTCGCTCATCGGCGGCCCGTTCTTCTTCTGGCTGCTGCGCCGCACCAGGGCCAAGGCGGGAGGCTGGGGATGACCGAGCTGCGCGAGACCGCGTCCACCGGCAGGCGGTCGCTGCGTGGGCTGTTCGCCAGGGCCACCGACCTGCCCGCCCGCCCCGAGCGGGGCGCCGTCACCCTGCGCGCACGCGAGCTCACGGTCGCGCGGGGGCATCGCACGGTGCTGGAGAAGGTCGACTTCGAGGTGGCGGCGGGTGAGATCGTCGCCCTGGTCGGGCCCAACGGCGCGGGCAAGTCGAGTCTGCTCGCGGCCCTGGCCGGTGAACTCACCCCGACCAGCGGCACGGTGGAACTCGAAGGCCATGCCCTCACCCACTGGACGCACGGCGAGATGGCGCGCAGGCGGGCCGTGCTCCCGCAGGCGCACTCGGTCGGATTCCCGTTCACCGCGCGCGAAGTCGTCGCGATGGGCCGCGCGCCCTGGCTGCGCACCCCGGCCGCCGACCGCGACGAGGAACTCATCGCCGCCGCCCTGGCCGCGACCGACGTCGGCCATCTCGCGGGCCGGGTGTTCCCGTCACTGTCCGGTGGCGAGCGCGCCCGGGTCGCCCTGGCCAGGGTCCTGGCCCAGGACACCGCCACGCTGCTCCTCGACGAGCCGACCGCTGCCCTGGATCTCGGGCATCAGGAAGCCGTCCTGCGCCTGGCCGCCACCCGTGCCACCGAGGGGGCGGCGGTCGTTGTCGTCGTCCACGACCTCGGCGTCGCGGCCGCCTACGCCGACCGCGTCACCGTCCTCGACGACGGCCGTGTCGCCGCCGACGGTCCCCCGCGCGAGGTCCTGACCCCCGAGCTGCTCACCGCCGTCTACCGCCACCCGGTCGATGTCTTCGACCACCCGAACACCGGCGCCCAACTCGTGCTGCCCGAACGCGGCCCCGGCAGCCGTTCGCGGTGAACGGAGACCCGGGGGCGCGTCAGCCGCCGGGGACCCGGCCTCGGGTGAGCAGCGGACACCCCGATCGGCCGCCGGTCACCGCCAGATGATCTTGAGCAGGGCCGGGGTGAGGACCATGCGGATGATCGTGGCGTCGATGATCAGCGCCACGATCATGCCGTAGGCGATGTATTTCATCAGCACCAGATCGGAGAACCCGAACGCGCCGGTGACCACAATGAGTATCGCGGCGGCCGAGGTGATCACGCTGCCCGTGTGGGCGACGCCGTACCGGATGGATTCGGTGGCGTCGGCGCCCGCGGCGCGCTTCTCCGCGATCCGCGAGAGCAGGAACACCTCGTAGTCGGTGGACAGTCCGAAGATCACCGTGACGATCAGCGCCACCACCGCGAACATCAGCGGTCCCGGCGTGAAGTGGAAGACCCCGGAGCCGTGCCCCTCCACGAAGATCCAGGTGAGCACACCCAGCGTCGACACCAGGCTGAGCGCGCTCATCGCCACTGCTTTCACCGCCAGGATCACCGACCGGAACGCGATCACCATCATCGCCATCGCCGCCACCATGAGGATCAGCAACAGCAGCGGGAGTCCCTCGATGAGACCGTTGATGCTGTCGCGTTCCAGGGCGGGGATCCCCGCGACCATCACCTGCACCCCCGGCGGTTCCGGGAGCGCGCGCAACGCCCCGATCACCGCGTCGGCGTCGCGTTTGTCGGCCAGGCCCGCCGAGAGGACGTTCATGTCGTTCTTCGTCGGTGACGCGGGTTCGAAACGCCCGGTCAGGCCGGGGATCTGGTTGGCCTCGTAGCGGATGTCGCCGAGTTGCTGCGGCGAGGCACCCACCACGATCAGCTTCACCGGCTCGGTACGGAAGCCGGGGAAGAGCCGGTCGAAGTCCTCCTGCGCCACGCGCGCCGGGTTGTCCTGCGCCAGGTACTTCTCGCTGATGCCACCGAACTCGATGTGGCGCAACGGGATGCTCAGTGCCAGCAGGGCGAGCACGATGGGCACCACCACCGCCCACGGCCGACGCATCGACCACTGCGCCAGCCGGGAGAAGAATCCGGCGTCGATCTCGTCCTCGGTCTTGCTGCGGGAGAAGCGTTTCCAGCCGAGCCAGTCGATGCGGCGCCCCGCGATGCTCAACGCCGCGGGCAGCGCGGTCACCGACAGCAGCGCGGCCAGCATCACCGCCGAGATGCCGCCGTAGGGCACCGACCGCAGCACGCCGTTGGGGAAGATGAACAGCGCGCCCAGGCTCAGCGCGATGATCGCGGCCGAGAACAGCACCGTGCGGCCCGCCGTGGCGACGGTGCGGGCCGTCGCGTCCTCCACGCTGCGGCCCGCGGCGAGTTCCTCCCGGAACCGGGTGACCGTGAACAGTCCGTAGTCGATCGCCAAGCCGAGACTGACCAGCGTCATCACGGCGCTGGCGAACACGTTGACCTCGATGTGGTCGGTGAGCACCCGCAGAATGCCCGAGGTCCCGAGCACGGTGAGCCCACCGATCAGCACCGGCAGCAGTGCGCCGATCACCCCACCGAACACGAAGTACAGCAGGATGGCCACGATCGGCAGCGCGATGATCTCCGCGCGCCGGATGTCGTGCTGCATCCCGATGTTGATGCCCTCCACGACCGGCTGCAGGCCCGCCAGCTGCACCGTGGTCCCGCCGGGTCCACCGCCCGGCACCTCGGCGTTCAGGTGCGGTTTCAGGGCGAGGTAGTTGTTGACCGTCGCCGTCCCGCCGCCCCCGGCCAGGCCGATGCTGGCGAAGGCGTGCTGTTTGCTCGGGTCGGAGGCGTTCGCCGAGAACGGGCTGTCCCAGTAGCTGTCGATCTTGTGGATGTGCTCGCCGTAGCGGGCGCGCAGGTCGTTCAACGCGGCCACGACCGGTCCGCGCACCGCGGGATCGTCGACGGTGGCGCCCGGCGGCGCGGTGTAGATGACGATCAGGTCGCCGTCGGTGTCGCGGCCGAAGGTCTCGTCGGCCAGTTTCGAGGCCGCCACCGACTCGCTGGACTCGTCGAACCATCCCTCCTGGGTGTAGCGGCCCGCCAGGTCACGGCCGAACCACCCCGAGATCAGCACCGTGAGGATGAACAGGCCGAGCACCAGGAAGCGGTGCCGGTGGACGAATCGGCCCCACCGCATCGCACGCGATTCCCGCATGGTCAGCCGCAGGCGGCGGTGCGGTAGTCGGCCGAGCGCAGGATGCCGCACAGGTCGGTGCGCGAGATCTTCCACTTCCCGTCGAGCAGCACGAAATGCACGATGGTGGTGCGGACGTTGGTGCCGGAGCCGTCCTTGTCCAGGCGCATCGTGGCGGTCAGGGTGCCGTCGCGATTGTCGAACACCGGGTCGACGACGCCGTAGACGGCGTGCGGATTGTCGCGTAGCGCCTTGTACATGTCCGGGATGGCGTCCTTGAACGCGGCGCCGTCCTCGATGAGGTCGGTGCGTTCGACGTCGGGCAGATTCGGGTCGAGCGCGCGCTTGATCTGCGCGTCGAGCTCGGCGGCGGTGGGCAGCGGCGCGTTGGCCTTGCTCGACGACGTCGCGATGGAAGCGGACAGGGAGGCGTTGGCCGAGGACCGTGCGGCGTCGACCGAGGCCTCGTCGGTTCCCCCACCGCACGCGGCGGTGAGAGCGACGAGGGCCGTGAGGCAGGCGGTGGCCGCAGCGGCCCTGGCGAAAAGTGTGGAAGACATCACCATCTACATACCATCAATGACGGAACTGATCCGGCCCAGGAGGGACCGGACCGCCGTGGCGTCGCGCCCGCCGGGCGCGACGACGGGCACCGCGGTGGGGATCAGGTCGCGCACGAAGGCGGCCACGCTGCGTTCGTCGCCGAGGTCGATGTCGGTGACCTGAGCGCGCGCGACGGCGACCACGTCGTCGGCGCCCGGCACGTCCTCGCCCAGGTCGGGGCGGTAGATCTGCAGGGTGAGGACGGCGCGGTGGGTGCGGAAGCTGAAAGCGTTGCCCTCGTCGGTCGTGCCGAAACCGTGGGCGAAGGGTCCGACGGAGATGTCATCGATGCCGAAACCCGCTGCTGTCCGGTCGGTCATCGTGGTGATCTCCTGCCGTGGACGGGCGTTCGATTGTCGACACGTCAACAGTAACCTGCGTCACCGACAGGCCCGACGCGCGCCACCCGGTCGAAGCTACCGGTGAGTCATCATGGTCAGATGGTGATCAGCGGTCACCTCGTGAGATTAGGAGTACGGTGCATGCGCCCTCGCGGCTCGGTCGCCTCAGCGTTGTTCGGCGCGGCGGTACTGGTGATGCTGACCGGATGCGCCGGTTCGGACGGCGGCCCCGACGTGCCGACGCGCGAGCCCGCCACCGCCGCGGTCTCCCCCGCCACCACGACGGAGCCCGCCGGCCGGACCGTCCCGCTCGCGGCGACGAAAGCCCTGCTGGCCGAACGTGAGTCCGGGCGTGTCGCCGCGCTCGACACCGCGGGTACCGCACTCACCCTGATCGATCCGGCCGCGCCCGAGGGCGCGCGCACCGTCACGCTGCCCGCGCCGGGCGCCGCGCTGGCGCAAGGCGGCGCGGGTGAGATCCTCGTCGCCGCACCGGGCCGGGTGCTGCGGGTCGACGCCGTCACCGGCGCGGTCTCCGAGATCGCCGTCGACGGTGACGTGCACGCCGTGCAAACTCGCAGCGACGGCAACCTCGTGGTCGGCACGGCCGACGGCACCGTCCGCGAACTGCGCGCCGACGGCGGCACCGTCCGCACCGTCACCGGCCTGGTCTCCGCCGACGCGCTCGCCCTGACCGGTGACGACATCACCGTCCTCGATCGCAAGCAGACCGCGGTCGTCGGCGTCGGCGACGACGCGCTCGGCCTGATGCTGCGCGCGGGCGACGGCGCGACCAACGCCATCGCCGACAGCGAGGGCCGGGTCCTGGTGGCCGACACCGCGGGCGGTGAACTGCTCGTCTACTCGGCCGGTCCGCTCGTGCTGCGACAGCGTTTCCCGGTATCATCGTCGCCTTACGCGCTCGCCTACGACACGCGCTCGAACACGGTCTGGGTGACCTGCACGCAGAGCAACGAGGTGGTCGGTTTCGACCTGTCGACCGGGATCGGTGTCGAGGTGGGACGGTTCCCCACCGTGCGCCAGCCCGACGCGGTGACCGTCGACGAACGCACCGGCGACCTGTTCGTGGCCTCGGCCACGGGCGAGGGCCTGCAGCGGATCGGCGCGCAGGAGCGGAGGAAGGGGCAGTGATGGCGGCCAAGCCTCGCGGGTCTCGCTCGGCGGTTCCGCCGAGCTGGGAGACCAGCAACGACGACTACGAATACGTGCCACTGCGGCTGCCACCCGAGGTCACCCGGGTCACCGCGTCGATGCGGCTGGCCATCCAGGCCGAATTCGGTGGCTGGGAGTTGTCGCGGGTGCGTGCCTACACCGACGGCAGCCGCCGGGTGTTGTTGCGCCGCCGCAAGAGTGCCGTCCTTCCTGTGCCCGAACCCGGAGTGTGAGCCGACCCATGTACGCCCTGTTACTACGCCTGATGTTCCTGGTGCCGCCGGAGCGGGTGCACCACCTGGTCTTCGGCGCCCTGCGCTTCGCCACCTGGTTCCCGCCGACCCGCTGGCTGGTGCGCAAGCTGACCGTGGTCGAGGACCCGATCCTGGCCACCACCGCCTTCGGCGTCGAGTTCCCGGCCCCGCTGGGCCTGGCCGCGGGCTTCGACAAGAACGCCGACGGCGCGAACACCTGGGGTTCGCTCGGTTTCGGTTTCGCCGAGATCGGCACGGTCACCGCGCATGCCCAGCCGGGCAACCCCGCGCCGCGGCTGTTCCGGCTGCCCGCCGACCACGGCCTGATCAACCGCATGGGGTTCAACAACCACGGCGCCGCCGCGGCCGCCGCCCGCCTCCACGGCGCGCACCCGAGCGTGCCGATCGGCGCGAACATCGGCAAGACCAAGGTCACCGAACCCGAGCACGCCGCGGGCGACTACGCCACCAGCGCCCGGCTGCTCGGCCCGCTCGCCGACTTCGTCGTCGTCAACGTCTCCTCCCCCAACACCCCCGGCCTGCGCGATCTGCAGGCGGTGGAGTCGCTGCGCCCGATCCTGCAGGCCGTGCTCGACAGCGTCTCGGTGCCGGTGCTGGTGAAGATCGCCCCCGACCTGTCCGACGAGGACATCGACGCGGTCGCCGACCTCGCCGTCGAACTTGGCCTGGCCGGCATCGTCGCCACCAACACCACCATCCGCCGGGACGGGCTGAACACCCCGGCCGCCGAGGTGGAGGCGATGGGTGCCGGAGGCCTGTCCGGCGCGCCCGTGGCCGAGCGGTCCCTCGAGGTGCTGCGCCGCCTCTACGCGCGGGTGGGCGAGCAGGTCGTGCTGATCTCGGTCGGCGGCATCGAGACCCCCGAGCAGGCCTGGGCCCGCATTCTGGCCGGCGCCACCCTGCTGCAGGGCTACACCGGCTTCATCTACGGTGGCCTGTTCTGGACCACCCGCATCCATCGCGGCATCGCCGCGCGCCTGCGCGCGGAGGGCTTCGCCTCCCTGGCCGACGCGGTCGGCGCGGAGCACCGCACGCGCTCGGTGTGAGGGTCTATCCGTAGTTGACGTGCCGCGTGCCGCCGTGCCCGAACAGCTGGGTGGTCCGCGGCCTTGTCAGCGGGCGTGGTGCGCCCTCCTCGGCCTCGTCGGAGTCGAATCGTTCGAGCATCCGCTTGTAGAGGCGGATGATCGCCTGCTCCCAGACGATGCCGATGGTGTCGGCGAGCGCGTTGATCTGGGCATGGGTGAGGCGGTCGTGGGCGGCGGTGAGGTCGCTGATCAGTTCGTCGAGTTCCATGCCCGCGTAGGCCTGGTCCCGGTTGAGCCTGCGTTCGGGCAGCCAGCTCAGGCGCCAGATCTCGGGGTCGGCGCTCACCCGTTCCGCGTATTCGGGGCTGTGGGTGCTGCGCATGTCGTCCGGGGTGATGTGAATGGTCATCGGAAGCTCCGATTCCACGAAGGGGAGCTGGCGGCTCCGGTGTTCCTGGGTGCCGGACGCGCGCGTGGCGGGTGCGGCGTGTGCGTCGGCGGCGCCGAATCGCACCTGAGTTCCTGCCGGTGGGGCCGGTGAAACTCGTTGCCTGGTGGGCGATGTCCCCGTTCCAGTGTGGCATTTGCCCTTCGGGATGGTCAATTGCCGTTGTAGATTGATAATTGCCAGCGAAGCGGGTGCATAAACCACCGAAGTCCCGACCGTGGAGGGCCGAAGGCGTGCCGATGATTCCGCAGGACGCACGAACCGACGTGGTACGCGGCATCCTCGCGCGGCTGGGGAAGTTCTCCGGCCTCAGCGCGGAACGCTTGCGCCACACCGAGATCGGCGCCGAGCCGATCCTCGACCTGCCGATCGTCGGCGACCACGCGCGCCGTTCGGGCATCTCCAGGGAAGAAGCCGTGCTGCCGGTGCTGCGCGAGACCGCCCGGCAATTGCCCCCCAACGACCTGCTGATCGCCGACGCGACCCTGGCGCTGGGGCTGCTGCGCGAGCTGTCGCCGGACACCGTCGACGTCGATCAGCTCTACGCGGCCAATCTCGGCGCGCGCCGGGAGTACCTGGCCCGGTGCTGGGACACGCTGCACGCCGCGATCGGCGCGCCCACCGCCACCGCCGCCCCGACGGTCAAACGCCTGCGCACCACGGCCGAACGCGGCGCGCTCACCGCGTTGGCCGGCCTGCTCACCGACCCGGTCACCGCTCCGGCGCGCCCCGGCGAGACCCCGCGCGCCGCAGCGCCCACCGGCCGGACAGTGACCGTGGTCGGCGACGCCGTCATCGACCACCTGTACCGGGTCGACACCTTCCCCGGCCGCAACGCCCCCGTCGACGGTTCCTTCGCGGGCCAGCCCGGCGGCAAGGGCCTCAATCGCGCGGTCGCCGCCGCGCTGCTCGGCCTCGACGTGCGGCTGCTCGCGGCCGTCGGCGACGACGAGAACGGCGCCAAGATCCTCGGCCTGCTCGACGAATTCGGCGTCGGACGCGAGCTGGTGAAGGTCGTTCCCGCCGCGGCCACGCTGGTCACGGCGGTGGTCATGAACCACAGCGGCGAGGTGCGCCTGATCGCCTGCCGCGACGCGCGTGTGCAGCTGCTCGACGAGGATCTCGACCGGCCCGACATCCGGGCCGCGCTGGCCGGGTCCGACGTCGTGGTGCTCACCTTCGAGCAGCCCGCGCCGATCATCGAAGGCGTGCTCGCGTTCCTGCGGGAACTGCCCGAGCGACCCCAGGTGATCGTCTGCGCGGCGCCGAGTATCGCTGTCCCCCAAGGGCTGTACCTGTATCTGGACGTCGTCGACTACCTGGTGGGCAGCTCGGTCGAACTCGACGCGCTGCTGCCCGAGGTCGACACCGACTCGCCCGCCGACACCGCGCGCAGGCTGCGCGGACTCGGCGTCTCGGTCGTGTGCGCCGTCGACAACTTCGGCTGCACCGTGTATTCCGATCACGACGACATCGTCATCGACCACTTCCCCCGCGTGCTCAAAGCCGCGGTCGGCGCGGCCGCGGCCTTCGCCGCCGCCCTCGCCCAGCGCGTGGCCCGATCCGAGGATTCGCTCACCGCCGCCGATTTCCGGTGGGCGACCGCGGCGATGATCCCCACTCAGAAGCTGGGCGCGGTCTCGGCCGGATTCCCCGATGTCGCCGAGGTGGACCGGATCGTGCAACTCTACGCGCCCGGTGCGGGCGGCGCCCGTAACACCGGCGTGACCCCCGGTTGATGTGCGCGGCGACACAGCCGGAGTAGAGTCGCGCCGTTGCCCTGCCCCACACCGTCCACGCAGCGGATTCCCGATGCCGACACCGTCTCGGAGGAGCGCTTGACGATCATCGACGCCACCCCGGTCCCGCCTGGCGCGGCGCCCGGACTCGGCGCGGACGATCTGCAACCGGAGCATCAGTTCAGCCGCCGTGGCGCCCAGCTGCGCGTGCGGGTGCACCCGATCGACGACCCCGACAACGGCGGCTATCTGCTGGTCTTCGGGGACCTGGGCCCCGCGCCCCTGGTCCGCGTGCACTCACGCTGCCTCTACGGCGACGCGCTGGGCTCCGACGACTGCGATTGCGGCCCGGAGCTGGCCCTGTCGATGGACATGATCCAGGCCGAAGGCGCGGGCGTGCTGGCCTACCTCGAGCAGGAGGGCCGCGGCGCCGGGCTCGTTCTCAAGGCCATCGGTTACCGCACCAGCGAACGCTACGACCTCGACACCTTCGACAGCTACGCCAAGCTCGGGCTCGACCCCGACGCGCGCCGCTACGAACCGGTCGCCAAGGCTCTGCTGAACATCGGCGTGCATCGGCTGCGGCTGCTCACCAACAACCCGGACAAGCTCCAGGCGCTGGCCGAGGCGGGGATCGAGGTCGAGGTGCTGCCGCTGGCGGTGCGGCTGACCTCCGAGCGCGGGCAGCGCTACCTCGACGCCAAGGTGCGTCAGCGCGGGCACATGATCCCGCGCGAGGTCGGCCCGTGGGCGCCCGAATACACCGCGCGGGCCGAGCATGTCACGGAGGAACGCCCGCGAACCCGCAGGCGGTGGCTGTTCGGCCGTCGTCGGTAACCCACGCCACAATCCCGTATGTCCGGTTACGATGAGTGAGCCGCGCCACTCTCGACGCCCACAGCTCGAGACGATGAGACAGATTCACTCGCATTGGCTCGGCATCCGGCACGGCCTATCGGGAACAGGGATATGACAGACATCGGTTTCGCGCACGCTTCCGGCGTCACGGTGCACACCGTGCCCGCCGCCTTCCAGCAGACCGCCGCGTTGCGGCCCGACCAGATCGCCTTGCGCACGGTCGGCGGCACCCAGGAGATCACCTGGGCCGAGTACGCGACCCGGGTGCGGGCACTGGCGGCCGGCCTGGCGAAACTCGGTGTCGGCCACGGTGACGCGGTGGGCATCATGCTCACCAACCGGCCCGAGTTCAACCTCGTCGACACCGCCGCCCTGCACCTGGGCGCGACCCCGTTCTCGGTGTACAACACCAGCTCCGCCGAGCAGATCGCGCACGTCTTCGGCAATGCGGGCAACAAGGTCGTCATCACCGAGCAGGCGTTCCTCGACGTCATCCGCGAGGCGGGCGGCGAGGTCGAGCACACCGTGCTCGTCGACGGCAGCGCCGAGGGCACCATCGGGCTGGCCGAGCTGGAAGCCGACCCGGCGCCCGACTTCGATTTCGACGCCGCCTGGCAGGCCGTGCAGCCCACCGACCTCGCCACGCTGATCTACACCTCGGGCACCACCGGCCCGTCCAAGGGCGTCGAGCTCACCCAGAGCAATGTGATCGCGCAGGTCGTCGGCCTGGTCTCCGGTCCGCTGCCGGTCGGTTTCGACGATCGCGCCGTGTCGTACCTGCCGGCCGCGCACGTGGCCGATCGCATCTCCGCGCACGCGATGAGCCTGCTGACCGGCATCCAGATCACCACCGTCACCGACCCGCGCGAGATCGCCGCCGCGCTGCCCGACGCCAAGCCCACCGTGTTCTTCGGTGTGCCCCGGGTGTGGCAGAAGATCAAGGCAGGCATCGAGAACAAGCTCGCGGTCGAGCCGTCGCCGGTGAAGAAGGCGCTGGCCAACTGGGCGATCGGCGTCGGGGTGGCCCAGGCCAAGGCCAAGCTGTCGGGCGAGGGTTCCTCGCTGCTGCTCAACGTGCAGCACAAGGCCGCCGACGCGCTGGTGCTGTCGAAACTGCGCGAGGCGCTCGGGTTCGCCGAACTCAAGGTTGCCGCGTCCGGCGCGGCTCCGGTGCCCGCGGAGACCCTGGAATACTTCCTCGGCCTCGGTTTCGCGGTCAGCGAGGTGTGGGGCATGTCCGAGACCACCGGTGTCGGCACCTTCACCGAGATCGACAAGCCGCGTCCCGGCTCGGTCGGCCGCGTCATGGACGGGGTCGAACTGCGCCTCGACGCCGACGGCGAGGTCCTCATCCGCGGCCCGATCGTCACCCCCGGCTACCGCAACATGCCCGACAAGACCGCCGAGGCCATCGACGACGCGGGCTGGCTGCACACCGGTGACATCGGCACCCTCGACGCCGACGGCTACCTGCGCATCGTCGACCGCAAGAAGGAACTGATCATCAGCGAGGCGGGCAAGAACATCGCCCCGTCCAACATCGAGAACGCGATGAAGGCCGCGTCCTCGATGATCGGTCAGGCCGTGGCCATCGGCGACGCCCGTCCCTACATCACCGCGCTGATCATGCTCGATCCCGACGTGGCGGCCTTGCGCGCCAAAGAATTCGGCGCCACCGACGCCACCCACGCCGAGCTCGCGCGCCGCGCCGAGATCGTCGACGAGGTCAAGGCCGCCGTCGCCGCCGGCAACCGCAAGCTCTCGCGGGTCGAGCAGATCAAGCGTTTCGTCATCGTGGAGACGCTGTGGGAGCCGGGCGGGGACGAGCTGACCCCGAAGATGTCACTCAAGCGCACCCCGATCGCGAAGAAGTACGCCGCCGACATCGAGCAGCTCTACGCCGCGACGCCGCCCGAGCACGTCGTCAACGTGAAGTAGGCCCGAGACCGACGGTGGCCCCCCGGAGATTCGTCTCCGGGGGACCACCGTCGTTCGCTCTCAGTGCTGCTCGTAGGTGCCGATCAGGGTGGCCCGGCCGAGCGTGTGCGAGAACAGGTTGAAGCCGAGGAAGGCGGGCGAGGCGTCCGGCCCGACCTCGAGCACGGCCACGTCGACGGCGTGCACCACGACGAAATACCGGTGCGGGCCATGGCCGTTCGGCGGCGCGGCGCCCACGAAGCCGGGGAATCCGCCGTCGTTGCGCAGCGACACGGCACCGATGGGCAGCTGACCGCCCGCGCTGCCCGCGCCCGCGTCGAGCGAGGTGACCGAGGCGGGGATGTTCGCGACGGCCCAGTGCCAGAAGCCCGACGCGGTCGGGGCGTCGGGGTCGTACACGGTGACCGCGAAGCTCTGGGTTCCCTCCGGGAAGCCCGACCAGCTCAGCTGCGGCGAGATGTCCTTGCCGCCCGCGCCGAACACGCCCGAGACCTGATCGTTGCCCAGCGGCTGACCGTCGGTGATGTCCGTGGAGGTGAGGGTGAACGACGGAACCTGCGGCAGTGCGTCATACGGGTTGTAGCTCATGGTTTCTCCGATTCGTCTCAGCTGTGCAGGAGGAAGTGTTCCAGGACCCGGGTGCCGAATTCCAGCGACTCGACCGGCACCCGCTCGTCGACCCCGTGGAACAGGGCGGTGAAGTCCAGTTCCGGCGGCAGCTGCAGCGGCGCGAAGCCGAAGCAGCGAATACCCAACCGCGCGAACGCTTTCGCGTCGGTGCCGCCGGAGAGCATGTAGGGCACGGTGCGCCCCTGGGAATCGTGGGCCAGCACCGCGTCGTTCATGGCGTCGACGAGGTGACCGTCGAAGGTGGTCTCGTAGGAGTCGAGCTTGGTGATCCACTCGCGTTCGACATCGGGGCCGATGAGTTCGTCGACCTCGCGTTCGAAGGCGGCCTGCCTGCCGGGCACCACCCGGCAGTCCACGACCGCCTCGGCGGTCTGCGGGATGACATTGGCCTTGTAGCCGGCCTGCAGCATGGTGGGGTTGGCGGTGTCGCGCAGGGTGGCGCCGATGATGCGGGAGATGGTGCCCAGCTTGGCGAGCTGGCCCTCGATGTCGGGGCCGTGCGGGTCGAACTGCAGCCCGCTCTCCTCGCTCACGGCGGTGAGGAACTCGGCGACCGAGTCCGACAGCACCACCGGGAAGGTGTGTTTGCCGAGCCGGGCGACCGCCTCGGCCAGGATGGTGACGGCGTTGTCCTCGTGCAGGAACGAGCCGTGGCCCGCGCGCGCCTTGGCCCGCAGCCGCATCCAGCCAAGCCCCTTCTCGGCGGTCTCCACCAGGTAGAGCCTGCGTTCGGTGCCGTCGGGGCGTGGCACGGTCAGCGAGAATCCGCCCACCTCGCCGACGGCCTCGGTGACACCGTCGAACAGGTCGGGCCGATGCTCGACCAGCCACTGCGAGCCCCAGCGGCCGCCGTTCTCCTCGTCGGCGAGGAACGCGAACACCAGATCGCGCGGCGGCACGGTCCCCTCGGCCTTGAACTGGCGGGCCAGTGCCAGGGTCATGCCGACCATGTCCTTCATGTCGATCGCGCCGCGGCCCCACACGTAGCCGTCGCGGACCGCGCCGGAGAACGGGTGCACGCTCCAGTCGGCCGCCTCGGCGGGCACGACGTCGAGGTGCCCGTGGATCATCAGCGCGCCACGACCGGAATCGGCACCCTTCAACCGCGCGAACACGTTGCCGCGACCGGGCGCGCCGGATTCGACGTACTCGGTCTCGTAGCCGACCTCGCGGAGCTGCGCGGCCACCCACTCCGCGCACTCCCGTTCGCCTTTGGTGGTGGCCAGTTCGCCGGTGTTGGAGGTGTCGAACCGGATCAGCGCGCTGACCAGCTCCACCACCTCGTCCACCGCGCGGGAGCGACCGTGGGACCCAGAACTCTTGTCAGATGCCGACACGTCCCCTTTCCTACCACCCCGGGCCGGCCCGCCGCGCCCCGTCCCCGGTCGCGCCGCTGGTGACGGGTACGGCGCAGGGTGAGCGCAATTCGCGTCCGGGCCGGTCGCGTGTTTGGCTGTGCCGATGAGATCGCAGGTCGTCCGGGTGGGCGCCGTCGTCCTGTCCGCCGCGGCGACGCTGGCCGGCGCGGCCGGTGTCGCCCTGCACCACACGGCGTGGACGGCCGAGCCGGTGGTGCTGGCCGCCTCGGTCGCGCCGTATCTCCTGGGTGGTGCGCTCGTCGGCGCGGTGGGCTTCGCGGCGAGCAGGCAGTGGGTGGCGAGCGGGGTCGCGGCGGTGGTGGCGGCGGCCGGGATCGCGACGCAGGTGCCGCTGTACGTCGCCGACGGCGGCGGCGACGGACCCGCGCTCACGGTCATGCAGGCGAATCTGCTGTTCGACGGCGCCGATCCCGCCGCGCTCGTCGACGCGGTGCGCGCGCGGGAGGTCGCGGTCCTGACCGTCAACGAGCTGACCCGCACCGCGGTCGCCGCGCTCGGCGCCGCCGGTCTCGACGAGGTGCTGCCCCACCGCTACCTGGCGCCCGGTCAGACGGCGAGCGGGACGGGCATCTGGAGCCGATTTCCCTTGTCGGACACCGTCGAATACGACGGATACGTTCTCAACCAGATTTCGGCCACCGCGGCGATACCCGAGGTCGGGCCGGTCTCCGTCTACGCCTTCCATCCGGTTCCGCCGGTCTACGACACCGCGGTCTGGGCCGACGAGCTGGCGCGCCTCGACGCGGTCCTGCGCCGGGCTCCGGCGGATCGTCCGGTGATCGTGGGCGGTGACTTCAACGCCACCTACGATCACGTCCGCTTCCGCGCGCTCGCCTCGGGGCGTTTCGCCGATGCCGCCGCGCAGGCCGGAGCGGGCCACGTGGTGACCTATCCGACCGACAAGCGGATGCCGCCCCTGGTTGGCATCGACCACATCCTGCTCGCGGACGCGCGCGCCGTCGCGGTCGACACCGTCGACCTGCCCGGCGCCGATCATCGAGCGCTGGTGGCGCGGATCGTCGTGCCGCGCCGGTAGCGACCTGCCCGCTCGGGTCAGCGGTCCCCGGCGGTGCCGCTGCTCGCGGCCAGCAGTTGCTCGACCCGCGCCGCCAGCGTCTTGCCCGCCGCGTGCAGCGGTTCGGCCGAACGCAGCGCGCGGGCCAGCACGAACGCGCCCTCCAGTGCGCTGAGCAGACCGAGCACCAGGTCACGGGCGTCGGCGTCGGTGAGCCCGCGGCCGGCGAAATAGGCCGTCCCCCTGTCGATCCAGTCGGCGACGACCTCGGCGATCACCGCGCGCAGGGCGGGCTCGCTGTCGGCGATCTCGCCCGCGACGGTGCCGACCGGGCACATGTTCATCCACCCCGATTCCGCCATCGTGCGCGCGGCGTCGTCGAAGGCGGCGGGGACGGCGGCGCGCAGGTCCTCGTGCGGGTCCATCAGCAGCGGCAGCAACTGGATGTAGGCGGCGCCCGATCCGCGCAGCGCCTCGGCGGCGATCTGCGCCTTGCCGTGCGGAAAGTGGTGGTAGAGCGACCCCATCGGCGCCTGGGCGGCCGCGGTGATCTGTTTGACCGTGATCGCGCTGTACCCCTGCGTGCGCATCAGCTCGGCGACCGCGACGACCAGGCGTTCCCGGGTGGCCGTTGACATCTTCTCGCTCACCGTTCCAGACTAGAGCAAACGCGCTAGAGCGTTCGCTCTAATTCTGGAGGTCGTCATGCCCACCGTCGACGTGCCCGCGGGCCGCATCCACTACACCGAGCACGGCGACGGTCCGCCGGTCGTGCTGCTGCACGGCCCGCTGATGAACCACACGCTCTGGGATCGGGTCCTGCCCCTGCTCCCCGAGGGGTTCCGCTACCTGCGGATCGATCTGCCCTTCGGTGGTCATCCCGAGCCGCTGCGGCCCGGCACCGATCTGAGCCTGCGTGGCCTGAACCAGCTCATCGCCGATGTCCTCGCCGCGCTCGACCTGCGCGCGGTCACACTCGTGCATTCCGATTGGGGCGGCGCGCTGTTCCTGACCGCCTACGGCCTCGACGAGCGGGTCGGGCGGATGATCGTGTTCCCGTGCGAGGCGTTCGACAACTTCCCGCCCGGCCTGCCCGGCAAGACCGCCACCGTGGCCGCCCACCTGCCCGGCGGCATCGGTCTCGCCCAGCGCCAGCTCCGCCTGCGCCGGCTGCGCGCGAATCCGTTGATGTTCGGCTGGATGGCCAAGTATCCGCTCCCCGACGATCTCGTGCACGGCTGGACCGAGCCCGGCCTGCGCGACCCCGCGATCCGCGCCGACCTGCTCGCCTACTTCCGTTCCGGATTCTCACGCTCCGAACTCGTCGCGAATACCGAAGCGTTGCGGCGGTTCCGGGGCGAGGCGCTGATCCTGTGGTCCTCGGCGGGCAAGGTGATGCCGCGCGACCACGGCCGCCGCCTGGCCGCCCTCATCCCCCGCGCCCGCCTGGTCGAGATCGACGACGCCTACGTGTTGTCGATGCTCGACCAACCCGCCGCCGTCGCCACCGCCATGACCGACTTCCTCACCACCACCGCGGCGCACCCCGCCGACCGCTGAGCGTGGCCGGACGGCGTGCTCGGCCTGCGCTCAATAGCGCCAGAGGTGTTCGGCGACGACCTCCTCGTCGGTGCGTTCGCTCGCCCAGCGGGCGTCGGATGCGCGGACGACGCGGAAGGCTTCACGGTGCTCGGGCGTGAAGATCGAGCGCACGGTGGGAGCGGCGTCGAGGGCGGCGTCGGCGGCGTCGGCGGTGAACGGCAGGGCGGTCACCGCGCGGGCGTCGCGTTGGGCCAGGGTCCACTGGTGGGGGTCGTCGGCGATCGGGGCCGGGAGGTCGAGTTCCTCGGCGAGGCCGGCCAGGCCGGAGGCGATGAGGGCAGCAAGGACGAGGTAGGGATTTCCGGACGCGTCCGAGGCGCGGAATTCGATGTTCCAGTACGAATCGCCCAGCAGCGGGCCGCCTTCGGCGAGACGCAGGACGGCGTCGCGGTTCTCCACGCCCCAGAAGGTGTAGGAGCCGACGAAGTAGCCGGGGCGCAGGCGGCGCAGCGACGGCACGCTGGGCGCGGCGACGGTGGTGAGGGCGGCGACCTCCCGGAGCAGGCCGGCCAGGAAGTGCGCTCCCCCGCGCCCGAGACCGTGGATGTCGGATGCCGTCGCGGTCGGGGTGAGCAGGTTGACTCCGTCGCGCCACGGTGAGATGTGCACGTGGGCGCCGTTGCCTGCCCGATCCAGCGCGGTCAGCGGAGCGAAGCTCACGCGCAGACCGTGGGCGCGCGCGACGCTGTGAATCAGGTGGCGGGACAGGAGATGATCGTCGGCGGCGCGCAGCGGGTCGGTGGCCGCGAGGCTGATTTCGAGCTGCCCGGAGCTGTATTCGGCATGGATCTGATCCGCCGCGATTCCGGTGCGCGCGAACGCGTCGAGCAAGGCGGTGGGGAAATCACCGAGATCGGCGAGGGCCTGCGCGCTGTAGGCCGGTCCGTGGTGTGCCGGTGTCAGGTCGTCGGCGCGGAAGACCGTGAACTCGAGTTCGTAGCCGACCCGGAAGTCGATTCCGGCGCGGGCGGCCCGGTCGAGTTGGCGTTGCAGGGCGTGTCGTGGGTCGTATTCGCTGCGTGTGCCGTCGGCCCGGTACTGGTCGACGGGCGCGAACGCGAGGGTGGGCTCGCTGCCGAGCTGTCGCACCGCGTCCAGATCCGGCAGGACCCGCCGGTCACCGCTGGCTGTGGCGAGCCCTTCGTACCCGCGGGCGACGGCGTCGTGGGTGTCGAAGACGGCCAGCAGCACCGAGGCGCCGAGTCCGCGCCGGGCCACGCGCTCGAGCCGGTCCACGTCGACCAGGCGCACCCGCAGAATGCCGTTGTTGTCCGCCCAGTACAGGACGACTCCCCGGACGCCTCGTTCGCTCAGTTCCACGCCGATTTTCGCCGCGTCGGTCGCTGATGTCATGTCGTGGTTCTCCGATGTGTCGAGGTGCGGCTAGCTCACGAGCTTGGGGCGGTACTGCTGGAACCAGGAGGCGAAGTTCAAGATCACTTCGCCTTCGAAGTTGCTCACCAGCCCCCGCGACCGGGCGGCGTTCGCGATTTCACCGGGGTCGAGCAGTCGGGACGCGAAGATCTCGCGGAGTCCGTCCGGCGGATCGGTGACCACGTCGGCGACCTGGCGGGCGATGGTGGTGGAGTAGTCGGGGTCCGGTGTCGTCGGGTAGGGCGATTTCTGCCGTTCCAGAACCGCGGTGGGCAGCAGGCCGGTGACGGCGTCGCGGAGCACGCCCTTCTCGCGTCCGCCGGTGTTGTGTACCGCGCGGGGCAGCGTCACCAGGTGTTCGACGATGCGGTGGTCGCAGAAGGGAACGCGGATCTCGAGGCCACTGGCCATGCTGAGCCGGTCGCTGCGGTCGAGCAGCATGGGCAGGAAGTAGGTGAGCCCGAGGTGGATGACTTCGCGATGCCGCCGCTCTTCGGGGCTGAGGGCCGGGTCGAGGTCGAGTCCGCTCAGTGCCGTGGTGTATTCGTCGCGCAGGTAGTCGTGCAACCGCAGGCGTTCGATCAGTTCCGGTGCCAAGGTGGCGAGCACGCGTTGGTGCAGGTGGCCGTGGGCGGGGCTGTCGGCGATCCACGGAAAGGTGTCGGCCCAGAAGGCTCGTGGATCGTGAAACCACTTGTAGCCGCCGAGGATTTCGTCGGCGGCCTCCCCCGACAGCGCGACGGTGGCGCGCTGTCGGATCTCGGCGCACAGCAGCAGCAAACTCATCTCGAGGTCGCCGAACCCGTTGGGCAGGTCACGGGCACGGACCGTGGCATCGCGGACCGACGGGTCCGACAGCAGCGCGGCGTCGAGGACGATGTTGGTGTGCCTCGATCCGATGAACTCCGCTGCCTCGCGGGCGAATCGGCGGTCCAGTGCCGATCGGGAGTCGGCTGTTCCCGCGGCGTCGGAGAAGTCGACGGAGAACGATTCCACGCCCGCGCGGCCGGGTCGGGCGTTGGCGAGGGCGGTGATCGCGGAGGAGTCCAGGCCACCGGACAGCAGCGTGCACAGGGGGACGTCGGCGATGGTCTGGCGTTCCACGGTGTCTTCGAGCAGCCACCGCAGCCGTTCCACGGAGGCGTTCACCTCGGCGGTCGGCTCGGAGCGGCTGATGACTTCGGCGAGATCCCAGTACGTGGTGCGCCGCAGCCCGGCGCGGGAGAACGCGAGGATCTGGCCCGGCAGGACCTCGGCCACACCGCGATAGGGATTCGCGCCGGGGAATTTCAGCAACGGCAGCGCCAGCTGGCGCAGTCCGTCTTCGTCGACGACCGCGGGGACGTCGGGGTGGGCGAGAATACCTTTCGCCTCGGAGGCGAACAGGAGCCGGTCACCGTCGAGGTGGTAGTGCAGTGGCTTGACGCCGAGGTGATCGCGGACCAGCCACAGCGTCTCCTCGGTGGTGTCCCAGACCGCGAACGCGAAGATGCCGTTGAAGTGTTCGACCGCGCGCGGTCCCCATTCGGCCCAGGCGTTGAGCACCACTTCGGTGTCGCTGTGGGTGTGGAATCGATGCCCGCGTGCGGCGAGGTCGCGGCGCAGTTCCCGGTAGTTGTAGAGCTCCCCGTTGTAGCTGAGCACGAGCCGATCCCGGCCGCTGGGCGCGGTGTGCGTCATCGGTTGGGTACCGGCGGCGATGTCGATCACGGCGAGCCGCCGGTGTGCCAGGATCGCGCGGCCGCCGTGCCAGAGCCCGGAACCGTCGGGGCCGCGGCTGAGTTGGGCGTCATTCATCTGTTCGGCGATCGGTACGGCGTCGGCGGGTAGTCCCGAGTGGTCCACCCAGCCAGCTATCGCGCACATGTGGTTCTCCTTCTCGTCGGTGTCAGGTGCCGGCCGCGGGCCGTGCGGGATTCGGCGCCCACGGCAGGATCGCGAGTGCGGTCGCGGCCAGTCCGGTGGCGAACCACAGCAGGGTGGTCGTGCCGGTCGATTCCAGGACCGCACCGCCGGCGAAGCTGCCGAGGGCGACGGAGGCGTTGAACGTGCCGACGTACAGGCCGGTGACCTGCTCGGCGCGGTCCGGCTCCGAGCGGGTGAGCCAGATCTGCCCGCCGGCGGACAGGCCGCCGTAGGTGAAACCCCACAGCAGCAGCGCGGGCACGACGACGGCGACAGCCGAGCTGCCCAGCGCGAGCAGCGCAACCGAGATCAGCACACCCACGGTGATCCCGGTGATGGTGTGGCGCGCCCAGCGCGCGGCCAGCGCTCCGGCGGCGAAATTGCCCGCGATGCCGAGGATTCCGTAGGCGGACAGTGCGAGGGCGACGGCGGTGGGACCGAAGCCCGCGTCGTCTTCCAGGATCGCCCGCACATAGGTGTAGGCGGCGAACTGGGCGGCGACCAGAAAGGTGATGGCGGCCAGCCCGACGACGACCCGCGCGCGGCCCCGCTCGCGCAGGGCCCGCGCCGGGCCCGCGTTTCCAGCCCCCGGCAGCGCCGGAAACGCGGCGAGCACCGCGAACACCAGGACCAGGGCGACCACGCTGACGAGCGCGTAGGCGCTGCGCCACCCCAGCAGGTCCCCCACCAGCGTGCCCAGCGGCACTCCGACGACCGCCGCCGCCGCGATGCCGCTCACCGCGATCGAGAGCGCGAGCGGTCCGTCGCCGTCGGCCACGAGCCGTCCGGCGACCACCCCGGCCAGCGCCCAGACCACGGCGATGGCCACGCCGAGCACCAGCCGTCCCAGTGCCAGGGTCGCGAAGTCCGGTGCGGCGGCGGTGATCGCGTTGCCGAGGCCGAGCAGCACCAGCGCCACGGCCACCACCCGGGTGCGGTCGCGGGTGCCGAGCACCCGGGAGACCAGCGGTGCCACGACGGCGGTGACGAGGCTGGTGACGGTCACCGCGTACCCGATGGTCCCCGGATCGGACCCGAGCCCGGCCGCCATCGGGGTGAGCAGTCCGATCAGCAGAGTCTGGGAGGTCACGGTCGTGAACGTCACCGTCCACAGCACGCCGACCCTCCCCCACTGGCGTCGCGTCGTGCGCGCCTCGGGTTCTCGTCGGGCCGCGGTGCCGACTGCGCGGCGCTCGGCTGATTCGGGCTCCCCGGTGGTCATGGTCGGTTCCCCAGAAAGCGCGGGACGACCTCGTCGAGGACGGTCTCGAACCTGTTGCCCAGGATGAACTGGAAACCGTCGACGCCGCCCTCGTCGTACCAGCGGCGCAGTTCGTGGGCGACTTCGGCGGCGGTGCCGACGAATTGGGCGTGCTCGCCGAGCCCGGCGACGGCGACCGCGAAGTCGGCCACGGTCTGTCGTGGCGTGCGGGCGATGTCCCAGAGCGGCAGATAGTGCGAGCCGTGCTGCTCGAACACGACGTCGGGATCGTCGTCGAGCAGGTCCGCGGGCAGCGGATCCGACGGGCCGAGCCCGTCCCAGCGCAGACCCGGGAACCGCGACTTGACCTGCGCCAGCGCGAATCCCGCGTTCCGGGCGCGCGGTGCCGGCGGCCGGGCGGTCCACCCGGCATCGCCGGTGCCCGCGTCGAGCAGGTGCAGGAACGCGCCCGGCAGGACGGCGACACTGTCCTCGGCGCGCCCGGCCCGGCGGACCTCGGCACGCAGGATCCGGCGCAACTGCTGCGCGGCCCCGAGCGTCGGGGTGCCGACGAACACGGCGTCGGCGGTGCGGGCGGCGAGCCGCAAACCCGCCGGTGAGGAGGTCGCCTGCAGGGTGAAGGGGAATTCGTGGGAGTACGGCGCGGTGTCTATCGGGCCGTGCTGGGTGTAGAACTCGCCGTCGTGCTCGACATCGGTGATGAGGTCGGCGCGAACGAACTCGCCACCGGCGGCGTCCACCACGTTCGCGCTCGGCGGCCAGCTCCCCCACAGCCGCCGGGCCACGTCCAGGAACTCGGCGGTCTGCAGGTGGCGTTGCGCACGGGGGATGTCGCGCTGCATGCCGATGGCCGTGCCGTCGCGGAAGGACGACACGACGTTGATCCACGCCCGCCCACCGGCGATCCGGTCCAGGCTCGCCAGGTTCCTGGCGAAGGAGAACGGATGCGTGTACAGCGTCGACACCGTGGGCATCACCGCGATCCGCGAGGTGGCGGCGGCGAGCAGCGCGCAGAGCTGGAACGGTTCGAAGGCCGACAGTGGCGGCCCGGCGCGCAGGCGGTCGCGGTTCACCCCGGAGAAATCGGCCACGAACAGCGCGTGCATGCCCGCGGCTTCGGCGCGCTGCGCCGCGCGGACGAAGGTCGCGACGTCGAAGGGTGAGTGCGCGCGCCCCTCGGGGGTGCGCCAGTCGTGGCTCGTCGGCAGGTACTGCGCGTTGAGCAGCAGTGTCGGCTCGCGTGTGCCGGTCGGTCCCGTGGTCACCGAACTCACTCCTTGTCGACGCGGTAGAAGATCGGCTCCCACGAGTTCACGGGGAAGGTCAGCTCCCGCACGGCGGAGCGGACGAGCAGCACCTGGGCGGAGTCGTAGAGCGGGATGCCGTAGGCGTCGTCGACGATCTTGTCCACCGCGTCGTCGACGATCCGGTGCCGCTCGGTCTTGTCCGCGGTGAGCGCCTGTTCGGCGAGCAGCGCGTCGATCTCGGGTCGGGGTGCGAGGCCCTTGTAGACGCTGAGCTGCGTGGCGTAGTAGGCGGCGATGCCGTCGGCGTCGCCGCGTGCGGCGCCCTGGGCGATGGTGAGTTGCCACTGCCCGGAGCCGCGCAGGTCGGTCTGCTGCGCGTTGGAGATCGGCGCCAGCACGAGTTCGACCCCGATCTCGGCCAGTTCGCTCTGCACGTACTCCCAGCCGGACTGCACTGCCCCGATGGACCCGCTGACGTAGTTGAGCGTGAGTGCCAGGCGCCGCCCGTCCTTCACCCGGATTCCGTCGGGCCCGGGGGTCCAGCCCGCGGCGTCGAGCAGGGATCGGCTCAGCGCGGGGTCGTGGCGTAGCTGAGCGCTGCGGTCCCGGTAGTAGGGGTGGCCGCGGGACACGATGTCGGTGGCGGGCTCGACACCGGTGCCGTAGAACGCCGAGACCAGTTGCCTGCGGTCGATGCCGTGTTGCAGTGCCTGCCGAACGGCCCGGTCGGCGAGGATCGGGTCGGCGGTGTTGGGCAGGAAGCTGTTGACCACGCCGCGATTCGGTGCCAGCACGCTCTGCACCTGGTCGTTGCCCTTGGCCTGATCGACGCCGGTCTGGAAGATCGAATACGCGATGTCGTAGTCGCCGGCGATCAGGCCCGCGGCCCGGCCGCCCTCCTCCGGCACGATGTGGATCGTCAGTCGCTCTAGCGCCGCCTCGCCCTGCCTGCCGAAGGTCGGTGGCGCCCAGTTGTAGCCCGCGCGCCGCACGTACTCGAGCCGCTCGTCCTGGACGACGTGGTCGAGGACGAACGGTCCGGAGCCGATCGTGCCCTGGGCGCAGCGTTCCTCCGGTGTCTTGGCCAGCGACGCGGGTGCGATGATGCCGAACTGTCCTTCCGTGTTCGCCTGCAGGAAGCCGGCGTTCGGCTGGGTGAAGTGCACGCGCACCGTCCGCTCGTCGACGGCCTCGGCCCGGTCGAAGCCGCGCAGGTACGCCCCGGGTGTGGGTGAGACGCCCCGCTGCGCGAGCTGCCACAGGGTGCGGAAGTTGTCGGCGACCACCTGGGCGGTGAGGCTTTCGCCGTTGCTGAAGGTCACGCCGGGCCGGAGGGTGAACTCGTAGGTGCGGCCCTCGTCGGAGCTGGTCCACGATTCGGCCAGATACGGTTTCAGCTCGCCGGTGGCGAGGTCCTCGCTGAGCAGGGTGTCGAGTACCTGTCGGCCGAAGATGGCCGTGGGATTGGACTGGGCGTAGTCCAGGCAGGTCGGATACCAGCCGTAGGCGACGCGCAGGTGATTCGGGTCGCCGGACGAGCCAGCGGTGCCGCCTGCGCAGCCGGCGAGCACGAGTGCGGCGGCGGCGAACATGCTGATCAAGGGTGGGCGGATCATGCTGATCTTTCTGGTGGAGAGCTGGCGGGGAATTCGTCGAGCACCGGCACCGCGTCGAGCAGCGTCCGGGTGTAGGCGCTTGTCGGCCGGGCGAACACCGTGTCGGTGGGTCCGCGTTCCTCGACGCGCCCGTCCCGCATGACGATCACCTCGTCCGCGACGGCGCGTACCACGCCGAGGTCGTGCGAGACGAGCAGGTAGGCGATGCCGAGCGTTTCCTGCAGGCTGGTGAGCAGGCGCAGCAGCGCGTACTGCACGGCCTGGTCGAGGGCGGAGACCGGTTCGTCGAGTGCGACGACGTCGGGTTCGAGCGCCAGTGCCCGGGCGATCGCGACGCGCTGGGCCTGGCCACCGGAGAGCTGGGTCGGTCGTCGATCGGCGATGTCGGGCGGTAGCTCGACGTGCTCGAGCAGTTGACGGGCCCGCGCCGCGCGGCCCGCCGGGGTGCCGACGCGGTGTGCCTCGAGCGGCTCGGCGATGATGCGGCCCACCCGCTGTGCGGGATTCAGGCTGCTCGCCGGGTTCTGGTAGACGAGTTGGACCGCGCGGGAGAACGCCGGGTCACCGCGCCGTGGGAGCGCACCGCCGAGCTGGACTGTGCCCGCGTCGGGGCGTTCCAGTCCGGTGAGCAGCCGCAGCAGCGTGGATTTCCCGGCACCGGATTCGCCGACGATGGCGATGCTCTGCCCGCGGTGCAGTTGGAGGTCGATGTCCTGGACCGCCGCGACGCCGCCGAACGATTTGCTCAGCCCCTGACCCGTCAGCACGATCCGCGGTGGCGTCTCGGACTGGAATCTCGGCCGGGCGGGGAGCAGGCTGGGCTGGGAGTGCACCAGTTCGCGGGTGTATTTCCGGTGTGGGGATCGCACGATCGCCCGGGCCGGACCCGTCTCGACGAGCTGTCCGTGCCGTACCACCACGATGCGGTCGGCGCGCTCGGCGGCCACCGCCAGATCGTGGGTGACCAGCAGCAGGCCCAGCCCCCGTTCGGCGCGCAGCTGATCGAACAGGTCGAGTACCCGGCGCTGCACCGTGGCGTCCAGGTTCGAGGTCGGTTCGTCGGCGAGCAGCAGGCGCGGCTCGGCGACGAGCGCCAGGCCGATGAGTATCCGTTGGCGCAGGCCGCCGGAGAGTTCGTGCGGGTACTGCCGCAACCGCAGTTCCGGCCGGTCCACGCCGACGGACTCGAGGGTGTCGAGCGCGCGGCGACGGCTCTCGTCCCGGTCGGTGATCCGCAGCAGGTGGCGGTGGAGTTCGGCGAAGTTCTCGCCGATCCGCACGAGCGGGTCCAGCGCACGGGCCGGATCCTGAGGTACCAGGCCGAGTGCGCGGCCACGCAGGGTGGCGGGGTCGGTCACGTCGCGGTGTTCGCCGACGTCGAGCCTGTCGTAGCGGACCTCGGCCGTGCGTGGCAGCAGGCCGAGCAGGGCCGACAGTGTCGTCGACTTCCCCGACCCCGATTCACCGACGATCGCCACCGTTTCGCCGCGGGCCACCGTCAGCGACAGGTCGGCGACGGCGACCACGGGCGGGGTTCGCCGGCGTCCCGGATAGGTGACGCGCAGATGCTCCAGACGCAGGAGCTCGTCCTGTGGCGCGCTCATACCAGGCTCGTTTCCGCCGCGCCGAGCCCGCGCCCCGCCCGGTGCAGGGCGAGGACGACGACGGCCAGGACCGCGCCGGGCAGCACCGTCAGCCACCAGGCGGTCGCGAAGTGGTTGCGTCCCTCGGCGATGAGCGTGCCCCATTCGGGCGCAGGAGGTTTCGTGCCGTAGCCGAGGAAACTCAGTGCCGAGACCGACAGCACCATGCCGGCCAGTTCCAGCGCGGCCAGCGCGGTGATCGGGCCGCGCGCGTGGGGCAGCACGTGCCGCCACAGGATGCGGACTCGGGACAGCCCGTAGCCCGCTGCCGCCTCGACGAAGGAGTGCGAACTCACGCGCAGGACCTCCGCCCGGGTGATCCGGGTGAACGCGGGTACCGAGGCGATGCCGATCGCGATCGCGATGTTGGTCGCCCCGGCGCCGAGCCCCGCCACGATCAGCAGCGAGATCAGCAGATGCGGCAGTGCGAGCAGGACATCGACGACCGACATCAGCACGCGGTCCACGATCCCGCCCAGATACCCCGCGCACAGTCCGAGCAGGATGCTCAGGCCGAAGGCGAACACCAGCGCGACCAGCGCGGTCGACAGGCTCGCCTGGGCGCCGTGCACGACGCGGCTGAACTGGTCGCGTCCCAGTTCGTCGGTGCCGAACAGGTGCTCCCAGCCAGGGGCGCGGAGTCGCTGCGAGACATCCACCTCCAGTGGGCCCCTGGGTGCGATCACCCCGGGGAACGCCGCGGCGGCCGCGACGAGGACCAGGACGGCGACCGACCAGAAGGGAATCGCGATCCGGTCACCGAGACGGGTTGCCACGCTGGTCTTCTCGGTCATCACGCGGCTCCGGTCCGAATCCGGGGATCGAGGACCGGATACAGCAGGTCCACACCGAAGTTCACCGCGGCGAAGACGATTCCGGCGAACACCGCGATCGCCAGCACCACCGGGGCGTCCTGGGTCTCCACCGAGGCCACCAGCAGCCTGCCCAGCCCGGCGCGGGCGAAGACCGTTTCGGTGATCACGGTGCCCACCAGCACGCCACCGATGGTGAGCCCGGTCAGGGTCACGAAGGGCAGCAGCGCATTACGGGCCACGTGCCCGAGGTAGATCCGCGACCACGGCAGCCCCCGTGCCCGGAGCACGGCGACGAAGTCCGCGCCCTGCACCGAGTCCAGGCTGCGGACCAGGACCGCCGTCAGCACCGCCGAGACCGGCAGCGCCAACGCCACTCCCGGCAGCACCAGCCCCGCGGGCCCGCCCCCACCGGCCGCGGGCAACCAGCCCAGCTCGAACGAGAAGACCTGCAACAGCAGCAGACCGAGCCAGAACGCGGGAACAGCCGAGATCAGCGCCGGGATGTTCACCAGGAAGCGGTGCACGAGGCTGTCGCGCCACCACGAGGTGAGCAGGCCGAGGGCCAGCGCCAGCGGGACGGTCAGCACGAGCGCGAAACCGGCCAGTGCCAGGGTGTTCGGCGCGACAGCGGCGAGCACCTCTGGCACGGGGCGCCCCGACTGGAAGGACACGCCGAAGTCGCCGGTGACGAACTCACCGAGGGTCGTCGCGTACCGGAGCGGCAGCGGGCGGTCGAGTCCGTAGTGCGCCCGCAGGGCTTGCACCTGCTCCGGGGTGCTGCCGCCCGCGCCCATCGACCGGCGGTCGAGCATGAGCTCCACCGGATCGCTGGGCAGGGCGTAGAGCAGGAAGAACGACAGCGTGTAGACGGCCAGCACCACCGCCACGAAATAGCCGAACCGGCGCACCAGGTAGCCCGTCGACGAGTGCCGCGCCCGTGTTCGCCACGTCGCGGCCCGCGCCGGCCGGGCCGGGGTCAGAGTCGCTGCCATGCGTCGGCCAGGGTGGACCGCAGGACCTGCTCGATGAACCCGAACTCGGCCGCGCCGATGATCGCAGGCGGTGCCAGCAGGATGGTGGGATCGCCGCGCTCGTCGAGCCGGGCGTGCAGACCCGCCTCGCGCAGTGCCGGTGTGAGGAGTTCGTCGATCAGCCTGCGCCGTTCGGTGAGCGTGAAGCCCGCCCGGCTGTGCCGGTCCTTGACGAGCACGACGCCCCAGAAGTAGCCGGCGCCGCGCACATCGCCGACCAGCGGAAGATCGCTGAGCCCGGTCAGTGTCGACCGGAACAGGTCCTCGTTGGCGCGCACGTGCTCGTTGAGCTTCTCGCGCTCGAAGATCGCCAGGTTCGCCAGGCCGACGGCGGCCGCCACGGGATGACCGGCGAAGGTGAGCCCGTGGGCGAAGGTGTTCTCCTTCTTGGTGAACGGCTCGAACAGGCGGTCGCTCACGATCACCGCGCCCGCGGGAATGTAGCCGGAGGTGATGCCTTTCGCGCCGGTGATGATGTCGGGTGTCACGCCGTAGCGGCTGATGGCGAAGTAGTCGCCGATCCGGCCGAAGGCGGTGATCACCTCGTCGGCGACGAGCAGCACCCCGTAGCGGTCGGCGATCTCGCGCACCCGCTCGAGGTAGCCAAGGGGCGGTGGTATCGCGCCGCCGGAGTTCTGCACCGGCTCCAGGAAGATCGCGGCGACCGTCTCCGGGCCCTCGAACTCGATGGCCTCGGCGATACGGTCGGCCGCCCAGCGCCCGTAGGCCTCCTCGTCGTCGCGCAGGTGCTCGGGCCCGCGATAGATGTCGGTGGCCGGCACCTTGAGCGCACCGGGCACCAGCGGCTCGAACGGCGCGCGCACCGGCGGCAGCGAGGTGATCGACAACGCGCCCTGGGTGGTCCCGTGATAGGCCAGCGCGCGGCTGACCACCTTGTGGCGGCCGGGCTGCCCGATCGCCTTGAAGTACTGCTTGGCCAGCTTCCAGGCGGTTTCGACGCTCTCGCTGCCGCTGTTGGTGAAGAACACGCGGTTGAGGTCCCCGGGTGCGCGGTCGGCCAGAGCCTCGGCGAGTTCCGCGGCGCGCGGGTGTACGGCGTTCCAGATCGGGAAGTAGTCGAGGTCGCGGATCTGCCGGGCGGCCGCCTCCGCCAGTTCCGGGCGGCCGTGTCCGGCGTTGACGGCGAAGAGCCCCGACAGGCCGTCGAGGTACTTGCGGCCCTTGTCATCCCAGAAGTAGGCGCCCTCGGCCCGCGTGATGACGGGCAGTTCGCCGCCGGTGTGCAGGTGTGAGTGATTGGTGAAGTGCAGCCACAGATGATCGCGTGCCTGCTGGAGTACGTCGTTGCCGGTCATGATGGTCCCGCTCTGTCGGAATCGGTGTGGATCAGCGGTTCGCCGCGAATCCCTTGCTGGTCATGAGGAACTCGCCGACGTAGCCGTCGTGCGGCATGCGGGTGCCGCTGTGGGTCGTCGGCGCGTTCCAGTGCACGTTGGCGATGCTCGATTCCTCGAGCAGGTCGTCGAGGATCGTTTCGTCGCTGGTGATCGCGTTGACCACCAGCGAATCCCGCAGCGGCGCGACACCGTCACCGCGCCGCCAGGGCGCGACCCACACGCACGGGAACGGCAACTCCGAGCCCAGCGTTTCGGTGTCGAGCCGATCGAGGACGAAGACCGCGGGCGTGAGGGTGACCGCTCCGTCGTGGCCGGGCGCGGCCAGTTCCTCGATCGGGACGAGTGGCTCGATATCGCTCGCGCGTGCGGTCAGGTGGCCGATCAAGGCGGTCGCCGCGGCCTGGGACACCCGCGGTCCGGAACGGCGGTGCCGCGGTGTCCGTAGCACCGCCGCCAGCTCGGTCGCGAAGCCGCGATGATCACCGTCGACCAGTACGGCCGAGGTGTTCACACACGCCGTCCCCGATTGCGCCGCCACCGCATCGGCGACGGCCGCGACCGCCGGGCCCCGGTCCTGGCCCGGTGCCAGGCTGACCAGCGTCTTGGACCGACCCGGCCCGCCCACCTTCACCCGGGGGTTCGCGCCGTATTTCCGGGACACCGCGACGCCGCCGTAGACCAGCGCGCGATCGGCTCGTGTGACGATCTCGTCCGCGCCCGCGTGATCGGTGGGCAGGAACGACACATCCGTGTTGCGGAATCCGGCTTCGTGCAGTGCGCGCACCAGCCGGTCCGCGGTGAACGGCTCGCCCTGCGAGGGCCGCACGGCCACGCGATAGCCGAGCGCCAGCGCTTGCAGCCAGGCGGTGTGCACCGTCGGGGAGTTCCCGGAGACGATGGCCCCGAGCGTCTCGCCGCGTCGGCTCCACACCCCGGTTTCCGCGACATGTCCCGCGTCCCGCCAGGATTCGACCGCGGCGACCGGGCGTGCCGCGTAGGCGCGTTCCGTCGCGGTCGCCGCGACCTCGGCGACCGCACGGCACAGCGCGTCCGCGGTCTCGCGCGAATGCCCCGACACCGCGCTGACATCGTCGCGATAGTCCGCGAATCCGCCCACCGAGTCCGCGAGGAAGATCCGGGCGGCGGCGGCGAGCAGGTCCGCGCGGTCGCGGCGCGGGAGCGGCGCCGAGGCACGCTGCGCCGCGAGAGTCTGGGCGATCAACAACGGCGGGCACACCGGCAACCGCGCCAGCGGGTGCCCCGCCACGTCGAGCACCGGCACGGTGGCCCGCACCGCGCGTTCCCCACGATGGGTGCGCGCCACCAGCACACGCTCGGTGTTCCCTTGCGCCACCAAACTTTCCGAGACCGCGGTCATCAGTAGACCCCTGGGATCACGGTTTCGCCGTCGAAGCTGCCCAGCGGCTGCGGCGCGGACAGCGAGTCGCCGATCCCGCCGGGCGGGGCCGCCACCCGGATCGCGGTGTCGCGTTCGAGATTGTTGGGCACGAACATGCCGTCGCTGAGGTGGGACATGCGGACCTGACCGCGCCGGCCGTAGTCCACCGGACGCAGGGTCTCCGGGTCGACGACGGCGAAGATCGTGTGCGGCGGGTACGCGTCGTACACGGTCCGCGGTGCGGGATCGAGCGGATCGCGGATGCGCGCGGTCGTCAGCACCATCGTGCTGCCGTACACGTTCTGGATGCGGGCGCCGGGGAAGGTCTCCGCGATGATGTCGAAGGTGTCGTCGTCGAGCTGGGCGCCCGCCAGCGCGATGTAGGACACCGTGGCCGCGAGCTTGTCGACCAGTTCCGGGCGCAGGATGATCTCGGCGAGGATCGGCGGCGTGGTCGTGACCGCGGCGATGTCCTGGGTCTGGACGATGTGGCCGATCTGCTCGACCAGATGCGCCACGTACCCGTCCACCGCCGCCCCGTCGGCGATGCTCTTCTTCACCCATCGCGGGTCGATGTCGATGCTGTGCAGCAGCGAGCCGAGCTCGCGGGCCTGCAGCCGGGCGGTGTTGCCGTAGGCGTGCGGCCCGGACGGCATGGCGACCAGCCAGGGTCGCCCAGCGGGGAAACCGGCCGCCCGCAGTTCGTCGACCTTCCAGCGCAGGCAGCGTTCGATCCAGCTCGCGCTGTAGATCAGCCGCTTGGGTGACCCGGTCGTGCCGCCCGTCTCGTAGATCAGCGGCGGCGCGCCCGAGCGGCCGAGACCGCGAGGAATGAGGTCTTCGACCCGGCTGGTGCGCAAGTGCGCGGCGATGTCGGGGAACCGGGCGAGATCCTCGTAGGAGGAGATGTCGGTCCGGGGATCGAAATCCAGGGTCTCGGCGATCCGCAGCCACAGCGCCGAGCCTGTCTCCGGGTTGAAATGCCAGTCCAGAGCGTCGCGCAGGAACTGGTCGGGATCGCGCGCGTCCCATCGGGTCGAGGCGGTGACGGGGCTGGTCATGGCGCGTCCTCTCGTGGCGCGTCGTGGCGCCAGGCATCGATGACGTGGGCGGTTTGTTCGGCGTTGAGGCGCGGATCGAGCAATGTGGTGTAGTGACGGCCCGGCTCGGGATCGCGGCCACGCTCACCGCATTCGTAGATGTCCTCGTGGGTGGCCTCGAGGTGCAGGCCGCCCGGGTGCTGGTCCTGGGAGCCGAGCACCGCGAGGAACCCGCGCAGCTCGTCGACGATGCGCTCCACCGGCCGGGTCTTGAGGCCGCGCGCGGTCGTCACCGTGTTGCCGTGCATCGGATCGCACACCCAGTTCACGGGATGCCGTTGCGCACGAAGGTGTTCCACGATCGGAGCGAGCCTGCCGATCGACGCCGCACCCATCCGGATGATGAACGTCAGGCGCCCCGGGACACGGGCGGGATCGATCCGCTCGGCCAAGGCGGCGACGTCGCGCGGTGTCGCAGTGGGGCCGATCTTGACGCTGACCGGGTTGGTCAGCGTGGCGGCGATCGCGATGTGCGCGCCGTCGAGGTGGCGTGTCCGTTCACCGATCCACGGCCAGTGCGTGCTCGCCAGATGATTGCCGGCTGGCGTCGGACGCAGGTGTGCCAGTTCGTAGTCGATGAGCAGCAGTTCGTGACTCGACCAGATGGTGCGGTCGGGATGGCGGCGGTTGTGCTCGTCGATGACGGCCATGGCCATCGCGGAGGCCTGGTGACAGTGCAGGATTCGGGCTGGATCGGGGATGCGTGCCGCCGGGGTCGGCGCGGGACCGTTCACCATCGGCCCGCGGAAGGCGGGCAGCGACCGGCCCTCGACCTGGTCATAGGGATTCGACCGGGGTTTGGTGTACTGCCCGGCTATCCGGCCCACCGCCACGGCGGCGAGTCCGGCTCGATGCGCCAGGCGGATGCGGGAGTCGTCGAGGAATTCGAGTTTGCGGGCGATCAGCTCGGGCGTCGATTTCGCTGGGTCCTCGACACAATCGCCCAGTTGCAGCACCACGGCGCGTCCGGCATTCACCGCCGCGAGTTGATTGTCGAGAATCGCGTTCGACGCCTGCTCGACGAGCGGTGTTTCGGCGGTTTCCCGAAAGGCCTTTCGTGCAGATTCCGGGTCCGGCCAGAACGGTTGCTGGTCGGTCCGCAGTGCACGGAAACTGTCGATATGGTCGGGAATGACCGGCGTCGCCGCCGGGAGAATATTCGTCATCTGAGGTGGTCCCGTTTTTGTCGTCGCGGGTTTTATCGGCTGGCGTTCCAGATGCAGCCCCGCGCACCGCCGGGCTGTTCCGACAGCGTGCATTCAGCGCGCAGTCCTTTGGCATTGATCAGCGATGTCGTCGCCGGGACGCAGTATTCGCAGGGCGCTTCGAGCGTGATCGTCACCCCGCGTGCGCGGGCCTGTTCCCGGTAGTCCCAGATCGCGCAGTGCGCGATCTCCAGCGTGGCGTCCGCGGCGGAGGCGCTGAGCCAGCGCATCTTCGAACCATACAGTGCCGCTTGACTTTCCAGTCGACGCAGTGGCGTCACGGCATCGTTGCGGCCCTCGTCGTCGATCGCGCCGTAGATCGTTCCGTTCGTCTCGGCCCAGGCGCCGAGTTTCTCGTGCCCGAAATTGCGGACCACGAATCTCTCCATCGCCGCCTGGGCCCGGAAGAACGCGCTCTTCCATTCACTCTCGGCGGCCGGACCCGATTGCGGGATGGCTCCGTAGATCTCGTGTTTCACCTCGATCAAACGGTCGAGATGCTTCCCGCCTTGCGAGTCGACCACGAATTTCGTCAGTCCCGCTTCCGCTTCGAACAGTCGCCGACGCCACAGCTGTGCGCCCGCCCCGAATGTAGACACAGATTGCCCTCCAGTTCATCGTCACTGGCATTAGCACCTGCGACCCGTGGTCGTGGTTGCTGCGGCGTCGTCGAGCCAGTCTCTCAGCCGCTCTCGATGAAAAAGTGATCCGGCGACGACTCTAACGCGCACCGAGCACGGGCCACGAAGTCGGCGCTGCCGATCAGGGCGTTTCCGCAGGCCCTGCGGTTCCAATCCGGACGAGCGGAAAGTTCGCATCACTAAATTTCGTTGCGAGGCAAATGATTCCGTCGGCGCCGGAGCGTGGGCCACACTGGGGTCGATGGCGTACGCCACCCGGACGGCTCGGACAGATGGGGACAGCATGGCCGAGGAAAGCTTGCGGCACTGGGAGATTCGCGAGGTCGACTACGACGACCCCGACGCCGTCACGCTTCGTGACGATCTCCAGCGGTTCTATGTCGAGCGCTACGGCGGCCCCGACGACGCGCCGGTGAACCCGGACGACTTCCGGCCACCGCACGGCGCCTGCTTCGTCGGCTACCTCGCGGGCGAACCGGTCGCCGCGGGCTACTGGCACTCCCTCGCCGTGGACCGGCTCGGCACCAGCGAGCTCGTCGAACTCAAGCGAGTGCACGTGATCGCGGCGCAGCGGCGGCGCGGCTTCGCCCAGCGCCTCATCGCCGAGCTCGAACGCACCGCACTCGCCGCCGGGCACAAGGCCGCGGTCCTGTCCACCGGGCTGCGCCAGCCCGAGGCCATCGCCCTGTACAAACGCCTCGGCTACGAGGCCATCGAGGGCTTCGGCCACTACGCCGACGACAGCAATGTGACCTTCCTGGGCAGGCGGCTCAGCCCGTGATGTCCCTGCCGAGCGGGCCGGTGACGGCTCAGCGGGCGACGCCCAGCGACAGGGCACCGAACGCCTTGGGGGCACCGGCCAGGTAGAACCGGTCGAGTTCGGCGGTCTCGAAGCCCGCGCCGGTGATCAGCGCCGGGATGTCGCGGTCGAGGTGGCAGCCGCCCGCGATGCGTTGCTGGATCGGGTTCAGCCGGTGCTGCCAGGTCCGCACCGACGCGTCGGGGGCCAGTCCGTGTTCCACGAAATGCAGTGTGCCGCCCGGTTTCAGCACCCGGCGGATCTCGGCCAGCGCGGCCGCGACGTCGGGGATGGTGCACAGGGTGAACGTCGAGAGCGCGGTGTCGAAGGTGGCGTCCCCGAACGGCAGTGACTGGCCGTCCAGGCCCGCGCGTTCGATCGGAACCGAGCTCGCCGCGACGCGTTTCGCGCCGATCTTCCAGGCGACGTCGGCGGGTTCGACACCGCTGACGCGGTCGACCGCGGCCGGATAGAACCCGACGTTGTTTCCCGACCCGAATCCCACCTCGACGACGGCGCCGTGCAGCCCGGCGCAGGCGCGCCTGCGCAGCGTGTCGTTCGCGGCGACACCGCACACCTTGTCGGTGAGATGGGGCAGGATCCGGTCGGTGTAGAAGCCCATCCCTCGATCATGCTCCTGGGGTCGCGCGTATGCGGCGGGAATACGACGGTGGGCACCGATCCGTTCGGAATCGGTGCCCACCGGGACAGCGTGGCTGGATCAGGCGTTGATCGTCACCGCGTCGTCGGCGATCGAGTAGCTGATCGACCCGTTCTCGAAGTGGCTGATCTTGCCGCCCTCGATGTCCTGCTCGTCGGAGGTCGGGTAGCCCAGACGGCCGCCGGCGCCGCCCTCGGCCTCCCAGGCCTGACGGATCGCGCCGTACACGGTCTTGGCACCGGTCGGGAGCTTGAAGTAGATGACGCCGCCGGTGAACTCCTGGTACTTGCCGCCGTTCGGGGCGTCCAGCTCATCGGAGGTCGGCTGGCCCAGCGGGCTCGACGCGCCACCGGCTTCGTTGTAGTGGTCGCCGATAGCTCCGTTGACTTCGAATGCCATTTCCAGCAATTCCTTTCACACAGATAACGATGGGCAAAGCAGCGGCGAAGTTACCGCAGGTTTGCTCGGCCCGGGCGGCGACGCGCGGGCCGACATGACATCGCCAAGTTCCGTACATCCGTGCGTGGACAGCGATTCAGGTGGGCGGCACCGGCGTGACAGCACGCGGACACCCGGCGGCGGAGGCGGTCAGGCCAGGCGGCGGTCGAAGACCTGAGTGCCCGCGCTGGTGGCGGGGTCGACGGTGACCGCGCGCAGGCGCACGCTCTCGGGGGTCAGGTCCATGACCATGAAGCCCAGTTCGTGCTGGGTTTCGTAGAGTGCGGGGTGGGCGCCCGCGCGCGGCTCGGCCCCTGCGGTCTTGCCCGCCGCGCCGGAGACGATCTGGCGGGTGCCCTTCGACGACGCGGTCGGTTCGAGCACCTGCAGCGTGTGATCGTGGCCGGACAGCAGCAACGACACCTTGCCCAGCACGTGCTCTTCGAAGAAGCGTTTGGCGTGGACGCCGTTGAGCGGTTCGACGGGCAGACCCTCGTAGTTGCCCGCGTCGCCGTGCGGGCCGTTGCTCAGGTAGGGGTGGTGGGTGCAGGCGATCTTCCACGGCGCCGTGGATGCGGCCAGCGCGGTGTCGAGCCAGGCGCGCTGTTCGTTCATGTAGGGGCCGTCGACAGCCCAGTACGGGTCGAGCAGCGGCGGAATGTAGGCCGCCAGCGGGTTGAGGTCGAGGACGAAGAACTCGACCACCGGATTCTGCTCGGGCACCCGCACCGAGTAGTAGCGGCTCGGCATCCACCAGCGGGCCGAGCGGGCGTGGTACTCGACCTCGTGGTTGCCGCGCGCGAGCCATCCGCCGTCACCGGGGAACACCCCGGAGGTGTCGTGGTTGCCGAGCACCATCGCCCACGGAAAGTCCAGTCCCGCATTGGGATCCTCGAACTTGGCCGCGAACTGGGCGTCGTCGGGACCGTTGGGCCCCGACTCGTAGATGTTGTCGCCGAGGCCGACCGCCAGCGCGAACGGTTCACGCGAGTGGAAGGCGCGCGCGGCGTCGGCGACAGCCCACTGGGTGCGGGTGCCGGTGCCCGCGTCGCCGGTGATCAGGATGCGCGCCGAGCGCCCGGTGCGGGGTGGCGTGAACTTCTCGACCTCGGCGGGCACCGCGTGCGCGGGGGTGAGGCCGACGAGGGTCAGGCCGGCGACGACACCGGCCGCACCGGCCAGGACGTCTCTGCGCCCGATGCCGGTGGGGCGCGGATCCGGAGTGGAATGCGACACGTGGATGCTCACCTTCTGGTCAGGGGTCGGGGGAAACCTACACCGCGCACATCGATTGGATGACGCCACGCACGATCGGGGCCCCGTAATCGGTCGGGGCGAATGCCAGTTTCTGCGCGATCGTCAGCGGGGTGAGCACCGTGTCGGCCACGCCCGCGAACCCGGCGATCGAGGTGCCCGCGGAGAACAGCAGACTGGTGATGTCGAGGGTCAGGGTGGCCAGGTCGAACGCGTTCTCCACTTCGACCTGCGCCAACGGCACGGTGTCGAGCGCGCGCCCCTCGGCCAGGTCGGCGCCGAGGTTGGCCAGGAAGGTCACCGGGCCCATGTCGAGAGCCTCGACCAGCGGGCCGAGTTCGTCGGAGCGCCGCGGCAACAGCACCTTGGCGACCCGGTTGGCGGCCAGGAACTCCTGCAGGTCGTCGGCGGCCCGGTGCATGGCGGCCTTGTCGAGCGGCACGGCGCCGCTGTCAAGATACGCGCGCGAACGTTCGATGACGGCGGACAGCGTCAGGTCCGCGATCGGGGTGCAGGTGCCGTCGGCGTTCATGACCATCGCGGCCAGGTCGCGGATCGGCTGCGGCACGTGGACGGGTTCGGCGGTGTCGGGCCCCAGCTCCAGTGGCGGATAGGCATTCGGCGCGACGCAGCCCGCCTCGATCGAGTTCTGCACGGCGCGTGCCAACGTCTTGGTGCCGCTGAAGGCCGCTCCGACAATCGGTTTCAGGAAGAATCCGACGGTGGGCACCATGCCCGCGGCGAGCTTGGCGGGAATCTTCACGATGCCGGTGGCGAGGATGAACACCTCGATCGCGTCGTTGACGGTCAGCCGCGACACCGACATCGTCTCGTCGATCCGCCCGGTGCGCACGGCGTCGAGCCCGTTGACCAGGTAGGTGACCAGGGGGTCGTCGAGCTCGGCGGGCCGGGCGCCGACCTGTTCCGGCCGCACCGGCAGCATGTCGCGGTGGACGCGCTGCGCGGCGATCGTGGCGCGGAAGTCGGCGACCTGCTGGTCGTAGGCGGCGAGCTGGGCCGGTCCGACCACCCCCCGCAGCACCGACGCGGCGGCGGTGACGACGTCGTCGAAGGTCGGCGCGCCCGTCGTGCACAGGGCGACGCTGTCGCTGATCGGCGTGGCGGCCAAGGTGTCCGCGGGTGCGGCGTGCGCGTGGCCGGGCGCGAGCAGGACCCCGGCGGCCAGGGTGATCGCGGTGAGGGATCCGACGCAGGGCGCGGTGAGGCGGGACAGTGGCTTGCGCATGCGCGGTCATCTCCGGGGCTGGGGAACTGTGCGCACCGAAACCTAGGACCGCCCGGTTTCCGAAACAGTGCCATTTACATGAACAGCCGACCAATTTGGTCAAACGTTCAGTTAGGCCCTGGTCCGCACCTCCGGTGGCCGTACACGGGGTCATCCTCCCAGCGGAGGGCGGACGACCCCGAACGACAGCGGATCAGGTTGTGGTCGTGGGCTTTTCGACGCCCGTCTGGCCGTGCATGTCCTCGAGTGACATGCCTTTGGTCTCGGGGACGAAACGGGAGACGAACAGCAACGACAGCAGCGCGAAGGCCGCGTACATGCCGTAGGCGAAGCCGAGGGAGAAGGTCTTCAGGCTCGGGAAGGTGACGGTGATCGCCCAGTTGGCGGCCCACTGGCCCGCCGCCGCCAGCGACAGTGCCGCACCGCGCAGCCGGTTCGGGAACATCTCCCCCAGCAGCACCCACACCACCGGGCCCCAGCTCATGCCGAAGAAGATCACGAACAGGTTCGCCGCCACCAGCGCGATGGGCCCGCTGGCGCCGGTCAGTTGCGGCTGCAGCTCGCCCTCGGCGTCGGGCACCTGGGTGGCGCCGCCGAAGCAGATCGCCATTGTGGCCAGGGTGATCGTCATGCCGATCGAGCCGATCAGCAGCAGCGGCCTGCGCCCGATCCGGTCGATCAGCAGGATCGCCACGATCGTGGTCGCGATGTTGACCACCGAGGTGAACACACTGATCTGGAACGACTGCGACTCCTCGAAACCGACGGCCTCCCACAGGATGTTCGAGTAGTAGAAGATGACGTTGATGCCGACGGCCTGCTGGAAGATCGACAGGAACAACCCCACCCAGACGATCGGGTAGATCCCGCCGGCCGGGCGCCGCAGGTCCTTCCACGACGGCTTCTCCTCGCCTTCGAGGCTCTCCTGGATACGGCCGATGGTCAGCGCGAGGTTCTTCTCGCCGAACAGCATCGTCAGCACGCGGCGCGCCTCCGGGATCTGCTGCGAGGCCACCAGATAGCGCGGCGATTCCGGGATGGTCGAGGCCAGCACGCCGTAGACCAGGGCCGGGATCATCATCGACAGGAACATGAAACGCCACGCCTCGAGCCCGAACCACAGCACTTCGCCCGCGCCACCGGCGATCTCGGCGAGCACATAGTCCACGAGCAGCGCCAGGAAGATGCCGAGCACGATCGCGAGCTGCTGCAGGGAACCGAGCCGCCCGCGGATCCGCGCCGGTGAGGTCTCGGCGATGTAGGCGGGGGCGATGACCGAGGCGATACCGACACCGAGACCGCCCACGACGCGCCCGAGCACCAGGACCCACACGTCGGGGGCGAAGCCGGTCACCACCGCGCTGAGGAAGAACAGGGCCGCGGCGATCTTCATGACCTTGATCCGGCCGATGCGGTCGGCGATGCGGCCCGCCGTCATCGCGCCCGCCGCGGCGCCGAGCAGTGCCGAGGCGACTGCGAAGCCGAGAACGGCGTCGTCGACACCGAATTCGGACTGGATCGCCGCCACCGCGCCGTTGATCACCGCGCTGTCGAAGCCGAACAGCAACCCGCCCAGCGCCGCGACCGCGGCGATCCGGACGACCGGACCGTTGGCGTCGGAGTCGTCGTCGGGCAGCGCGCTCCGGTCGGTGGTAGAGCCTCCGTCGTGCATCGACTTCGTCCTCTCCGCGGCGTGGCGACGCCACGCGTCTCGCTGTGTGGGTCAGGTCGCAGTATGCACCGCGCTGACCTCAGGAGACGGTGAGGACACGCGCCACCCGCGCAGGGTGCCGTCGCGAGCGCACACCGGGAATTCACCTCGACGACACGGTGGCCGTCTAGCGTCCCTGCGATGACCGATGTCGAGACCCGCAGGCCGCCTCGCGATCTCAGCGAGATCGCCGATCTCGCCACCGCCGTTGACCTGGCCGACACCGCCGCGTTCTCCGTCGACGACACCGACGACGACGATCCGCTGCTGCTCACCGAGCCCGGCGGGCGCGTCGTGGACACCTGGCGCGAGGGCTATCCCTACGACGAGCGGCTGGCACGCACCGAGTACGAGTTCGACAAGCGGCTGCTGCAGATCGAATTGCTGAAGCTGCAGAACTGGACCAAGGCCACCGGGCGCCGCATCGTCATCGTGTTCGAAGGCCGTGACGCCGCAGGCAAGGGCGGCACGATCAAGCGGTTCATGGAACATCTGAATCCGCGCGGCGCGCGCGTGGTGGCACTGGAGAAGCCCTCGGCCAGGGAGTCCACGCAGTGGTATTTCCAGCGCTATGTCGAGCATCTGCCCGCGGCGGGTGAGATCGTGCTGTTCGACCGGTCCTGGTACAACCGCGCCGGGGTGGAGCGGGTGATGGGATTCTGCACGCCCGAACAGCATCGGCGCTTCCTCGCGCAGGCGCCGCTGTTCGAGCGGATGCTCGTCGACGACGGCATCGATCTGGTGAAGTTCTGGTTCTCGGTGTCACCGCTGGAACAGCGCACCCGTTTCGCGATCCGCCAGGTCGACCCGGTCCGGCACTGGAAGCTCTCGCCGATGGATCTGGCCTCGCTCGACAAGTGGGATCAGTACACCGCGGCCAAGGAGGAGAACTTCGCGCACACCGACACCGATCACGCGCCGTGGATCGTGGTCAAGAGCAACGACAAGAAGCGCGCGCGGCTCAACGCGATGCGCCATGTGCTCAACCTGTTCGAGTACGAGAACAAGGATGACGAGATCGTCGGCACCGCGGACCCGCTGATCGTGGGCCGCGGGCGCGACGTTCTCGGTTCCTGACCGGTCTAGCGCGTCAGCGCGGCGCGGTGCGCGGCGGCCATCAGCGTCGCCAGCTCGTCGCGTTCGGCGGGGTCGAGGGCGTCGAAGCAGGGGGCGATGAGCTCGTCGGTGGCGGCTTCGGCGGCGGCCCAGCGGGCGCGCTGGTCGTCGGTGATCGGCGCGAACGGCTCCGACCAGCCCAGCATGCGCGCGTGGGTCGGGCCGTCGGCGATCGGGGATCCCGCGATCAGGATGGCCTGCAGGGGAGTCAGCCCGTGCGCGAGGATCGCGAGCAGGTGCAGGCCACCGCGCAGTTCGCGCAGCACATGGGTCAGCTGGAGGGTGGCGGCGCGGCCGTCGGCGGCGACGGGCATGGCCCGCCAGCCTGCGAACAGCGGCAGTCCCGGTGTCGGCGCCGCGGCGACGACCCGGCGGAGCAGTTCGGCGAGCCGGTCGGCCTCGTCGAAGGAGGCCAGTCTGCGGCGACCGAACTCGTGACAGGCCTCGAGATAGCCCTCGGCCGCCTTCGCGGCGGGGACCGGGACCGATTCCCAGGCGGCCCGGACGCAGCCGGGCTCGAAGAACCCGAACGCGGCGGTCACCACGTCGGCGTCGACCTCGCCGAGCACACCGCCGCGCCCCCGGGTGTAGGGGCCGTGGAATCCCGGTACGCCGACCGTGTCGCCGAATTGCCGTGCCTCGCGCGAGATCATGAACGCCCCGCCGAGTTCGAGCACCTGCTGTTTGACCGCCATCGTCTGTCACCTTCCGTAGTGTCGACCAGACTTTAGCTCACAATAGTTAGATCCGAAAGCGGTTCGCACTACCCTGAATCCATGTCCACCCGACCCCTCGTGGCGATCCTGTCCGGCGCCGGTGTCTCCACCGACAGCGGGATCCCCGACTATCGCGGCCCGAACGGCCTGTGGCAGCGCGATCCCGACGCCGAGAAACTCGTCACCTACGACTACTACATGCGCGACCCCGACATCCGCCGCCGATCCTGGCTGATGCGCGGGCAGCACCCTGCGTGGCAGGCCCGGCCCAACGCCGCCCACGACGCGATCACCACGCTGGCCAAGACCACCGCCGTGCGAGTGATCACCCAGAACGTCGACGGCCTGCACCAGGTCGCAGGCCTGCCCGAACGCAAAGTCGTCGAACTGCACGGCAATGCCCGCGCGGTGGTGTGCACCGCGTGCGGCGCCCGCTCCACGACCGAGTCGGCACTGGCGCGCATCGAGGCGGGCGAGGACGATCCGGCCTGCCTGGCCTGCGGCGGGATCCTGAAGACGGCCACCGTGATGTTCGGACAGGCGCTCGACCCCGAGGTACTCGGGGAAGCCGTGGCGATCGCGCGGGCCGCGACGGTGTTCGTCGCGGTCGGCACGAGCTTGCAGGTGCAGCCCGCCGCCTCGCTCGCCGCCATCGCGGTCGAGCACGGCGCGCGGCTGATCATCGTCAACGCCGAACCGACGCCGTATGACGACCTGGCCGACGAGGTGATCCGGGAACCCATCGGCACCGCGCTGCCCGCGCTGCTGGCCACTCTGCGCTGAGCGCGATCCCGGCGCCGCGGCTAGTCTCGGGGCATGACCGTCGAGGCCGGCCCCGGCAGCCGGAAGACATGGCTGGCAGTCGAATTCGTCGTCGTGTTCTTCGGGGTCATCGGCCTGTACGCGCTGCTGCTGCGCGGTGTGAGCCCGTTGCCGTTCCTGCTGGTCGCGGCCATCGGCGTGGTGCTGTATCTGCGCCGATGCGGCTTCGACCGGCGTGATTTCGTCCGGCCCGAGGCGTTGCGTGCCGCGCTGCCGGGGATGCTCGGGCTGTTCGCGGTCGCCGCGGTCGGGCTCGGCGTGGCGGTGGCGGTCCTGCGCCCGGAGTCACTGTTCGATCTGCCGCGGGAACGTCCGCTGATCTGGCTGCTCGTGCTCGTGTTCTATCCCCTGGTCAGCGTGTACCCGCAGGAACTGCTGTTCCGGGCGTTCCTGTTCCGCCGGTACGCGCCGGTGTTCGGCACAGGCACCGGCATGGTCGCGGCCAGCGCCGCGGCGTTCGGCTTCGCCCACCTGATCTTCGGCAGCTGGCTCTCGGTCGTGCTGAGCGCGGCCGCGGGCTGGATGTTCGCCGAACGCTACCGACGCACCCGCTCGCTGCTGACCGTCTCGGTGGAGCACGCCCTCTACGGCTGCCTGGTCTTCACGATCGGTCTGGGCGACTACTTCTTCCACGGCGCGGCGACCACCTAGGCGGGCACGACGGTGCGTGCTCAGGCGGCCCACTGGATGAGCGGGGGCTTCACCCGCGCGCACACCGGGTTTCCGCTGGGGTCGGTGAGGCCGAGGGTCGCTTCGAGGCGGCCGGAGGTGGTCGCGGCAGCGCGGACCGCGGGCGGGATGTCGGCCAGCATCAGTTTGGCGCGCCGGAACATCGAGAACGCGCCCGCGGCATCGACGGTGCCCCAGCTCAGGTAGATGAAGCGCGCGCCGGGGCCGCCCTGGATGTACGGGCCACGGATGTCGGTGCCGTCGACGGTGCAGGTCAACGTCCAGGACACGGTGTCGGCGTCGCCGGGTTGGAGGTCGAGCAGCTCGTCGGGCACGGCTCTGCGCGGGATTCCGACATGGATTCCGGTGTAGGCGGGGCCGGGACCGCAACGGCTCGACAGCCCGGGCAACTGTGTCCCGACGATTCGGATCAGCACCCGGCCATTCTCGCGCACCGCGGCCTCACGCCAGGGCCGGGATCGCCGCGATCCGCAGTAGCGACCAGACCAGCAGCGCGCCGACGCCGACGGTGAAGAAGGCGATCATCGGCAGGTCGACCTCGTCGCGGCGCCGGCTGACGACCTTGACCACGGCGCCCTCGGCGAAGAAGGTCAGCACGAGCACGGCCAGCACGGCGACCGCCGCCCACATCGCCTCGGGCCGGCGAGCGAAGTAGCTCAGCGGCCAGCCGGCCAGCAGCGTGACGGGCAGACCGAGCAGCATCCACCCGAATCCGAGCAGCACCAGATTCTCACCGTGCGCCGCCGGGTCGACCTCGCCCGACTCGTGGCGCGACGGCCGGATCCGGCCGATCTGTACGACCGCGTGCGCGAGGCAGGCCAGCGCGCATGCCGCGACGAGCGTGAAGTACGCCGTCGCGGGCGCCGGAGCCGGACCCGTCCAGCGCATCGGCAGCCAGCCCGCGCACACCATCACCACGACGGCCACCACCACCGCCGGGCGCGCGCCCAGCCCGGCGCGGACGTAACCGGCGGGGAAGAGCCGCCCGGAGCGCCCGTAGAGCCAGCCCAGGCACATCGGCGCCATCACCCCGACGAGCACGGTCAGCCACCGCGACGGCCCGTCCGCCCGGAACATCGACACCATCGCGACCAGCCAGGACGCGACGACGATGAGCACCGCGGGACGGGCCAGCGCCGCCCACAGCGAATCTGCCCGTGCGCGCGACGCCGCCGCTGGATCGACGGGTGGCGAAACCGGTGGCGCGACAACGCTGTGCGCTTCCCGCCAGGCCGCGATCCCGACCCGGTCCGGTGACGTCCACGCCTCGACGTCAGCCGATCCCGCGCACAGCACGGGACTGTCGTCGGCGCGGTGATCGTAGTCGTCGTCCAGCTCGCCGAAGTCGCGCATCGACGCCATGCGCGCGGTGATCCGCAGTCCGTGCCAGGGTTCGTCGCAGTACGGGTTCGGGCAGACGGGATAGGTCGCGCCGTAGTCCGGTTGCTCGCCGTCGCGCAGACTCTCCTCGACGAGTTCGTCGATCTCGTCGAGCAGCCGTCGCACCGCCTCCGCGCCGCGCTCCGGTACCTCCGCGGCGTCGTGCGCGGGCACCCCGGCGCGGACAGGCCTGCCGGTCCCGACAGCGGCCGCGGCCGTCGCGTACTCGGCCACCACCACCGCCGACCTTTCGCCGGATCCGGCGGGCCGCCACACCCGCCCGAACCACTTGCGCCGCACCACGATCGCGTGCGCGGTGCCACCGATCATCGTCAACGACCAGCAGATGTCGAACACCGTGTCCTGAGTGCCGAACGCCCACACGGCGAGCGCGAACAGACCGAGATAGCCCAGCGCGGCCAGCGCCGACGCGACCGACTTCGCCCGAATCGCCAGCACCGCGAACAGCAACCATGTCAGCACGCCGAGCGACAGCAGCGGCACGAACGAGACGACCCAGCTCAAACCCCGGCGTACGGCTGACACGGCACTTCTCCCCCACTACCCGGACACGATCCGCCGATCCTAGAGACGGGCGGGGCGCCGAGTCCACACGATTGCGCCGCGCCGGTACTACTCGGGCGGGGACGCCTCGACGGGGCGCCGCCGGTCGCGCACGAGCAGCACCGCGGCCGCCACCGCCCAGATGATCGCGAACGCGACCGCGCGCATCGGGCTCCAGTTGGTCATCAGCAGCAGTACCGCGACGCCACCGAACAGGCCGAGCAGCCGCATGCTGTGCGCGGAGACTTTCACACGGCCGATCATCGCACGCTCAACGCTGGACGGGGGCGTCGACCGGACGGCTCACCGCGCGGCGCCGCGAGTGCCAGGCCAGCGCGGGCACGATGAGCAGGGCGATCAGGGCGCCGAGGTAGGACAGTCCGGGATAGTCGCTCGCGGCCACGATCACGCCCGAGCCCAGTCCACCGCCCGCGCCTGCGACGGCGATCCCGACATCGACGGTGCCCTGGGTGCGTGCGCGCGACGCCGCGGGGGTGGCGTCGGCGATCATGGTCGTGCCCGCGATCAAGCCCAGGTTCCAGCCGAGGCCGAGCAGGCCGAGCGCGGCGGCGAGCGCGGGAACCGAGTCCGGTGGGGCCAGGGCCGCGGCCAGTCCGGCCGCGACCAGCGTGGTGGCCGCGGTGACCGCGACAAGTGCCGCGCCGAAGCGGTCGACCAGCATCCCCGACAGCAGCGACGGCAGATACATGCCCGCGACGTGCACCGCGATCACGAAACCGGCGGCGCCGACACCGTGCCCGTGTTCCTGCATGTGGATCGGCGTCATCGTCATGATCGCCGCCATCACCAATTGGGTCACCACCATCACGCTCGCCCCGGCCACGATGGGCGCCGACCAGGTCTTCGCCGTCGCCCGCTCGGCGGGAACGCTCGGCTCCTCGATGCGGGCGATCTCGCGCGCGAGCACGAGCGGGTCGGGTCGCAGCAGCACCCACAACACGATCCCGGCCAGCAGGTAGGCGGCGCCGGAGAGCACGAAAGGCCCTGCCAGCGAAGGGATTCCGGCCGAGTCGGCCAGGTCGGCGGTCGGCTGCAGCAGATTCGGCCCGACGACAGCGCCCACGGTCGTCGCGACGAGCACGGTACTGATCGCCCGCGCCCGGCGCGCGGGCGCGGCGAGATCGGCGCCGGCGTATCGCGCCTGCAGGCTCGTCGCGGTGCCCGCGCCGTAGACGATCAGCGCGAGGAACAGCAGCGCGATGCTGTCGGTCACCGCGGCCACGACGACACCGAAACTGCCGAGCGCTCCGGTCAGGTAGCCGGCGGTGAGCCCCGCCCGGCGTCCGGCCCGCTGGGAGATCCGGCCGACGGCGACCGCGGCGGCCGCGGACCCGAGGGTGAACAGGGCGCTGGGCACCCCGGCCAGCCCGGTGGACCCGAGCATGTCCTGGGCCAGCAGGGCGCCGACGGTGATCCCGGCGGCCAGCCCGGCGCCGCTGAGGATCTGGGCCGCGACCAGGACGGCGAGGGTGCGCCGCTGGGCGGGATGTTCGCTCATGAGCGTCAACACTGCGCCACAGATGGACGCTGGTCCAATCCGTTATGCCCCGGCGTGGTCCATGCGCAGGAATTCGCTGATGCGCAGCAGCTTCGGGGGACGGGCCGCGTCGGGAGCCATCGCCGCGAAGGCCTCGGCCTCGTCCACGAGGCGCGGCGCTGTCAGTGCCACCTCGGCACCCTCGACCCGCAGCCGGGCGCTGCCCGCGGCCAGGATGTTGCGCACCCAGTCCGAGCGGGCGCCGTACACGAGCACGAACAGGTAGCCGCCGTCGACGGGAAAGGCATCGAGCGGGGTCTGATAGGTCCGGCCCGAGCGACGGCCGACGTGGGTGAGCACCGGCCACTTCCCGCCCTTGACCGCGCGCGGGTTGAACACCCGCTTGTTGATGTGGCCCCACCACAGTGGCATCGGCATGGGAATCTCCTTCACGGCCAGGCGTTCTTACACATGTAAGGCTGACTTACGCATGTAAGGTTGTCAACACCTGTCCCGCCGTCCCGAGGAGATGACCATGCCGGCGCGACCGCCGCTCACCCGCGACCGCGTGTTCGACGCCGCCATCCGGGTGGCCGACCGAGGCGGCGTCGCGGCGATCACCATGCGCCGCGTCGCCCAGGAACTCGGCGTCGAGGCCATGTCGCTGTACCACCACGTCCCCAACAAGGACGCGATGCTCGACGGCGTCGTCGACGCCGTCTTCACCGCCATCGACCTACCCCCCGACGACCCCGACTGGCGCTCCGCCCTCCGCGTGCGCGCCGCCTCGGCCCGCGCGGTCCTGTCCCGGCACACCTGGGCGCTGGGCCTGGTGGACTCGCGCCGCACCCCCGGCCCCGCCACCCTCCGCCACCACGACGCCGTCCTCGGCGTCCTGCGCCGTGCCGGGTTCAGCCTGCCGATGGCGGCGCACGCGATCTCCCTCGTCGACAGCTACATCAGCGGCTACGTCCTGCAGGAGGCGAGCCTGCCGATCACCACGCCCGACGAGGTCACCGAGGTCGCCGGCGCCCTCCTCACCGACCTGCCCGCGAACGAATTCCCCCACCTCACAGAAATGATCACCGACCACGCCCTGCGCCCCGGCTACGACCACACCACCGAATTCGGCTACGGGCTCGACCTGATCCTGGACGGGCTAGAAGCCCGCCGCACCCGGACGAACGACAGCGGCCGGGCGGGTGATCCCGCGCCCGGTCTCGCACCGACCCGTCAGTGACCGCCGGGGTCGGTCAGATGAAGCCCCTCGTGCACCTTGATCCGCCGATGTTCGGCGAGCACGATCGTCACGCCCGACAGCAGGCAGATCCCGCAGATCACCCCGGCGATCACTGCCCATCCGACATGGCCGGAGGCCGCGGCGGTCAGGGTCGCGGCGAGCGAGACGATGCCGACACCGATGAGGAACAACCCGGGCCAGTTGAGCGAATCCTGAATGGACTCGCCCGCGTGCGACCGGAAGGTGCGCTCGGTATCGGGGAACTTGTGTACATGCGGAACACTACTGGCGTCCATAGCCCTGCCGTCCTTTCGGCGAACGGTTCCTCCTTCAGGAGTACCCCTTGTCGCGCCGAAACACCAGTGCCGATCGATCAGTCCCGCACGAGCACGAAGAAGTACGGTTCGGGCAGATCACGGAAGTCCATCAGACCGAGCACCGTGTCGCCGTCGACGCGCCGGAACACATCGATGATCGGGAGATGGTCATAGACCATCGCCGTCGTCACGACACCGCGATGCTCCACCGACCGCAACCGCGCCCGGTACCGGCGGGTACGCACCGCCGGCTTGACGACGCCCAGGAGCGCACGGCCGCGCTCGACCACCGGGAGCGGGATCTTGTCGGCGATCCCCAGCGGCACCCGCTTCGGATCGACGGCGAAGATCTCGCCGCCGCGATCACCGAACAGCAGCGGATGCACACTGTCGGGGCCGTCGAACTGCTTGCCGTACCAGCCCGAGGCCGCGAGCAGCCCGTCCAGGGGATGGCCGGTGGCCAGCTCACGACCGTGCCAGCGGCCGGTCAGCTCGTCGGCCGACACCGGCGCGAGACTGTCGAACAGGGCCGTCGCCGCCGCCCTGTCACAGGCGGGTTCGAGCGCGGTCAGTTCCTCGATGGGGGTCACGGGTTCCTCTCGATCGTTCACACCGGCAGGCGCAGGGCGCCGGGCGCGGTCGACGGCACCGCGGGGCGCGCGGGCGCGACGGGACTGATCCGCTGGTAGGCCGCGCCGAGCTCGGGCCGCGGATCGGGTTCGCCCTTGTTGGGCCAGAACGCCATCGCGCGCTCGGCCTGCGCGGTGATGGTCAGCGACGGATTGACGCCGAGGTTGGCGGTGATGGCGCTGCCGTCGGCGACGTGCAGGCCCGGATGGCCGTACACCCGCTGATACGGGTCGATGACCCCGGTCTCGGCCGAATCACCGATCGTGCAACCGCCGATGTAGTGGGCGGTCGCGGGGATGTTGAAGATGTCGGTCGCGATATTGCCGCTGATGCCGTCGATGTCGGCCGCGTAGGCGCGGGCGATGTCGTGCGCCAGCGGAATCCACGTCGGATTCGGCTCACCGCTGCCCTGCCGGGTGACCAGCCGCCGTCCCTTCAGATACGAGGTGAGCGAGTTGTCCAGCGACTGCATCACCAGCAGGATCACCGACCGATCCGAGGCACCGTGCGCGTTCTGCGACCGCAGGAACTGGATCGGATGCAGCAGCATCGTCAGCAGCAGGCGCAGGAAGCGGAACGCGCCGCCGTCGACCATCGGCACCGTCTGCAGGAACAGCGCGTTCTGGCCAGACCCGTAGGTGCACACCTCCACATGCGTCTGCGGTTCGGGATGGATCGACGACGTGATCGCCACACCCTGGGAGAAATCCTTGCGCGACTTGCTGGTGACGCCGATGATCGCCTCGGAATTGCTCCTGGTCAGCGCGCCGACGCGCGACGACAACCGCGGCAGGGTGCCGTCGGCGCGCAGCTTGTGCAGCAGCTTCTGGGTGCCGAGCGCGGCCGCCGCGAACACCACCTCCCGCGCGGTGAACGTGCGCCGGTCTTTCCGGAACAGGCGATCGGAGGCCACCGTCTCGATCCGGTACCCACCCGCGCCGTCGGGCGCCACCGAGGTGACCGTGGTCAGCGGATGCACCTGCGCGCCGAGACTCTCCGCCAGGTGCAGATAGTTCACCGTGGTGGTGTTCTTCGCGTTGTGCTTGCAGCCGGTGAAGCACTCCGAGCAGTGGATGCAGCCCGCGCGCCGCGGCCCGGCCCCACCGAAGTACGGGTCATCGACCTCTTTCCCCTCGGCGCCCTCGTTGAAGAACACCCCGACCTGGGTGCGGTGGAAGGTGTCGGCGACGTCCATGCCGCGCGCGACCTGCAGCAGCACCTCGTCCTTGGGCCCGACCCTCGGGTTCTCGACCACGCCCAGCATCCGCTTGGCCTGGTCGTAGTACGGGGCGAGTTCGCTCTTCCAGTCGGTGATGTGCGCCCAGGCGCGATCGCCGTAGAACTCGGGCAGCGGCTCGTAGAGGGTGTTGCCGTAGATCAGCGACCCGCCGCCGACGCCGGAGCCGCTGAACACCAGACACTTCCCGAGGGCGCTGATCCGCTGCGGTCCGGTCAGGCCGAGCCGAGGCGCCCAGATCGACTTGCGGATGTTCCAGTTGGTCTTCGGGTAGTCCTCGGCGTTCCAGCGGCGCCCCGATTCCAGGACCCCGACCCGGTAACCCTTCTCGGTCAGCCGCAGCGCGGTGACACTGCCACCGAACCCGGAGCCGATGACGATCACGTCGTAGTCGTAGTCACTCATGCCGAGATCACCTCGTAGTCAGCGGGATCGAACCGCGCCTGCTTCTTGTATTGGATGCCGAGCAAGGGCCAGTTGGTGGTGATCCGGCCGTCGGCCTGCCGGTACCACGACGAGCACCTGCTCCAGACGCTGCCCGCCAGGACCGCCTGGATCCGCGCGTCGTAGGCCTGTTCCACCTCCGGCCGCACCGTCAGCGCCGATCCGGTCGCCGCGAGATGGGTGACGTAGTCGGCGAGATAGTCGGCCTGGGCCTCGAGGAAGTAGATGATCGAACCGCCACCGGTGTTGGTGTTGGGCCCGTACATCAGGAACAGATTCGGGAACCGGGGCACCGTCATCCCGTAGTAGGCGTGCGCGCCGGTGGCCCATTCGGTCGACAGCGGATGGCCCGCCGCGCCCGTGATGGTCATCGGAGCGAGGAATTCGGTGGTCGCGAAGCCGGTGCCCCAGATGATCACGTCCGCCGCGTGCTCGCGCCCGTCCTCGGTGCGCACACCGGTGGGCGTGATCGCGGCGATCCGGTCGGTGCACAGCTCGACATCCGGCTCGGCCAGGGCGGGAAGGTAGTTGTCGGAGAACAGGATCCGCTTGCACCCGATCTGGTAGTCGGGCCAGACCTTCTCGAACAGGCCCGGCTTGGCCCTGGTCTGGCGGCGCATGTGGAACTTCGACCACGCCTTGATCGCCGCAGCCAGCGGTTTGGCGTACACCCAGGCCACGCTGAGCCCCTCGACCACGCCGTACCAGGTGCCGCGTTCGGCCAGTTCGGTCGCGGGCAGCCGTTCGAAGATCTTGTGGTGCAGCGGGGAGAACTCGCGGTCCGGGCGCGGGATGATGTAGGGCGCGCTGCGCTGGAACACCGTCAGCGAGCCGACCCGCGGCTGGATCTCGGGCACGAACTGGATGGCGCTGGCGCCGGTCCCGATCACCGCGACCCGCTTGCCGGTCAGGTCGACCCCGTGGTCCCATTCGGCGGAATGGAAGCTGTCGCCCGCGAAGGTGTCTCGACCTTCGATCGAGGGCAGCGCGGGTCGCGAGAGCTGGCCGACCGCCGAGACAAGCACGTCCACGACCACCGACTCGCCCGTGCCGAGCTGGACGGTCCACTTCCCGGAGGTGTCGTCGAAGGATGCCCCGGTGACTTCGGTGCCGAAGCGGATGTGGCGGCGCACGTCGTAATCGGCGGCGACCGCGCGGATGTAGTCCAGGATCGCGGGCTGGCGCGAGAAGCGGTGTGGCCAGCGCGGATTCGGCGCGAAGGAGAACGAGTAGAACGGCGACGGCACATCGCAGGCGGCGCCGGGATAGGTGTTCTCGCGCCAGACCCCGCCGACGTCGTCGGCCTTCTCGAAGATGACGATGTCGTCGAATCCCCGCTTCTTCAGGGCGATCGCGGCGGCCAGACCGCCGAAACCACTGCCGATGATCGCGATCGAGGGTGCCATGTGATCCTCTCGTGTTCCAGCGACCAGAAAAACAGTTGCTGCGTACGGTTTCTTCATTGGATCAGGTTTGTTGCCGCCGCGTCAATAGTCGTCTCATTTTCCGTCACGGCGTACGATTTCTCAGGTGACCGTGCCACAAACCCGCCGCACCCAGGCCGAACGCCGCGCCACCACCCGCGCCCTCATCCTGACCAACGCCGCGGACTGCCTGCTCGAACGCGGCTACGCCGCCACCACCGTCACCGCGGTACAGGAACGCGCCGGGCTCGCCCGCGGCACCGTCCAACACCACTTCCCCACCCGCACCGAACTGCTCATCGCCGCCACCACCCGCGTCGTCGACCTGCGCCTGGCAGCCTTCACCCACGCCGCCGAACGCTTGCCCACCGGCAGCGACCGGCTCCAGGCCATCGTCGACCTCGCCTGGCGCGACCTCACCAGCCCCGCCTTCTACACCGCGCTCGACCTGTGGGTCGCCGCCCGCACCGACACCGACCTGCGCGACAACCTCATCCACGAGGAACGTCGCGTCCTCGCCGAGATGCGCACGCGCTACCGCGCGATGATCGACGAACCCTACGACACCGACCCGCGCGCCGAAACGCTCGTCGAATTCACCCTCGACCTGCTCACCGGCCTGTCCATGACCGCGATGCTCACCGGCACCGTCGGCGACCACGACGCCGTCGTGACCCGCTGGAAACGGGCACTCGCGGTCCTGGTCGGACGGCTGCCCGCCGACGAACTGCTCGCCGACACCGCCGTCCGCCCCTGACCCGGCTCAGCCGATCCCGGACAACCCGTTCCAGCACAGCGCGACCGTCGTCGCCACCGCCTCCCGCTTCGGGATCGGGCGCCCCGCGTCCAACCACTGCCGCGCGGCCAGATGACTCGCCCCCACCAGCCCGAACGCGCACGTGAACGCCCGCACGTCGTCCATGCCCGCCGCCCGCAGCTCCGCGCTCACCAGCACCGCGCACTCACTGAACGCGTGCCGCGCCCGCCACCGCACACTGGGCTCACTGGGCACCGGCGACTCGAACACCAGCACGTGCCCGGCCGGATCCTCGTCGACGAAGTCGAAATAGGCCAGCACCGCGCGACGGACCTTGTCCTCCTGCCCGGTGGCACCGACCAGCGCCGCCCGGATCCCGCCCACCATCCGATCCAGATGATGTTGCAGGACAGCCAGATACAGATCCAGCTTGTTGGCGTAGAGCGTGTACAGCACCGGCTTGCTCATCCCGGCGCGCGTACTGATCTGATCCATGCTCGCGCCGTGATAGCCGTGCGCGACGAACTCCGCGCGCGCCGCGTCCAACGCGGTCGTGAGCCGTTCGGCCCGGCTCGGTACCGCCGAACCCGCCGTGGCCAGATCGGCCTCGATGTCGCTGTGCAGGAGAGTCATGCGCTGCCTCGATATTCCGAACGTCCGGTCACCAGGTGAGGACCGGTTTGACGACCCGCCCGGCCCGCTGGTCGGCGAGCGCGGCGTCGATCTCGGTGTGCCGGTAACGGCCGATGAGCCGCTCGGCGGGAAAACGACCGGCGGCGTGCAGATCGAGCAGCCGCGGGATGAACTCGGCGGGCACACTGTCACCTTCGAGACAGCCCCGGATGGTCTTGCCCTGCAACACGATCTCGCTGACATCGATCGGCGGCGTGCCACGACCGAGCCCCACCGCGACCACGGTCGCCCCGGTCCCCACCGCCGCCAGGGCGTCCGCCAGCACCGACGGGATGCCGGTGGTGTCCAGCGCGTGCGTCGCACCGCCACCGGTCAGCTCCCGCACCGCCGCCACGCTCGGCCCGTCGGCCGGATCCACCGCGGCGTCCGCACCCAGCTCGAGCGCGAGATCGCGGCGCGCCGCGGACGTCTCCACGACAAGCACCCGCACATCGTCGAGCGTCCGAGCGGCCAGCACCGCGGCCATCCCGACCGCACCGGCCCCGTACACCGCCAGCCACGCGCCCGCCGCAGGCCGCAACACGTTCAGCACCGCACCCGCACCGGTCTGGAAACCGCAGCCGAAGGGCGCGGCCACCGCCGGATCGATCGCCGGGTCGACCACGATCGTGTTGTCCGCCGTCGTCAGCGCGTACCCCGCGAAACTCGACTGCCCGAAGAAGCCGTCCAGCACCGGACCCTGCGCGTGCGTGACGCGCGGCTCGTCGTGCGCGCGGCGGCCGAACTGGTTCAGCGCCACCGATTCCCGGCAGTAGGCGGGCCGACCGGCCAGGCAGTTCGGGCAGGTGCCGCAGTGCCGGAACGTCAGCACCACATGATCGCCCGGGCGCACCCCACGCACCTGCGGCCCGACCGCGGCGACCACCCCCGCGCCCTCGTGACCGAGCAGAATCGGCCGATCCGCGGCGCCCGCGCGCCGGGTCACCAGATCGGTGTGACAGATTCCCGCCGCCGCGATCCGCACCAGGATCTCCCCTGCGCGCGGCTCGTCGATCTCGACAGGCTCGATGGAGAACGCCGCCGCCGGATCCCGCGACAGCACCGCCGTGGTGCGCATCAGGCGTCCCGTTCCAGCAGGAAGTAGAAGTGCTCGCCCCGCGAGAGCACCAGCTCCGCACGGCCGTTCATGATGCCCATCAGGGTGCGGTCGTCGAGCCACTTGAAGTGGTCGAACACGGCGCGTCCGTCGTAGACCATGGTCGCGGTGACCTCGCCGCGGAACTCGATGTTCCACAGGGTCGCCTCGCCCTGTCCCAGTTCGACATTCGAGAACAGGGTGCCGTCCTCGGCGCGGCAGATCAACGGCTTCGCGTCGTCGACCGCGACGAAGTCCTTGCCGTGCCAGCGGCTCGCCGGCAGCGCGCGGCACAGCGGGTGGCCGGTCTGGAAGGCGGCGCCGCGCCACGACCCGAGAATGTCCTCACTGCGCGCCGGACGCAGCCGGCTCCACAGCTCGTCCAGCTCGGCCGTGGACACGCCATCGGCCTGTTCCCGGAGTTGCTGCCAGCGAGGTTTGTCCGCGCCCATCGTCATCCTCATTTCGCCGATTCGAGAACCTGCCGGTTCCAGAACGGACCCTAGTTCCGAACCAGATGGTTCGGCAAGGGGTACGATGCACCTCATGCGAGCGGCAGGAGAGGCAACCAGGGAACGGATACTCGCGGCCGCCAAGGCCGAATTCGCCGCCTACGGTGTCGCCGGGGCCCGGATCAACCGCATCGCCGAGGCCGCCAACGCGAGCAAAGACCGCCTCTACGCCTACTTCCCCGGCAAGCACGAGCTCTACGCCGCCGTCAGCGCGCGCTGGATCACCGAGACCGCCGCCGAGACCGCCATGACCGCCGACGACATCCCCGGCTACATCGGCCGGCTGTTCGACCACTTCATCGCCCACCCCGACGATGCCCGCCTGCAGGCCTGGTCCGACCTCGAACCCACCGACACCCTCGCCGAGGAACTGCGCCCCGCCATCGAGGCGAAACTCGCCGAACTCGCCCGCGGCCAGCGCGCGGGCCTGATCACCACCGACATCACCCCCTCGATCCTGCTGCGGATGCTCACCGATCTGGTCCGCACCACCGCCATGCACGCCCATTACGCGGCCGCCAAGGGCGAACAGGATCAGCTCACCCGGCGCCGCGCCGCGACCGTCGCGGCGGCCGCGCGCATCGTCAGCCCGTGAGCACCGCCGGGGCGATTCCGCTGTCCCCCGGCGCCGTTGACAGTGTTCCCCGGCCATCGGATCATGATCTTGGTCAGCTGTCCGAGACCCGAGGAACCAGGCGGTACCCATGCCCGACTCCCCCGCCGCGGCGGCCGAAACGGCCGACGTCGTCATCGTCGGCGCCCGCTGCGCCGGCACGGCGAGCGCCACCACGCTGGCACGGGCGGGCTACCGCGTCGTCGTCCTCGACGCCGCACCACTGCCCTCCGACACCCTCTCCACGCACCTGCTCTGGCCCGCGGGCCTCGCCGAACTCCAGACCCTCGGCGCCCTCGCCGACGTGCTCGCACTCGGCGCACCACCCCTGACCAACGCCTACGCCGCGGGCGCCGGGTACGGCATCGGCACCACCTTCCCCGCCGTCGACGGCATCGACTACGCCCTCTGCGTGCGGCGCACCGGCCTCGACGACGTCCTCGTCCGCACCGCGCGCGCGGCGGGCGCCGAGATCAGGCAGCGCTGCCGCGTCACCGCGCTCGTCCACACCGGAAACCGCTGCGCCGGAGTGCGATACACCGACGCCACCGGCGCCACCGGCGAGATCAGGGCCGCCCTCGTCGTCGGCGCCGACGGCCGCGACAGCACCGTCGCCCGCGGCGTCGGCGCGCAACGACCACTGCTCGCCGTGCCCAGCGGCCGCGACTGCTACTACGCCTACTGGCGCGACACTCCGGGCAGCCCCCGCGACACCGCGTCGCAGTGGCGCGTCGGCGCCGACCTCGGCACCGCCTTCCCCTGCGACGACGGCCTCGTCCTCAGCCTCGTCCAACCGCCGGCCGTCCCGGGCCGCTGCGGCCCCAGCGCCGCAGAGCGCCGCTACACCGAAGCCCTGCACCGCATTCCGGCCCTCGCCGATCGGCTCCGCGACCGCGAACGCGTCGGCCGGGTCCGCGCCGCGACCGGTCTGTCCTCCTACTTCCGCCGATCCGCAGGCCCCGGCTGGGCACTGCCCGGCGACGCCGGACACTTCAAAGACCCCGTCACCGCCCAGGGCATCCGCGACGCCCTCCGCTACGGCAGGCTCCTCGGCGAAGCCGTCACCGGGGTCCTCCACGAACCCACACGACTCGACCGGGCACTGCGCGCCTGGGAACGACGCCGGGTCGACGAATGCCGCGCCATGTTCCACTGGACCAACCGGCTCGCACGCGGAGAAGCCATGCGGCCCCTGGAAATCGAGCTCTACCGCCGCGCCGCCGACGACCCGGAACTCGCCCGCATCACCACCGGCATCTTCTCCAGGACCCGCCACCCCGCCGAGCTCCACACCCCCGCACGCGCGCTACGCCTCGTCGCGGGCGCCCTGCGGCATCAGCCCGACACCCGCGCCGTCCTGCGCGACCTCGCCCTGGAACTGCGCATCGGCGCGCGCAACATGCACGCCACGCGCACCGCCCTGCGCGGCGACACTCCCGCCGTCCTCAGGCCCCGGCCTTCCGACGATCGATCGGCCCCTCCGACGCCGCGATCCGCACCCCCTGCCACGCTTCCCGCCGCGCCGCGTCCGGATCGATCAGTACCCGCGGCGGATCATCGATGATGCGCGTCGCCCGCCGCTCCACCGTGTAGGGCGGCCACGACGGCAACGGCGCGCCCGTCCGCGCGAAGCTCAGCCAGTTCTCCTGAACCTGGTCCTGCACCGCACGGAACGCGCGACGACCTCCGGCGGCCGTCATCGCGCGGCCCAGCGGACCGTCCACCCAGCCGAAGACCGGAAGCAGCTCGAGCGCGTGCGTCGCGCCGAATCCGGCCAGCCGCACCGCGCGCGGCGCGAAGTCGAAGCGGTAGGCGTAGGTCGGCGCACACCGGCTGTGCCCGTCCAGCACGGCCAGGGTGGGGCGCCAGAACATGAAGTCGCCCCCGATCCGCACCGCCGTGCGCGGCGCGGGATATCCGGGGTAGGCGCGGATCACGCGCTGCTCGACGCCGGGATCGCAGCGACCGAACGCCGCACTGAGCTGCTCCGGAGTATGCGGCACCGACTTCGCGAAGCGCTGGAACAGCGTCGCCTCGTCGCGGTTCGTGCCGATGATCAGCGGGACCGGATGCGCGCGGCCCGCCGCGATCACCTCCATCGGCGCCTCGGGCAGGAAATCACCGTCGACCACCGGCGAGTACGGGAAACTGCCGGGCGACTCACGCAGCGCGCGGCCGAGCGCGCGGTCCGCCGCCCGGCACAGGTCACTCGCCTTCGCCGTGCGCAGTGCCCGTGCCCCGTCGGCCGGATCGGCGCCGAGCCGCTCCAGACAGGCGCGGGCGAAGCGTCGAGCCTCGTCAGGTCCCGCCGTCCAATCCGCAGGCGCGCTCTGCGCGATCGCGCGGTGGAACAACCCCTTCGCGGCCGGTGTGGCCAGCAGTGTGACCACCGCGTGCGCGCCCGCCGATTCACCGAAGACGGTCACATTCCCCGGATCACCGCCGAACGCGGCGATGTTGCGCCGCACCCACTCGAGCGCCGCCACCTGGTCGCGCAGACCCAGGTTCGATTCGAAAGGCCTTTCCGGCGTGGAGAACTCACTGAAGTCGACGTAGCCGAGCGCACCGAGCCGGTAGGTCATCGACACGACGATCACGTTCCCACGCGCGGCCAGCCGCGCGCCCGAGTACATGCTGGCCGCGCCGATGAGGTACCCGCCACCGTGGATGAACACCATGACCGGCAGCGGGCCCGCCGCCGGCGCCACGGGTGCCGTCACGTTCAGTGTCAGACAGTCCTCCCCCGTCGGCTGCCAGGTCCGCGCGCCGGTGCGGGCGCCGCTGGGGTGCTGGACCGCGGCGGTGCCGAACTCGGTCGCCGAACGCACCCCCGTCCACGGCGTCACGGGCTGCGGTGCACGGAAACGCAGGTCCCCGACGGGCGGGGCGGCATAGGGAACAGCACGCCAGCGGATGACCCGACGGCCTGCTCGACCGCGCACGACTCCGTCGGCGGTCACGATCTCGGTGGACACCATGACTCCACGGTACGTGGTACCAGCGGTACCGCGCAGGCGGTTCGGCCGACCACCGTCGACCCGCGACTAGACTGGCCCGATGGTCGGCGCCGATCCGGAAAACGCCCCACTCGCTGCTGCGACCACCCGCAGCGTCGCCGAACTCGACGCCCTGCTCACCACCTGCCGCGCCTGCCCGCGGCTGGTCGCGTGGCGCGAGGAGGCCGCCAGGGTCAAGCGCGCCGCCTTCCGCGACGAGGAGTACTGGGCGCGCCCCGTCCCCGGCTTCGGGCCCGACGATGCCGAGATCCTCGTGGTCGGGTTGGCGCCGGCGGCCAACGGCGGCAACCGCACCGGACGCATGTTCACCGGGGACCGCAGCGGCGACGTCCTGTTCGCCGCGCTGCACGCGGTCGGGCTGGCGACCGGCGCGCATCCGGTGAGCATCGACGACGGCATCGAACTGCGCAACACCCGGCTCACCGCGCCCGTGCACTGCGCTCCACCCGAGAACAAGCCGACCAGCTCCGAACGTCTTCGCTGCGCCGCCTACCTCACCCGCGAGCTGGAACTCCTCGCGCGGACCGTCCGCGTGATCGTCGTCCTCGGCGGCTTCGGCTGGCAGGCCCTGTTCGCGGTCCTCGCCCAGGGCGGCTGGATCGTCCCCAGGCCGCGCCCCCGCTTCGGCCACGGCGCCCAGCTCACCCTCAGCCACCCCGACGGTCGCGCACTCACCGTGCTCGGCTGCTACCACGTGAGTCCCCACAACACGTTCACCGGCCGCCTCACGCCCACGATGCTCGAAGACATCTTCCGCACAGCCATCAGCCTCACCCACAGAGCCCCGCCCCCGGCGTCCTGAGCTGTTCTTTGAACGGGACGGTTGGGTATCGAGCAAGGCGCGAGGGTGAGACTTCATGTTTAGATGCGCATATCGCAGTATCCTGTTGTTTTATTGTCGACTGACCGATCTGCCTGTCCGGCGGCGTCGTCGACCTAATCGTCGATGCGATAATGAGATCAGTCGCCTGGGCAATCGCACGAACCGTGGTCGCTCCACTCCCCCACGACGGCAGCACGACGCCGGGGCACTCCCCTCCCCCGTCGCGAAACGTGGGCACACGTCAGACGAGAGCGACCTCGTCGAAGGCGACGGTGAGGGTGTGGCGGCGTTCGTGGAGGACGCCGCCCTCCCGATGGACGGCGCCCTCACTGAACTCCAGACGCAGGGTGGTGCGATGCGCGTCGACCTCGCGGACGACGGCGCAGACACCACTGAACGGTCCCGCCGGAAAGTAGACGACATCACCCGGCGCGAACTCGGAAATCCCCACGCCGACACCGTAGTCCATGTCGGGCACCGCGCGCCGGGTCAGAGCAGCGCGGCGACCTTCTTCGCCGTCTCCTTGGCCGAGCCGGGATTCTGTCCGGTCACCAGGTTCCCGTCGACCACGGCGTAGGAGACGAACGGCAGCTTCGCCTTCTCGTAGATCGCGCCGCGCTGCTTCATCTCCGCTTCGGCGTTGTAGGGCACCAGCTTGTCGACCCTGGCGAGCACCTCCTCCTGCCACGCGAATCCGGTGAGCTTGCGGCCGGCCACGAGGTGGGAGCCGTCGGACAGGGTGGTGTTGAGCAGGCCGCAGTAGCCGTGGCAGACCGAGGAGACGATACCGCCGCGCTCGTAGATCTCCCGCGTGATGCGCTGGAGGCCCGCGCTGTCGGGAAAGTCGTACATGACCGCGTGCCCACCGGTGAAGTAGATGGCGTCGTAGTCGGCCGAGTCGATCTCCTCGGGACTCGCGGTCTGCTCGAGCAGCGCCATCTTGGCCGGATCCGCCCGCCACGCCTTCGCGGTCTTGTCGTAGCTGGGGAACTTCAGCGACCGCGGCTCGAGCGGGACCACGCCGCCCGCCGGGCTGACGAGCGTCTGCTCGAAACCGTTCTGCTCGAACACCTCCCAGGCATGGGTCAGTTCGGACAGCCACAGGCCGGTCGAATGGGACGGGTCGTCATAGTGACCGACATTGGTGACGACGTTCAAGATGCGCTTGGTCATGCGTGGTTCTCCTTCGTCCGTCGTGACAACTGGATCTCAGTGTGCGCCCAGGCGGCGCAGGGCCCGCAGCGCGAGGGTCAGAACACGGGACCAGCGCTCGTGCCCCACCCCGCGCGGCGGCGCGAAACCCTGCAGGCGCTGGTGCGCGACGGTCTGCGGCTCGGTGTACTTCAGCAGCCCGTCGGCGCCGTGTCGGCGTCCAAGGCCGGAGTCGCCCATGCCACCCATCGGTGCGTCGATGCTGCCCCAGGCGGCCGCGAACGCCTCGTTGACGTTCACCGTCCCGGCGTGCAGCCGCGCGGCCACGGCCCGGCCCGCGGCGCCGTCGCGCGACCACACACTGGCATTGAGACCGTACGGAGTGGCGTTCGCCGCCGCGATCGCGTCCTCGACATCGCGATAGGGGTAGATCGACACCACCGGGCCGAAGGTCTCCTCGGCGAACAGGGTCATCTCCGGGGTGACGTCGGTCAGGATCGTCGGCTCGTGGAACAGCGGCCCGAGCTCGGGGCGCGCGTGTCCGCCCGCGAGGACGGTCGCGCCCTTGGCGACGGCGTCGGCGATGTGCGCGGTGACCGTCTCGAGCTGCGCCGGGTTGGTCAGCGAGCCCACGTCGACCGAGAAGTCGTAGGCCGCGCCGAGACGGAGCCGGCGCGTGCGTTCGACGAAGGCGGCGACGAACGCGTCGCGGATCTCCTCGGCGACGTAGAGCCGTTCGATCGAGACACACAGCTGCCCCGCCGAGGGGAAGCACGCGGCGACCGCACCCTCGGCGGCGCGGTCGATGTCGGCGTCGGCGAGCACCACCATCGCGTTCTTCCCGCCGAGTTCCAGGGACGCGCCGATGAGGCGCTCCCCCGCGCCGGCCGCGATCCGGCGCCCACTGGCGGTCGACCCGGTGAACATCAGGTAGTCGCCGCCGGCCATCAGCGAGTCACCGATCACGCTGCCGCGGCCGATGACCATCTGCCACACGTCGGTCGGCAACCCCGCCTCGCGCATCAGCGCCAGCGCCCACAGCGCGGTCAGGGCGGTTTGTGTGTCGGGCTTCTGGACCACGGCGTTGCCCGCCATCAGGGCCGGGATCGCGTCACCGGCCGCCATGCTCAAGGGGTAGTTCCACGGCGAGATGACGGTGACCACGCCCTTCGGGTGCCGCAGCTCGGTGGTGTGGGTCAGGACCGGGATGGCGCCGCGACGGCGCCGGGGGGCCAGCAGCCCGGCCGCCGTGCGCGCGTAATACCTCGCGGTGATGGCGATGTCGGTGACCTCGAGAAAGGCGTCCCGCCGCGTCTTCCCGCTCTCGGCCTGCATCAGGTCCAGCGCTTCGTGTTGGCGTGCGAGTACCAGGTCGTGGAAGCGCAACAGGATGCGCTTGCGTTCGCGGACCGGGACCGCGGCCCACCCCGCCTGGGCGGCTCTGGCGCGGACGTACGCGTCCTCGACGGCCGCCGGTGTCGACACCGGGAATTCGGCGAGCCGCAGGCCCGTGTACGGCGCGGTCGTGGTGGTCCGGTCGGCGTCGTCGGCGGCCGCGACGAGCGAGGTCAGCCGGTCGATCAGGGCCGGGGTCAAAGTGGCGGGCAGTCCGGAGCCGCGAACGGCGGTCTCGTCGATGGTCATCGGGTCACCCCCGCGGCGGAGCGCACCGAGGTGGGGACCGGCATGTGCAGCGCGTTCTGCCCCTCGGTCATCACGTCGAGCTGGATGGTCTTGATCGGCTGCAGGGAACGGATGTCGTCGGAGACCCGGCCCGCGCCGAGCCGCAGGTCGATTCCCCGCGGCAGCAGACTCGTGCCCGTAGCGAGGACATTGGTCTGGCTCAGCGTGGAGTGCCATGCGCCGTCGATCCGCGTGTAGGAGGTCAGGCTCGCCACGCGTTCGCCCGAGGCGTGCGCGCGCTGGCGGGGTGTCGGGGCCGTGAAGGCGACATCGGTGGCACCGTCGTCGTTCGCGACGTGCGCGGTGGCGCGCCGGTCGTCGATGTCGACGTCGATGTCGGTCATCCATTTCGGGAAGCCGTAGCCGTCGTGACCGCGCACCTGGGCGATGTCGGTGGTGACGGGCAGCGAGAGGACATAGGAGTGCAGGTGGTCGTTCTTCAGTCCCGAGAGCAGGTCGACGACGCCGAGCCCGCCGTGCCGTGCGGGTTTGACGGCGATGCCGACCGCGGCCTCGGTGTAGAAGTCGATGTCGCAGACGTCGTAGCGGAAGAACATCACCGAGACCAGCCCCAGCCCGGGCGTGAGCTCGAGCGGGTCGAGCTCACGCGGAAGGCGGGAGCGGATCGCCCGGGTCGGCGCGATCATCGTCAGCCGGGCGGTCGAGATGCGGTAGTAGAAGTTCGGCGACCAGGTGGGGCCGATCGGCGAGTCGACGTGCACCTTCGGCAGTTCACGGAAGAAGTCGACGCCGCTCACCCGCGGGTCGGCGGCGACGACGTCCAGGTCGGTCGCCATCCGGAAGCGGTCGTACAGGCCGCCCTGCGGGACGTCGACCGAGCGGCCGCCCAGCTCGACGGTGACCGTGCGGTGCGTGGTACGTGCCATGGCACATCTCCTAATGTTTACATCGCTTACATCAGCCGATGCTAGAGAGTCATGTAAGCACTGTCAACACAGGCGTGCCGGAGCCGGGCGAGACATCGACGCAACGCTCACGTTCGCCACGGAGCTTTGACTTCGGCGACGGACGCTGCGCGGCTACCACGCCTGACCGAAAACCCGTGCCGCATGACATGATCGCGCCGCGGTACCGGTCCGGCTCGCGAATCGCGGTGCCGGGGTGGATGTTTCGCCTAGAATGGATGCCGGGTGAGATCCTCGGTCACCCGGCGCCGATCTGGGGCGCCAGTGTCATCCCGCCGTCATGTCGCGGGACGCGAGCGTGAACCATGCCAACGGATATGAATCATGCAGGGGGTCAACCATGTCCACCGCTGTCGATTTCGCAGCCCGTCTCATCGATCCCGCCGCGATCGCGGCGGCCGGACACTCGGCGGTCCTCGCCTATGTGTCACCGAGCAGGCCGGGCGCGAATTTCGGGGCCAAACCGATCACCGCCGAGTACGCCCGCGCGCTCGCCGCCGCCGGCCTCGATGTCGTCTCGATCTGGCAGTACGGCAAACCCGGCGATCCCACCCCCTCCGACTGGACGACCGGCTTCGACGGTGGCAGGCGAATGGCCGAGCAGGCACTCGCCACACATCTGGAGGTCGGTGGGCCGCGCCGCGCGCCGATCTTCTTCGCCGTCGACGAGGACATCTCGCTGAGCCAGTGGAATACGACCGCCGTGGAGTTCTTCCGCGGGGTGAACTCCGTGCTCGGCACGGAATGGACGGGCATCTACGGCCATTCGCGGGTATGCGCGTGGGCGATCGAGGACGGGGTGGTCGGCCGCCGCGGCGACTTCAGCTGGGTATGGCAGACCCGGGCCTGGTCGGGTGCGGAGCGGGAGCCACGGGCGGTGCTGTACCAGCGGGTGATCGACACCCCGAGCAATCCCGGCCCGGTCATCGACGGCACGCACGTCGATGTCGACGACATCCTCGCGCCCGACTTCGGGCAGTGGAGCCTGGACCGCTCGGTCCAAGTGCCCGTCTTCACCGAGCTCGACCGCCTCGGACCCTCGCATTCCCCCCGCCACGGTGCGCGGATCACCAACTTCCTGCTGCACACACAGGAGGGCAACGGCACCGCCGAATCCCTGGCGGCCTACCTGAACAACCCGGCCAACGGCGTGTCCTATCACTACACCCTGCGCGACGGGATCGTCGTCCGCGTGGTGCCCGAGGAACTCGCCGCCTGGTCGGTGCTCTCGGCCAATCCGTTCACGGTGAATCTGTGTTTCGCGGGCAGCCGGGTGGCGTGGTCACGGGAACAGTGGCTCGCGATCGACGCCGACCTGCGCATCGCCGCGTATCTGGCCGTGCGCAGCGCGCACCGGCACGGCTATGCGACGGAGGTGCTCGCACCGCCCGGGTACCGGGTCGGCGAGGGCATCAGCGACCACAAGTACGTCACCGAGGCCCTGGGCATCGGCACGCACACCGATGTCGGGCCGAACTTCCCGTGGGATGTGTTCGCCGCCCACGTCAACGATTTCGCGGGTACCGGTCATACCGCCATCGATATCCGAGCGGCGGCCTCGCCCTGGCTGGGTGCCCGGCGCACCGACGGCGAACTCGCCACACCGGACGGCATCGGCCGCTTCGCCGAGTTCGAGCACGGCTACGTGTACTGGCATCCGGCCACCGACGCGCACGCCATCCCGACCGCGATCATGACCAAGTACGCCGAACTCGGTTGGGAGGCGGGCCCCCTGGGCTACCCGATCGCCGAGCACGCGGAACTGCCCGACCCACGCGGCACCGGACCGGGCCACGCGCAGGCCTTCCAGGGCGGCACCGTCTATCGCCGGGCAGGCGCGCCGGCCTACTGGGTGCACGGCGCGATCGGTGCCCGCTGGTCGGCGGTCGGATTCGAGAACGGCGAACTCGGCTGGCCCGCCTCCGACGAGATCGCCCACGACGACGGCGTCTACCAGGCGTTCGAATTCGGCCGCATCTACTGGGTGCCCGAAAAGATTGTCGCGCTGCGCAATTCCGGCGACCCCGATACGCCACTGGCCCGTCCCGCCTGAGGTGTCGGGGTGCCCGGCTACGCTGACGGCGCTCGATGCGCATGTCGGCGTAGCGAGCCCCGGCACGGGAGGAGACCCGCACCATGTGGCCGTCCGAGTGGCCCTCGTCCGCGCGCGCGATCGCGATCGCCGTCGACGCCGCCGTCCACGCGGCGCGCGCCGCCGACGAGCCCGCCTTCACCGAGGCGATCGCCGAACTGGCCGAGCTGCCCGCCGATCAGGTCGGCGCGGTGCTCGCGGCGATCGTGCGCGAACTCCTCGAGGTCGCGCACCCGGACGGGCTCACCGGCGACGATGTGCGCGCGGTACTCGAGGCCGTGGTGCGGGCGACGGTGCCCTGGCATCCAAGGCTCGATGTCGCGGCGGTGATCGCGACGCTCACCGGCGCGCTCGGGGTCGACGACGCGACCGAACCGGACGCGCCACCGGCCGATGTCCATCCGGCCGCGGTACTGCTGATCGCCCACCTCACCGAGCGCACCGGTGTGCGGGCCGGTGACACGATCGGCCGGGCCATCGGTGAGATCGCCAGGGCCGAGACCGTCGAGATGCCCTGAGCGGCCGCGCTCAGGACTCGGTGGCCAGCCGCACCCCGAAACCGACGAGCACCAGACCGGTCATCGCGTCGATGCGGCGGCGGATCCGGTCGGTCCGCATCCAGGTGGAGATCGAGCCGGAGGCGACGACGAGGGCGACGCAGTACAGGGCGGTCAGCGCGATGTAGACGGCGCCGAACGCCAGCGTCGTCCAGGTCGGTGAGTAGCCGTCGGGCACGAAGCCGGGCAGGAAGCTGACGAAGAGCACGCCGACCTTGGGGTTGAGGATGTCGGTGAGGAAACCGGCGCCGAAATTGCCCGCGCGATCCAGCGGCGCCACCGACGACGTGTCCGAGGCCACACCGACCGGCCGCCGGAGGGCACGCAGCGACTGCACGCCCATCCACACCAGATAGCAGGCGCCCACGATCTTGAGCGCCTCGTACCCCACCTCGCTGGCCCGCAGCAGGGCCGACAGGCCCACCACGGCGGCCACCACCCACACCGCCAGCCCGCACAGTACGCCGGCCGCGGTCCGGATCCCCGCCCGCCTGCCGCCGCGCACCAGGCTGCGGACCACCACCAAGGTGTCCGGACCTGGCAGGATGACGATGACGAGGGATGCGAGAGTGAAGGAGACGAGCGCGGCGAGCATCCGACCATGGTAGGCGGGCCCGGCCCCGCCGAGGAAAGGCACAATGGACTCGATGAAACCCTGGCAGCTGGATCACGTGATCGAGAACGGGCCGTCCGACGGCGGACGTCGCATCGACGTCGACGTCGACGACATCCGGATGCTGCGGGAACAGTTCGTCGATTTCATGCTCGGCTACAAATTCGCGATCGACGAGGTCACGACCAAGATCAACATCTTGCGCGAGGACTTCAACAACACCCACGAGTACAACCCCATCGAGCACGTCGGTTCGCGGCTCAAGTCGCCCGAGAGTGTGCTGGAGAAGGTCCGGCGCAAGAACTACGCGATGAACCTGTCCTCGATCCGGGCGAACGTCCTCGACATCGCGGGGGTCAGGGTGGTGTGCAGCTTCATCTCCGACATCGAGACGATCAAGCAGATGCTGGCGAGCCAGTCCGACATCACGGTACTGGAGGAGCGCGACTACATCACCCATCGCAAGCCCAACGGGTATCAGAGCCTGCACCTGATCGTGTCGATCCCGGTCTTCCGCTCCGACCGCACCGAGCGGATTCCCGTCGAGATCCAGATCCGCACCATCGCGATGGACTTCTGGGCCAGCCTCGAGCACAAGATCTACTACAAGTACCGCGGCGAGGTTCCGCCGAATCTGCGCAGCGATCTGGCGCAGGCCGCCGAGGTGGCAACCCAGCTCGACGAGAAGATGGAGGCGCTGCACCGCCAGGTCGACCGCGGCGCGCACACGAAGCCGCGCGCCGCCGACTCGCTGGACCTCGGCATGCTCTATCGGAACCTGACCGCCGAGCATCCGGTGCACCTGCGCCCGGGTGATCTGCCGCTCTGAGCAGCCCCGATCAGCCTTTGAGCCAGTCGATCGCGATGGCGACGACAGCGGCGTTGAAGAAGAAGCTGAGCACGCTGTGCGCGACGACGCGCCGCCGCATGGCTCGGTTCACCACATCCACATCCGACACCGCGAACGAGGTGCCGACGGTGAACGAGAAGTACACGAACTCGGTGAGCTGCGGCCACGCGCAGTGCGGGAACTCCAGGCCACCGTCGGCGTAGTGGGCGCGCGCGTAGATCTGCGCGAACGCGGTGTGCAGCAGCAGCCACGACATCAGCACGGTGGCGGCCGCGACGCCCTCGGCGAGCGCGTCACCGCCGCCTCCCTGGCGCGCGACGATCATGATGAAGCCCGCTGCCGCGCCGGAGCCGCTGGCCACCAGCGCCATGGTCGTCGAGAACCAGGTCGGTCCGATCCAGTCGTCCAGATCCGCGGACGGGTCTCTGGGCAGGTCGCGGTACAGCAGGGCCCAGCCGGCGAGCATGTAGGCCACCGCGAGCAGGTTCCACACCAGCAGCAACCCGATCCCGCTCCCGGACCACGAGTACATCGCCAGCCAGACCACGCCGAGACCGGTGAGCCCCAGCTCCATCGCCGCCAACGCTTTCCGGCTCATACCTGCACACCTACCACGAACCCGCGCTCCCGGCCCGCAACCGCGCCCACGGTGCCCCGGGGTTCAGCCTTCGTACGCCGCCACGAAGGGCGTGTCGACGCCGACCACGCCGACCGCGGTCGCCCCGCCCGGGTGTCCCAGCGCCTCCGTGCGCCCCGGCAGCGTTTCCTCGAAGAAGCGGCGGTTCTCGGCCACGAAAACCTCCTGTCCCTCGGGCATGTCGTCCACGTAGTAGATCGCTTCCACCGGGCAGGCCGGTTCACACGCCCCGCATTCGGTGCACTCGTCCGGCTGGATGTAGGCCATCCGGTCGCCGACGAAGATGCAGTCCACAGGGCATTCCTCGATGCACGCCCGGTCCAGGACATCCACGCAGGCCGCGCCGACCACGAACGTCACGATGTTCTCCTCTGTTCTCGGTGCCGCGCCACCCGCGACCGATCTCCATCGTGGTCCGCGCTCGGCGCTCCGAGTAGCCGTCGATTCCCATCACCTCGTAAGGTTTTGTTATGAGCTTGCCGCCGGGGACCCCTGACCTGGAGGTGCTCGATCTCCTGGTCTCCGTAGCGGAACTGGGCAGTCTGGGAGCGGCCGCGCGACGGCACGGCATCAGCCAGCCCGCGGTCGGGATGCGGATCGGTGCGCTGGAGCGGCGCTTGGGATTGCGGCTGCTAGACCGCGGGCCGACGGGATCGGCGCTGACCGACGCGGGATCGGCGGTGGTCGAACTCGCGCGTCCGGTGTTGGCCGCCGGTGGCGCGTTGATGGACGGCGTGGCGGACCTGCATCGCGGCACGCACCTCAGCCTGCGCGTCATGGCCTCGAAAACGATTGCCGACCACCGGATTCCGCAGTGGTTGTCCGCCCTGCGCAAGGTGCGGCCCGACCTCGCGGTGGAACTCGATGTCGCGAACTCCCAGCAGGTGACGGCGGCGATCAGGGACCGAACGGCCGAGCTCGGGTTCGTCGAGGGGCCGCACTCCCCCGTGGGCTTGGGCAGCCGGGTGCTCGTCGCCGACGAACTGGCCGTTGTCGTCGCGCCGGACCACCCGTGGGTCACCCGGCGGCGCGCGATCACGCTCCGGGAACTCGCGCAGACGCCACTGCTGTGGCGCGAGAAGGGTTCCGGTACCCGCGACACGGTGTGGGCGGCGCTCGAGATGCACGGCACCCCGGCTCGCCCCGCGGCCGAACTCGGTTCCGCCGCGGCCATTCTCGCGACCGCGCGCAACGGGACCGCCCCCGCGGTGGTCAGCAGGCTCATCGTCGCGCACGAACTCCGCGCCGGGACACTCCAGGAGGTGACCCTGGCCGATTCCGTCACCCTGACCAGGAAGTTCCGCGCTATCTGGCACCGCCGCACCCCACCGTCCGGACCCGCCGCCGACCTGGTCGGACTCGCGACCCGGATCGAGGCGGCCCGACCGACCCGCCGCGACAGACCCGGGACGTCCACGGGGTAGAAAGGGTGTGGCTGGCTACACCATCGAGTCGGTGGCCTGCTCCATCGAGAACCGGGGCCGCCGCGACAACCATGGGAGTCATGACGGACACACCTGCCGAGCCGACGCTCGTCATCGACAGCTCCGACGCGCCGACCACCGTGCTCGATGTCCCACCGCGAGAGGGTGAGCAGCGCGGCGGCGTGCTCACCGCAGTGCTGCGCGCGCCGATCCAGGCCAGGACATGGAAGGAGTTCGCGTACCTGCTGCTGTCGTTCGTCCTGGGTTGCGTGGCCGTGTGCTACCTGTTCTTCGGGTTCGGCGGTGGCCTCTACGCGTCGATCTTCCTGATCGGTGTTCCGCTGCTGGCGCTGGTTCTGCTCGGCGGCCGGGTCTGGGGCCGGATCTACCGCGCCCTCGGCGCGAGCCTGCTCGATGTCGAGGTGGCGGCGCCCCCGGCCTTCCGCCGCGGGAGCGGCCTCTTCGGATTCCTCCGCGCCGCCTTCACCGACCGGCCTAGCTGGCGCGCGACCCTGTTCCTGCTCGCGCAGTCGGTGCTCGGCGTGGTGGTGGGCTACCTGGTGCTCGTCGTGATCGCGATGGTCGGGTTCACGGCGATCTCCCCGATTCCCTGGGTCCTGGTCGATCCGGTCCAGGTGGACGCCGGTGGAGTCGAGCACCACAGTCTCGTCCAGTTCGGTTCCTTCTACGTCGACACCTGGCCGCGGGTGCTGGCCATGTCGGCCGTCGGCATCGTGCTGTGCTTCGCGCTGCCGTGGCTCGTCCGGGGTGTCTGCTGGCCGCACCGGATGCTGATCACGTACCTGCTCGCGGAGACGCCCCGGGATCGGCAGCTGGCCGAGCTGCGCGCGAGCAGGCGCGCCGCCGTGGACGACGCGGCCGCCACCCTGCGCCGGGTCGAACGCGATCTGCACGACGGCACTCAGGCACGGCTGGTCACCATCGCGATGGCGCTGGGCCGCGCCGAGGAGCGACTGGCCGCCGGTGCTGATGCCGGTGACCTCATCGCCGAGGCCAGGGCGGGCGCCAAGGACGCGCTGACCGAGCTGCGCGAACTCGTCCGTGGCATCCACCCGCCCGCACTCGAGCTCGGGCTCGGCCCCGCGCTGGAGACGCTGACGGCCCGGTGCGCGATTCCCGTCGAGCTGCGGGTGCACCTGCCGCGGCGCCCGAGTCCCGCCATCGAGGCGATCGCCTACTTCTCGGTCGCCGAGCTGCTCACGAACGTGGTCAAGCACGCCCGTGCCACCCACGCGACCGTATCGGTGCTGCCCGACAGCGTGCGATCTCTCGCGATCACCGTGCGCGACAACGGGATCGGCGGGGCGCCGCGGCCCGGCGCCGATCCCGCGGGTGGCACCGGACTGGCCGGTCTGGCCGCCAGGGCGCGCGCGGTCGACGGGACCCTCACCGTGGACAGTCCGGCCGGTGGCCCGACCGTGGTCACCATGGTGCTGCCGACGGCGGGGCCTCAGTGAGCGCGCCGCTGCGGGTGGTGATCGCCGAGGACAGCGCGATCCTGCGCGACGGCCTGGCCGGCCTGCTCACCGAGCGCGGTCACGAGGTGGTGGCGATGGTCGGCGACGCGACCACGCTGAGCGAGGTGGTGGACACCCATCGCCCCGATGTCGCGGTGGTGGACGTGCGGATGCCGCCCAGCTTCACCGACGAGGGGCTGCTCGCCGCCATCGAGCTGCGCCGCAAGTTTCCCGGCACGGGCGTGCTCGTGTTCTCCCAGTGGATCGAAACCCGCTACGCGACAGAACTTCTCGCGGCGGGGGCGAGTGGGGTGGGCTACCTGCTCAAGGACCGGGTGGCCGATGTCGGCGATTTCGTCGACGCGCTGCACCGGGTCGCGACGGGCGGCACCGCCCTCGACCCCGAGGTGGTGAGCCAGCTGATGGGCGCCTCCCGTCAGCAGGACTCGCTGGCCCGGCTCACTCCCCGTGAACGCGAAGTCCTGGAACTGATGGCGCAGGGACTGACCAACAACGCGATCGCCGCCGCCATCACCGTCACCGAGCGCGCCGTCGAGAAGCACATCGGCAACATCTTCACCAAGCTCGATCTGCCGCCCTCCGACACCCGTCACCGCAGGGTGCTCGCGGTACTGCGGCTCCGTGGGTGACGCGACGAGCGTACGATCAGCGAACACACTCACGCGGTTTCCCGAGCCCGAGGTGATGTCATATGGCCGAGACGGATGTCCTCCTCGTCGGCGCCGGTCCGGTCGGATCGGTGGCGGCCATCGAGCTGGTCCGGCGCGGGGTGCGCTGCCGGCTCGTCGACGCCCTCCCCGAACCGCCGCGCTACGCGAAAGCGGTCGGGATCCAGCCCCGCACGCTGGAGGTCTTCGAGTCGATGGGGTTGCTGCACGAGTTCCTCGACGCGTCCATCCAGCTGCGCGGGCAACTCGTCTACGTCAACGGAGCGCCCGCGGGCCGGCTGGAGCTGGCCCTGCCGCCCGAGGTGCCCTTCGGGTTCGTCGGGCTCCCCCAGTACGAGACCGAGCGGATCCTCGCCGATCGGTTGACCGCCATGGCGACCCGGATCGAGCGGGGGACGACGCTCATCGGGTTCAGCCAGGACGCGGACGGTGTCGACGCCGTCCTGCGTGGGCCCGACGGTGAGCAGACCGTGCGTGCCCGCTATCTGGTCGGCTGCGACGGCGCGCACAGCACCGTCCGCAAGGCGCTCGGCCTGAGCTTCGAGGGCGCCGCGTTCGCGGAGCAGTACATGCTCGGCGATGTGGAGCTGGACTGGTCGCAACCGCCCGGCTACGGCGTGCGAGCGCTGCACCAGACCGACGGCGTCACCGACGACGGCCTGGTCTGCATTCCGCTGCCCGGCCACCACCGCTACCGGGTGTCGATGCAGGTTCCCGCCGACCTCGCGGTGGGTGCCGGACCGGACGGCACCGAGCACGGTTTCCGGGCCGGTCCGGGGCCGGGCCTCGCCGACATCCAGGCGGTGCTGGACCGGCTGGCGCCCGAGCCGGTCGTCGCGTCGCGGCTGCGCTGGTCGTCGGTCTTCCGGATCAGCCATCGAATCGTCGACTCGTATTCGCGGGGCCGGGTTTTCGTCGCGGGCGACGCCGCCCACATCCACCCGCCCACCGGCGCGCAGGGCATGAACACCGGCATCCAGGACGTCCACAACCTCGCCTGGAAGCTGGCGCTGGCGGTGGCGGGCACCGGCGGCACGGACCTGCTCGCCAGCTACGACGCCGAGCGGCGCCCGGTCGGCGAGGAGGTGGTCGGGCGCACCGTGCGGCACGCGCGGGAAGGCACCGGCGATGCCGAGGAAACAGATCCCGAGCGGTTTCTGCTGCGCGAGGCTCAGCTGCTGATCGACTACCGTGACAGCCCCCTGGTCACCGCGTCACCCACCGGGTCGCGCATGCCCCCGGCGGGCACGCGCGCGCCCGACGCCCGCGGCCTCACCCGCGGCGCGGTGTCCGCTCCGTTCCGCCTGTTCACCCTGTTCACCGGCACCGAGCACGTCGCGCTCGTCTCGCTCGACGACACGGCCGAGATCACCGAGCTGGAACGAACGCTGGACCGCCTGCGCGCCGAGGCCGCAGGTCGCCTCGACGCGTACGTCATTACGCCGCCCGGCACGGAACCCGTACCGACGGTCCTGCCGCTGCTCAGCGATCGGGACGGCGATTTCGCCCGCCGCTACCGGCCCGAGCCCGGCACCCTGTTCCTCGTCCGCCCGGACGGCTATCTCGGTTACGTCGGTTCCCCGACCGCACCGGCGCTCACCCGTCATCTCACCGCCACCTTCGCCCCGGCACGGACGGCGGACAGGATGGAATGAGCTGCGCGCCAACGGATCCGGTGGATACTCAGGACGTGAGCAGGGCCAGCAGGAGCAGGCCCGAGGCGAGGAACAGCACGGGTGTCAGCACCCGCACCAGACGCACCCGATTCCGCCCCGGCGGTAGGACGAGGGGCGCCGTTACAGCGATGATCGCCGCGGCCGGGAGGGCGCAGATCGCACCGAAAATCAACCCGTAACCGTGCGGATCGGCGAGCGGATCACTCGACCATCGGGACCGCACGACCACGAAGGCACACAGCAGCCAGAACAGCACAGCGCCGGTCGCGACGACACCGGCCGCCGCCGCGGCGGCCACGCGCCGCCGGTCGCGGCCGAGCCGCCGCATCGCATCCCCGCCCCTACCAGGTTCACCCTCGCGCATGACACTCCTCCCCGCACCGATCACAGCACAACCGGTCGGCGCCTGCACCCGATCCTCCACGCTCTTCCGAAAGACCGCGCCGGGCTAGATCTTGCGCACCCGCGTGGTGTCCACATCGAGATCCGCGCCCGTCCGGCTCCGCGGCCGCAGCTCGGCGACGGCACCACCGTCGAGATCGGTGAGGGTCGAATGCTTTTCGGTCGGGGCGAAGGCGTGCCGCTCACCCCACTGGCGCAGGGCCACGATCGTGGTGAACAGATCCTTGCCAGCCGTGGTGAGTTCGTAGGCGTGCCGCTTACCGCCCGGGGCCGTGCTCGTGGTCAGGATGCCGTGCTCGACCAGGCGGCGCAACCGGTCGGACAGGATATTGCGCGCGATGCCGAGCCGCTCCCGGAAATCGGTGAACGAGGCGGCGCCGTCCATGGCGTCGCGAACGATCAGCAACGACCACCGATCCCCGATGAGGTCGACCGTTCGGGCGACCGGGCAGTGCGGGTCGGTCCAGTCCTGGTCCGCGCCGAGCGCCATCGATCTCACCTCCATAGGTTGCGATTCGAAACCATTCTGCCATACGCTCCAATGGTTTCGATTTGCTACCAATTGGAGGATGCCGGTGGATACCGCACAGCGAGTGGTCGCGGCCGGGGTGTGCGCCGTCGCGGTCTCGACGATCTACGCGATCCAGCCGGTGCTCGACGAGGTCGGCGCCGACCTGGGCCTGGCATCGGACGCACTGGGCTGGCTCGTCGCGGCCGGGCAGATCGGTTACGTCGCCGGGCTGCTCCTGCTGGTACCCCTCGCGGATCTGTTCGATCGGCGCCGGCTGATCGTCGGCCACCTGCTGCTCACCGCGACCGGGACGACACTGATCGCGCTCGCGCCGAACGCGCCGATCGCGATGGCGGGGTCGGTGATCGCGGGATTCTTCGCGGTGGTCGTGCAGGTGACGGTCGCGTACGCCGCGGCGGTCAGCGCACCCGGTGCGCGCGGCCGCACGATCGGCGTGGTCACCTCCGGCGTGGTGCTCGGCATCCTCGGCGTGCGGGTGCTCGCCGGGATACTGGGTGACACGGTCGGCTGGCGGGCGATCTATGCCGTGCTCGCCCTGGCCTGCGTGGCGCTCGCGGCGACGGTTCGCCTCGTCCTGCGACCGGACCCCAGGCACCCGGGACGCCGGTACGTCGAAGTTCTGGCCGCGATGGCCAGGCTCACCCGCGAGCCGCTGTTCCTCGGCCGCGGTCTGGTGACGTTCTTCGTCTTCGCCTCCTTCGGCACGCTCTGGAGCGGGCTCGCGTTGCCGCTCAGCTCCGCACCGTGGTCGCTGAGCGCCACCGCGATCGGCCTGTTCGGCGTGTTCGGACTGGCCGGCGCGCTCGGCGCGACCCGCGCGGGCCGCTGGGCCGATGCCGGTCGCGCCCGGACCACCACCGGTTGGTCGCTGGTGGTGCTGGCCGCGTCGTGGCTGCTGCTCGGCCGAACCGAACACACTCTGCTGTTCCTCGCCGTCGGCGTCATCGCCCTCGACTTCGCCGTCCAGGCCGTCCACGTCACCAGTCAGCACCTGCTCACCGGCGCGCATCCCGACCGGGCAGGCAGCGTCATCGGCACCTACATGGCGTTCTACTCGCTCGGTTCCGCGCTGGGCGCGGTCACCACGGCGTGGGCATATACCACCTGGGGCTGGTGGGCGTCCTGTCTCACCGGCGGCCTGTACGCCCTGGCCGCGCTCGCGGTCCACGTCCTGTCGCCGACACCGCGCCCCGTGGCCGTCGCCTCACGCTGAGGTCCGGTCGGGCCGGGGAGCCCTGGATGCAGACGATGCCATCTCGCACGCACTGCACACGCCGCGCGCCCGCGCATGTCCCGCATCGCGGACCGCCCTTCGGCTAGTGTCCGAGCGAACGCCGCTGGGCGGAAGGAAATCCCATGTCGCTCTCCCGTCGCACGCTGATCACCGCCGCCGTGGCCGGTGGTGCGATCGCCGCGCTCGGTGGGCCACCCGCCCACGCCGCGCCGCGTGTTCTCCGTGCGGGCGATCCGGGCTTCGACGCGCTGGTCGGACGCGGATACAACCGCCGCTTCCAGGCCCGGCCCACCCGGATCTACGTGCCGGCCACGACCGAGGAGGTCCGCGACGCGGTCGCGGCGGCGGTCGCGGAGGGTTCTCCCCTCGCGGCGCGTTCGGGCGGACACTGCTTCGACGACTTCGTCGACAGCGCGCGGACCGCCTCGATCATCGATCTCGGCAAGCTCGACGCGGTGTACTGGGACGAGCACCATCGCGCGTTCTCGGTCGCGGCAGGCGCCCACCTCGGCGCGGTCTACGAGGCGTTGCACCGGTGGAACGTCACCGTACCGGCGGGGATCTGTCTGGGCGTCGGCATGGGTGGCCATGTCTGCGGCGGCGGATACGGCCCGCTCTCGCGGCGGCACGGGCTCGTCGCCGACCACCTCGCCGGGGTGGAGGTGGTCACCGTGGATGCCAAGGGGACGGCGAAAGTCGTTGTCGCGAAACGGGACGGCCCCCACCACGATCTGTGGTGGGCGCACACCGGCGGCGGTGGCGGCAATGTCGGTGTGGTGACGCGGTTCCTGCTCCGCTCCCCCGGCACCGAGGGCGCCGAACCCGCGCTCGCCCTGCCGACGCCGCCGCGCGAGATGCTCAGCGGGCGCGTGCTCCTGCCCGTCGCGACGGAGGATTCGTTCGTCCGGTTCGTCGGCAACTACCTGGCCTTCTTCGCACAGCACAGCGAGCCCGGCGACGAGTTCGCCGGGCTGTACGCGCCGTTGATGCTCCGGACCACCGGCACGGCCGCGGCCGAACTGCTCATCCTGCTCGATGCCGAGACCCCGGACGCCCGGGCACGATTCGACACCTTCGTGCGCGCCGTGACCGACGGGGTGTTCCCACCCGCGATCGCCCTGCCGGTCGACCGGCTGTCCTATCCGGAGACCGTGCGTCAGGTCTACTACGCCAAAGGCCCGAGCTCGGTGCGGGTGAAGGTGAAGTCCGCCTATCTGCGCAGGGCCTACACGCCCGAACAGTTGCGCGTCTTCTACCGCTACCTCGTCGACCCGCGATTCCTCGGTGAGTCCCAGCTCGAGTTCCTGCCGTTCGGCGGCGCGATCAACGCGGTCGCGTCCGGCGCGACCGCGATGCCCGCCCGGGACTGCTTCATGACGATGCTGATCCACGCCGCCTGGCGGCTGCCCGGCGACGACGACCGGTACGTGCGGTGGGCCCGCGAGATGTATCGCGACGCGCACGCCGACACCGGCGGCGTCCCGATCCCGAACGAGACCTACGGCGGCAGCTACATCAACTATCCCGACGGCGATCTGGCCGATCCCGCGTGGAACACCTCCGGGATCCCCTGGCACACCTTCTATTACCGCGACAACTACCCGCGGCTGCGCCGGATCACCGCCGAGTGGGACCCGGGAAACGTCTTCGCCCACCAGCTCTCGATCGGCAGACCCGACTGGTGACCACCCTCAGGTGAGGGCGAGCACCCGGCACGGTCCGCCGGTGCCGCCCGCGTGTTTGGGCGCGCCGACGACGACGGTCGCCCCCGCCGGCGGCACGGCGGCGAGCGCGGCGAGCATCTCGACGCCGTAGCGACCCGCCCCGAGCAGGGCGGTGTGCGCGCCGTAGTCGGGATCCGCGCCGCAGTCCAGACTCAGGGTGTCGACGCCGGCGCCGGCGATGCCGCATTGTGTCACCAGGTACTCCACCGCCTCGCCGGCGAACCCCGGCGCGTGTGGCACTCCGCGCGCGTCCAGGTTCAGGAAGGTCGACGGGTCGGCGAGCCGCCGCTCCCACCCGGAATACATCGCCACGAACGCCCGCTCCGGGATCTCCCCGTGTTCGGTCCGCCACCGGTCGATGTCGGCGACGGTCACCACGGCGTCGGCGTCGTTCGCGGCCCTCGCGCTGATGTCGAGGACGACGAGTGGCGCGACGAGGTCCTCGACCGACAGCATGTCGGTTGTCGCGCCGTCGGCGATCCGGTGCGCAGGCGCGTCGAGATGGGTCCCCGTGTGTTCCCAGTAGCCGAGCGCGAACTGCCCGAACCCGCCCATCGCGTGCCAGGCCACCGGCACCGTGGCCGGCGGCGGATTACCCGGCCACACCGGCAATTCCGGCGACAGCGTGTGCGTCAGATCGACCACGCCACCGGCCCGTGGCGCGGCCGCCGCGCGCGCCGGGACCACCGCGGCGAGCGCGGCCCCACCCGCCAGTCCGAGCAGCGTCCGGCGGCTCGGTCGCGAACCGTCACCGCGAACGAGACGAACGATCTCCGGCGAGCACATCGGCTCAAGATAGCCCAGCGGACCAGACGCACACCGCGCATCGGGCGCGTGTCAGGACCGGGAGAACTCCGAGGCCCGCCGCACCTGGTCGGGGGTGAGTCGCACGCCGGTGTACAGGGCGAACTGTTCGGCGGCCTGGAGCGCGATGACCTCCGCGCCGGTGATGACGGGGACGCCGGCCGCGCGGGCGGCAGCGATGAGCGGGGTTTCGGCGGGCAGAGCGACCACGTCGAAGACGGTGGCGGCCTCGGCGATCGTGGCGTCGGTGAAGGACTGCACGTCCGCGTCGGGACCCTGCATCCCGAGGGGCGTGACGTTCACGAGCACTCGCGCCCGCCGGTCACCGACCTCGGCGATCCAGGTCGCGCCGTACTGTTCCGCGAGGGCGCGGCCGGTGGTCTCGTTGCGCGCGACCACCGTGAGGTCCCGGAAACCGGCGCCGGCGAAGGCCGCGAGGACCGCCTTGGCCATGCCGCCACTCCCGCGCAGCAGGACCGACGCGGACGGGTCGACCTCGTGCGTGCGCAGCAGCGCGGCCACCGCGAGGTAGTCGGTGTTGTAGGCCGTGAGCACACCGTCGTCGTTGACGATCGTGTTCACCGAATCGATCGCCGTCGCGCTGGCGTGCATCCGGTCGACGAGGGGAATCACGGCCTCCTTGAACGGCATCGACACCGACGCGCCACGTATCGGCAGGCCACGCACCCCTGCCACGGCCTGCTCGATGTCGACGGGGGCGAAGGCCTTGTACACGTAGTTCAGCCCGAGTTCGTCGTAGAGGTAGTTGTGGAAGCGCGTGCCGATGTTGCTCGGCCGCGCCGCGAACGAGACGCACAACTGCATGTCCTTGTTCAGGATCGGCACGGGGGCTCCTTCCGTCGTCGGCCCGAATCTACCGACGCGCTCCCGGCCGCCACCGCAACCGGGTGAACCGGTGTCAGAAACCGAAGCAATAAGTTACTCGTCATTCGCTAGTATGAGCTGGTCAATAACCTTTTCGGAAACTACTTTCAGCGACTGATATCGATGCTAAGTTACTGTTCATTCCGACACATCACCGGCCAGGAACTGCCTGTTCTCCGGCGTCGGAGGTGTCACGTACTCAATGAGGAGACGACGGCGATGGATGGACTCAACAGGCGCGACGCGTTGAAGGTCGGCGGAATGCTGGGGGCATTCGGTGCGCTCACGCTGACCACGCCGGTCCGGGCCGAACCATGGAGCTGGTCACCCCAGGATTCGGTCGCCGGTTCCGGCGTGGGCGCCGACCCGATGACCGTGTGGGACCCCGAGGCCGACGGGGTGGTCGCCGGCCTGATCGACCGCGGCGAGGTCCCCCGGGTGAACGAACTGCTGCGCACCTGGACCAGGAACGGTCACGCGCTGCCGGACGGATTGCCCACGGAACTGCGCGATTTCATGGAATACGCCCGGCGGCTGCCACACTGGGCCGACCCGGCGCAACTGGACACCGCCATCCAGTTCAACAAGAAGCGCGGCCTCTACCTCGGTGTCCTCTACGGCTTCGCCAGCGGCATGATGAGCACCGTCATCCCGAAGGAGGCACGCGCGGTCTACTACTCCAAGGGCGGCCACGACCTCAAGGACCGCATCTCCAAGACCGCCAAGCTCGGCTACGACATCGGCAGCAACAACGCCTACGGCCCCGACGGGGAAATGGTTGTCACCTGCGTCAAGACCCGCCTCGTGCACGCCGCCGTGCGGCATCTGCTGCCGCAGTCACCGCACTGGGTGCATTCGGCCGAGGAGGACGTGCCGATCAGCCAGAACGACATCATGGTCACCTGGCACAGCCTGCCCACCACGGTCATGAAGCACCTCACGGCGTGGAAGGTCCCGATCCCCGCCCACGAATCGGCGGCGTTCCTGCACTCGTGGCAGGTGGCCGCCCACCTGCTCGGGGTGCGCGACGAGTACATCCCGAACTCGTGGGCATCGGCGAATTCCCAAGCGGCTCAGGTACTCGATCCCATCATCGCCGCCACCCCCGAAGGCGCCAAGCTCGCCGACCGGCTGCTCGGCCTCGGCGCCAACATCGACTTCGCCCTGCTCAGCAAGCCGGTCCTCGGCGCGTTCACCCGCTTCCTGCTCGGCGACACGATCGCCGACGGGTTGTCCATTCCGCGTGAGCCGGTCTGGGATCCGCTGCTGCGCTTCAGCTGGGGGCCGTTCATCGCCGTGCGCGAAGGACTGCTCAGCGCCGTGCCCCCGCTCGGCGATCCGTACTGGCTGCTCGACGAATTCCTGCGCAAGGCGGCGCTGATCTACCTGTCCGAGCTGCGGATGCCGATCAGCATCGAGATCCCGACCATGAACCGCGACATGTCCCAGCCGCCGCGCTGACACATCCACCGAACGAAGGACAACACCCATGCGCAACACTCTCGGCCTCGCCGCCGTCCTGGCCGCGGCGGCACTCGTCGCCACCGCGCCGACGGCGACGGCGGGCCCCGTCGCCCCCACACCGGTCGCCGACACCGGCTCCGCCGCGGCGGATCTCGGCTCCGCAGCGGCGAACTCGGCCGTCCAGCTGGCCCGTGACGGCGATATCATCGGGGTGATCGTCCTGCTCGGCATCACTCCGCTGCACATGCTGACCAGTGGGATCTGCGACCTGGCCACCCTGTCGGCCCTGCCCGATCCGTGTTCGCCGGGAACGACTCGCTATCAGGCGGCGAGCGAGCCCACCGGCTGAGCGCGTCCCTGCGGACCGGCGGGTCCCGTCCCGAGTAGCGTGGAAGGGAGGATGGGAGACTCGGTGGAGGACGCGTTCCAGCGCAGGCCCGATGAGCCTCGGCACCACGGCGGCGCCGAGGCCGCAGGCGATTCGCTGGTCGGGGGCGTCGGGTTGATCTGCTCCACCGCGGTGCGGCTCACCGCGACCGACGGCTGCGCCGTGGCCCTGCTCAGCGCGAGATCCTCAGCGCGCGAACTCGTCTACGCCACCGACGCGACCGCCCAGCGGGTCGACGAACTGCAGTTCGTCGTGGGCGAGGGGCCGTGTCTGGAGGCTTACCGCACCGACCGTCCCCAACTGTGGCCGGACATGTCCGCGCGCGGAACTTCGATCCGCTGGCCCGCTTTCACCGCCGAGGTCGTCGCGCTGGGCGTCCAGGCGATCTACGCCTTCCCCGTGCCGGGCAACGGCAGTCCGCTCGGCGTGCTCGAACTGCACCGCGGCACCGCGGGCGACCTCAGCGCCGCCGAGGAGGAATCCGGCATGGCCTGCGCCACCGCGATCGGCCGCCTGCTCGAGTCCGACGTCGACCGCCTGGCCGTCGCGGCGGAGCTGGAAGATCCAGGGCTCGTCATCGGCGCCGACGACGAGTTCTCGCGGGCACTGGTCTTCAACGCCTCCGGCATGGTCGCCGTGCAGCTCGCGGTGTCGGCGGAGGAAGGGTTGGCGAGACTGCGCGCGTACTGTTTCGCCACCGGCAGGCCGATCGGCGACGTGGCCGCCGACATCGTGGCGCGCAGGCTCTCCCTGCGGGGCCGACCCGACGCGGGCGAAGGCCAGGGCGCCTGAACACGGCACGGGCCCGCCGATCCGGCGTCACCGGCCTCCCTCGGGCCGGTGACTGGTGCCCGGCTCAGGGCAGCGGATCGCGCTCGATGTCCTGATGCACGGTGAGCAGCACGTGATCGAGACGGGTGCGCAACTTGACCTCGTCGCCCGACAGGGTCGGTAGCTCCGCGACGACACGCTCGGCGATCGTTTTGAGCTTGATGTTGGTCTCCTGCGAGCGCCAGCGCAGCACCCGGAAGGCCTGCTCTGCGGTGATGCCGTAGGCGAGCATCAACGCGCCCTTGGCCTGTTCGATGACGACCCTGGCCTCCAGCAGCCGGGGCAGGGCGTTGTCGATCGCCTCGCGGCGATACCCGTCCGCGGTGTCGGACACGTCGACGTAGTAGCCCTCGGTGCCGATCACCGTGCCGTCGTCGTCGACCAGCAGGTCCGACACCACCAGCACATCGCGCACTTTGCCGTGGGTGTCGATGATGCGGTGCCGGCTCGAGAAGGCGCCGCCGTCCTCGACCGAGGTGATGGTGGCCGCGACGCGATCACGATCTTCGGGATGCTTGTGGGCGAGCAGCAATTCGGTGGTCGGTTCCTTGCCGGGCGGGTAGCCGTGCATCGCGGCCACCTCGTCCGACCATTCCCAGCGGCGCGAACCGAAGTGATACCGGAAACGTCCGACAAGCAGCGGATCTCCCACGCCCACAACTTGCTCGACGAGAGCACGTTCGGAACGGGACGTCTGCGCACGGTCTGTCATACCTGCGATTATTCACCCTGGGGAACCATCGGCCGGTCACCTTCGGACGACGTCTTCGTCGGTCGGCGGCGCACCGTGGCCGTGCCGTCACGCCGAGCGCAGCCGTGGTCCCATCGGGCGGCGCGGCACCGCGGGCTTGTTCACCCTGCGCGACGTGGCGCCGCTCATGATCTCGGCCCACCAGGCCTGCAGCGGGCTGGGTTCGGGCCAGCGAACGAACGGCGCGTCGATGTCGGACTCGAAGTCCTCGTGCTCAGGCATGGCTGCGCTTCCTCGGATCGGTGCTGCCGGACCGCGCGGCGCACCGCACGTACTCGATGGTCGCCGCGTCCACGTCCGGATAGACCGGTAGCGCCAGGTCGGCGACGGTGGCGATGTGCACCATCGCCGAGGACGGGCGGACGACGCTCACCCGGAGTCCCTCGCGGTGGGACCGCTCGGCGCTGTCGGCCAGCTCCGCGATCGCCCGGCAGGACATGAACTCGACGGCGTCGAGATCCACCAGGAGGTGGCCGGTGTCCCGGGCCGCCAGCAGGGCGGCGTCGAAGAGCCGTCGCCAGTACGCGAAGGTGTAGGCGTCGATCTCGCCGTGGACGCGCAGCAGAATCCCGTGCCGGACAGTACTGGTCTCGGCGCGTAGGCGGGCGCGGACATCATCGGGTTCGGCACCGGCGGAAGAGTGGGATCGATCGTGGCTGAGTGGGGTGTTCACGAGTACTCGATTCCTCGGCACCGGCAGGCCTCGCACTGCCACCGGCCATCCCTAGGTTCTCAAGAACGGCCGGTACAGCCATTCCAGCACGTTCTGTCCGGTTTGTCACCGATATCGGCGGGCATCTCCACGGATCCCTCCCGATGGTGTCGAGCCGGGCCCGGCGACGGGTACCCTTGCGGCTTTCCGCCTGGGCGCGCGCACCCGCTCGATCGACGGCGCGGCGGCGGTGTCGGCGACCGATTGCGGGGTATCGGCCAGGTATGGCACATCTTCGGCGGTGGGGAGCTGTCTATCTGCTCCTGCTGCTGTTCCTCGGCTCGTGGGGCGCGCAGATCGACGATCTGCGCGGCTATCTCGTCCCGCCCGAGCACCGGACGGAGGTGCCGGGCGACTGAGCGCACCGTCCCGATTGAGCGCGGCGATCGCGGGTAGCGCGCCGGGAAACGACGGTGCGACAGCGAAGGAGAAACCATGGCGACACAGGTGGCCGACTATGTCCAGCGGCGGCTCAGGGAGTGGGGTGTCGAGCAGGTCTTCGGCTATCCCGGTGACGGCATCAACGGGCTGATCGCGGCCTTCGGACGCGCCGACAACGCGCCGCGATTCGTGCAGAGCAGGCACGAGGAGATGTCGGCGTTCGAGGCCACCGGGTTCGCGAAGTTCAGCGGGCAGGTCGGGGTGTGCATGGCGACCTCGGGGCCGGGCGCGATCCATCTGCTCAACGGCCTCTACGACGCCAAACTCGACCATGTGCCGGTGGTCGCGGTGGTCGGCCAGACCGCCCGCAGCGCGATGGGCGGCAGCTATCAGCAGGAGGTCGACCTGCAGGCGCTGTTCAAGGACGTGGCCGCGGACTATCTCGTCGAGGTCAATGTGGCCGCGCAGCTCCCCAACGCACTGGACCGGGCGATGCGGACCGCCCTGGCCCGCCGCGCGCCCACCGCGGTGATCATTCCCGCCGACCTGCAGGAGGAGCCCTACGAGCCGCCGGCGCACGCGTTCAAGGAGGTGCCATCGAGTCCGCCGGATGTGCCATCGACCACCTCGGTGCCCGCGGTCGCCGACATCGAGCGGGCCGCCGAGGTGATCAACGCGGGCAGCCGGGTCGCGATCCTGCTCGGGCAGGGCGCGCGCGGCGCCACCGAGGAGATCCTCCAGGTCGCCGAGCTCACCGGCGCCGGCATCGCCAAGGCGCTGCTGGGCAAGGACGTGCTCTCCGACGAGCTGCCCTTCGTCACCGGTGCGATCGGGCTGCTCGGCACCCGCGCGAGCTACGAGCTGATGCGCGACTGCGACACGCTGCTCATCGTCGGCTCCAACTTCCCGTACAGCCAGTTCCTGCCCGAGTTCGACCAGGCGCGCGCGGTGCAGATCGACCTCGACGGTGCGCTCATCGGCATGCGCTACCCGACCGAGGTGAACCTGGTCGGAGACGCGAAAGCCACCCTGGCGGCCCTGATTCCGCTGGTGGAGCCCCGCACCGACCGGTCTTGGCGCGAGACCGTGGAAGGGAATGTGCGGCACTGGTGGGAGACGCTCGAACGCCAGGCCATGCTCGCGGCCGAACCGGCCAATCCGATGCGGGTGGTGTGGGAGCTCTCCCAGCGCATCCCCGACGACGCGATCGTCACCGCGGATTCCGGATCGTCCACCAACTGGTACGCCCGCTGCCTGCGGATGCGGGCGGGCATGCGTGGCTCGCTGTCGGGCACCCTGGCCACCATGGGGGCGGCGGTGCCCTACGCGATCGGCGCGAAGTTCGCCCACCCCGACCGTCCGGTCGTCGCCCTCGTCGGCGACGGCGCGATGCAGATGAACGGCCTGGCCGAGCTGATCACCATCCACCGCTACCGGCACCTGTGGCCCGATCAGCGGCTCATCGTGTGTGTGTTCCACAACAACGACCTGAACCAGGTCACCTGGGAGCTGCGCGGGATGGGCGGCGCGCCGAAGTTCGAAGAATCCCAGACCCTGCCCGACATCTCCTACGCGGCCGCCGCGACCTGTTTCGGCTTCGACGCGATCGAGGTCGACGACTCCGAGGCCATCGGCCTCGCGTGGGACCGCGCGCTGGCCGCGGATCGCCCGGTGCTGCTCGACATCCGGTGCGATCCGGAGGTGCCGCCCATTCCGCCGCACGCGACCTACGACCAGATCAAGGACATGGGACGCGCTGTCCTGCACGGTGATCCGGGCGCCTGGCACCTGCTGGTCCAGGGCGTGAAGACCAAAGCCCAGGAGCTGCGCCGCTGAGTCCCGGCGTTTGGACCTGCGGCGCCGTGGAATGGCCGCTACGAGAACCGTGCATCCCCGAGGAGGGCCGATCATGACGACACGTCTCACCCGTCCCACGCTCCCCGATCCGGCGGAGCCCATTCCGCCGGTACCGGGCCGCCCCGACCCCGTTCCGCCCGAACCCCGTCCCGACCCGGTGCCGCCTCCCGAACCCGCGCCGCCGCCGGATCCGTTCCCGCCGATCCCCGACCCGGACCCGCCGCTGCCGCAACCGACGGCTCAGGCGGTCGCGCCGGCGCCGGCGCCGAGATAGACGGTCATCAGCAGGAACAGGAACCAGCCCGCGCCCTGCCACAGCGGCCAGCGCTGGCCGCGGCGCCACGCCAGGTAGGTACGGACGAACGCGCCGAGACCGCCGAACAGCAGGATCACGGCCGGGGTCAGCAGGACGGCGGCTTTCGCCGGACCGTCGCACAACGTCGTCGGGGCGTCCGCGCAGGCCGACCTGCCCCCTGCCCAGATCGCGGTCGTGGCGGCCACCAGCGCGGCCGTCACGATCACCGCGACCAGGTAGCGGGCGGCCTGCCTGCCGGCCGGGCCGTTCGTCCAGCGCTTGCCCGCATCATCGACCATCACCATCACCTCGCTGTCCGGGTTTCCGGTCCCACCCGGACCAAACAGCCGTTTCGCCCTCGGTCGGGGCCTACTCACCGTGCGACGAGGAGCGTCGTGTGCCGGAGAGCTGGCCGACCGACGGCTGGCCCGCCGCCGGCTACATGCGCGAAAAGGCTTATTGCGAACGGCTTCTCGACCGGTTCGAGGCGGAGCATCCCGATCGCCGGGTCGTGCGGGTGCGCCCCGCGTTCAGTTTCCGGCGGGAGTCGGCCAGTCAGCAACGGCGGCTGTTCCTCGGCCCGCTCGCGCCGAACGGGCTGCTGCGGCCCGGTCTGGTGCCGGTGCTGCCGGTGCCGCGTGGGCTCCGGTTCCAGGCCGTGCACAGCCGCGATGTGGGGCGGGCTTACGCGCTGGCCGTCACCACCGACGCCAGGGGACCGTTCAATCTGGCCGCCGAGCCGGTGGTGGATCGGACCGTGCTCGGCGATGTCCTCGACGCCAGGACCGTGTCGGTGCCGCGGGCGCCGGTCCGGGCGGGCCTGGCGGCGGCGTGGCACGTGCGCCTGGTCCCCGCCTCGCCGGATCTGTTCGACGCGATGCTGCACCTGCCGCTGATGGACACCGGCCGCGCCAGGTCCGAGCTGGGCTGGACGCCACGCTTCGGCGCGGACGAGGCCCTGTCCCACATGCTCGCCGGTCTGCGCGTGGGCGCGGGCAAGAACACCCCGCCCCTCGATCCGCGCGCCGGCGGACCGCTGCGCGTCCACGAGTTCGCCACGGGGATGGGCAGCCGGGAGGACGCCGAGCTGCGCGTGTGAGGTTCAGCCGGCGCGCAGGGTGAGGACCACGATCTCCGGCGGCACCCCGAGCCGGACCGGCGGTCCCCACGCCCCCGCGCCGACCGTGGTGAAGGTGCGCATGTCGCCGAATCGGTCCCAGCCCGAGACCGTCGGATTGGCCCAGCGCACCGGGTACACGAACGGCCACAGCTGGCCGCCGTGCGTGTGGCCGGACAGCTGCAGGTCGACGTCGCGTTCGCCCGCCGCGGGCGCCTGGCGCGGCTGGTGAGCGAGCAGCAGCGTGAAGCGGCCCGGATCGGTGCCGGCGAGCGCGGCGTCGAGATCAGCGGCGTACGGCGCCGGGGCGGCGTAGTCGTAGACGCCGGCGATGTCGATCGTGGCGCCGTCGATCGACAGCTCGGTCCTGGTGTTGCGCAGCGTCTCGATGCCGAGGGTCTCCCAGTGATCCAGCCAGGAGCCCACCTCGTCGACGTAGCCCTCGTGATTGCCCGCGACGCCGATGACCCCGTACCGGGCGCGCAACTGCGCCAGCGGCGCGATATCGCCGCTGACCAGGTCGACCGCGCCGTCCAGCAGATCGCCGGGCAGCACGATGAGATCGGGCCGCTGCGCGTTGACCAGATCGACGATCCGCGCGGTGAAGCCGGGCCCCCGGGCGGCGCCGACGTGCAGGTCCGACACCACGGCCACCCGGAGCCCGTCGAACTGCCCGGGCAGATCGGCGAAGCGCTCCTCGGTCTCGACAACGCGCACGTTCTCCGCCTGCACCACGCCCACGCCGACCGCGCCGAGGGAGACCACGACCGCCACGGCGGACAGTACCCGGAGCCAGTGGGTGCGCCGCGTCGAACCGGTCAGCCGCAGGACCAGCAGCACCACCCCGATCACCAGCAGCCCGAGCAACAGGTAGAGCAGCACCACGAACCAGGTGTAGCCCAGCCACACCACCGGCCTGACCGGGCCGGGCGCGTACACGCTGCCCGCGCCGAGCGCGATCACCGCCGCGACCCAGAGCAGGCCGAGCAGGATCCCCGCCGCGACCTTGGGCCGGCCGGGCACACCGGTGGCCACCACCAGGCGCCGGTACAGCAGCCAGTGCACCGGCGCGGCCACCGCACCGACGATGATCATCTGCAGCACAACAGGTTTCCTTCTCCGAGACCGATCGACGTCCGGGGGTGCGGACACCTGATTTCGCGCGAATTCCGGCCGCGCGGTCCGGGTTCGGCACCGCGTGCGGGCCGGCCCCCGACGGTACCGGCACCACACCCGCCGCCGGCCGTCGCGGTCAGTCCGCGAGGAGTTCCACGTAGCCCTCCGTGCCGTGCACCCGGATCCGCCTGCCGTCCCGGATCAGCGCGGTGGCGTTTTCCACCCCGACGACGGCGGGCAGCCCGTATTCGCGGGCGATCACCGCGCCGTGGGTCATCACGCCGCCGACCTCGGTCACCAGGCCCGCGATCGCCACGAACAACGGGGTCCAGCTCGGATCGGTGTAGGCGGTGACCAGGATGTCGCCCGGCGCGAGATCGGCCTGGGCGATGTCGGTGAGCACCCGCGCGCGACCTTCGACGGTCCCGGCCGAGACGGCCATGCCGGGCAGCGCGCCCGCGGGCAGGTCGTCTCGCCGGTACGCGCCCGTGAGCGCCTCGCCGTCGGAGGTGAGCACGCGCGGCGCGGTGAGCGACTGGTAGGAGCGGAACGCGTCCTTGCGCTCGTCGAGGAGTCCGGGGCGCACCCGCCGGGTGCGGACCAGCGCGGCGAGTTCGTCGAAACGCAGGTAGTAGATGTCTTCGGGATCGTCGAGGACGCCCGCGGCGACGAGGCGCCCGGCCTCGCGGAGCAGCGCCTGCTTGTAGACGAAGTAGCAGCTCACCATCGCGTACTTCGGATACTCCCGATAGCCGGCGAAGGTGCGGACCCGCTCGATCGTCGCCGCGGTCTCCTCGGCCTTGCGCGCGCCGTCGGGCAGGGCCCGGACGCGGTGCAGCAGTTCGCGTTCGGCCTGTTCCGCGGCGCGCAGCCCGTCCTCGAAGCGCCGCTGTCCGGCACCGGGGGCGAAGGTGCGCACATTGCCGAGGATGGTCGGCACGAGGGTGGCGGGCCGTTCGCGCCAGCGCGGCCTGGTGATGTCGATCTCGCCGACGCACCGCATGCCGTACCGGTCCAGGAATCCCTCGATCGCCGCGCGGGCCGCACCCCCGCCGGGCCGGTCGGCGAGCTCGTCGAGGAACCCGGCGTCGGTGCCGTGCTGCTCGACCTCGGTCAGGTAGGCGACGACCGCGGGCAGCGGGCGGATCACGTCGGCGACATCGAGCAGTGCCAGCCCCATCTCGGAGGTCACGTTGCCGGGGACCGATTGGGTGAGGACGTCGGCGGCGTTCTTCTCTCCCAGCCATTCGCCCAGCCGGTCGTTGAGCCACCAGGTGGCGTCGATGGCGGCATTGATCACCTGGAGGCTGCGCGGCAGGAACAGCGTGCGCCGCAGCTGCTGGATGTCGTTGCCGATGAAGTCCAGCAGTTCCGGACCCGCGAGCGGTTCGATCGCCCGCCGCAACTCGGCCACGTAGTTCTCGCAGTGCGCGATCAGCTCGGCGACGATCGCCGGGTCGGTCGGCAGGGGTTCCGGCGTCGGCACGGCCGGTGCGGTGGCCCGGTCGGCGGGCGGCGCGAGGGGGACGAAGCCGTCGCGGTCGAGGACGGTGCGCAGGGCGTCGCCGATCAGCGGGTCGGACTTGCCGAGCCCGTCGACCACGGCGGCGCGGGTCGCCGGTGCGGAGAGCGCCGCGGTGACGTCGACGAACAGCCGTCCGCCCGCGTCCCGCATCACGGCCGGGCTGGTCAGTTGCCAGACCGAGAGTCCGAGCGGCTTCATCGCGTCGGTCATCATCTGCTGGTGCCCGACCGAGACGTAGACGTGGTTCGCGGTGTCCCCGGCAGCGGGGATCGGGAACAGGGTGGTGATGGGCCTGCTCTGCACGATGCGGAATTCCGTCCCGTCGCAACACCATTCGATGTCCTGCGGGGCGCCGAAGTGCGCTTCGATCCGTCGCCCGAGCCGCGCCAGCCGCAGCACCTCGTCGTCGGTGAGAACGCGCTCGGTGCGGGACTGTTCGCCGAGCTCGCACACCTCGGTGCCGCCGCCGGGAGCAGGGCGCACCGCCAGCTTCTTGGTCGCGATCGACGCGCTGACGACGGCGTCCTCGCGCACCCGGTAGACGTCGGCGTTCACCAGACCGGAAACGAGGGCCTCACCCAGGCCGAAGCCGGCGTCGATGGACACCACCGTGCGGTCGGAGGACACCGGGTCGGCCGTGACCATGATGCCCGCGGTCCGCGCGAACACCATCCGCTGGACGACCACCGCCATCCGGATCGTCCCGCTGTCGAAGCCGTTGCGCAGCCGGTAGGTGATCGCCCGCTCGGTGAACAGCGAGCCCCAGCAGCGGCGCACGTGGTCCAGGATCGCCGCAGCGCCCACCACGTTCAGATAACTGTCCTGCTGCCCCGCGAACGACGCGGTCGGCAGGTCCTCGGCCGTCGCGCTGGAGCGCACGGCGTAGGCGTCGTCGGCGCCGAGCCGGGCGTGCGCGGCGCGGATCTCGGCGGCCACCGCGTCGGGGACCGGCAGTTCTTCGACGGCGCCACGCAGCCGGGCGCTCAGCGCGCCGATCCCCGCGCGGTCGTCGGGCGCGAGCCCGGCGAGCTCGTCGAGGAGCTCGTCGAACGACGGCGCGGCGGCCACCACCGCGGCGAAGGCCTCGGTCGTCACGCAGAACCCGTCGGGCACCGCGACACCGTCGACGCGCGCGAGTTCCCCGAGGTTCGCGCCCTTGCCGCCGACCATCGCGACCTGGGTCCGGTCGATGTCGCCGAAGTCGAGCACATACGCCATCGCGCTACTCCTCACCTGGTGGTTTCGGTTTTCGCGAGCGATTATGGACGACAATTCGGCGCCTCATGAGGGCCCGGAATCGTGTATACAGTAGAAGGGGGAAGGGCAGCGCTCAGTGCGCGCGCGACAGTACCGCGACCAGGAAATCGGCGTCGTCGGCGAAGGGTCGCAGATCCCAGGTCGAGAGCAGCAGATCGGCTGCGAGACCGCATGATTCGGCATCGGCGAGGAATTCGGGGAACGGGTAGCCGCGCTCGGCGCCGAAACCGATCACCGCGCGCCCGCGCGGGCCGAGATGCCGGGCGAATCCCGTCAGTACCGCCGGTCGCGTGCTGGGCGCCAGGAATGTCATCACATTGCCCGCGCACACGATGAGGTCGAAATCGGCCGCGACGCCGTGGGCCGGGAGATCCAGTTCGGCGAGGTCGCCCACCAGCCAGGTCGGACCAGGATGGTCCGACCGTGCCGCCTCGATCAGCACCGGGTCCACATCGACACCGACGACGGTGTGCCCGGAACCGGCGAGATAGCCGCCCGTCCGGCCCGCTCCGCATCCTGCGTCGAGTACGCGGCTGCCGCGCCCGAGCATCGCGTCGACCATCCGCGCCTCGCCGACGATGTCCTCGCCCTGGGCGGCGAGATTCCGGAATCGCTCCACGTACCAGGTGGAATGCGCCGGATCCGCGGCTGTGAGCTCCTCCCAGCGGCTGGGGACCCGCCCGTTGCCTGCACCCATCAGCACCTCCTCGTCACTGGGCAACATACCCACCACGAGCCGGGTGCCCACACCGCGGCGTTCAGGACGACGCGGCCCGGCGTGCCGCGACGCGCGCCCAGACCTGCGGATCGGTGCGAGGCCCGCCGGGGGTCGTCGCGCCGTATCGGTCGATCTGGGCGGCGATGTCCAAGGGCGCGGTCAGCGCCGTTCCCGGCGCCAAGGCCTCCTCGACGTGCTCGTCGGGGACCAGCCAGCACACCTCGAATTCGATGCCGTCGGGGTCGCGAGCGTAGAGGGCCTTGGTCGAGCCGTGGTCACTGGCCCCGGTCAGCGCGTGCGCGGCGGCGAGCCGATTCCTGACCTCGGCCAGTTCCGCGAGCGTGTCCACCTCCCACGCCACGTGGTACAGCCCCACCGAGCCCCCGGGCGCCGCGGGCCTCCCGGCCTGGAACAGGCCGAGGTCGTGGTCGTTGGCCGAGCCGGGATGACGCAGGAACGCGCCACCGGGGAACGACTCGGGCAGTTGCTCGAACCCGAGCACGTCCTCGTAGAAGCCGAGGCTGCGCGGCAGGTCCGCCACGAACAGCACGATGTGATTGATTCCCCGCATCGACGGCGACCTTCCTCGAACGACAGCACTCCCCCACCACGCTCCCACGCGGCCGTCACGGGCGGAACACCGGTGACCACGGAGCGGGAGTTTCGAGTGCCTGTCCGTGTCGTTGCCGGGTGGACGCCGTCGCGGTGCCCCGGAGGACGCCACCACCCGGCAACGAGATCGGTTGTCGTGCAGAGTGATCGGGTCAGGCGCGGGTGAGCGCCCCCGCGTACCCGGAGCGCGCGAACCGTCCGGCGGGCTGGAAACGAGCGAGCAGCTCCGCGGCGGGTACGCCGGTGACCTGCTCGATGTAGGCCCCGGCCTGGTCGACGGTCTCGACGCCGAGGAGGGGCCGCGGCTGATGCAGCAGCCCGACCAGGGCCGAGGCGAACCGGGGGTCGACCGCGGCGGCGGCGAAGAACTGACCGCCGATGTCGGCGAACGCCGGGTCGCTGAGGAACAGACGGGTCACCTTGGCGGCGGCATCACCGCGGGCGGCGAGGAATTCGGCGTAGCGCGCCGCGATCCAGGCCTCGTCGAAGGCGCCGTCGTGCACCGCGGCGGCGGCCACCAGGCGCTGCGCCTGGATCAGGCCGCTCTGCGCGCCCTGTCCGGCGATCGGGTCGTAGGCCACCGAGGTGTCGCCCAGCGACGCCACGGGATGCCCGCTCGCCGTGCGGCCGACGCCCGCCCGCACCACCGGCCGGACCGAACCGGTCAGCCACGAGTGCGGGTCGTCCTCGATCACCCTGGTGGCCAGCACTTCCGGCAGATCCCAGTCCGCGTAGTCGCGGTAGAGCTCGGTGACCACGCGGTGGGCCGATGCCGCCGAGTCCGCGGTGGCGAAGCGGCGCTCCCAGTCGCTGCCCGGCCGGGCCCAGCCCAGGAACGCCCAGCTCGGGCCCGCGTCCTTGTGCAGGTAGGGACCCCACCAGCCCTCGCCCTGATCGGCGAAGATGGAGAAGCCGCTGTGCGCGCCGCCGGCCGGGCCGCGATGGGCGAACACGTCCGGGTCGTGACCGAGGCCGGTCACCGTCACGGTGAGCAGCTTCCGCTGCGGTGCGTCGTAGACCGTGCGGCCGGTGTCGATGGGGAACAGATCGGACAGCCCCGCGCGGCCGGTCGCGACGAGGGTCAGGTCGTGGGCGGCGGCGATACCGTCCAGGGTTTCCGGGGTGACCTGCTCGACCACGAAGCGGCCACCGCGCGCGCGGAACGCGGTGAGCCGTTCGTCGGCCTTGAGCCTGGTGTCGACCGCGACCCCGACGTAGCCGTCGAAAGCGCCGTCGAAGGCGATCAGTTCGTTGCGGTCGGGGTCGACCACACGAACGCTGAGCCCGGTGTGCCGGGGAGCCCTGGCGGTGTAGGTGTCGAGTCCGAGTGCCAGCTCGGCCTGTTGGGCCTCACCGAATTCCAGGGCGGTGCCGGTGGCCGGAACGTCGTCGCGGAGGGCGGGCTGGTCGCGGTCGCTGTAGAGCGTGACCGTGAAGCCGGCGTCGAGCAGACCTAGCGCCGCGGAGACGCCGGTCTGTCCGGCGCCGACGATCGCGGCCGAACGCGTGGAACGTGAAGCGGGATTCTGCGATGTCATACCGGAATGGTGCGCGATTCCGCTCCGCCGCAGCAGGGTTGTACTCAGCGGGAGTCGATGGCCGAACCGGGCCGGGCCACCGCGTCGGCCAGCACGGTCGAATTCGGCCCGCCCACGCGGTAACTCGCGCCGCGATGCCCGTCCGGGAGCCGGTCACCCGCGCCGAACAGCGCGTGCCGCAGGGTGCCGCCGCTGTATTCGGCGGCATACGCGCCTCGCGCCGTGAGCACCGGAACCACGTGCCGCACAATGTCTTCGAACGTGCCCGGGGTGATCGCGTACGCCAGGTTGAATCCGTCCAGGTCGGTGTCGGCCACCCACTCCTGCAGCTGGTCGGCGACGGTCTCCCCCGAGCCGACGAACACCGGTCCCATGCCGCCGATGCCCGCCCAGCGGCCGATGTCGCGTACGGTCCACTCGCGCCCGTCGTCGTCGAACTCCTGGAACGCGGCCACCGCCGACTGGATGGCGTTGCTGTGCACCTCGCCGATGGGATCGTCGAGGTCGTAGCGCGACAGGTCGATGCCCATCCACCCCGACATGAACACCAGGCCGCCCTCCACGCTCGCGTAGGACAGGTACTCCTCGTGTTTGGCGCGCGCGGCCTCGTCGGTGGCGTCGGTGACGATGGTGGCCAGGGCGTAGATGCGCGCCGCGTAGCGATCGCGGCCCGCCTGCTCGAGCGCGTCCCTGATCCGCGACACCGTCTGGGTGAGTACGCGTTTCGAAGGGGCGGCGACGAAGATCGCCTCGGCGTTCTCCGCGGCGAAGCGCACACCGCGCGGTGAGGCGCCCGCCTGATAGATCACCGGCGTGCGCTGCGGCGACGGCTCGGACAGGTGGATGCCGGGCACGCTGAAATGCCGTCCGCGATGGCCGATGTGGTGCACCTTGGCCGGATCTACGTAGACCCCGCTCGCGGCGTCGCGGACCACCGCGTCGTCCTCCCACGAGCCCTCCCAGAGCTTGTAGAGCACCTCGAGGTACTCGTCGGCCTGGTCGTAGCGGTCGTCGTGGTCGAGCTGGTCGTCGGCGCCCATGTTGCGCGCGGCCGACGGCAGATAGCCCGTCACCACGTTCCAGCCGATCCGGCCGTCGGTGAGATGGTCCAGGGTCGACAGGCGGCGGGCGAACGGGAACGGATGCTCGAACCCGGTGCCGGTGGTGACGCCGAAACCGAGATGCTCGGTCACCGCGGCCATCGCCGTCACCAGCAGCAGCGGGTCGGCCACCGGCACCTGCGCGCCCTGGCGTAGCGCGGCGATGTCGTTGCCGCCGTAGGCGTCGTAGATGCCGAGCACGTCGGCGATGAACAGACCGTCGAAGCGCCCCCGCTCGAGCAGCCGGGCGAGCTCCGTCCAGTAGCCGAGCTCCTTGTAGCGGTGCGACTGATCGTCGGGGTGGCGCCACAGTCCCGGCGACTGGTGGGCCACGCAGTTCATGTCGAAGGCGTTGAACCGGATCCGCCGCGTCATCGGTCCCCCTCCACCGCGGCCCGCTCGCCCGCGCTCCAGCCGAACGGCAGGTCGGTGCCGTTGAGCAGATGATCGCCCACCACCCGTGCCTTCTGGATGGCCGGATTGTGGACGGAGATGGTCCGCGCGTTGCGCCAATGCCGGTCCAGGCGAAGGCCTTCGGAGACGATGGACGCACCGCCGACCTCGAACAGCAGGCTCGTCGCGGGCAGCACGGTGTCGATCACCGCGAGCTGGGCCTGGGCGGCGGCCAGTTCCACCTCGGTGAGCGCGCGGTGGTCAGTCGCGCCCGCCGCGAGTACCTCGTCGAGCAGATCGGCGACCGCGAGCACGGTCGCGCGGGCGGCGAAGGCGGCCGCGGACAGCTTCCCGATCACCTGCTGCACGAGCGGATCGTGGCGGGGCAGATCGGCGGCCGAATGGGTGTAGCCGCGGGTGCGGCGCGACACCCATTCCCGCACATCGCTTTCGGCGCGCTGCGCGATGCCTGCGAGCACCGCGAGCTGGACCAGCTGGAGGTAGGCGGTGGCGTAGGTGGGACCGGGCACCCCGTAGCCGGGCCCGAGGATCTGCTCGTCGGTGACGCGGACCGCGGCGAACTCGGTGGTGCCGCTGGCGGTGAGCCGCTGGCCGAACCCGTCCCAGTCGTCGTGCTGGCGCACACCGTCGGCGCGGGCGCCGACCAGCACGCCCACGCGTTCGCCGTCGCGGTCCGCCGCGACGAGGATGTGGTCGGCGTACAGCGAGCCGGTGCTGTAGTACTTGGTGCCGTCGAGGCGCCAGTGCTCGCCGTCGCGGGTGAGCCGGGTCCGGTAGCGGTCGACGGCGCCGACCCCCGGCTCGGTGATCGCGTTGCCCACCAGCGTGCCCGCGCTGATCGCGCGCAGCCACCGCTCCCGCCCCGGCCCGGCGTCGGCGAGCAGCTGGTCCTCGACGAAGGAGAAGTGCACGCGCAGCGCCTGCGGCAGGTTCGACTCGGCCGCGGCCAGGGCGATGAGCTGGCGGAACAGCTGGCGCACGCTCGCGCCGTGGCCGCCGTACTCCACCGGCACCCGCAGCGCGCCGAAGCGGGCGGCCCGCAGGGCGGCGATCTCGGTGTGCGCGAGTTCCCGATCGGTCTCGCGGGCGACGGCGCCCTCGGCGATGCGGGCGAAGATCGGGGCGAACAGCTCGTCCAGGGCGGAATCGGCGACGCGTGCCTTCTCTGTGGATGTCATGTCCTCACCATGACCCGGCCGGGCCGCACGCTCACCGGTTGCGCGCAGCGCGATCACAATGGGTGCGCTCGGCGCGCGGGCGCCGGCTCTGCGACGATGACCCCATGAGCACCACCACCCGTCCGGGTGTGATCACCGCGAGCACGCTGGCGCTGCTGTCGTCGCTGTATTTCGCCCAGGGTCTGCCGTTCGGCTTCTTCACCCAGGCATTGCCGGTGGTGCTGCGCGAATCCGGTTTCTCGCTGGTGGCGATCAGCGCCTCGGGGGTGCTGTTCCTGCCGTGGGCGCTGAAATTCCTGTGGGCGCCCTATGTCGACAGGTACGGCACCCGCCGCACCTGGCTGCTCGTCCTGCAGCTGACCGCGGCCGCGATCGCGATGCTGCTGGCCTGCCTCGACCTGTCGGCCTCGCTGCGCTGGCTGTTCGTCGGCATCGTGGTGGTGAACCTGCTCTCGGCGACCCAGGACGTGGCCACCGACGGCCTGGCCGTCCGTCTGCTGGGACCACGCGAGCGCGGTCTCGGCAACGGTATCCAGGTGGGCGCGTACCGGATCGGGATGATCGTCGGCGGTGGCGCGCTGCTGTGGCTGTTCGCCGTGTCCGGCTGGCGGCTGCTGTTCCTAGCCATGGCCGCGCTGATCCTGCTCACCACGGTGCCGGTGTGGCTGCTGCGCGAACCGGTCGCCGACCGCGCACCGCGCCCGCGTTCGGTGGCGATGCCGGTGGCCTGGCTGACCCGGCTGCGCAGACCCGGCGTGCTGACCTTCATCGCGCTGATCGGGGCGTTCAAGTTCGGTGACTCGATGGCCGCCGCGCTCACCGGGCCGTTCCTGTCCGACGCCGGGCTCGATCTCGGCCAGATCGCGCTCGTCAAGGGCGTGCTCTCCTCGGCCGGGGCCCTGGCCGGCGCCGCCGTCGGCGGGTGGCTGGCCTACCGTTTCGGGCGGCGCCGCGCCCTGCTCCTCGGGGGTGTCACCCAGACCGCCAGCATCGCCCTGTATCTGGTCGCCGCCCTGGGGCTGGGTGGCTTCGAGCTCCTCGTCGCCGCCTCCCTCGCCGAGCACGTCTTCGGTGGCGCGGCGACCGTCGCGGTGTTCGCCCTGATGATGGACGCCGCCGACCCCGACTACGCGGGCACCGATTACACGCTGCTGGCCTGTGCCATCGTCGTGGTCCAGGGGACGGCGGGCATGGCGGCGGGCATCGTCGGCGACCTGTTCGGCTACCCGGCCCTCTTCGGCACCGGCCTGGTGCTGTCCGGGCTGGGGTGCGCCGCACTGCTCGCCGGCCTGACACGGCGCCTCGGACCCGCGACCTTGTACACGCACGACACCGCGCCCCGCGTCCGCGGGGAGGCCACCGCGGAGCACGGCGTCACGCCACGCTGACTCAGCGGAAAGCCTCGACGTTCTCCTCGGCCCAGCGCTGAAAAGTCCTGGCTGAGCCGGTGATCCGGGTGACCGTGTCGCGCACACGCAGCAGGTCGTCGTTCACGTCGCCGCCGGTGACGTCGAGGACCGCGTCGGCGGCGTCCCCGAAGACCTCGCGCATGCGTGCGAGGGCTTGCGCGCGGGTGATCTCGACGATGTCGATCTCGCGGCCGAGCAGCGCGGCCAGGGTCTCGATCTGCCTGCGTGCGCTGATCGGCGCCGGTCCGGTCAGCGCGTACCGCTGCCCGCGGTGGCCCGGCTCGGTCAGCGCGACCCGGGCCACCGAGGCGATGTCACCGGGATGGATCGTGGGCAGCGCGGTGTCGGCGAACGGAAGCCGGATCGGTTGTCCCGCTTGGATCTCCGCGGCCCAGAGGAGCGCGTTGGAGGCGAACTGGGTGGGCCGCAACACGGTCAGGTCCATGCCGCTCGCCGCGAGGAGCTTCTCGACACGCGCGTTGCCCGCGGCCGCGGGCAGATGCGGGTGGGTCTCGACGGTGATCGACGACACCAGGACCACGTGCTCGACCCCCGACCTGCGCGCGGCCGCGATGATCTCGGCATCCGGGCCGAGATTCGGCACCAGCACCATCGCGCGCACCCCCTCGAAGACGGCGGGCAGCACCGAGACGTCGGCCAGGTCGGCCTCGACCGCCTCGACTCCGGCTGGGAACTCCGCGCCGCCCACATCCCGCGTGACCGCTCTGAGCGGTTCGTCCGCGCCGATGTGGAGCTCCCGAAGCAAGGTGCGGCCGATGTTCCCGGTGGCGCCGGTCAGCAGAATCATGAGCGTGTCCTCTGGTCGAATGCGCTGGGCGACACCACGCTAAAATCTCAACCATTGTCGAGGTCAAGCCCTAGACTGCGGGCATGGTCCTGCGACACGGGGTGTACCTGCCACCATTCGGCGAACTGGCCGATCCGCGAGTGCTGGTGGACCTGGCGGCCGAGGCCGAGGCAGCCGGGTTCGACGGGGTCTTCCTCTGGGATCACGTCGCCCGTCCGCGTGAACCTGGCCTGCCGGTGGGTGACGCGTGGATCGGGCTGGCCGCGATCGCGGCCGCCACCCAGCGGGTCGTCCTCGGGCCGCGAGTCACGCCGCTCTCGCGCAGGCGCCCACAGGATGTCGCCCGGGAGAGCGTCGCCCTCGACCTGCTCAGCGCGGGCAGGCTCGTGCTGGGGGTCGGCCTCGGTTCCGACGCCACCGGCGAATTCGCCCGCCTCGGTGAAGTGACGGCGCCACGCGACCGGGCAAAATTGCTCGACGAGGCACTCACGGTACTCACCGCACTGTGGTCGGGCGAGGTCGTCGACCACCCGGGTCCGGCGTTCCCGGTCGACAATCTCCAGTTCCTGCCACGCCCGCTGCAGCGGCCACGTATCCCGATCTGGGTCGCCGCCCAGTCGGTCCGTCAGGCACCGCTGCGGCGCGCGGCCCGCTACGACGGGCTGTGCCCGGAAGCCACACCAGCCGAGCTCGCCGCCATGCTCGCGATCGTCGCCGAGCACCGCGGTGGCGATCTCACCGACTACGACGTCGCGATCGCCGCCCCCACCGACGACGAGCGCGCGGCCTATGAACGCGCGGGCGCCACGTGGTGGTTGACCCAGCTGCCGCCGGGCATCACCCGCGACGCGGCTCTCGCCCGGCTGCGCAGGGGTCCGAACTGATCGAGATCCCTTGACACACAGCGTGATCAGGCGTCGTGGTGGATGTCGACCAGCAGGCCGTCGCCGGCGCGCAGGCGCTCCGCCATGGTGACGAGAATGTCGAGGGATTCGCTGGACAGACCGATCACGCGGGTCAGCAGCGCGCGTGGTTGCGCGAGTTCGAGGCTGCCGATGATCACATGGTCGTCGGAGGTCGGGTCGGGCAGTTCGGTGACGAAGAAATACGCGGGCTCGACCTTGAAGTATTCCGCCAGTGCCGCAACGGTTTTGGGTGACGGGTTGCAACGGTCACCGGACCGCAGCTGCGACAGGTACGGCGCCGAGATGCGATGCCCGGCCGCGCGCAACGTGCGGGCGACGTGACGGTTCGTGCACTGCGGCGCGCCCGGCGCGGCGGCATTGTCGAAGAGCTCGTTGAGGCGGGCGGCGAAGTGCGTCACGGTATTTCCTCGGCTTCAGAAACGTCGAGATCCATGGTGGGCCACGGAGTGTGGTCCTGGCAACATCCGCAGCAAACCTGCGGCTTTCATCACAAAGCCAAGGGGCGCCGCTTGTTTCACCCGTAGAGGGCGAACCCGCGGCCGCGCCGGGGTTGCCTCCCAGCCGCCCTGGCGCGTCGCGCCATCACTCCGCCCGCGTTCCTGGCGTGGCCACTGCTGGCCTGGACGGCGTGCTGCCGGCTGATCTTCGAACCCGCGCCCTGGCTGCTGGCCACCACCGCCGTGGCGCTGTTGCTCGTCGGCATCTGGCGGGCGAGCGCCCCGTCACCGGCTCCCCTGGCCACCGCCGACCGGTGACGCGACGTCGAGGGCGCCCGTGACCGCGCCGAACGCGCGGATCACGGCGTTCTCGGCGTCGGTGCGCCACACGAACGCCCAGCGGCAACGCGGCCCGTCCGACATCGGCACGTACGCGATGCCGGGGCGGGCGTAGTAGTGCACGCAGTGCTCCTGCACGAGGGCCACCGCCCGCCCGGTCGCGATCGTCGCCAGCATCTCCTGGAAGGTGTGCACGCACGGGCCGCGCCCGATCGGACGGCCCGACGGCGTACGCGGGGGAATCAGCTCGTCCGCCCAGTAGCCCGGGGCGACCGTGCCGATATCACACAGGCTCCGCATGCCCAGATCCTCCAGCGATATCGTTGCGCGAGTGGCCAATTCGTCGGTGTTCGCGACCGCGAGGCGCATCGGTTCGGCCAGCACGACCGGACCGACGGTGAGGTCGGGTTCGCGCAGCGGTAGCCACACCAGCTGGACATCGACCGCGCCGGCGCGCACCGGGCCGAGCGGGTCGGCGAAGTGCGCCTCCCGCAGCACCAGCTCGATCCCGGGATAGGCGTCGGCGAAGGCACGCAGCGGGGACGCGATGACGTGCCCGAGCGCTCCCATGATGCCGACCGTGAGGACCTCCCCCATCCCGCGCGCGGCCGACCGCGCCCTGGCGACCGCCGATTCGATCAGCAGGCTGCCGCGCCGCAGTTCGTCACGCAGCTGCGCACCGATGGGCGTGAGTGCCACCGCTCGGCTCGTGCGGGTGAAAAGCGGTGCGCCGATGCGCCTTTCCTGCTTCTTGATCGCGTGACTGACCCTGGACTGGCTGATGTGCAGCCGCGTGGCCGTCCGGCCGAAGTGCAGTTCCTCGGCGAGCGTCAGGAAGATCTCGATGTCACGCATTTCCATGAGCGGACCGGACGGCGTGGTGTGCGCCTACGCCGGAACGACGCCGGTGGCGAGCGCGGTGGTCGCGACCACGCGGACCAGCTCGGGGACGCGGGCCGGGTCTTCGTCGAGCACGATCAGCCACGCGTAGAGCGGACCGAGCAGCAGTGCCTGCACCAGTGCGGGATCGGGCCGACTCGCGAGTTCGCCGCGCCCGATCGCGCGATCGAGCACCGCCGCGATCGAGGTGTCGACCCGCTGCTCGCGGGGCCGCCCGCCCGACTGCTTCGCCTTCACCACCGGGCCAGCATACGAAACTTACAGTTTCGAAAGCAAGCGATCCGACCGCAGCGAGCTGCGCCCCTGCTGCCACGCGCCGAGAACGTGCTCGGTGAAGCGGCTCTCGAGCAGATCGGTGGCCTGGATACCGAACACGATGCCCGCCGCGTGCGCGGGGTCGGCGGCGAGCAGACCGTCGATGACGCGATGACGCATGACCTGTTCGTGCACGGCGTCGGCTTCGACGTGCTCGGTGTAGAAGCGGACGCAATCCGGATGTGGGAGCAGCTGACCGACGACCTCGGCCAGCCGTCGCGAGGCGGGCGAGGAGGTGATCTCCACGGCGGCGAAGTGACCGACCGTCGCCGCGCGCAGCGATCGGTGCAGCCCGAACAGCGACATCATGTCGACCAGGGCGAGCATGGGCGCGCCGACATCGTCGAGATAGTGCAGGTAGCCCGGATCGAGGCCGGCCCCGGCGAGGAGGTCGGCATAGAGCTGGGCGTGCACGTTCTCGCCACGCCCCCCGCCGAATTCGTCGAACTCGACGGCCACCAGCGCCGCCTTCGGATCGCCGCGCAACCGCGGGATCACCCACGCGTACGGGTCCGCCTCGATGTGGTGGTAGATCGAACGGTGCGCGAAGTATTCGCGCAACTGGCCGGGCTCGCCCTGGTCGGCGAGGAATCCGGCGATGTCCGGCTGGGTGCGCGGCGCGGTGAGCAGACGGTCGAGTTCGGCGTGCACGTCGTCGCCACCGGGGACGTGCTCGCGCAGGTCTGCGAGCAGAACCGCTTCCAGGGCGGCCCGCCACGCGAGCAGGCCGGGGTCCCATTCCCAGTCCTCGTCCACGTCGGCGAATCCCTGATAGTGCAGCTCATAGCAGGTGTGCAGGGCCAGCAGCAGGTCCTCGTCGCAGGCGTGGCCCGGCGCGATTGCGGGCAATGGCGAGCCGGGGTCCTTCAGTAGCACCTCGGCGGTGGCGCGGGACAGTTCCCCGCGAGGCTCGGGAAGCGGGCGGGCGGCGGCGCTCATGTGGCCTGTCTCCTGGTCCGGCGATGGCTGGTGTCGCACAGCGGATAGTTCGCCGAGCGGCGGCACAGGCACAGCGCCACCACGAAGCGGTCGCTGCGCACCACGCGGCCGTCGGGCATGTGCAGTTCCACCGGTCCCTCGATCAGCGCGGGACCGTCGGCGGTGTACTCCACGCGGCGCCGATCACGGGAGCGCGAGCTCGACACTGGGTTCTCGTTCGGCACGGATCACCACCAATTCCTCGGTCCGCTGGGATGTCTCGATCAGTCCGCGTTCGGCCAGCCACACCGACCTGGACCGCAGGACGGGTCCGAACGCGACGCGCGCCCGCGCGACCACCGAGGCACCGGCCAAGCCGGCCCGCAGCTGCGTCACCGTGCGCTCGGCGTCGCTGAGCGCCGAGTGCACGATGAGCGCCACGCCGCGCTCGGTCAGCAGATCCGGCAGCGTGGCGCACAGCCGGTCCAGCACGCTGCGGCCGTCCGGCCCGGCGTCCCAGGCCCTGGCGCGACCGCGGCTCGGCGTCCCCGGCGCGGGGACGTAGGGCGGGTTCGCCACCACCACGTCGAACCGGGGCAGTGCGCGCGCGGACTCGAAGCCGCCGTGCACCAGTCGCACCGGAACCCCCCTGGCCCGGCAGTTGAGCCAGGCCGAAGCGAGGGCGCGACGCGAGATGTCCACCGCGGTCAGCTGGGCGCCGAGCAGACCGGCCGCGGTGCAGCCGAGAATGCCGGTGCCCGCGCACACGTCGAGCACGGAACCGCCGCGGGGCAGCGGTGCCTGCCGCAGGGTCTCGGCCAGCAACCAGGTGTCGGCCTGCGGGCGGTAGACGCCCGGGATTCGGAATACCATCACACGGCGGATATAGCCCGGCCGGGGATTTCCAATCAGCGCACCCGAGCGTCAGTGCCTGCCCTCGGCGAATTCCTCGACGATCTTGGCGCAGAACGCGGGGAGGTCACCGGGATTCCGGCTCGAAACGAGTCCGTTGTCGGTCACCACTTCTTCGTCGACCACCGTGCCGCCCGCATTGCGGATATCGGTGCGCACACTGGGATAGGCGGTGAGGGTCCGGCCGCGCACGGCATCGGCTTCCACCAGGGTCCACGGCCCGTGACAGATCACGCCGATCGGTTTTCCGGTGGCGACGAATTCCTTCACGAAACCGACCGCCGACGGATCCTGCCGGAGTTTGTCCGGATTCGTCGTGCCGCCGGGGAGCAGCAGCGCGTCGAAATCGTCGGGGCTGGCCTCGGCGACGACCTGGTCGACCGGGAACGTGTCGCCCTTCTCGACATCGTGATTCATCGCCTGGATGGTGCCGGATTCCAGGGACAGCAGCGACGTGGTCGCGCCCGCGTCCTCCACCGCGGCGCGCGGCTGGACGAGTTCGACCTGTTCCACTCCGTCGGTGGCGAGAATGGCGACGCGCTTTCCGGTCAGGGTGTGCTGGGGCATGAATGTTCCTTTCCTCGACTACGGATTCAGGCGCTGTCGACCAGCGCGTCGTGACCCGCGTGGCGGGCGCAGTTGGCACAGCAGTACACGGTGTCGGCGGATTCCACGCCGTGGCCGAGGACGCGGCAGCCGCAGTGCGCGCAACTGGGCGCGATCTTCGACGCCGCGCATTCGATGCTGTCGAAAGTCCAGTTCTCGCTGTCGCGGCTCACGGTGAAGGCCCTGGCGTATTCGTTGCCGCAGGTGTCGCAGACGGCCATGGTGACCACCTTTCGTCGGTCGGCACGTTCACAGGGCGCGCGTACCCGGCCGCGCGCGTCCGAATCGGCGACGCGGAACTGGGTATGCGCGTGCTGTGGGAACGCGCACTGCGAGGTGATGACCGATGGACGACTCCGCCTGGAATCTCGATGTCCGCGGCGAGAACGAGACGCAACGCCTCGACCGGAACTGGTCGTCGCTGCTGCAGGAATTGCGCGTGGTGCAAACCGGGGTCCAGCTCCTCACCGGCTTCTTGATCGTGTTGCCGTTCCAGCCGCGCTTCGAGGCGATGAGCACACCGATGCGGGTGCTGTACCTGATCGTGTTGTCGTCCTCGATCGGCGCGACCGCGCTGCTGGTCGCGCCGGTGGCGGCCCATCGGATCGTCTTCCGGCAGCATCAGCTCGCCTGGCTGGTCCACACGGCGCATCAGCTCGCGCTCGGCGGACTGGCTCTGCTCGGCGTCGCGCTGGTCGGGGTCGCCGTCCTGCTCTTCGACGTGGTCGCCGGGCCGCTGGCCGCGGTGGTGGCCGGCGTGCTGTTCGGCGCGCTGTTCGTCGTGACCTGGCTGGTGCGGCCCCTGCTCGAACGCCGCCGATCCGCGCGCCGGTGATCCTCGGCCACCGGTTCCCGTTTCACGCTGACCGATCCGGGAACCACCGCTGAGTGGAAGTCGGGCGACCGGATGCATACGGGCGCCGACGGCGCATCGATCCGCATCGCCGATTTCGACATCCGGCCCGGCGTCAGCGCCGACGAAGGCGACGGCGACCAGTGGCCGCTGATCCGGCGTCGCGTCCTCGACGCCGACATCGTGCTGCTCGCCACCCCGACCTGGCTGGGCCATCTGTCCTCGGTCGCGCAGCGGGTGCTCGAGCGCCTCGACGCCGAGCTGTCCAGCACCGACGACGCGGACAGGCCCATCCTGTTCGGCAAGGTGGGCATCGCCGCCGTGGTCGGCAACGAGGACGGCGCGCACAAGATCGTCGCCGACACCTTCAGGCGCTCGACGACGTGGGATTCACCATCCCCGCCCAGGGGTGCACGTACTGCAACGGGGAAGCCATGCAGGGCGTCGACTACAGCGACCTGCCCGAAACACCCGACCCGGTCCGCGCGACCACCCGCACCATGGCGCGCAACGCCGCCCACCTCGCCCGCCTGCTCCGCGCCGAGAACTACCCGGCGCAGAGCTGACCCGGCGATCGTCCTAAGGGAACGTTAGGAACCTCCCGCGCGGCTTCCGTCCCGCCTGTGACAGCCGACACAGTGGTCTCCGACGGCGCAATGCCGCGCCGATAGAGGAGGTCCAAGGTGACAACGACACAGGCCGGTGGGGAACGTCGAGTGGTGGCGAACGTGCTGCGCGGCTCGATCGGCAACCTCGTCGAGTGGTACGACTGGTACGTCTACGCCGCGTTCAGCGTGTACTTCGCGAAGGCGTTCTTCCCCGACGGTGATCCCACGGCGCAACTGCTCTCGACCGCGGCGGTGTTCGCGGTCGGCTTCATCATGCGCCCGATCGGGGGCTGGGCCCTCGGGCGCTACGCCGACCGGTTCGGCCGCCGCGCCGCGCTCACCCTGTCGGTCACCGTGATGGCGGCCGGGTCGCTGATGATCGCGGTGACACCCGGCTTCGCCACCATCGGCATCGCGGCCCCGGTGCTGCTGCTCCTGGCACGGCTGCTGCAGGGTCTCTCGGTCGGCGGCGAGTACGCCACCAGCGCGACCTATCTGTCGGAGGTGGCCTCGCCCGGCCGTCGCGGCTTCTACTCCAGCTTCCAGTACGTCACCCTGGTCGCGGGCCAGCTCACCGCCCTCGGCGTGCAGATCGTCCTGCAGCAGGTGCTCACCGCCGAGCAGATGTACAGCTGGGGTTGGCGCATCCCGTTCCTGATCGGCGCGGGCGGCGCGATCGTGGTGATGCTGCTGCGGCGCGGCATGGACGAATCCGATTCGTTCAAGGCCGTCGCCGGTTCGGCCGAATCCGCCGCGACGTCGACCGGCAACGCACGCGGCTCGCTGCGGGTGCTGCTGCAGTACCCGAGGGAATGCCTGCTGGTGGTCGGCCTGACCATGGGCGGCACCGTGGCGTTCTACACCTACACGACCTATATGCAGAAGTTCATGATCAACACCTCGGGCATCTCCAAGGACACCGTGGCCTGGATCAACTTCCTCGCGCTGCTGTTGTTCGTGGTGCTGCAGCCGATCGCGGGTGGCCTCTCGGACCGGGTGGGTCGCCGCAAGCTGCTCATCTTCTTCGGTGTCTCCGGCACGCTGCTGACGGTGCCGATCATGTCCCTGCTCGCCCACACCTCGAACCCGTTCGCCGCCTTCGGCCTGATGATGACCGCGCTGGTGATCGTCACCGGCTACACCTCGATCAACTCGATCGTGAAGGCCGAACTGTTCCCCACCAAGATCCGTGCGCTCGGCGTCGGGCTGCCCTACGCGCTCACGGTCGCCGTGTTCGGTGGCACCGCCGAGATGATCGCCCTGGCTCTGAAGAAGGCCGGTCTGGAGTCGCTGTACTTCTTCTACGTCGCCGGGTGTGTCGCGATCTCGCTGCTCACCTACTACTTCATGCGGGAGACCTCGACCGAATCGACCATCGACGCCGAAGGCGCTGTCGCGGCCGACCCGGTCGAGCCGGAACCGGCGATGGCCGCCGTGCGTGGCTGACCGTCCGGCATCCGCGCCGGTCCTGCCCCTGTGGGAGGATCGGCGCGTGCGGCTTGCGGTGGTCGAGGACGACGACGGAGTGGGCGACGCCCTGGTGGAGGCGCTGTCCGCGCGGGGCTACCGGGCCGAGCGGCTGCGCCGCGGCGCCGATCTGCTCATCGCCCACCGCGACTACGACGCCGTGCTGCTCGACCTCGGCCTGCCCGACGCCGACGGATTGCAGATCCTGCGCCAACTGCGTGAGGTCAGCGCGATCCCCGTCCTGATCCTGACCGCCCGCAGCGACGAACGGTCCATCGTGCGCGGCCTGCGCGCTGGCGCCGACGACTACGTCGTCAAGCCGCCGCGCATCGCCGAGCTGATGGCGCGGCTCGAGACCGTGCTGCGCCGGGCCGCCGCCGTCGCCGTGCGGGCCAGGACGGAGGTCGTCACCGGTGACGTCCGGGTGGACCTGCGGGCCCGGGTCGTCGAGGTGGCAGGCGCGCCGATCGCGCTGACCCAGAAGGAGTTCGAGCTCGTCGAGGTCCTAGTGGAACGTCCGGGCGCGGCGGTGAGCAGGCAGCAGCTGATGGACCGCATCTGGGGCGACGCCTTCGTGGCGGTCTCGCGCTCCCTCGACGTCCACATGACCGGGCTGCGCGCCAAGCTGGGCAGGCCGGGCCTGATCACGACGATCCGCGGCTACGGATATCGGTGGGGCGAGTGAGCACCGGAGGACCGCCGTGCGGCGCAGGCTGCTGAGCGCGCTGACCGTCTTCGCCGCCCTCGCGGTGCTGGCGTTCGCGGTGCCGCTGTCGCTGACCGCCGCGACCAGCCGCACCCAGCAGCTGGTGCTCGGCCGCTCCGGCGACGCCGACCGCTTCGCCACCCTGGCCGACGCGACCGGGTCGACCGGCGGCGTGCGGGCGCTGGCCGACGAGGTGACCCGCTATCACGAGCTGTACGGCGAGAACGTGCTCGTCGTCGATGCCCGCGGCGCGCCGATCGTCAATGCCGGTGTCGCGGTGGACGATCCACAGATTCGTGCCGCGGTGGCCGCGGCTCGGCGCAATCAGCGGCCGCAGCAGGTGGACCGGCTGACACCGTGGGGCGCGCCGGTCATGCTCATCGCGCGCCCGGTCGGCTCGGGTGTGCAGGTGAACGGCGCCGTCGTGATCGAGGCGTCCACGGCGGCCGCGCGCACGGACATCGCCCGGGTGTGGGCGGTGATCGCGGTCGGCGCGCTCGGCGCGATGGTGGTGTTCGTGCTGCTGGCGCTGGTGCTGAGCCGGTGGGTGCTGCGCCCGCTGGCCGCCATGTCGGACGCGGTCACCGACCTCACCGCGACCCTGCCGAAGCCACGCGGGCGCGCCCCGATCACCCGGCGGTACGGCGGTCCGCCCGAGGTCAGGGCGCTCGCCGAGTCGGTCGACGCGATGGCCACCGCCGTGGCCGACTCCGCGGACGCGCAGCATCAGCTCGTCGCCGACACCGCCCATGCCATGCGGAATCCCCTCGCCGCCTTGACGATTCGGCTGGACTCGCTCGAATCCGCCGTCCCCGCCGCGGCGTCGCCGACCTTCCGCGGCGCCACCGCCGAGGTGGAACGGCTCACCGCGCTGCTGGACGATCTGCTGCGGCTGGCCGTCGCCGAGACACCCGCGGCCTTCGGCACGACGGCCTCCGCCGAGGAGTGCTGCGATCCGGCGCAGGTCGTCGCCGATCGCCTCGACGCGTGGACCTCCGCGTTCGACGAGGCGGGGATGCGGTTGCGCACCGCGCCGCCGTCCGTCCCGGCCGTGCCGGGTGGCGCGCGCCCGCTCGCCGCGATCAGCGCCGCCGCGCTCGCCCAGATTCTCGATGTGGCCCTGAGCAATTCGTGCCGGTACGCGGGATCGGGCGCGCACGCGGTCGTCACGGTGTCGGCCGAGGCGGGCACGGTGACGGTGCGCGTCGCCGACGACGGACCCGGCGTGGCCCCCGACGAACTCGACCGGCTCACCGCCCGGTTCTTCCGCGGTTCCGCGGCGGCCGCGGGCGGCACGGGTCTCGGCCTGTCGATCGCCCAGGCCCTCGCCAAAGCACGCGGCGGCGCATTGACGGTCGAGGCGGTGCGCCCGCACGGGCTCGCCGTCGCGGTCCGGGTCCCGGCGGTGGCGCGATGAGCGGGGCGCCGATCAGCCGTCGCCGGATGCTGGCCCTGGCCGCGCTGGCATCGGCGGGGGTGTTCGGCTGCGATTCGGGCAGCCCGGCGACGGTCCGGCTGGCCTCCGGGGAGGACGGCGGCTTCTACTTCGCCTTCGCCCAGTTGCTGGCGGCCGTCGCGCGCGAGACCGGCGACCTGCGGATCGAACCGGTGCAAACCGCGGGCTCGCAGCAGAACCTGCGGATGGTGGCCGACGGGGAGGTCGACACCGCGCTGGCCCTGGCCGACTCGGCGAGCGATTTCGGCGGTCGCGTGGTGGCCCTGGGCCGCGTGTACGAGAACTATCTGCAGCTGGCGGTCCGCGCCGACGGCCCGCTCACGCAGATCGGCGACCTGCGTGGCCGCCGCGTCAATCTCGGCGCCGCCGGCTCCGGCGCCGCCGTCACCGGCGCGCGCCTGCTGAGCACGGCCGGTCTCGACCCCGCCGACGTCGCCGTCGAACATCAGCCGCTGCGTGCGGCCGCCCAGGCATTGACCGACGGCACCATCGACGCCCTGCTGTGGGCCGGTGGGGTGCCGACCGCCGCGCTCACCGTGCCCGACCCCATGCGGCTGCTCGACCTCGGCGCGCTGGCCGCGCCGATGCGCGAGGCCTACGGCCCAGTCTACGACCGCGTCGCGATTCCCGCCGACGCCTACCCCGGCAGTCCGGCGGTGCACACGATCGGCGTCGCGAACCTGCTCCTCGCCACCGCCACCCTGCCCGACGAGACCGCGGGTGCCCTCGTCGACCTGCTCGTCCGGCACGCGGACGCCCTCGTTCCCGCCGAGGCCGCGGGCACCCAGTTCCTCGACGGCCGCTTCCTCATCGGCACCGGCACCGTCCCGCTGCACCCGGGCGCGGCCGCCGCCTACCGCCGCAGGCACGGCTGACACCGTCACCCGGTGGCGTCTCGGGCCGCCGCGTCCCGCGGGGCGACGGTCGCGAGCTGGATCGTGGCGAGCAGTTCAGTGGTGCAGGCGCTCAGGTCGAAGTCGGGTCGGGCCGCGGCGCGCAGGATGACGCCGTTGCGGAGGGAGAGAATGAATCCGGCCATGAGATCTGGATCGAACGCCCGGAAGTCCCCGGCTCGTTGCCCCTCCGCCAAGAGGCCGGCCAGCTTCGCGCGATCCGAATCAGCTTGCCTGTCCCGGGCTTCGGTGTCCGCGGCGACCGTCTGCAGCTGCAGCATCGTCACCAGATGATTGCGGTGCTCGCGGATGAACGTGCAGTTGGCGGTCACGAAGTCGGCGAGACGTTCGGCCGGGGTGCCGTGGCCGGTCCGGGCGGCGACGAAGGCGGTGAAGTCGGCCATGATCGTCGCGATCACCTCGGTCATCAGGTTCTGTTTGCTCGCGAAGTGGTAGGAGATCAGGCCCGTGCTGCTGAGCCCCGCCGCGGCCGCGATGGCGCTGAACGACGCACGGGGATAACCATTCTCGGCGATGGTGTCGATCGCCGCCCGCACGATCTGGGCGCGTCGCGCGCGCTCGATCGCCGTGGGCTCCGTCCGCTTCCTCATCGCGCGCCGATCGCCAGCACGTAGGCGTGCCGCTGCGGCGCCGCCTCGGGCGGCAGGTCGATCACCACGTCGCCACCGCTTCGGCGCCACGGCAGCTCGGCCCGCCCGCCGACGAGCCCGACCGTATCGATGTGCGGTAGCCGGACATCCCGCAGGACGATCTCGCCACCGGGCTGGTCCTCGAGCACGATCACGAAAACGGTGCCGTCGGTACCGCGGGTGAACCTGACCTGGGCGCCCGAGGCGGTCGTGGTCGACGGCCGTTCCCACGGCTCGGTGTCGTAGATCGCGGCCGCGTTCCTGGCCAGCCAGGTACCGAGTGCGCGCAACGGCGACAGTTGCAGCTCCGGGATCCGTCCCGCACCGTCGGGACCCACGTTGAGCAGCAGATTCCCGCCCTTGGCGACGACGTCGGCGAACAGGTGGATCAGCTCCGCGCCGGTCAGGGTGTCGGCGGCGGTTTCCTGGGCGTTGTAGCCGAACGAGCGTCCGAGCCCGCGGGTGAGCTCCCACGCACCGGCCGGGGCGGTGGCGGGGGGCGTGTATTCGTGGGTCGCGATGTCGTAGTGGAAGTTCTTGGCCGGTTCGGGAATCGGGGTGCCCCGCGCGGCCATCACCTTCAGCGCGACATCGAGGAATCGCAGATACACCGCGCGCACCACCCGGTTGCCCGGCAGTGCGGGTTGCACCCAGCGATCGTTGACGAGGCCGTCGTCGACCGTGTCGTAGAAGTGGGCCATGATCTCGTGCGGGTCGACCTCCGCGGGCCAGCCCATGTCGTTCCACAGGATCGAGGGCCGATAGGTGTCGATCAGTTCGCGCCACTGCGCGGCCGCGTAGCGCGCGTAGCCGGGGCCAAGCGCCTGATGGCGGATCAGGTCGGTCATGGTCCGCATCGGCTCCGTCCGGAACGACCAGTCCATCCCGCCGCAGTAGTAGAGCCCCATCCGCAGGCCCTCTGCCCGCACCGCCAGGGTGAGGTCGCCGACCAGGTCGCGACCCGCACCCGAGTGCCACGGAAGGTGCGGGTGCTCGACCGCGGTGGGCCACAGTGGGTAGCCGTCGAGGTGGCGCGTCACCAGGACGACATACCGCGCGCCGACCTCGGCGAAAAGCCGTGCCCAGCCGGCGAAGTCGACATCGCGTGCCGCCCGCTCGAACGGCGGGCCGAACTCGGCGTAGGGCGCGTCACCGTAGGTCGCCGCGTGATGAATCGCGGTCGGCGAGCCGGGCACGCGCAGGGAGTTCTGATACCACTCGGCGTACGGGATCCGGTCCGCCGTGGTCTTCCCGGCGGTCAGATCTCGCATGAAGGCGGTGTAGTCGGCCTCGGCGCGCTCGGCATAGGCCGGCACCGAGTACAGGCCCCAGTGCACGAAGATCCCCAGCTTCGCCTTCCGGTACCACTCCGGGACCGGCCGCGCCGCCAGCGATTCCCTGTCCGGCGCATACCTCACGACCGACCTCCACCTCAGCGCACACACGATTTTGCTTGTCCGAGCAAAACTAGCACGCGCGAGCAAACTCATCAGAACGCGCGCCGAACGGAGCTGGGATGCCGACGATCTCGCGGCTTCCGCTGTCGCCGATCCGGTCTCGCGAAGGTTCCCGGTGACCGGGAGGCGCTGTCCTGGATCGGGTCGCCGGTGCCGAAGGTGGGCACGACGCCGTGAGTCCGCTCACCGCACCGTTTCGACGAGGAGACGCACCATGTGGAGCCCCAGTTCGATGAGATTCGGCGCCTTCCTGGCCCCGTATCACCCCCTCGACGCCGATCCAGCCCTGCAACTGCGGCGCGATCTCGATCTGATGGAGCATCTCGACCACCTCGGCTTCGACGAGGCGTGGATGGGCGAGCACCATTCCACGGGCGCCGAGATCGTGCCCGCCCCGGACATTTTCATCGCCGCGGCGGCCGAACGCACGCAACGCATCCGGTTCGGCACCGGGGTGACGTCGCTGCCGTACCACCACCCGCTGGTCACCGTCGACCGCATCACCCAGCTCGACCTGCAGACCCGTGGGCGGGTCATCCTGGGCACCGGCCCCGGCAAGATCCCGCTCGACGCGCACATGATGGGCATCGACCCCTCCGATCAGCGCCGCCGCCAGGGTGAGGCGCTCGAGGCGATCGTGCGGCTGCTGCGGGGCGAGGTCGTCGACATGCGCACCGACTGGTTCACGCTGCGCGACGCCCGAGCGCAGCTGCCCACCTACGACCCGGCCGGCCTCGAGGTCGCCGCGGCCTCGACCATCTCGCCGAACGGTTCGGTGCTCGCGGGCACACACGGCCTGTCTCTGCTCTCGCTAGCGGCTGGTTCACCCGCGGGTTTCGCGGCGCTGGACCGCAATTGGGGCGTCTACGAGAAGACCTGCGCCGAGCACGGCCACCGCGCCGACCGCGCGGGGTGGCGGCTGGTCACCCCCATGTTCCTGGCCGAGTCGCGGGCCGAGGCCGAGCGGGCCGTCGCCCGGCGCATCGGGTCCATGGCGGCCTATGTCCACCGGCAGACCGGGCAGCAGCCGGAGTGGGCGCAGACCTCGCGCGGCATCGTCGAGCAGTGGCGCGAGGACACCCTGGGCGAGTTCGGGCAGGCGATCATCGGCACGCCGGACGAGGCCGTCGACCGGATCCAGCGGCTCATCGACAAGACCGGCGGCTTCGGCACGCTGCTGATCCTGCACGTGGACATGGCCAGCTGGGCCGACACCCAACGCAGTTTCGAACTGTTCGCCGCCGAGGTGATCCCCCATTTCAAGAACCGCAACGCCGGACGGCAGGCCAGCCTGCAGTTCGCCGAGGACCACCGCGAGGCACTGATCGGCGGGCTGGTCACCGCGATCACCAAGGCCCACACCGACTACTACGGCGCCGACGCCGCGACGGGAGCGTGAGCATGCGCGCCGTGCGATTCCGTGACGGAGAATTCACCGTCGGCGATGTCCCCGACCTCCCCGCGACCGGTCCCGGCCAGGTGCGCATCGCCGTGGCCGCCTGCGGCATCTGCGGCAGCGATCTGTCGGTGTCCAAGGACGCGTGCCGCTTCGTCGAGGTGGCGCGGGCGGGCGGGTACCCGCTCGCGGAGTTCGACCCGGCCCGGCCCGTGGTGCTCGGGCACGAGTACGCCGGGGTGATCACCGAAATCGGCGCGGGCGTCACCGATTTCGCGGTGGGCGACCGGGTGGCGGGCATCGGTCTCGCGACCGAGAGCGACACCGGCATCCCCACCATCATCGGCTACTCCAACACCTATCACGGTGCCTTCGGCGAGGCGATCGTCGTCGACGCGTTCTGGGTCCGCAGGGTCCCCGACACTCTCTCGCTGGATCACGCGACGCTGGCCGAACCGCTGCACGTGGGCGAGATGCATGTCCAGCAGTCACAGCTCACCCCCGCCGACTCGGCGCTCGTGATCGGCTGCGGCACCATCGGTCTCGGTGCGATCGTCGCGGCCAGGGCACACGGCGCGAAGCGGGTGATCGCGTCGGAGCCGTCACCGCGACGCCGCGAGCTCGCGGCGCTGCTGGGCGCCGACATCGTCGTCGACCCGGCCGACCAGGACCCGATCGACGTGTGGCACACCCTGATCGCCGAGGACCCCGTCGTCGGCGCGGCCGAGGGCGGCATCCTCATCGCCTACGAGTGCAGTGGGCGCGCCGGGATCCTGAACGAGCTCACCCATCGGATGCCGTTCAACTCCCGCATCCAGGTGCTCGCGGCCGGGTTCGCCGCCGAATCACTCACGCCGGTGGTGCCCCAGTTCCGGCGCATCGCCGTCAATTTCGGGCACGGCGACTATCGGGACGCCTACGACATCACCCTCGGCCGGTTGGCGTCGGGCTCGATCGACGCCGAGGCGATCATCACCGGTCGCGTCGGCCTCGACGGTGTGCGGGACGCGTTCACCGCCCTGCGCAGCCCCGAGGAGCACGTGAAGATTCTCGTGCGCCCCGGTCTGGACGCCGAATGAGCAACGCCCGCACCGGGATCGCGGCGATGTCAAGCCGCAATCCCGGCCATTGATGGTGGCGGCCCCGGCCCCTCGGCGGCCTCATAGCGTCGCTGCCCGTGAAAGCAATTCGCACGAAACGCAGCATCGCCTCCGTGATGGCCACCGTACTCGCCGCCTTCGCGCTCGCCGCCACCGCCGCCTCGCCACCGGCGGTGGCGGCGCCGAGCGCGGGCGGGCAGATCCCGTTGCAGGGCGCGGTCAATGTCCGCGACATCGGCGGTCATCGCACCTACGACGGCGCGACGGTCAAGTCCGGCAAGGTGATCCGCGCCGACGCCCTGTCCGGACTGACCGACGCCGATATCGCCGCCCTGGCCGGTCGCAATCTGAAATCCGTGGTCGATCTCCGCACGCCCGGGGAGGTGCAGTTCATGGGGGCCGACCGGCTGCCCGCCGGGGTGCCGCTCGTCGCGCGGCCCATCGACGACACCGGGCTGTTCACCCGGATGATGCAGATCATCCAGTCCAAGGATCCGCAGCGACAGCAGGACGCGCTGGGCGACGGCGGCGCCGAGCAGATCATGAACGGCGTCTACGCCAGCTTCCTGACCGCTGGCTCCCGTGCCGCGTTCGGGGCCACGATCCGCGAACTGGCGGCCACCGACGGCGCCGTGCTCTACCACTGCACATCCGGGAAGGACCGCACCGGTTTCCTCACCTATGTGCTGCTGCGCGCGGTCGGTGTGCCCGAGCAGACGGCGCGGCAGGACTATCTGCGCTCCAACGACTTCCGTGCCGCCGCGGACGCGAAGCTGCGGGAGCAGGTGAAACAGGCCGGCTACATGCAGAACCCGGACCTGCTCATCCCGCTGCAGGAAGTGCGCGGCGAGTATCTCGACACCGCGGTGCGCACCCTGGAACAGGAATACGGCAGTTTCGGCAAGTTCCTCACCGACGGCCTCGGCATCGACGGCTTCACGCTGGTGAAGTTGCGGAAGAACCTCGTCGGCTGAGCACGACACGACCGATCGGTGGGTCGGGGCGCACGCCCCGACCCACCTCTCCGTGCGCGCTCCACCGCGCCGGGTCACCGCTGGTGGGATCGCCCGCGTGGTGTATCCGTCGCGCGCGCGGCCGCGTCAGCGGCGTCGACCAGGATCTGCGCCAGCCGTCCCGTCCCGGACGCGCGTTCCCCGCCGATCGGGCCCGACAGCGACATCGCCGCGCCTGCCCGCTCCGCGCCGACCTCGATCGGCACCGCGACACACACGACGCCGGTCATCGACTCCGCGCGGTCGAGCGCGACGCCCCGATGACCGCGCACCCGCTCCAGTTCGCCGTGCAACTCGGCGCGGCGGGCGATGGTGCGTGTGGTCAGCCGGGGCAGACGCGGCGGGAAGGCCAACTCGATGAGGTCAGGGCGCAGGGTGGCCAGCAGCGCCTTGCCGACCGCGGTGCAGTGCGCGGGCATCCGGCCGCCGAGGCGCGTCGGCACGGGCGCGGCGCCGCGCCCGACCTCCTTGTCGATGAGGAGCACTTCGGGACCGTCGAGCACGCCGAGGTGGGCGACCATGCCGGTGCGCTGGCACAGCTCGTGCAGTACCGGTCCCATCGCGTCGCGGATCTCGTTGTGCTCGATGGCGAGTCCGCCGAGTTCCAGTGCGCGGGTCCCGAGCCGGTAGCCGCCGGGGGCGTGGGCCAGCCAGCGCAGCCGGATCATCTGGTCGATGATGCGGTGCGCGCTCGAGCGGGGCAGTCCGGTGCGGTCGGCGACGTCGACCGGGGTGCGCATCGGCACCGGCCCGTCGAAGGTGTCCAGGATCAGGGTCATCCGCTCGATCATCGACGCCGGCGTGCCACCGGTGTGTGCTGTCGACCTGGGCACGATGCGCTCGTCGACCGTCATGGGCCACCTCACTGCTGTTCGCTGCGCTGTCGGCATCACCTTGCCGTCCCGGCGCCGCGCGGGAATCGCGGAAACTACGGAGATCGCGGAGGACGACTACGGAGAACGGGTCCGGGCGTCAGCCGGTGACGCGGCTGACCCAGGCGGCGATCTGGGTGCGGGAGGTGAAGCCCAGTTTGGTGAGAATGTGGTCGACGTGGCTCTCGGCGGTCCGGATCGAGATCACCAGTTCCTGCGCGATCCGGCGGTTGCCGTGGCCGCGGGCGATCAGCAGGGCCACATCGCGCTCGCGGCGGGTCAGCACGTCGAGTCCGGCGGGTTCGACCGCGGGTTCGGCCGCCGGCGCGGAGTCCATCGCGTAGTCGACGGCGTCCTCGACGGCCAGCGCGGCTCCGGCGTCGAAGCGGGCGGCGAATTCGCGCGCGCCGAGCGCGTCTTGGACCTGGTCGCGGATCCGCCCGCCGACGAGCTGGGTCATTGCGTGCGCGAGGCGCTGCGAACTGCCACGGCGGATCGCCGACGCGGCGCCCATCAGGCGCGCCGCGCGGTCGAGGTCGCCCTCGTCGGCGGCCGCCCAGGCCAGGCCGTCGACGCTGGTGGCGATCCAGGCGCACCGATCGAACAGCCGGAACAACTCGATCGATCGGCGCAGGGCGGCCACCGCGGCGCGCGGATCGCCGTCGCGCCGCCGCTGGGTGCCGACCGCCCAATGGGCGAGTCCGCCGAGCAGGTGGGAGCCGTGCTCGGTGGTCAGGATCAGCAACTGGTCGGCGAGGGCGCCCGCGAGCGGGTCGTCGAGAGCCAGCGCGCACACCGAGGCGAAGGCCAGGGTCTCCATCTCAACCCGGGGGTGGTCGCACTCGTGCGCGGACACGGACACCGCCACGGCGATGTCGAGCGCGGCGCGCAGCTCACCCGCCCCGAAAGCCAGTACGGCACCGGCCATCTCGGCTTCGGCCAGCACGCGCACCGATCCGGTTTCGGCGGCGATCGCCGCGGACGCCTCGGCCAGCTCGGCCGCCGCCCCGGTCTCCGAGCGCATGGCCGCGATGACCGCGGCGGCGGCCAGCGCCCTCGCCCGGACGACGGTGTGTTCGGTGTCCTTCGCCAGCGCCTCCGACAGCCAGCGGTAGCCCTCCAGCAGCAGATGGCAGTGCTCCCAGAACGGCCACAGCTCGGTCGCGAGCTCGAGCGCGCGCCGCGCGCCGGCGGGATCGTCGAGGGAGAACTGCAGTGCGGCACGCAGATTGGCGTGTTCGCGGGCGACGTCACCGAACCAGGCGGTGTCGGCGGCGCTCCAGTACTCGGCGCGCCCGCGTCGCGCGAGCCGGTAGTAGTACTCGCGATGGGCGAGGCGGACCGCGTAGTCGTCGCCGCGCGCCCGCAGCCGGTCACCGCCGAACTGGCGCAGCGGTTCGAGCATCGTGTACCTGGCCGTGCCGTCGGCGCCGGGCCCGTAGCTCAGCACGGACTTGTCGACCAGCCCGGTCAGCGCGTCGAGCAGGGTCGGTGGCGCGCCGACCCGGCAGACCGCTTCGGCGGCGGCGAGGTCGACCCCGCCTGCGAAGACCGACAGGTGCTCCCACAGCCGCTGCTCGTCGGGCGTGCACAGGTCGTAGCTCCAGCGGATCGCCGAGGCCAGCGTCTGCTGACGCTCCGGCGCGGCGCGCGGTCCGGTGGTGAGCAGCCCCATCGCGTCATCGAGGCGGGCCAGGACCTGCTCGGGGGGTGAACATCCGCATCCGCAGCGCCGCCAGTTCCAGCGCGAGCGGGATGCCGTCGAGGCGGCGGCAGATCGCGGCCAGGGTCGCGGCGTCGGTGGCGCGCTGCCCGAAGTTCGGGTCCGCCGCGGTGGCGCGGTCGACGAGCAGCCGGGTCGCGGGGCTGTCGAGGTCGGCCTGCTCGGGGACGGGCAGCGGCGCCACCGGCAGGATCTGTTCCCCGGGGACGCCGAGCGGTTCCCGGCTGGTCGCCAGGATGCGCAGGCCGGTGGTCGCGGGAACGAGCCGGTCGGCGAGTGCGGCGCACGCGCCGATCACGTGCTCGCAGTTGTCCAGGATCAGCAGCAGTTCGGCCTCGGCCAGGTGTGCGGTGAGGGCGGCCTGCGGTGTGGCGGTGTCGTCGCGCACGCCGAGCTCGCGCGCCACGGTCGAGGCAACGAGATCGGGATCGCTCACGTGGGCCAGTTCCACCAGCCACACACCGTCGGGGAACGCCCGCCGCGCGACCGCGCCGACCCGCCTGCTCAGCCGGGTCTTGCCGACGCCACCCACCCCCGTCAGCGTGAGCACCCGCGTCCCGCCGAGCAGCTTCCTCGCCGTCGCGACATCGTCGTCGCGACCGACGAAGCTGGTCACCTCCGCCGGGAGATTCCCCGGCACACGCCTGCCCACGCCCTACTGTCGCACACCCCGATTCGCCGTACAGGCAGTCGGGACCGCGGATTCCCGGGCGTTCCGGGTCGCCTCGCCGGTCGTCCGTGCGGCGTCACCGCCACAGCCGCGCCGTCGCGGCCAGGATCGGGGTGCTCACGGCGGTGGCCGCGGCGCCGAGGGTGGTGTCGGTGGCCAGGATCCACCGGACGGTTCGCATCGCCAGGGTGAGGACTTCGCCGCCGCGCGTTCGCATATCGGCTTCGAACCGCCCCACCGCGGTGGGGAGGGTGGTGGCGCCGGACGTCACGTCACGCAGGTGTGCCGCCAGACTCGCGGCGTCACGAATGGCCGCGCCGGCTCCCATTCCGGCGGTGGGTGGGGTGGCGTGCACCGCGTCGCCGAGCGCGGTGACGGGACCCGCCGGCCAGGGCGCGAGGTCGGATGCGCGGGTCGAGGCGGCATTGAAGCGGAACGCGGCCACGGTGTGCGGGTCGGCCCGGGCGACGACCTCGAGGGCGTGCTCGGCCCAGCCCCGCGCCCGGAACCGGTCGAGCAGGGCGTCGCGGAGATCTTGCCCGCGCAGCGCGGCGGTGCCTGCGGATTCGGTGAACATGGCGCCCCAGATGTAGGTGGGTTCGGTGGTGACCGACATCCGCAGTTCGGGAGCGTCGAGTGCGGCGTTGCCCACGGGGTCGAGGAACCCGATATAGAGCGCGGCTCCACGCGGACCGATCGCGAGCCCCGATCGTCGTCGCAGCCGCTGCCGCTCGGCGGGGGTGAGGTCGCGCACGAGGGTGCGCCCGGAGAACCCGATGATCCCCACCGGACTGTTGGTCGGTCCACCTGCCAGATGACGCGCGACGAGCGAGTGCGTCCCGTCCGCGCCCACCACCAGATCCGCCGGCATCGGCGCGCGATCGGCGAACAGCACCCGCGGTGCACCGGAGCGGTCGAGGCCGACGCCGGTCACGGCGCAACCCAGCTGCAGCGTCTCCCCCGCCGCTTCGGCGAGCAGGGTCCGCAGGGTGATCCGGTCGACGTCGACACTGTCGCTGCCACCGAGGTCCGGCCCGTGCCCCAGCAACCGGCCTGCCTTGTCCCACAACGCGTCCCGCTCCCGCAGGCGCAGCGCCGAACCGGAGGCGAGCAAGCGCCGCATGATCTCCGGCGCGACCAGCTCGCGCAGCGCCGCCTGGGCCCGCCCGTCCAGGGTGATGTGGTAGCCACCCGTCGCCGCGACGTCGGTGTCGCGCTCGAGAACCGCCACGTCGAATCCCCGGCGGCGCAGTCCCGCACCCAGTGCTAGTCCACCGATTCCGCCACCGACCACTACCACCCGCATGTCTGTTCCTGTCCGTCGTTCCGCGCTGACGGACCGACGATGGCATCGGTGGTGGACACCGAGTGGCCACCACCGATGCCATGATGGGCCGATGGCTGATACCGCGCACCGTGCGTTGCGTCTGCTGTCGCTGCTCGGATCGGGCCGGCGGTGGCCGTTGCGCGAGCTGGCCGCCCGGCTCGAAGTCAGCGAGCGCACCGTGCGCCGCGACGTGGAGACCCTGCGCAGGCTCGACTATCCGATCAGCACCGTGCACGGCCCGGACGGCGGTTACCGGCTCGGCGGCGGGCACACCCTGCCGCCGCTGCTGTTCGACAACGACCAGGCGCTCGCGGTGGCGGTGGCGCTGCAGACGGCGCCGAGGACGACGTTCGGTCTGGGTGACGACGCGGCACGGGCACTGGCCACCCTCCACCAGGTCCTCCCGCCGGCGTCACGGGCCGCGATGGAATCGATGCGCCTGACCCGCCTGCGCAACTACTGGGAGTTCCCCGCGCCTCCCCTCGACCCCGCCGCGCTCACCGCCGTCGGCACCGCGGTGCGGCACCGCCACGTCCTGGCGACCGAGCTGCTGCGCCCCGACGGCACCCGCCCCGCTCCAGGGGAACCCGACTTCCGGGCCGCCCGCCGTCTCGAACCACACCACCTCGTCGTCTGGGCCGGCCGCTGGTACGTGGTCGCCTACGACCTCGCCGACGACGAATGGCGCGTGCATCGCGTCGATCGATTGCACGTCCGGCCCACCACCCAGCGCTTCGCCGCGCGTGCCGTACCCGGCGACGATCTCGCCCACCTCGTGATGAGCACCCACGATCGCGGAGACACACTCGCCGCTGGCCGTGCTCGGGCAGCGCCCGACTCGCCCTGCCCGCCCACATCGTGGCCCGGTGGGCGCCGGGCGGCTCCGTCGTCGAACAGCTCGACGACAGCCACTCCCGGCTCACCCTCGGCGCCTGGTCCTGGGCGGGCATCGCCGGCATCCTCGCCACCTTCGACACCGATCTCACCGACATCCGGCCCCCGGAGCTCGTCCACGCCTGTCATCAGCTCGCACGCCGCTTGAGTGGCGTCGGAGGATCTCCGTGAAGTCCCGCAGTGCCGAAACCGGGGCCTAGTCGGGGCGCAGGTACACCGGAACCGTGGTGTGCCCGTTGGAGATGAAGCTCGACACCGGCACCAGCTCGCCGGGGCTCGTCGCCAGTCGCATCGCGGGGAAGCGCTCGAACAGCGCCGGTAGCGCCACCGCCGCTTCCAGCCGGGCCAGGGACGCGCCGATGCAGTGATGCGCGCCGTGCCCGAAGGCGAGGTGGTGCTCGCGGGTGGCGCGGGTGGGGTCGAACTCGGCGGCGGTGGCGTGCACTTTCGGGTCACGGCCAGCGCCCGCGTAGGAGGCGAGGATCGCCGCGCCCTTGGCGATCCGAGGTCCCCCGGCGATCTCGATGTCGTCGACGGCGTAGCGCAGCGGCAGGTGCGCGACGGGGGCCTGGAACCGCAATGTCTCCTCCACCACGTCGGCCCACGACACCGCGCCGTCGACCACCGCGGCACGCTGGTCGGGATGGGTGAGCAGGGCGACGATGGCCTGGTCGAGCAGATTGACCGTCGTCTCGTGACCGGCGTTGATCACCAGCATCACCGTGTCGACGAGCTCCTTCTCCGTCAGCGGGGCGTCCTCGCCGCGCGTGGCGAGGAGCACGCTGGTGACGTCGTCGCCCGGATGCGCGCGCCGGTAGGCGACGAGTTCACCGACCAGGCCGTACATCTCGAGGTAGTTCGCCTGTGCCTGCTCCGCGGTGAACGTGCCGTCGAAGAAGCCGTCGACGCACCTGTGCATCGCCGGGCCCAGTTCGTCGGGCACGCCGACCAGTTCGGTGATCACCCGGATCGGCACCGGATAGGCGAATCCGGCGCGCAGGTCGACCGGCTCGCCGGCCGGGGCGGCGGCCAGCCCGTCCAGCAGGGTCTCGGTGATCTCGGCGATCCGCGGGCGCAGCGCGGTGCTGCGGCGGTGGCTGAATGCGGGCGAGACCAGCCGGCGCAGCCTGCGGTGGTCGGCGCCGTAGGCGGTGAACATGTTGTCGACCGCGACCCAGGGCAACAACGGCCACGACTCGGTGATCTCGCCGTTGACGAACGACAGCCAGTGCTGCCTGGGATCTTTGGACACCCGCGGGTCGGCGAGCAACTGGCGCAGCACCGCCTGGTCGGTGACCGACCAGGCGGGCACCCCACCGGGCAGCTCCACCAGCGCGACCGCGCCGCGCTCCCGGATCCGATCCGACTCCCCCTGGATGTCGGCGCCGGTCGAATCGAGCACGATCGGTTCCATGACACTCTCCTCCACCCCGCGACGGCAGCCGTGATCGACAGCGCCGCAGCTGTTTTCACCACTGCGGGCAACTTACCCCGCGAGGCGGAGCGACCAGGGGGATTCAGCAGGACCGGAACTGTCAGCTCACTCCAGCGCGCCGCCCTGATGCAGATGACCCTCGGTGTCGAGTTCCACGACGGTATCGATGCCGAGTCGCCGCAGGAAGGGGTAGTCGTGGCTGATCACCAGCACGGCGCCGCGATACGCGGTCAGTGCTTCGACGAGTCGATCGACACTGGCGATGTCGAGGTTGTTGGTCGGCTCGTCGAGGACGAGCAGCTGGACGGGCGGCTCGGCGAACAGCAGTCGCGCCAGCGAGACCCGGAAGCGTTCGCCGCCCGACAGCGTCGAGACGGGGCGCTCGACGCTGTTACCGCGCAACAGCATCCGGGCGAGGTGGTTGCGGATCACGCCGGGCGCCGCCGTCACCGCGGCGGCCTGCACGTTCTCGAGCGCACTGGCTTGCTCGTCCAAGCCGTCCAGGCGTTGCGGCAGGTAGCCCACGCGATCGGTGAACAGGACACCGCGTGCCGGATCACGACCGTGCAGCAGGTCCTCGATCAAGGTCGTCTTGCCGACTCCGTTGCCGCCGACGACCGCGACCCGCTCCGGCCCCTGCACGCTGATCACCCGCTCGCCGTCGCGGAGTTCCGCGATCCGCCTGCCACGCTGTACATCGGGATCGGGCAGGTCGAGCCGGATGTGTTCCTCCCGGCGCACCCGCTCGGCCGCCGCGTCCAGAACTTCTTGGGCCGCAGTGACTTTCGCGTCGAGCATGGTGCGCATCGACCCCGCCGCGGCCTGCGCCTTACTGGCCCGGTTGCCCGCCAGGATCCGGGGGATGCCGCCGTTGCGCTGGGTGGCGCGACCGGTCCGCTCCCGCCGGGCGAGCTTGGTCTCGGCCTCGATCCGTTGCCGCTTCTCGACCTTCAGCGCCTGCTCGGCGCTGCGCGCCGCCTGCGCGGCCGCGGCCTGTTCCTGGTCGACGTACTCCGTCCAGGCACTGTAGGGACCACCGAACACGGCCAGGTTCGCACCGTGCAACTCTGCCGTCGCATCCATGTGCTCGAGCAGTTCGAGGTCGTGGCTGACCACCACGAGGGTGCCCGGCCAGGAGTCGACGAACCCGGTGAGCGAGGAGCGGGTCGCCCGGTCCAGGTTGTTGGTCGGCTCGTCGAGCAGGGTGATCGGGGTGCGCTGGATCCGCAGCCCCGTGATCGCGACGAGAACGGCCTGGCCACCGGAGATCGCCCCGACTCGGCGGTCGAGATCGGCGGCGCTGAAACCGATCTCGTGCAGTGCCTCGTCGGCGCGGGCTTCGATGTCCCAGTCGTCGCCGATCATCTCGAAGTGCCGGTCCGCGACCTCGCCCGCCTCGATCGCGCGCAGTGCGGCCAGTTTCGCGTCGATACCCAGCAGGTGCGCGATGGTCTGCTCGCGGTGGAGCGTGAGGGTTTGGGGCAGATATCCGACCTCACCGGTCGTCTCGATGTACCCGGACGTCGGCGTCAACAGCCCGCCGATCAGGCGCAGCAGCGTGGATTTGCCCGCGCCGTTCCGACCGACCAGACCGGTGCGCCCGGTGCTGAACGCGCCGTTCACTCCGGCGAGCGCGACGGTGCCGTCGGGCCATTCGAAGGTCAGGTCGTGCAAGGTGATCGCGGAATGCGTGAAGGATGACATGGGTCGTTCGACTCTTCCTGCTCGTGACACGAGCGGCCGCAAAGGTTCGGAATTCGCGGAAACCGTCGAAGGCGACGAGGGGCGCGTGGAGCGCGGGCTCGATCGGGGTACGCCGAAGACACATTCCGGCGCGAGCGGGAACGTGAGTCCGGGAGGCCGCCTTCGAGAGGGCGGCTAGAGTCTGTCGACCTCGATGAGCACGGGGCCAGGCTAACACCCGGCTGCCGGGCGAACCCACGCGCTTCTCCCATCGCGCTGTCACATCCGCGGCGGCCTTCTGTCGTCGGCGGGGTCGGCGGGCTCACCATGATCGGACTCGGCGTCACCGTCGCCGCGACCGGGCGCAAGGACTGAATCGCACCCGGTCCCGCTCCTGTCGCGGGAGCCGGGACCGGGTGCGCCCGGTGATGGTCAGAGGGTGCTCAGGTCCACGGCCGCGGCCATGGCGCGGTATCCCGCGGCGTTCGGATGCTTGTGATCACCGGAGTCGAAGGCGGGGTTCAAGCGGTCCGGGTCGGCGGGGTCGGCGACAGCGACCGCGAAGTCGGCGACGGCGTCGAATTCGCCACTGGTGCGGATCCATTCGTTGACCGCGCGGAGCTTGGCGGCCGAGGTCGGCGTGTAATACTCGGCGCCCTTCATCGGCAGCAGCGTTCCGCCCACGACGGTGAGTCCGGCTCGATGGGCACGGGCGATCAAGTCGCGGTAGGCGGCGATCAACTGCTCCACCGACACCACCGGGTTCGGCTTGTAGGTCGGCAGATCCACCTCCGAGAAGCCGATGTCGTTGAGCCCGCCCAGGAGCACGACGGTGCGCACACCGTTGTGCGCCAGCACATCTCGGTCGAAGCGCCGCGTCGCGCTCTCGCCGTACCAGGGCGAATCGCTGAGCAGCGTGTTCCCGCCGATGCCCGCGTTCAGCACCGCGCGGGGCGTCCCGGCCGCAGCGAGGCGATCCGCCAGCGCGTCGGGATAGCGGTTGTCGCCGTCGTTGTCGGAACCGAAGCCGTCGGTGATCGAGTCACCGAAGGCGACGATCGCCCCCGCGGTGGCGGTGCCGCCGGTCATCTCCACGCTCGTCAGGTAGTACCAGGAGTGCGTGGTCTCGGTGAACGCGGCGCCGTCGGCCGCGTCGGCGTGGTCACCGGAGGCCCGGTAGGACGTGGCGTAGCCCTGGGCGTGGAAGGTGGCCGGGCCCGACGGTTCCCGCAGGTAGAGCGTGATGGTCGCGGATTCCAGTGGGGCCAAGCGCAGTTCGGTGGCATCGCTGGTGAGGTCGGCGCCCGGTGCGATGGTGGCGGTCTCGTTGCCGTGGAACCGCAAGGGCCGCAGGCTGTCCGCACGCACGGCGGCGCCGGATTCGGTGCGACCGATGGTGGCCGCGGCGATGCGGAGTTCGTCGCGCCCGAACCGGTTCGACAGGGTGATGCGCGCGGAGTCGCCGCCGCTGGTGACCCGGACGACCTGCCGGAGGGTGTGCTCGGCGAAGCCGTCGAGGGACCAGTTCGGCTCGAAACCCACACTGGGCTGCTGCATCGGCACCGACCAGGCGAGGCCGGGTTCGTCGCCGGGGGCCGCGGAGGTGTCGTCGCAGGCAGCGGTGGCGACGGTGGCGGTGAGCGCCAGGGCAGCGGTCATGATCTTCTTCCAGACGTGCATGATGTGTGTCGCTTCTCGGGAGTGGGGTTTACCCGCGGCTGTCGAGCGCGCGGGAGACAAGGATGACGACCAGCGCGGCGGCCGCCAGCCCGGCGCCGATCCAGGCGGGCGCGGTGAGACCGAGCCCGCGGTCGATGGCGGCGGAGCCGAGCCAGGAGGCGGCGGCGATGCCGACATTGAAGGCGGAGATGTTGGCCGCCGAACCGAGCGTCGACGCGCGACCTGCGGTGTCGAGCACACGCATCTGTACCGCGGGGACGATCGCGAAACCGGTCGCGCCGAGCGCGAGGATCGCCACGGTGGCTCCGATCGGGTGCCCGGCGACGGCGGCGAAGACCACCAGCACCACGGTCAGTGCGGCGAGCGCGCCGATCAGGGTGGGCAGCACCGCGCGGTCGGCGAGTCGGCCGCCGACGAGATTGCCGCCGAACAGGCCGACACCGAAGACGACCAGCAGCCACGGCACGGCCGCGTCCGGCAGGCCGGTCACCTGGGTCAGGATCGGCTCGAAGAAGGTGAACACCGCGAAGACGGCGCCGAAGCCGAGTGCGGTGGTCAGCAGCGCCGCCCACACCTGCACTCGCGCGAACACCGCCAGCTGTGCGCGCAGATCCACGGATTCGCGCGGCTGCGGCGGCACCAGCGCGAGAACGGCGGCCAGCGCGGCCACGCCGACGGCGGTCACCGCCCAGAACGTCGACCGCCAGCCGAAGGCCTGGCCGAGCGCGGTGCCGAGCGGCACGCCGGCCACATTCGCCAGGGTGAGCCCGGTGAACATGGTGGCGATGGCGCCGGCCCGGCGCTCGGGCACGACCAGGCCCGCCGCCACGACCGCACCGATCCCGAAGAACGCGCCGTGGGTGAGCGCCGCGACGATCCGGCCCGCCAGCAGCACTTCGTAGTTCGGCGCCACGGCCGACAGCAGGTTGCCCGCGACGAAGATCCCCAGCAGCGACGCGAGCATCGTCTTGCGGGGAACGCGAGCGCCCAGCGCGGTCATCAGCGGCGCGCCGACGGCGACACCGGCGGCATAGCCGGAGACCAGCAGGCCGGCAGTCGGCACCGAGATCGCCAGGTCGTCGCCGATCACGCCGAGCAGTCCGACGAGGACGAACTCGGTGAGGCCGATGCCGAACGCGCCCAGTGCCAGGGCGCCCAGCGCGTATTCCGGTCTGTGTATTGTCTCCGCCCGGGGTGGGGCGGTCGATATCGATGTCATGCGCGGGCTCCTCGGAGGTGCGAGATCTTCTGCTCAGCAAAGGTGTCGGTGGCGATCGTTAGGGTGATCGTGTTTTCAGATTGCTGGCGAGATGCCGAACCATCAACGGCCAGTGGCGACATGACCGATTAGCGAGAGTTATGGAACGGCAGGAGATCGAGATCTTCCTCGCGCTGTGCGAGGAACTGCACTTCGGCCGGGCCGCCGAACGCCTGTTCCTGACGCAGGCCAGGGTCAGTCAGACGATCAAGAAGCTCGAACGCCATTTCGGCGCACCCTTGTTCGAGCGCACCAGTCGGCAGGTCCGCCTGGCGCCCGTCGGGCGCATGCTGCGCGACGACCTGCTACCGATCCGGGCCCAGCTGGACCGGGCCGTGGAGCGGGCCATGGCGGCGGCGCGCAGCGTGGAAGGCACGCTGCGCGTGGGCTACCTGGGCGGGCTCGCGGCCGGTCTGCTGGTCGACTCCGTCCCGATCTTCCGTAGCCGTCATCCCGACTGCGAGGTGCACGCCCGCGAGGTCCACCTCGGCGACGTCTTCGGCCCGCTGCGCCGCGACGAACTCGACCTGGTGATCAGCCACTCCCCCGTCGGCGAACACGACCTGGTCGCCGGACCCGCGCTGCTCACCGAACCCACCGGACTCGTCGTCCCCCGCGACCACCGGCTCGCCCGCGCCGGTTCCCTCGGCGCCACCCTGACCGGACTCGAGGTGATCTCCATCGGTGGCCCGTCCGGCATCTACTGGCAGCGCTACCTCGACGAGACCTGGCACATCAGCCCCGCCAACCCGATCGGCGCGCACACCTTCGAAGATGTCCTGACCGCCGTGTCCTTCGGCGCGGGTGTCCATCCGGCCGGCGCGCACGCCGAACGCCACTACCCCCGCCACGGCGCCGTCTACGTCCCCTTCGACGACGGCCGTGGCCATGTCTGGCGGCCGGTATGGGTCCCGGGCGCCGACAACGCCCGGCTCAGGGCCTTCGTTCGCGCGGTGGTCGACACGGTCGCGGATCGCGGCGCCGAGCACTACTTCACCACCCCGCCGGATCCCCGCGGGGCGCGGTGAGTCGAGCGGCTAGGCCGGCGGCCGGTAGGTGACGTCCAACGCGACGGCTGCGTCGACCTGCGCCGGCGTCAGCAGATTCACCGTATGGGACACCGCGGCGCCTGCGGCGGCCGTGCGGATCGCCAGCGCCGCGGCCGCGACATCGTCCGGAACCTCGCCGATCACGAACAGATCGTCCTCCCCGAACGCGAAGTGGCACGACTCGACCGATCCCCCGACGCTTTCGACCATCTCCGTGATCGCTGCCTGGCGCGCGCTACCGCCCTGCGCCAGCAGCCCCTGCGCGCCTTCCTGGAAATAGCTGACCCGCCACAGGTACTTGGGCATCTCCACCATCCTCCTCGGTCGGACACGATCTCGTCGAGACCGAGCCTAGGCGGCGGGCGGTGCGGCAAACATCCGGCGCGAATCGCTGTCGCCGCACTGATGCGGCACCGCAACTACCGCGATACCTCGGAGCCCGGCGCGTCAGCGGTCGGCCGAGCCGCTCGCCGATCCACTCCCCAGCAGGCACAACGGATTCGCCACCATCGCCGCCTGCGCCGAGCCGGACGACGAGCCGGTGATCCCGGCATCGACCGGGGGCGTGTTCGGCACCGGCGCGGCCGGGTCGCCCGAGCCACCCGTCAGCATCGACTCGCCGTCCGCGTACGGGGGTGCGGAGACATCGAGCAGGTCCAGCACGGTCGGGGTGATGTCGGCGAGGGTGTACCCGTTGTGCTGTGCCCCTGCCGCGAATCCCGCTCCACGCGCCAGCACGAAACTGGCTGTCTCGTAGGCACTCTGGCCACCGTGCCCACCGTCCGGCTTGTGCCCGTGGTCGGTGGTGACCAGGATCGTCCACCGCTCGTCCGGATGCGCCGCCGCCCGCGCGTCCACCGCGGCGGTGATCTTGCCGACCAGCGCGTCGGCGCGGCCGATGGCGTCGCGATACGCCTGCGGCCAGATTCCGCGCAGCGTGTGGCCCACGATGTCCACCTGATCGAGGTGCGTGAACAGCAGATCGGTCCCGTCCTCGGTGATGGCCGAGACCGCCGCCGCGGTGGCATTGGCGTCGGCGGTGGTCTCACAGGCGCCCGCACCGGTGGGGTCGAGCTGGGTGACCGTCACCCGGTCGGCCGCGGGGCTGCCGGTCCGCGCGATCATCCCGATCGTGTCCCAGGTCCCGATGGACGCCGTCGACAACGCCGGCCGCTCCCGCTCCACCTGCGTGAACACCGTCGGATATGCGGCGAAAGCGCCTGCGGCGCAGGTGGACCCGTTGTCCCGGATCCCGTGCTTGGTGTCCCACACGCCGGTCAGCGCCGTCGCCCAGGAGACGCACGACATCGTCGTGTGCGGGGCGATCGAGGTGCGTGCCAGGGTGCCCTCCGCGGCCAGGCGGTCGAGATTCGGGGCGTCGGCGGCCGCCACCTCGCTCCACAGCGTGCCGTCGATGCCGATGACCACGACCTTGTCGACGACCGGCGCCGCCGACACCGGCGCCGTCGCGGCGAGGGGAACGGCGGCCAGGGCGGCGGCCGCGAGCATGTGCTGAGTACGAGCCATGCGCGGCACCGTAATACCCGGACGGCCGCGATACGCGAAAATTGGACAATTGACCGATAAGCCGTGTGCGTCGGCTCCGGAACGCTCAGGCCTTCGCGGCGGGTTCCTGCGCGCGCATCAGGCCCTGCGCGTCCGCCGAGGCCACCAGCTCTCCCGCGCGCGTGAATATCTGGATGCGAGAGTACATGCGTCCCGCCCCCGCGAACGGGCTCTCGCAGCGCAGCAGCAGCCAGTCGTGCACGGTGAACGGCCGATGGAAGGTGACGGTCTGGGCGAGCATGGCCGACCGCCCCCGGCCGCCGCGCCGCGCGATCTCGGCCTGCGGATACGGCCGCAGGGTGACCGGACCGAGGAACCCTTCACTGCCGTGCGCCAGCAGAGCGCGCGAGAGCATCGGCAGATCGGGAGCCTTGTCGCAGCGCATCCACACATCCAGCGACGGCGGGCCCGCGAGGTCGAGTGCCAGCGCGTCGGCGCCACCGAAAGTCCTGACCTCCCACGGCAGCAGCGCACACGGCAGGTCAGCGCATTCCTGCGGCCCCGGCACGTCGGCGGGCAGCGCGGCCTGGTGCGCGAGGAAGTCCGGCTCGTCGACGCTGAGCATGGTCAGCACCCGCGCGTGCTCGCGCCCGTCCTGCCGGAACGTCACCTGCGCGGTGGCCAGCGACCGCCCCGACTGAACGACTTCGACGTCCACGTCGACCGCGCGATCGGCATATCCCCCACGAGGGAACACACCGTGCATCGACTGCACCGCCATGTGCCGCACCGTCCGCTCGGCCGCGACCACCGCCTGCGCCAACGTCTGACTGCCCAACGTGGTCGGCAGCGTCGAGGTCACATTCCGCGCCCGGAACCGCCCGGACGCGATCTCCTCGAGCTCGAGCACATCCAGCAGGTCGACCAGGTCGACAACCGGCCAATTATCAGTTCCACCAGCCACCGCGGAATGCTCGCACACCCCTCGACCACCGGAGAAGACCGGTGCGCGGTGAGCGGGACACTACGGCCCGGCAGGTCGCCGTCGCGAGCGCCTAGGGCTCTCCCGCCGCCCCGCCCGCGTCGCGCCGAGCATCTCGGCGCGACGCGTTCGACGTGTCGGGCGGTTGCCCTGGAGGAACTGCTCGGCGGCGTCGTCGATCAGCCCGTCGAGCAGTTCCGGGGCCACGAAACTGCCGTTGACCAGGGCAGCGATGCCCTGCATGGTGGCGAACAGGACGATGCCGACCCGTTCCGACGGACCCGCGCGGAGGTGGCCGGTCTGCTGACCTTCGACGATCACGGAATTCAGCAGCCCGAAGGGCGCCTCCGCCGCGGCGGCGATGCGGGTCGCGTCGGGCCGGTGTTTGCTGGAGTACATCAGTTCCAGCAGTGCCGCGTTGTCGGTGGCGAAGCCGATGTAGGCCGCCATCGCGGCCCGGACGCGAGCCGCGAATTCGTGGTCGGCCGCGGCCAGCGCCGTGCTCAACGCGGCATGTAAGCGGGCGAAACCAGTTTCGGCGAGGGCATCGAGCAGCCCTTGGAGGTTGCCGAAATGCCGACGCGGCGCGGTATGGCTGACCCCGACCTCCTTGGCCAGATCACGCAGCGTCAGCCGGGCTTGACCACCCTCGCGCAGCGCCCGCTCCGCCGCCGCGAGCATGGCCGTGGGCAGATTCCCGTGGTGATAGGGCCGGTTGTCGATCGTCTCGGGCACGGGGCCGATCGTACCGGGCGATGTTTCCGTTGACGACATTGTTTCCAGTGTTTACTTTGTAACCCATGGAAACATTTGATCGATCGCACCTCTCCGCCCTGGCCGGACACACGGTCGTCATCACCGGAGCCAACTCCGGCATCGGGCGTGCCGCCGCCCGGGCGCTTTCCGCCGCGGGCGCCCGGGTCGTGCTCGCCGTCCGCGATCCCGACAAGGGGCACCTGGCCGCCGCGGACATGACCGGGGACGTGACGGTCCGCCGGCTGGATCTCGCCGATCTCGCCTCGGTGCGCGCCTTCGCCGAACAGACCGACGAGCCCGTCGACATCCTCGTCAACAACGCCGGGGTGATGATCCCCCCGCTCTCACGCACCGCCGACGGATTCGAAATGCAGTTCGGCACCAATCATCTGGGCCACTTCGCGCTGACCAATCTGCTGCTTCCGCGGATCCGCCGACGAGTCGTCACGGTCTCCTCCAACGGCCACCGAGCGGGATCGCTCGACTTCGACGACCTGAACTGGGAGCGCAAGCCCTACCGCGCGATGGCCGCCTACGGACAGTCCAAACTCGCCAACCTGCTGTTCACCACCGAACTGCAGCGCCTGCTCACCGACGCGGGCTCACCGATGATCGCGACCGCGGCCCACCCCGGGATGGCCGCGACCAACCTCTTGCGCCCGACAGGGAAATCCCGTCTGCGCGAACGCATCCAGAACGCCGTGATGAGCGTTCTCGCGCAAAGTGACGAGGACGGTGCGCTACCCACGCTGTGCGCGGCGGTCGCCGACATCCCGGGCGACAGCTACATCGGCCCGAGTGGATTCCTGCAGGGTCGCGGCGCGCCGGACGTGGTCGGCCGCTCGGCCGCGGCACGCGACGCCGCCCTCGCCCATCGTCTGTGGGCGGCCTCCGAGGACATGACCGGTGTCACTTTCCCGCGCGATCGAGTCCGTCCCACACGAGGAGCGTCGTAGGCGCCCGTTCGGCCACAGGTAGTTTAGAGAATTGAACCAGTGAGTCAACTTTTCTGGTCGATTTGGGATAGTCTGCGGTGGCAACTCCGATGACGCGGACCGGACAGCGAAAGGACCGACGTGACCGCACTGCAGGGCGACCTCCTCGCCACCATCGAAGCGGAGCGGGCGATCTTCCGCACGTTCCACAAGTTCTTCCGGATCGCCGACACCCGGGAGAGTGAGCGGTTCTCCGAGTGCTTCACCCCCGACGCGCTGATCGAGTACCGGATCATGCCGGGCCCACCGGTGCTGTTCCACGGCAGGGACGAGTTCACCGCGCACATGAGCCGGGTGCCCAAGTCGCGACGCTCCCTGGTCGCGCACGTCATCGGGCAGGCCACCATCGAGTGGAACGGCGACACACCCCTGCTCACGGCGTATGCCACGGTGTGGCACTGGTTTTCGAGCATCGACGTCGGGCGACCGGCCGACTGGGTCGTCATAGGACTGGTCCAGGACGAGTTCGCGCAGCACGAGGGCGAGTGGCTCATCTCCCATCGCGACGTCCGCCACGTCGCCGGCCGGGTCGCCGCGGGCCACGAACCGATCTGACATCGGGGCGCATCAGCCACAGCGCGGCGGCGAGTGTGAGCACCCAGCCGATCACTTCGATGAGCAGATGATCGGTGGCGTCGGGGACCGATTGCAGCAGGTACACGCGGACGCTGTTGATCGCGCCGTGCGTCAGCACCGCAGGCCAGACACTCCCCGACCGCCAACGCAGGGCGAGCAACAGCGGCGCCCACGGCAGCATGCCCGCGAAATAGATGACGATGTCCCACGGTGGGCGATCACCGATGACCGCGATCACCGGCAGGTGCCAGACGATCCACACCGCGCCGCTGACGAGGGCCAGCGGCCAGAACCCCCACGAGGCGGCGCGGGTCACCAACCAGCCGCGCCAGCCGAACTCCTCGCCGACCGCGAACACCGACTGCAGGACGAAGACCGGAACGATCCAGACGCTCGCCGCCAAGATCTCGTCGAGCGGGTTGAGCGGCCAGATCCCCCACGCCAGCGCGATCGCGGCCTGACCGGCGGCGATCGCGGTGATGAGGCCGATGCCGATGCTCGCCCACCTGAGTGTGCCGTGCCAGCTCGTGGCGAAGGTCTCCCGGAACGTGCCGGGTCGCCGGACGAGCCACATGATGATCGCCGCGAGCAGCGGAGTCAGCTGCAGGATCGGAACGATCAGGTTGTTGAGATCTGCCGGAACGAGCCGAAACACCATCGGAACCGACAGCGCGTAGCAGAGCGCGACGGCGATCGCGAAGAACCACGCCACATCGGTGACAGCCGATCGGCCGGAATCGGAGCGCGCACGGATCGCCGTCATGACGGTCTCCCTCGGTTCATGCACGGACCGTAGCAATCCGGTCACCGTCGCCGGATCCTGGAAAAACCCTGAGGTGCACCCTGAAAAGGCGCTGAGACTCCCCCTTTTCCCGCTGCCGGAGTCGCCGCCGTCGAGCCCGAGCACCCCGAAGAGATCGAATCTCGAGGTCGCGCCGGTCACTGCGCTAGTGGCTCGCGGTCACAGGTTGAGCTCGACATCGGTGATCGGGTAGGCCACACACGAATGGGTGTAGCCGAACCGGTCGTCGGACAGTCTCAGTGTGGCCTCCTCGGCGGTGTGCACCTGGCCCTTGACGATCCGTACGCGGCACAGGCTGCACTCCCCCGACCGGCAGGCGGCCTCGGGCCGGATGCCGTTGTCCTCCAGGGCATCCAACAAGGGACGGTTACGGGGTGTGCGGAAAAATGTGGCACCGACGGTGACCGTCACTTCGTCGGCCGGATCGGCCCCGGCCGGCCAATGTGGCTGGGCGGCGGGATCATGGGGCGCGCCGTTGGCCTCGAAGCGGATCCGCTTGCGCGGCTGCCCCAGAGCGGTGAGCTGGTCGAGCGCGAAGGGATACAGCGCTTGCGGTCCACACACGTAGGCCATGCGGCCGTCGAGTTCACCCAGCAGGGCGGAGATCGTGTCGGCGGTGAGGAATCCGGTGGCACCGGTCCAGTCCGCGTCGGGTTCGGCGATGACATGGTCGACGTCGACGCCGGGGTGGATCGCCGCGAGCTCGTCCAGCTCGTCGCGGAAGATGACATCGGCGGCATCGCGCGATCCGTAGACGAGATGAAAGGTGCGGTTGAGTCCGAGGTCGGTGATCTCGCGGATCATGCTCATCGCGGGCGCCACCCCGGAGCCGCCGGCCAGGAATACGAGGTCGTTGCCGTGGAAGAGCGGGTTGTGGTGGAAGGTCCCCCTCGGGCCGGTGGTGGTCAGCACGTCGCCGAAGCGCACCGCGTCCAGCAGCGAGTTGCTGATCCGTCCGCCGGGGACCCGGCGGACGGTCAGGTCGTAGTGGTCGAGGCGAGCCGGGCTCGACGAGATGGCGTACGGCCGGCTGGTTCCGCCGAAGAACAGGTTCACGTACTGGCCGGCCAGGAACGGCGGCAACTCGGCCCGATCGTGTCCTTCGAGCCGGAAGGTCTTGGTCGTCGCGGTCTCCTCGACGACATCGGCCACGACGAGCTTCAGCCGCTTGGGGTGATAGGTCTCGATGGTGGCCCGGGTCTCGGCGGGATGGTCCCGGGTGTCGGGGGTGCGGGTTTCGATCGTGGCGAGAATCGCGTCCGCGCCATCGAATCGCTGAACAAGGGGATGATTCACTGGGTGCTCCGTTTCAGGCCTTGCGGCGCAGCAGACGGCGGGCCACACGCGCGCCCGCTTCGAGAGTGGGCTGGAATCCGCCGATGCCTGCCCAGGAACCGGCCAGGTGCAGACCGGGGACGTGGGTTTCGCGTTCGCTGTTGCGGAACAGCCAGCCCTCGGTGGCGTCCTGGTCGTAGCCGTAGATGGCGCCGCCGGGATGGCCGAGGTAGCGCATCATCGTGAGCGGGGTCGCGACGTCGACCTCCTCGATGGCGTCGCGAATGCCCGGGGTGACGGTTTCGCACAGGTCCAGCAGCGACTCCGCGTACGCGAACTTGGTGCGGGCGTAGTCCGCGGGCGCGACATTCTTCCAGTTGTCGGCGTACTGCAGGGTCATCAGGCTCACGTGATTCGCCCCTGCCGGGGCGAACCCGATCGGGGCGACATCGTAGGAGCTGACGCAGATTCCGCGCGCGGGCTCGAAGGATCGCCAGCTGTTGTACGTGCGGTCGTCGTCGGTGTCGCGGTTGACGAACGTGGTGCTGGTGGTGAACCCGAGTTCGGCCGGGGTGGCGTCCAAGCCCATGTGCAGTACGAAGCCGGAAACGCCGATCCGCCTGGTGGACATGTCCTTTCGTACCGCGGCCGGTAGCTCGATGCCCTCGAGCATGCCGTAGGTCGCGGGCAACGACGCGTTGGACACGACATCGGAGGCGATGACCTCCGACCCGTCGTCGAGGCGCACGCCGAACGCGCGACCGGACTGCGTGAGAATCGCGTCGACGCCGGTGTTGAACCGCACCTCCCCGCCCGCCGCGAGGAAGGCGTCGAGGATCGCGGTGGACATCGCCTGCGATCCGCCACGCACGTGCCACGGCTTGAACTCGAAGTAGGCGAACAATGTCAGCGCCAAGTCCTGGAACAGCAGTTTCGACGGCGGCTGACCCAGGTAGGTCCAATACATCCCCAACGCGACCCGGATGCGCACGTCATCGAAGAACTCGGCCAGAACATCCTCGAGCGGACGCAATCCATAGGTGAACAGCACCGCATCGATCTGCTCGGCCGGCATGCCGCGCATGGCGCAGATCTGCCAGAACGTCACCTGCTTGATCAGCTCGAAGAACCTGGCCGTGCGATCACGGTTGCCAGGGAACTCGGCCTCGATCGCGTCGATCGCCGCGTCCCAGTCCGCGGGCAGGGTCAGATCGAGCCGGCCGGGCACCACCGCCCGGTACAGGTCGTGTTCCTGGACGAATTCCAGCTTGTCGTTGATGTCGAGCTGCGCGAACAACCCTTCCCGCAGCGAGATCGGCTGGCCTTCGACACCGACACCGGAGAGCTGATGCAGCGCGACCTCGAATTCGAAACGTCCGCGCCGGAAGGAGGTTCCGCAGCCGCCGGGCACGTTGTGGCGTTCCAGCAGCAGGGTGCGCGCGCCCGCGCGTTGCAGGGTGGCCGCCGCGGTCAGCCCCGCGTTGCCCGCGCCGATGACGACAGCGTCGTAGTCGTTCACGTCCGCTCCGCCTCGGCCTGGAGCTGCGCGGTCGCCTCGGCCTTGATCCGTTCGAACTGCTCGCCCATCCGGGCGGCCAGCGCGGTCGCGGCCGACAGCGGCCGCACCATCACGGTGAATTCGTCGATCTTGCCGTTCTCGTCGAAGTGCAGGAAGTCGCAGCCGGTGAGCTGCTTCCCGTCGACGGCGGCCGCGAACACGAACGCGTGGTCGCGGCCGTCGGCACTCGCGATCTCGCGGACGTAGTGGAAGTCCTCGAACACCCGGATCACCGCGCGCAGGATCGCCGCGGTGATCGCCTTGCCGGGGTAGGGCTTGAACGCCACCGGGCTGGTGAACACGACATCGTCGGCCAGCAAAGCCTCGATAGCGGCCTCGTCGCGGTTCTCCACGGCAGCACGAAAGGGGTGCGTACTCAATGTCACTCCTAGTCAACTTCTTTGGTATGTAGGCTGCAACGCTACTGACAACCGCCGCAGCTGTCCAGCCCCAACAAAGGACAACTAATTGAATAGTTACCTAGAGTGATAGTCTCAATGAATGGCACTACGAAACGCCGTGCTGGCGGCCCTGCTGGAAGGTGAGGCATCCGGCTACGAACTGGCCAAGGGTTTCGACGCCTCGGTGGCCAACTTCTGGATGGCGACCCCGCAACAGCTGTACAAGGAACTCGAACGGATGAGCGCCGACGGGCTCATCACCACCAGGCTCGTCCAGCAGGAACGTCGACCGAACAAGCGCCTGCACACGATCACCCCGGCGGGCAGGGCGGCCCTGCACGCCTTCCTCGCCGAACCCGCCAAGCCCACCGCGATCCGCGACGAGATGATGGTCAAACTGCAAGGCATGGACAGCGAAGACGCTCCCGCCGTCCGCGCCACCGTCGCCGAACGGATCGAATGGTCCAGGGCCAAGCTCGCCCGCTACGAGCGGCTGCGCGCACGCCTGATGAACGGCCGCAGCGAACAGGCCTACCTGGCCGAAGCCGAGCGGATCGGCCCCTACCTGACCCTGCTGCGCGGTATCGCCTTCGAGCAGGAGAACATCCGCTGGGGCGAATTCGCCGTGGCCGCCATCGATCGGCGCATCAGCGCAGCGCTCGAGCCGGACCGCGCCCCCACTGCCGACCTCTGATCGACCCCCGGTAGCCAGCCCCGACCCGGACACATTCTCGGCGACTCCACGCGCCTGACCACCACCGCCGACTCACCGATCAGCCGACCGCGCCGTCTCCGCGACAAAGTTGGGAGCCACTGTGGCTTCGACGATTTCGACCAACCGCGGGGCCAGTAGATGCAGGTCGTCCATGTCGTGATCGGCGAGGTATTCGATGATCAGCTCGATGGCGCTCGCGACGAGCGCGCGACAGATCCCGATACTCAGCGGAGGCAATCCGGGCTCATACTTCGCGCGTGCCGCCTGCAGTGGCGGCGCGATGACCTCGACGAATTCGGCGATGGCCTCGTTGCGCCTGCTGCGCACGCGCGGACCGGCGCCGACGGCTTCGAAGAAGAACATCTGGGTGGCGGCAGGCACGAACTGCATGAACAGCAACAGCCGTTCGACCGCCCCGGCGAGCTCGTCCAGTTGGGGGTCCGCCGCCGAGTCACCGGCCACTTCGGCCAGTCCGGCCTCCGCGACGAGCACCTCCACGGCGTGGTAGTCGAGCTCGACACCATGATCAAAACCATCGACCAGTTCGCGGCAGCGCTGAACCCCGAACCCGGACAGGAAGGACTCGGCCCGCTGTCCGGACGCGTGCTCCATCCCGTCCTCAACGGCAACGGCGCGAAGATCCGGGAAACCCTCGACGCGCTGTCCGCGGCGTTGAAGGTCGGCCTGGACAACAAGGACGCCCTCTCGACCATCATCCTCGAGCTCAACGAGCCGACCACCATGCTGGCCGACAACGACCAGTCGGTCCGCGACTTCAGCGACCGGATGACCGCCATGTCGGCACTGCTCGCCGAACAGGCCCCCGGCCTGCAGGCCACGCTCGATCAACTCAGCCAGTTCCTGTCCAACACCAGCACCACCTTCGCCGGCCACGAGCGGGAACTCGCCGGAGCACTGACCGGTCTGACCACCGTCACCGATCAATTGCGAAGCACCGACAACTCCAGGGCGCTCACCGAAATCGTCGACCTGCTATCGAGCCGATATCGGCGTCGGCGACGGTGCGCAGCACACCTTCGTCGAAGCAGCGCACGGTGTCGACCGACTGCCGGATCATCATCCGGTCTGCATCTCCCGCAGCGGGATCTCGGTGGTGCCGCCGAAGGCTTCGCGCAGACCGGGCCAGAGCTTGCCGCGTTTGCCGTCCTCGTCGTAGTCGTAGAAGCCCGCGCCGGCCGATCGGCCGCCCCGCCCCAGTTCCTCGACCATCCGCGCCAGCACGCCGGTGGCATGCTGCGTGTAGACCGGCCTGCCCTCGGCCGGGTACCCGGCCTGCACACCGGCCTGTTCGATGGAGACGGGGCTGACCCCTTCGTCGGTGCGCCCGACGCCGAAATGCTTCTTGCCGGAATGACGGTGCTGCTCAAGGACCTGGGCATCGAGGCCGCCGAGAAGGGCAAGGACTACTCGCGCGGGCTGCTCGACAAGGCCGTCGCCAAGGGGAAGATGACGCCCGAGCGGCGCGACGAGATCCTGGATCGGATCATCCCGACCGCGGACTATGCCCGCCTCGAAGGCGCGGATCTAGTGGTGGGTGAGGTCCAGGCCGCCCTCCAGCCACATGGTGGACGTTTCCATCAGCGCCCCGAAGAGCTGGACGCCGGCGAAGTGGGCCATGCTCCACACCTCGCGCGCCGAATTGATCGACCGCACGACGGACTGGCCGTCAACACCATCGAGTACATCTACTCCACCGACCGTCGCGAGTGAGCCGGGGGCCGAGCGACCACTCCCCGATCGCCTGTCTCCGCGAAGACCAGATCGTCGATCCCCTCGACAAGTGGCTGGCGCAGGTATTCGCACCCGGACAGACTGAGCAATCGTTGGCGACGCTCGAACAGGGGCTGATCCACAACTCGTGGCTTCGTGGACAAGCCACAGGATCGCCATGCCACCGACCACGTGCCGATGACCGGTCAAGAGTCAAGGCCTTGGTCGATATCTGAGTGGGCTGCGGTCGTCCTGCGTCGAGCCGACCTTCGTCGACCTGTCTCGGTTACTCGCCCAACCAGTAACGGCCGGCCAGGGCGACCCATCCATGCAGGCATCCCGCAGTTCGGGCACCGATCTGTCGAACATCCCCGCCACCCGCTACTCGGTGATACAGTATAGTGGTATTCAGTGCTACGCAGTACCGGGAGGATAGGAGGAGCCTGTGACGGACGACTTGACGGAGATGTTGAAGGGCACGCTCGAGGGCTGCGTGCTGGAAATCATCGGCGGCGAGGCGACCTACGGGTACGCCATCACGCGCCGGTTGAACGACCTCGGCTTCGCCGACGTCATCGAGGGGACGATCTACACGATCCTGGTGCGACTGGAGAAGAAAGGGCTCGTCCAGGTGACGAAACGACCCTCCGAGATCGGTCCGCCGCGCAAGTTCTATGCGCTCAATGATGCGGGCCGCGAAGAACTCGGGAGGTTCTGGTCGAAATGGGAGTACCTCTCATCGCGAATCGACAAGCTCAAGGAGGGCGGGAGATGAACTTCTGGGAGACCATCACGGGCAGCGATCTCACCAGGGAATGGAAAGCGTTCGAAACCCGGGCCGAGGCATTGCCGGCCGACTTTCGGGAGGCATGGCGACAGATCACAGCCCATCTCTTACCTTACGCGGGCTTCACAGGGCGCAACCTGATGCCGATCCTCGACGGTGCCCTGGGGCTGCTCGAAGAGACAGCAGCGGATGGGCAGAGCATCCACGAGGTGGTTGGCGACGACATCGAGGGCTTCTGCACGGCGCTGGCCGGCGGGGAAGGGGCCCGGAGCTATCGCGATCGGTGGCGCGAGCAGTTGAACAGGAACGTCGCAAGGAAATTGAGCCGGCTGGGAGGCTGACGTGGGCATTCAGGACATTATCGAGGGCAAGAAGCAGTGGCGGGCGCACATGGCACGGGTCAAGGCACTCCCACCGGACTACCAGATCGTCTACAAGGAGATGCAGAAGTACCTCTTCAAGGTCGGACCGATCGACTTGTCTGACGGGCATCTGCTCGCAGAGATTGTCGATTTCTTCGAGGGAGGTGCCGCGGCAGGCAAGGGAGTCCTGGAACTCATCGGCAACGATGTCGCTGCCTTCTGCGACGACCTGGTCAAGGACTCGCGTACCTACGCGGACATCTATCAGGAGTCCATCAGCGGGGAACCCGGCACGCCCCAGAAGTAGGAACGGCACAACCAGCGAGTGCTGGCCCGCTGCCCAACGGTGACCGTGGCGGCCTGTCCGGTTTCGGCAGCGTGTTCACTGACCCACCCGATGATCACTCATCTCCGCTGGGCGGAAGACATCCCTCCGCCCATACGCGGCGACGGGTCAGCGCGCGACGATGCGGACCGGCATCTCCACGATTCCGGTGAAGTGATACGACCGCAGACGCGGAGTCGGACCGGTGATCTCGATCCGGCCGACCCGCTTCGCCAGCGCCTCGAACAGCAGCTCGATCTCGAGCACGGCCAGATGCTTGCCGATGCAGAAGTGCGGACCGCCGCCACCGAAGCCCAGGTGCGGGTTGGGGTTTCGCCCGATATCGAAGGTCTCGGGGTCGGTGAACACCGTCTCGTCCCGGTTCGCCGACACCAGGTGCGCCATGATCTTGTCACCGGCGCCGATCGGCTGACCGCCCACTTCGGTGTCCACCACGGCGGTGCGGCGGAACACCTTGGTCGGCGACACCCAGCGCACGATCTCCTCGGCGGCGGTGCGCGCCAGGGTCGGGTCCGCCTGCAGGCGCGCCCACTGGTCGGGGAACTGCGCGAACGCCTCGACTCCACCGGCGATCGAGTAGCGGGTGGTTTCGTTGCCCGCGACGGTCATCAGGATGAAGAACGCCTGGAATTCCTCCGGGGTCAGCTGATTGCCTTTGTCGTCGGCGCTGACCATCTTGGTCACGGTGTCGTCCATCGGGCAACGCCGCCGCTCGGCGCCGAGTGCGTCGCCGTATCCGGCCATGTCCACGACCGCTTGGCGGGTCGCCTCGGCCCCGCCGTGCTCGTGGTCGGTCTGGCCCGCGATCGCCTTGGACCATTCGAAGATGTGGTGGCGATCGCTGCGCGGAATCCCCATCAGCGGGGTCGTGCCGCCGAGCACCCCTAAGAGCGCCGCTCGGTCCCCTAGAACTGGGCGCGCGACGGGCTCGGTCAGGGGTATCGCGGCAGTGCCGGACGGGCGTACGAATGGGCCCGGCGCACTGCCGCCGCAGACACCATCGACAACCCGAGTTGTCAAAGGCTCCCGCCGACTACGACCAACCGCACCACGAAGCCTCGTGTGACAACTTTAGTTGTCATCATCGGCGATGCCGTCCAGCGGCCACCGCTTGCGCGCCGCCTGTCGGCTGATTCCGACCGATCGACCCACATCGCCGTACGAAGCGCCGGCGGCGAGCGCCGATCTGGCGCACTCGTCGACCCGTTCGGCGGCCGCCCGACGCGCGGCATCAGCCTCGGCCAGCGCGGCCAGGGCGGTGCACGGCTCCGGCTGCTCGGGCGCGATCCCGTCCATGACCAGCGGCCGCAGGCACGGCCCGAGCAACTCGACCAAGCGCTCCGCCGGCGCGTCCGACACCCCGGGAATGTGCACCATGTAGCGCGCCACCAAGACGCCGAGCACGAGCGTGCCGATCAGCGCGGACCGTCGCTCCGCGTCGGGGCCGACCAGCACCCGCGTCCACGGACTGGTCTCCGGATTCATGATCGCGCAGCGCACCGCGTGCGCGGCCTCCGGATGCGTCAGCATCGACCGCAGGACCGGCATCGTCCGGTCGTCCTTGCGATCCACATCCGCCAGCGCGTGCCGCAGCAGGCGCTCGCCCAGCTCCTCGGGCGGGCCCTCCAGCGCGTCGTCGAGGGTGACCGGAATGCCCGACACCGCGTCGAACAACGCGCTCTTGGCGCCGAAATGCTGCATCACCAGCGCCGGGTCCACATCCGCCCGCTGGGCGATGGCCCGGATGGTCGTCTCGATATAGCCGCGTTCGGCGAAGAGTTCACGGGCCGCGTCCAGAATCAGCTGCCTGGTCTGGCTGCGCCGCTCGGCCCGGCTGACGCGCGCGGGCGAGTCCTCCAGTTCATGCACTGTCATCGCGACCTCGCTCAACATCTGTAGACGAAACTCGGTGTGTTCCCTATGCTGGACTCAGTCCACAAGCGTAGAGCCGAAACGCAGCGTTGCACAGCAGCTCGCACCGTCCCTCCCGAATCCTTCGAACGGATGTCGATGACCAGCCGAGATACTCAGCCCGTTACCCGCGCTCCCGACGAGGACCTGCCGACCGGACCCGCCAAGGACCGTCGCCTGTCCATCGTGTTGGGCGTCATCGTGACCTGCCAGCTCATGGTCGCTGTCGACAGCAACGTCGTCAATATCGCTCTGCCCGAGATCCAATCCGGGCTCGGCATGTCCGCCTTGGCACTGGCCTGGGTGTTCAGCGCCTATTCGCTGGCCTACGGCGGCCTACTGCTGCTCGGTGGCCGAGCCAGCGACCTGCTCGGCAGGCGCCGGATGTTCGTCTGGGGCCTCGGCTTGGTTGTCGTGGCCTCGATCCTCGGCGGCATCGCCTCGAACGAGGCCGTGCTGATCGCCGCGCGGGCACTGCAGGGCGTCGGCTTCGCCTTCGCCGCGCCCGCCGCCCTGTCGATGATCGCGGCCACCTTCGCCGAGGGGCCCGAACGCACCCGCGCGCTCGGGGTGTTCTCCATGGTGACCGGATTCGGCATCACCCTCGGCCTGATCCTCGGCGGCATCCTCACCACCCTGAGCTGGCGGCTGGTGTTCTTCATCAATGTGCCGATCGGCGTGGTGACCATCATCCTGGCCCTGCGCTGCCTCACCGAAACCGAGCGCCACACCGGCACATTCGACGTGCTCGGGGCGATCCTGTCCACCCTCGGCATGGTCGGCATCGTCTACGGCCTGACCCACGGGTCCAGCGGCTGGACCGAGGCGGGCACCGTGGTGCCGATCGTCGTCGGTGTCGTGCTGCTCGGGGTGTTCGTCTACATCGAACGCCGCGCCGACCATCCGATCATGCCGTTGCGGCTGCTCGCCGACCCGGTCCGGGCCGGGGCCTACCTCACCTTCGTGCTGTTGATGGCGTCGATGGCGGGCACCTACATCCTGCTCTCGATCTATATCCAGGAATCGCTCGGTTTCAGCCCGCTCGTCGCCGGAATCGCCTTCCTGCCCATGGCATTGGTCCAATTCGCGGTGGCGAAGTCGGCGCCGAAGCTGATCGCCCGCTTCGGCCGCAAACCGGTCCTGCTCACCGGTGTGGTGCTGATGATGCTGGAAGCGATCTGGCTGACCACCACCAACGAGTCGACCAACTACGTCACCGGCGTCCTCGGCCCGTTCATCCTGCTCGGCGCCGGCCTGAGCCTGGCCTTCGTCACGTTGAACCTGACGGTGCTCGGCGGACTCGCCCCGCGGGACATGGGCGCCGCGTCCGGCCTGCTCCAGGCGACCCAGCAGATCGGACTCTCGCTCGGCGTCGCGATTCTGACCACCCTGTATCAGGCGGCGAGCACCGACCGCGCGCGGCAGCACGCCGGCACGCACGACGTCCTCGCGCACGGCCTGTCCAGTGCCGTGACCGCCGCGGTGATCTTCACCGCCGCGGCGCTGCTGGTCAGCCTGTTCGTGATCAAGGTGCCCAAGCAGCCGGCCCCGGCCTGACGGGCGAACCCGCGGCGCGGTCCTCAGGCCGCGCCGCGGTGCCCGACATCGTTGCCGCGCAGGGAGTGTGCGAGCTCGGCGCCGTTGATCCGGTCGCCCAGGCCGGTGAGATGGGCGGCGAGATCCCCGCGCCCCTTGACCTGCAACTTCCGATAGACCCGGGTCAGATGCTGCTCGACCGTACTGACCGTGATGAACAGCTCGGCGGCGATCTCCCGATTGGTGTGACCGCCCGCCGCGAGCATCACCACGCGGCGCTCGGCGACACTGAGCGCGTCGCTCTCGCTCTCGGCCGCACCCGCTTGCGGCGCGAACGGGACCGAGGCGGGCGGCGTCGGCGAGGGGCGCCGGGATCGGGTCCGCGCGCATCGAACTACTTTGAAGGTCAGCCCTGTTGGGGCTAACGTGCGTGTCCGGAGGGGGACTCGACCACTACGCACACCAGCTTTCGCGGAAGACTTCGATCACCGCTGGCTAGCCATGAGCGTTCGTCGCTCATCGGTGAGCAAGGGAATTCGATCCCTTGTTCACCTAATAGGGTTCGTAGTACTCGCGATTGACCTCGATACATCCCAAAACTGCCCGCTACCTGCAGGATTGGCGACAGCTGACATCCCAACCTATCCCGACAATTCCGATCGTTTCCTGCTGAACTCGTGTCGATCCCGTGTCGGACGTCAAGTTTCAGCCGGTTGACTCTCGCCAGCGTTGTCTGGACCGTTCTTGTCTGCCGCTCTGTGTTACCGGTCGGTGTGTTCAACCGGTTTCGTGCGATACCGATCGCCTTCTGGTCGGCCCCGGCCAGCGGCGCGCTCGCCACCGGCGTGCGTCGAGCAGGCCGGTGCGCCCGAACTACAGGACCTTGACGAGGTTCTGCTGGGGAGGCGATGAAGCATGATTCCCCGACCCTGTTGTTCCGGTTGGCAGGAATTCTCACAGCGTGGCGAGGAACTCTCGGCGGATTCGGGAGATCAGGCCGGGGTAGTCCTGACCGAAGGCGAAAGAGGTCCAACGGAACGCTTCAAACGCCTTGGTAGCCGGCTCGATGTCCTCGTCGGCTCCGACGCTGTACATATATGCCCTGGTCGCGTCGAGCTGGGGGATCGAATCACCGTAACCGCCGAAGCGGGCGGTGACCGTGAGCGGGATGGCAGGGTTGTTCTTCACCAGCTCGCCGAGCTGCGATGGGACCGCGAATGGCGCGGGAGGCGCGGTCCCGTTGTCCATGGCGTCGAGTGCGGCGCGAAAGTCGGCGAACTCGGTCAGCCCTGCCCGTTCAAAGGCGCGGCGGGTGCACCACCGGGCGAGCGCCTGTTGTTGTTCCGCGGTGAGGGCAGCGATCTCGTCGACCAGGTCGCGGTCAAGGTCCGCGACGAAAGAACCTGTGTGCAGTCGCCGGGGATCTGCACACAGGTAGTCGGACGGAGGTCGGCCGCCCCATTTGCCGCGTGCGGCGTAGGTGGCGTGGGCTTCAGGGCTGTCGGCTTGGACTTTGATCCAGCCGCTGTCGGGATCGCCGACGTAGACCAGATCGTCGAGACGCGGAACTGTTCTTTCTGCCGCGGCCTCGGTGATGGAGGGCTCGTGGACGCTGTCGGTCTTGCAGAGTCGGGTCAGTCCGCCAACGACCTCACTCGTGGTGGTGAGCTGGACCAGGTATTCCTCACGTGGCTCGGTGACGACGAGGTCGTAGTGGGTGTCGCGGCCGCGAGCGTGGACTCGAACCCGGTACCGCCCTGCGGCGATGGCACCGAACGTGTCGACGAGGTCACCACCGATCGTCATAACCTGCAGTGATGCGTCGGCCTCGATGACAGTCTCTTCCACGGCCTCCCACCCGCCGAGTTCGACTACGGACTCCGCAGCCGGGTCGAGAATTAGGGTGGCAGGGCCACAGGCAATGCCGGTCAATATGGAAACGAATCCGGGGCCGGTCCAGATCAGTGTTCCTTCCGCGGCGACGTCGGTGGGGTCGGCGTCGGTGGTGGAGATCAGGAACTGGTGGTGTTCGACCTGGACGGTCCCGTATTCGGTCATCGTCTACTCCTTGCCGGACGTCTGATACCAACCCCCAGAGCAAGGGGATCAGCCCATGCTGCCTATGTCACCACCATCGGCCCGAAACCAGGCCCCTTCGAGCGAAGACATGCGCACCGACCGTGCGCAGGTCTTCTTCTGGACCGAGCTCTGCATCGCAGCCGGGGTCAGCGTGATCGGCAACGCCACCCAAGCCGTACTGCACACGACAGCCCTGCCCGTGGTCGCCGCGACCGTCGCGGTCATTCCGCCCCTGGCGTTGCTGGCCGCAGTTCACGGCGTTGCGCTGCTCGCACATGCCGACACCGTCTCCCCGGCTGCACGTCGCGCCGCGACCGCGCTGACCGTGGTGATCGCCGGCGGGGCCTTCTGGCTGTCGTTCACCGCGCTACGTGCCCTGGCCATCACCGCGGGCGTGCCCGCCGGCGAAGCGTGGCTGTGGCCGCTCATCGTGGAGGGAAGCATGACGCAAAGTTCACTAGCCCTCCTGGTTCTGGCGCACGCACATCAACCCACCACCGACATCGAGCCGCCCTCTCAGTCGCAAACACGACTACCCACACTCGAACAACACCAGGCTGGCGATGTACCCACGGCACTTGACGCCCCGCGGTCTGATCCAGCCGAACTCATCGAGGAATCCCTCGACGACCGGATCAGCTCAGACATCGACCTGAAGACGCTGGCGACGTCGATCTGCGAACAAGACCCTGGCGGACGTCGCGATCGTGCGACCGTCCTCGCGGTGCTGACACATCGCTACCACGACGATTGGAGCGCCGCACGCATCGCACGCGAACTCGGACGCAGTCGGTCCGCGGTCAGCCGGATCCTGCGAGATGCCGAACGGCTGCATGCAAGAGCTGCCACAGATCGTGCGCACATCTTCAATGACCCATCGGCCGAGCGTGCGCACACCGACAACGACCTACCTGCCGACCGTGCGCACACCGGTCCAACCGTGCGCACGTAGTGCCCGACTGCCTGGCAGGGTGAGCGCACGCTACGTTCGACCGTGCGCACGCCCAATACCTATGACCGGTTGGGGCAGACACTGTTTCGACCTGTGCGCACGGGGGCTGAACATTTGCCGGATGTGGTTCACACCACATCGACAGTGGCTGCGGTCCAGTGTTTGATCGATGCACGGTTCGTTGCCAAGTACCACACTTCTCGTGCTCTTCTCCAGCGAAACCATGTCCTTGGGGGACCTGTGAACTTCGATATGTCCTGTCCGCAGTGCGATCGCGTCGACTGGGTCCAGAACGTGCCCGCTGTCATGTCCGACGGCACCTACGGCGGCTACAGCACCGGTGCGTACGCCGGAGTCGGAATCGCGCCCGGCGGTTTGTTCCCGGTCGCTGGCACATCCACACTCGAGTACAACCACAGCTCCGTGCTCGCGAGAAGCCTGGCCTGGCAGCCGATTCTGCCGTCCGCGAGTCGCCTCTTCGCCGTGGCCGTAGGTTTTGGTCTTGCTCCTCTACGTCTTGTGCATTGACTCGCTGCGGATCCATCCGCCGAGCGGTAGTCCCGGTCAGGTCACCGTGTACCTGATCGGGCTGTTCATCGTTCCGGTTGGGCTGTCCGTGCCGCTCGTCGCGATCCTGATCGCCGCTGTCAAGCGTTCCAACCGAAGCGGCAAGGTTCTGGCAGGGCGTAACAGGGCACGTGGTGTGTGGAGTCACGCCTACTACTGCCACCGATGTGGTGTCGCCTACTGGCCGTATCCGACCGAGCCCGGTGTCCCGCACCGTGTTCCACTCGCTCCGAGCCAATTCCGTTGGCATGTCTGGAACACCGGGGGCTACGCCAAGCTCTGACCTGGCACGTCAATCTTCAGTGAGCCCTGCGGACCAGCGGGACCCACCTCGACGTCACTTCGGGCGACCAGCCCTCCACCTGGCACCCCACTCGGATCATCCTGTCCGCGGGGACCGGCGGCGGGTTTTCCGGCCGCTCGGGCCAGGGCCGTGAGTTGCCGAAGTTGTTTGCTGGTGAGTTCGAGTAGTGCACCGATACTCGCCTCCGTCTCGCCCAGCTCGCGCATCGTCGTCACCGCGCCCGCTTGCTGGCCGCGCCATCGCGTGACTTCCGCGTCGTACTCGCGGTCCAACTGTTCGATCCGCTTGCGGAGCTCGCCGACGCGCTGCTCGTGTATGCCGGTGCGCTGTCGGATCGCTGCTGCCGCGTGGAGATAGGTCTGGACCGCGTCCATCGTCGCGGTCTCACGGCGCCTGGCTGCCTCACGCCGAGCTTTCATCAATTTCTGAGCTTCGTCCAAACGGCGACTCGATTCGGGATCGCGCTTGGACCGTCGTTGTTTGCCAGCAGGCATCTCGATCTCCTGAGAATGGCCCGACCAGCAGCTCTTCCGCCTGCCAGCCTACGCCGCAGACTCGGGCCCTCGCCAGCATCGTGACGGCACATGTCAGCGCTGCACCGTCTTTCACAAACGACGACGGTTCCACTTCCGCGCGCCGCCCCGGCCCTCCGCAATACCTGGCGGTCCGCGCTTTGTGTTCCGCCCCAACCGTTCTCGCCCGCACAGTTTCGAAGAAGGAGACCGATGACCGCCGAGCTCACCAAATTCGAACCGATTCTCCGTGAGATCGCTGGATCGGAGTTCACCACGACCCTCCTCGCGACGCTCAGGCAGCAGGATTGGGCCGAGGACGAGATCGGTCGCGCGCAGCAGGCTCACCCCGACGTCGCTGACGTGTTGCATCACAGCTTTTCGCTGTTGACCGCGACCGAGGAACGCATGGCCACCGAGTTCGTCTATCGGGCACACGCCCGAGAGCTGCTGGAGCGGGTCGCGACCGGTGTGTCGACCAAGCCGGGGACCTCGGTCGAGGTCGTGCTGTCACTGCTGCGCGCGAGCTTGGTGACGCCGTTGAATACCACTGCGTTCGGCCTGTACGCGCGGATGTGGCGTCTCGCCGGACTCCCTGACGTCGACGGTTTGGACGAGGATGTGGGCGAGCACTACGGGGCGATCGACGCCAGCCGGATCGATGAGTTCGAGGCGATCGCCCGGCGCAAGCTCGCCCAGTCTTCCCCTGTGCTGACGCTGGTTACCTGCGAGGGCCGTCATCTCGGCGAACTGGTCGACTGTCGTCTGGCGACTGCACGCGCCGCCTGACCTCTCGGCTGTTCGCCCGGCCACGTTTTCGTCCTGTCTTACACGCCGCATCCCGGTTATCGGGTGCGGCGTTCGTCGTTTTTCGGAAGGGGTTGTTCGCTGTGCCCGATCTCGATCTTCCTGACCCGTGCGGGGTCTGCCGATCCCGCGAACCCGGTATACGCCTGCCGATCGACGCCGGAATCGTCTGCCACGAATGCGCCCAAACCTGCGCGCAGTGCTACCGCTGCGGGACACGCTCGCTCGCCCTCACCGACACCGCCATCGGGCGGCGCCTGTGTTCGGACTGTGCGACCGGACTGCACCCGTGTGTGTCCTGCACGGAAGTGACCTTCACCGGCCTACGGACCGATGCCGGTGGTTTCGTCTGCGGGATCTGCGCGCACCAGTTGTTCGATCAATGCTTCCGGTGCGAGCGGTTCACCCGCCACAGCCGCTACGTCGTCGGCAACCACCGCGCCTGCCCGGCGTGCGCCCAGGAGCTGCACTCGTGCCCGGACTGCGGCACGCTGTTGGCGGGACGTCGCGGGTGTGATCGGTGCGCTGACCGGCACACGTTGTGGAACTACAGCTACCGGCCCGACCCGATCTTCCATGGCACCGGCCGGTTGTTCCTCGGATTGGAACTGGAAGTCGTTGTGCCCGAAGACTGTTTGGGGGTAGCGATAGATACTGCCACCGACGCACTCGGGTCGCTCGGGTATCTCAAGCGTGATTCCTCGATCCGGCCCATGGGTTTCGAGATCGTGTGCCACCCGATGACCTACCAGTACGCCCTGACCGGGTTCCCGTGGCAGGTCCTGCACCAGCTCTCCCGGATGGGATGTCAGACCGGCGCCGGAGTCGGGTTGCACGTGCATGCCTCCCGGGCCGGGTTCACCGGGCCCGCCCACATTTTCCGGTGGATGAAACTGATCTACCGCAACTCCGACCAGGTCTCGCGGTTGGCGCGACGTACCAGCCGCTACGCCCCGTTCGAGCTCGATACCCGCTCTCGGGTCAAGGACCTGGCCAAAGGCGCTCGCCACGCGGTCGGGTTGCCGCGGTACCAGGCGATCAACCCCCACCCGCGCGACACCTTGGAATTGCGGGTATTCGCCAGCACTCTCGACCCCGGCCAGGTGCAGGCGGCGTTGGCGTTCACCGAGTCCTCCATCGCCTACACCTCCGACCTCACCGTCGCCCAGATCCGCGCCGGCGGCTGGGACTGGGAGCAGTTCACCGACTGGCTGACCCACCGCCTCGAATACGCGCCCCTGGTGGCCGAACTGGCTCGTCTGACCGACCTCATCGATGAACAGGAGGACGTGCTGTGTGCCTCTTGACCTTCATCCCCGCCTCCGTCGCCCCGGATCCAGCCGCATTGAGGCATGGCGCCGAGGCGAATCCACACGGGCACGGGTTCGCCGTCATCGCCGGGCCCACGATCGTGACCGGGCACGGCATGAATGCCGAGGAAGTGATCGATCTGTTCGCCCGGGTTCGTGCCCAGCATCCGCGGGGTCCGGCGTTGTTTCATTCCCGCTACGCCACCCACGGCATCCGCACCATCGACAACTGCCACCCCTTCCTCCTCGGCCACGACAAACGAACCGTGTTGGCGCACAACGGTGTCCTACCCAAACGCGTGCACCCGGGCCCGTATGACTGGCGATCCGACACCCGCATCGCCGCCGAGGACTACCTCCCCGGCCAGCCGTTCGGGTCGATCGACACCCACCAGGGGTTTCGTGGACTCGAATCCTGGCTGGCGTCATCCAAGCTGCTCATCCTCACCGTCGACCCGGGCTTCGACCAGCAGGTGTATCTGCTCAACGAGTCGAAAGGCCACTGGGACAACGGGATCTGGTATTCGAACTTGAGTCACCTGCCCTGGTCGCAGCGGTACACCACGTATCGCCGGTCGGTGTGCCGTAGTTGTGAGGCCGTCGACGTGCACCGGGTGAGCCGGTACTGCACCACCTGCGGGTGGTGCTTCGCGTGTGAGAACCGGTTCCCGCACTGCGAATGCCGCCGACCGCGACCCCGCTCGACGCGCCACCGTGCCTCCAGCCGGCCGGTGCCGCTGCCCGCGGCCAAACCGCCGCCCGCCCCGAGTCCCTGACGAGTCGGCCTCGCCCGCAACTCGCCACCGCCTGCCACTGAGCCTGCACCCGTCGGTGCGGGCTTTCGTCGTTTCCAGGGAAGGAATTCCATGCCCACCGCTGTCCTGGTCGACCTCGCCGAATGCGAAACCTGTTCAGCCCACCGCCCTACGGCGGAACTCGTCGAGACCGCCGAGAACGAACACCTCTGCTCCGGCTGTGTCGCCGCCCTCGACCTGTGCGAGAGGTGCGAACTCCCCGCCCGCGACACCGCGCTGACCACCGCGGACGACTACTGGTGCGCTGGTTGCCGAGCCCACCGCACCCTGTGTGCCGACTGCGACCGCTACGCGCCCTACATCGTGGCGGTCCTCTCCGGCGGTGACGTGTGCGAGTCCTGCGCCGAGGCCTACACCGCCTGCGACGACTGCGACGCGCGCACCACCGATTCCTACACCGTCGACGGTTTCCGGGCGGTGTGTGAGGACTGTCGCGAGGACTACACGCGATGCCGCGGGTGCCGCACTCTGATCCGCGGCCGCGAGGACTACTGCGAGGACTGCGCCCAGCCCGACGATTCACGCGTCCACGACTCCGACTACACCCCACGCCCGATCTTCCACGGGCACGGCCCGCTGTTCCTGGGCCTGGAACTCGAACTCCGCACCACCATCCACGGCTACAACGACTCGGTCACGACCGCGAACAACGAACTCGACGGCGTGGGCTATCTCAAACACGACGGGTCGATCAGCTGCGGATTCGAAGTCGTCACCCACCCGATGAGCTTCGACTACGCGATCAACGAGTTCCCCTGGTCTGTGCTCGGCAGGTTGCGGCTGCTCGGTTGCTACACCGATGACGAGGTCGGCATCCACGTCCATGTGTCGCGGGCCGGGTTCGACTCCCCCGCCCACATCTACCGGTGGCTCAAACTCGTCTACCGCAACGAAACCCACGTCACCGCACTGGCGCGGCGCCGCGACTCGCAATGGGCCAGCTTCGACCCCGACATCCGCGACATAGCCAAACACCTCGCGCACGGCGGCCACGGGTGGGGTCGCTATCACGCCATCAACCCGCGACCCGCGCACACCTTCGAGCTACGGGTCTTCGCTAGCTCACTGCAGCGTCAACAGGTGCAAGCCGCGCTCGGCTTCGCCCACGCCACCGTCGAATACACCCGCACCCTGCGCGCCCACGACGTCGTCGCCGGCCACGGCTGGGAATGGGCCACCTTCACCGACTGGGTCGCCGAACACCCGGAATACGCGGCGCTCACTGCAGAACTCGCCGCGCTGACACCGACCGACACGCGTGAGCCCAGCAGCAACCTGGAGGACCTCGCATGTGCATCCTGACCGTCATCAAACCCGGCATCCTCGCCGACTACGAAGCCCTCGCTGCCGGCGCCGTCGCGAACCCGCACGGGCACGGGTGGGCCGTGCACGCAGGGGACCGGCTCATCGTCGGCCACGGCCTAGACCCACAGACCACGATCACCGAATTCGCCCACGCCCGAACATCGTTCCCGGACGGGCCGGCGCTGTTCCATTCCCGCTTCGCCACCCACGGTGACCACACCACCGCCAACTGTCACCCCTTCGCCATCGGGGGCGACAAGCGAAGCGTGCTGGCCCACAACGGGATCCTGCCCGAGCACGTCCACCCCCTCCCAGGTGACGACCGATCCGATACCCGCATCGCGGCCGAGGACTTCCTACCCCGAAGCCCGTTCGGGTCGCTGGATTCCTGGGCCGGACGCGAGCGGTTCGAACGGTGGCTGGGCACCGACAAAGCCGCCATCCTCACCGTCGACCCCGCCTACAAACACCCCGCCTACATCTTCAATGAACACCGCGGGCACTGGCGCGACGGCTCGTGGTACTCAAACCACACCTACGAGCTGGGCCGATACCCGGCCGGCGCCAGCTACGACTACGAGTTCTACGACGGGTTCTGCGACAACTGCGGGGCAGAGTACGACAACCCCGCCGGCCCCCACTGCCCGAGTTGCGGCTTCTGCGAAGCGTGCCTGAATCCCTACCCGCGCTGCCGCTGCGCCTGCCCTGACGAGGCCGACCGCTACGCCGACCTCCTCCAACTCGAAACCGCCTGAGCGCCTTTCGTACTCCGGCTGGAAGCCTTCCTGAGAGGACACCCTCGATGACCTATCCGCTGACCGTTCCCCCCTTGCGCCACAGGGTGCGCGCCGCCCTGAACCAGTTGCGTGGCATCGGCCCTGTCGCCGACCCGGTGACCGGTTCGGTCGCCTCGACCATGGTGGTGGCCGCGCTCCACGAGGCCCGCCACAACAACCTGACCGTCACCGTCCGCACCCGCGGCGGGCACCTGCTGGCCCGGTTGAGCGTGGACACTGTCGGCGCCCGTCATGCCAGCCTGAGCACTGATGCCGGCGAGCAGGTGATCATGCCGCTGCGGTTCATCGAATCCGTCCAACACCTGCGCCCCACCAGCAACGGCGACCGGGGGTTGCTGTGAACGCCACCGTGGTCGGGGCGGCCGAGCCGTCGCGCTGGACCGCGCGCCTGCTCCCGATCCCCCGGCCCGCGCGTGAGGTGTTGGTCATCGGCTGGCACGCCGCATTCGCCGACACGCCCGCCGCGGGGACACCGATCGCGGTGTTCCCCCACACCGAGATCATCGCCGATCACCTGCCGGTGATGGCGTTGGTGCGGATCGAACACGCCACCGCGATCGACACCATCACACCCGACGGCACCCGCGAAACCCGCTGGGGCACCGACCCGTTCGGGATCGCCAAGTCCGAGATCAGCTGGCGGCTGGTCCCCGCCCGCCTCGCCGAGGACCGGTGGGTGATCGCGCCCGGGTGGTGGGCCGCGGGCGGGGAGGAAGCCGTGCTGCCGACCTCGGTCACCGAACACGCCCTCGGCGCACCGACCGTGGTGCCTGTCTACGACCACGACCCCCACACCGGCACACGCTGGACATCGTGATCACCCACGTCGGAGAACTCACCGCCTGGCTGCAAGCCCAGATCCCCGACCTCGACGAAAACCACTACGAGCCGTGGAACACCGGCACCCCGACCACCACCAGCCTGGTCTCGCTGATCCACCTGCGCGTGCAAGCACCCTTCGCCCCCGACCAGGCCGCCACCGTCGTCCTCGTGGCCCACCGTTGCGCGGCCGAGGCCACCAGGCCCAACACTGAACCTCCAGATTCGAGGCCCCCATGTCCGCCGCCCCCGGCTCCCGACCGCCCGCGGCCGAGCGTGTTCCGATCCCCGCGCGCCTGGCGACTGCACCGATCTCGTCAGGACTCGTAGTCCCCCACATCACCCTCGCCCACCGCGACCGCACTCGCCCGGCATGGGGAAACATCGACCCACACCGGCTCGCAGAAGTGTTGCACCACAAACGATGTCAGGTGTGCGGGGAAGGACTCGACGACACCCTGGTGCTGATGATCCGCCCCTCCGACTACCTCCGCGGCGTCGCCGTCGAACCTGGCTTGCACCCGGAGTGCGCCTGGTACAGCCGCCGCGCCTGTGTGATGCTGGCCGGGCACGTCGACCGCTACAACCCCGTCGGCAACGCCCCGCTCAACCGGTGCGACGACCCCCTGTGCCGCTGCCGATACTGGGCTCCCGACGAGAACACCACGCCGGGGCGGGAGGGCAAACCGGCCGAAGCCTGGTACGAGGCCTGGATCCGGCTCCACGACTACGACGTCTTCACCGTCCCCGCCGACGAATCCGGGCCCGCAGCGACCGGTATCGCGCTGCGCGGGTTGCGATTCCTTCGGTTGCGTAAGGTCCGTGACCCGGCACCGAACTCCGGCGATTCCCAGCCGGTGGACTTGCTCGCAGCGCACATCGCCGCCCGCACACTCTGGGAAACCCTCAGCCTCGCCGATGAACCCGAGACGCCCGAGTAGCCAGTGACGCGGCGTACTCGTCGTGCGCCGGACTCGCGGGCCGACCGCTCGCCGGTCCGGGAGATGATCGGCGCTCACCATATCCACATGTTGTGGATACCTCTGTGGACAACCACAACAGGAGCCGTCCTCCACCCTTCGCCGACAGAAGCGGAGCATGACGCCGCCACCGCACGCGATGCTCACGAGCACGCCTCGGTGCAGGGTCTCAAAATTCGCGACATGCGGCAGCGCTGTGACCAGCTGTTCTTCTGGTTGTCTCACACCATGGCCAGCTCTGGTTATCTCCGTTCGATGGCATTTCTTCGCCTGTCCGCATCAGCTGCCCGAGTTCAGGGGTGCGGCGGCGCCGCAGAGAACGTCCAGTGCAGTCCGGTGTGGTCGAGTGTGGGTTGGTACTGGGCGTTGAAGGGGACACCGGTGGCGATGCTGTTGGTGAGGTCGGCGAGCATGGCGCTCAGCGAGGCCCAGGTGGGTGGGTAGCCGTCGGCGGTATCTTTGCCGAATTCGGTGATACAGCCTTGTAGCGGGCCGGGCCGGGTGTCGCAGATGAGCATGGTGCCGTCGCGTTCGGCGATCGGAATGAAATGGGGTATGAACTGCCCGACTTCGGAACTGGCTGGTGCTTGTGCGTTGTCGTTGGATGTTCGACCGTTCCCGAACTCAGGGTCCTCGGCGGCGAGATCGGCCCAGATTTCGCACTGCATGGCATGGACGTCGACCACCTGGTCGAGACCGAGCAGCGTCATGCCTGGCAGCAGGTCGGCGGACCCGCCGCCGTCGTGCAAGGAGAACCATTCACGCAGTTCGGCGGGCCACTCGACACCTGTGCGTTGCTCGGCGTCGTCCGCGGCCTGCGGGCGCGCGGCGGGGTGGACCAAATGCACCCACGCGTCGGGGCTGCTGCCCGCCACGATCGTGTCGTGCAACCGCGCCCACTGCTCTGCCACCGAGGTGGCGGCGGTGGCCGAGGCCGGCGGTCGGATCGTGGGCAATTCGGGCACGGCGGGCGTTGTGGTCAGCGCAAAGTCCGGGTCGGGGTGCCGACCGCGATTGGACAGGCGGCGCTCATACTCATCCACACCGAAGGCGTCGTCGTGCTTGATCCTGGTAAGGGGGATTCGCTCAGTGGTGGGCCACAACTGGATCGCGATCGCCACATCGTTTCGGTCACGGTCCCGGCCGCGAGCACTGACCCTGATCCGGTGCAACCCGCTGGGTAACGGCAGGAGTTGATCGAGTTCGGGTGGCCGGATGGGTGACAACGTGGTCCGGGTCAGCATTGGCGAGGCGCCGAGTTCAATCACCCCTTCCTCGACCGTCTCCCACTCGTCGAGCTCGAGCATGTCCGGCTCGACAGCACTCGACCCGAACCCGAGCCGGATGAATCCGTGCGTCCAGCCCACCCATATCTGGGCGTTCTCGTTGCCTTTGAAATCCCGCGTGATTCCAAGCAACGCCCCCGCTGCCGCAGGATCGGTCATCGGTGGCCGCCCGTACTCGGCGGGCTCGATGTAGAGCGCGGCCTCGCTGAGTTCGATGGTCTGCCACTGCAACACGGTAGTTCCGTTCTCGACGTTACGGTTGGTCGTTTGCGGTCCATGCTGCGGACCACTGGCTCGGCTCCATCCCTTTGTGTAGCCCACGGCTAAAGGGCACATCGTCCGATCCCGGCTTTTCGACGGCGCTGACGTCGTAGCCGTAGCCGTGCTCGGACACTCTCGAAGTTCGACTGTGCCCTGTCCCCCGGCAACGACTGAGCCCTTACCGGCATCCAGTCAGGGCTCAGTGCTTCGGATAGTTACCCCGCGCCCTCGGTGAGGTCGACGATCGTGGCCCCGGCCGCATTGCTCTGCACCGAGGCGATCCCCTTCTTGGCCGCGTCTTTGCTCGCGTAGCTCTGACTCTGGGCGATTACTTCGCCATTGCCCGCCTTGAGCCTCCACCGGACTTTGTCCGCGGCATCGGTGAACAGTTCGAACTTGCCTGCCATGACTCCCTCGTTCCACCTCGAGAACGTGCCTGACAACTCCCGAGGGTAAACCTCCATATGCCACCGACCCGCAAGAACACGCAGCACAACCGCAACCGGCCCCACCGAGGCGAACGGGTTCACAAGCCGCGATACCACAGCGCAGCACCACCGACCGGACACCAGCGGACACCCCCATCGCCGCGGGAACCACGCACCGGCCTGTCGCGTCGATGCTGAGAAGGCGGAGACAGTCGAGGGAGTGGAAGTGGTTGACGATGTGATTGCCGATGTGGTTGCCGAAGTCGACGGTGACCCACGGCGGCGCGCCCCAGGAGACGGTTTCGGGGTCGGTACGTTGCCAGGTGTCGCAGCCGTGGCGGTCGCAGTGCACGGCCATGCTTATGCGGGCCGCCATTCGCTGTCGCTGCGCTGCCACAGGCGCCGGATTTCCCGCATGCGTTTTTTGATGGGCAGCGGGTGGAAGTCCGCGTCGCACCACCAATGCGGGCAACGGGCCTGGTTGACGTTGCGGTCGTAGACCGAAGGCTCTTTGCTGAGCTGCCAGTCAACAAGTTCGTCGATGACGTCCACAATGTCGCAGTCCGGGGTCACATACTCATTCTCGAGCACCCGTCAAACCGGTCTTAAGGGTTGGCCGCGCGGACCCGCGCGCCCGTGGAGAGGCCCTACTTACGGCGCGGCTTCACACCACGCTTGGCCGGTTCGACCCCATTCTCACGCGCCAGCTTCCGCAAATACCCGGACGTGAACGGGGACGATTCCGCCACATCGTTCGGATTCTCACCGTCACGCAATTCGGTTAATGCGGCGTCGAGAACATCCTGTTTCCCCTTTTCGGTTTGGTCATTTAGGCGCAGGTATTTTCGGGTTGCCTTTTCAGCAAGCCCAGTGCTTCCGTCACGGGAGGAATCGTATCCGTCCGCGCTTCTACCAGATCGCACCTCAAACGACAATTCGACACTCTATATCGAATTATGAATTCGATATAGAGTGTCGAAATATCGAGGCGTGGTTGCCGCCCTGAACTGCAGTTGGACAGGACTGCCGTCGCTCCGACACGTAGGTCGGCACACACTTACTGCACCCTAGCCGCCCTTGGAAATCTCGGCGCGCCGCGCACGCAGGCCCGGTACCTTTGTGGTTGTGAACAAGGTCCAGCTCGAGATCCGAGTGAACGAGCTCGTCAACCACGTTGTCGCTGGCGGCAAGATTGAAGACGACCATGTCGAAGCCAAACGTGAGTGGCCCAAAGAGGACAAGGCCGGCCAACTTGGCGGCATGGCGAACAAGGCTGGCGGTCAGCCCATCCTGTGGATCGTGGGGCTGTGCGAGGGTTCCCACCGCGTTGTCGACCTGGGCGACACGGATCCAGCCAGCTGGTGGCAGGGCATGCGCGGCGGTTTCGCATTCGACGTCGCCCCGGCACTCTCCCACTTCGGGTTCATGACCCAACACGGGTGGGTTGTGGCACTTCTATTCGAGACGGACCAGGCACCGTACTTGGTGAAGCTGCCCAAGGTCCCGAAGGATCCGAACAACCCCGCCGTAGGATTTCGATGGGCTACCAACGCTGTGCCGTGGAGGGAGGGAACAAGCGTCCGAGCTGCGACCCGAGCGGAGTTGCTGTCGATCCTCGCCCCGGCCGCAACCGTCCCGAAGCTGGATCTTGTACGCGGGCATGCCGACTTATATGAGCGCAAGGAGGCCACTGTAGGGGGCGACCCCACAGCAAAGGTCGCTGTCAATGTTGAGATGCTGATCGATACCGCGCCGGGTGACCACGTCCTGTTCCCGAATCACCGACACAGCGTCACAGTGGTTGCCCCCGGCGGCCAGCGATTCGACTGTGGCGAGATCACCTTCAGGACGTCTGCGCAATCCGTTCCGCAACAGATTTCGCCCCCAGGGGTGAGGACTGTTTTTCGCCCTCAGATGATCAAAGCGATCAATGAGTACGGAGCGACGGATCAGCCGTATGGGTTGATTGTCCGCGCCCCCGATGTCGTGATGTTGCACGCGGAACTGAGTTTCCAGACCACTGACTGGTTGCCGCTTCTCACCGCGCCATGGATAGACTTGGTTGTCCGGCTTCCAATCGGATCTTCGACGCGAGCCTCAGTGCTGAATACTCGGCTAACCAGCTACGTCAAACTCCGCGCAGGTGCCCCGTCTGGTATGAAGCACACGAACGCTTGGAGTGCTGCCGTACGGGAGAACGAGGTACGTGTCGACACTGGAGAGTCCGAGCAGTGAAGTCGTTGACGTGGACGCCCACTCATCTGGTGTTCGAGCATTTCGATCAGAATCCACGGTGGAAGGCCAAACAGTCACCGGTCAGTGTCCCAATCGGCGACATCGAGCGGGTCGACCTCTTACCGATGGCCACGTCGAGATCGCGGCACTGGTGCCGGATCATCATTCGCGGCAGGCAGACACCGCCTGATCCGATCGACGACCTGTGCTCGTTCACCTACGACGGGCGAAGGGACGCACAGAAGATTGCCGACATGCAGACCCGCATCGCCCGCGGCGTCGTGCAGGCTCCCCTGGGATTCCCTGGGGCTGCTCCGATGACTGCGGAGCAAGCGCTGCGGGTGTCGGCCGAGCTGGGGCGGCGTCCGGGATGGGTCTCGAACCTCCTGTTTCCCCGCGAATAGGTGGCTGCCGTCACCTTGGCCAGGATTTGGTGGGCGACCAAGAACGAGGGACCAGCCGCTTACACTAGCCGGACCAGTACCGCCGTGAGCAGGACCGGAAGCAACCGCGAATTGCCGGCGGAATGCAAGCCCTGACCGGCAATCACCGATCGTCGCTACGTCGTTCTGTCACGGTCTTCCTTCGGGCGTTTCGACGTCATCGAGGTCTTTGTCCAGCCGAAGCCCCCGCCAGGACGGGTGGCGTAGCCGGCCGTCGCCGGTCCATTCGGTGAACGCCACTTCCCCGACCACGTGCGGTTCGAGCCACACCACACCGGCAGGGGGCGATCCGAATCCGGAGAACGGTGGATCAGCGCGTCGCAACGGCGCCAGCCGTTCGTGGAGGTCTGCGAGCATCCCGGCGGTGAACCCGGTTCCTACGCTGCCCGCGTATTCGAGGTTGCCGCGGTCGTCGGGGACCGCGACCAGCAGCGACCCAATCTTCCCGGCCCGTCGGCCCGTCCCAGTTTTCCAGCCGATGACCACCACCTCCTCATGAGTCACGTTCTTGACCTTCGTCCAGGCGGGACTGCGTTGCCCGGACAGATACCAGCTGTCACGCCGTTTACAAACGATTCCCTCGGCCCCGAGCGCCTGCGACGCGGCCAGGGCCTCGGCGCCCGGGCCGGGCAGTAGGCCAGGGATTCGCCAATGCGGTCCGGCCAGCCCGGTGAGTTCGAGCAGTTCGCGCCGTTGGGTGTAGGGCAGCCCGGCCAGGTACCGGTCGCCGATGTGAAGCAGGTCGAAGATCATGAACGTCGCCGGTGAGGTCTGGGCCAGGGTTGCGATGGTGACCGGGTTGCGCTGATGCATCCGCGGGGCCAACGCCCGGAACGAGGACCGGCCCGCGATTTCGACGACGATCTCACCGTCGACGACGAAACCGGGTTCGGCCGGAGCGAGCCCCACCAGTTCGGGCCAGGCCGCGGTGATGTCGTTGCCGTTGCGCGATTCCAACCGCAACCGCTCATCGACGTAGGCCAGTGCCCGGATCCCATCGTGGCTGAGCTCGAACGCCCACCGGTCCTCATCAACCGGCAGCGCCCCCGCGGCGGCCAGCATCGGCCCGTACCTCGGCAACCCACTCACCGGCTCCTCGCCATCACCGCACCCCTTCCAACCACCCGACGCCAGCAAACATCCAGCGTAACCCTGAGCTGGGCAGTCGTCGGGCACCGCGCACACCACACCAAGAACACCGCCACTGACAGGAGCCCCGAATGAGCACAACCTCCCCCACGATCGACGCGCCCGCCGTGGAGTCGATCTCACGGTCCGAGTTCGCCGGACGCGAGCACCTCGGAACCGCCGGACCCGTCACCGTCCTCGTCAACAATCCGGTGATCGAGTCCTGGCGTGAGCAGTTCCGGGGCTGGCGAGGCCGGTACTGGACCTACCGCCCCGATGAGTCCGGGGCGCTGGGGCTGTACCCGCTCAACGTCGCCCGCCGCTCCCGCACCACCCGCTGACCCTCGTTCACTGTCACGGCACGCGCCACCGGCTTCAGCTGGTGGTCTCGCCATTGCCGTCCTCTACGTAAGGAGTTTTCGTGCCCGCCACCACTCTCGAGCCCGACACTTCGGTTGACCTGGAGCAGGAGCCCTCGCCCGGCGTCGACCCATCCATCGCCGTGCTCGCGCCGCTGCCCGCGCCCGCCGAGGCGGTGAGCATGGACCCCGCTGATCTGGTCATCGGCCACAACGTGCGTCCCGAAGACCAGATCGATCTCGAGGCCCACCCGAAAGAGGTCGAGTCGATCCGGCGGTTCGGGGTGCGTGATCCGATCCTGGCCCAGCGCGGCCCCGATGGACACGTCGTGGTCGTCGACGGGCAGGTGCGGGCGTTGATCGCTCGTACTCTCGGCCTCGCGAAAGTGCCGGTCTACATCGAAGCCACCGAACGCCCGATCGACGACCCGCAACGGTTGATCGATCGGGCGTTGGATCAGATCAACCTCAACGACCGGCGCATCGAGCTGACCGATTCCGCGCGCGCCGCCGGAGTCTCCTACATGCTCGACCTCGGCGCCACCGCCACCCGCATCGCCGAGGGCTTGCAAATCGACACCGCGCGGGTTCGCAAGGCCGGGAAGATCGGCCGATCGAGCACTGCCCGGAACCTGTTGGACACCAGTCAATTCAGTCTCGACCAACTCGAGGTGATCGCCGGATACGAACAACTCGGCGACCACGCCGCGGTGGAGAAGTTGTCGTCGGTGCGGTGGAACTTCGACTACGAAGCCGAACTCATCGCCGCCGACCGCCGGCGCCGCCGGGACCGGCTCGCCGCGGCCCTGCCGTATGCCGCGGCCGGGCACCCGGTCCTCGCAGTGGACTCGGTCGCCGTCGACCACGACGCCTATATCCCCGCCGAGGACCTCGTCGATGCTGACGCCGAGCCGGTCAGTTCCGAGATGATCGATGCCGACCCACGACAGTGGGCGGTGGCGATGGATCTGGTCGAGGACGCCGAACTGTTCGACCCGGACACCGAGGAGATCATCGACCCGGACACCGTCGATTTCGACGCCGACGACCCCGACACCGAACCCGCCGAAGGGCTGCGCAGCGTCGCCGGGCTGGTGTACCGGGACGTGTGGATGCCCAGCTTCTTTCTGCCCGCCGACCAGCTCGACACCGCTGGGCTGCACCGCCGAGACCACGACAACAGCGGCGGCCGACCCGATGACGACGATGGTCGCGATCTTGCCCGGGTCGCTGCCGAGCATGCGGCTGCCGAGAGCAACCGCAGACGTGAGGAGCGGCGCCGGGTGATCGAGCTGAACAAGCGCGGCGCCGCCGCGAAGAAGCGGCGACTGGAATTCCTGACCCGTGTCCTCGCGTTGCGGACCCCACCACCGGGCAGCGCCGAGTTCGTCGCGACCTCACTGGCACGCGACACCACCCTGCTCGGCGGAACCCGCGCCCGGACACTGGCATTGACCCTGTTCCACGCTGACACCACCGCGGACCTGACCCAGACCGCGTCGGCCGCGACGGCAGGGCGGGCGCGGGTGATCACGCTCGGGCTCGTGCTCGCCGCCCACGAATCAACCCTCGACAAAGACTGCTGGCGCACTCACTCCTGGCAGGGCAACACCGTCGCCGGCTACCTGCAGTTCCTCGCCGCGGTCGGTGAACACCTCGCCGCTCGCGGGCGCGGCAACGACCAGTCCGAACAGTTCCGCCTCGTCGACGTCGAACTCGCCGCGACCGGCGACCTCGATCCCGACACCATCGACCTCGCCCCCACCTCCGAGGACGATGCCGAAGTGGCCGCGAAAGACACCGAAGTCGAGTTCGCCTCCGCTGCCTGAGGACTCCCGCGTGAGCGCGGTCCGGGTCGAAGGGGACGAACCCGACCGCGCGACCACCGTGCCGCACGACGGTCCCGCAGACTCGCCACGACCAGAATCCGTTCTCGCGCACCGCTACTCCGAAAGGACGCCAGTTGTGAATGCCAGCCACGTCTCCCCCGGCTCCACCACGACCAGCGGTGCCGACGGTTCCGATACACCGGTGCGGGTGGACACCGTCGGCGCGCTCATCGCTGCGCTGCCCGCCATGCTCGGCTTCGTCCCCACCCAGTCGCTGGTCGTGGCGATCGCCACCGCGTCACCACGCAGCGCTCGCCCCGGCTCGTTGGCACTAGGTGAAGTGATCCGCCTCGACCTCGACGCCGCGGCCGATCCGGCACACGCCACCGAGGTCGTCGAGCTCATCGAATCAGCATGCCGGGCTCAGGAATCCACGCAGATCTTCGCGGTCATTATCGACGACCGGCCCGCCGCCGACCAGACCGCCCGCCACGCCCTCGCGACCCTGCACCAGACGACGGTTCGGGTGCGGCGCGCCTGGCTGGTGCCCACCGTCTCTACCGGCGCCACCTTCCACGATCTCCTCGAACCCGGCCACCACGGGCTCGTGGACGACCCACACAGTTCCCCGGTCACCCTCGCACGGCTGCTCGACGGCCACCAGGTCCACCAGTCCCGCACCGACCTGGAAGACCTGATCGCGGTCGACCCGTTCACCTGCGCGCGGATCGCAACGCTGCTCGAATCCGCAACCCGACGCTTTCACGACGAACTCGACGCCGCCACGGCCGCCGGTGAATCCCAGGCCTACCGGCGGGCAGTCGCCGAAACCGTTCTCGCGCACATCGTCGACGCCCACCCCGACCCGTTGGCCCCGCAGGAACTGGCGACGGTCGCGATCGCATTGACCGACACTGTCATCCGCGACGTCATGCTCGGTCTGACCGGCACCCCGTACGGCGCGCCCGCACAGGTGCTGTGGCTGCAACTCGCGCGCGCGACGACCGGCCGGGCCCGCGCGAGCGCGGCGACGTTGTGCGCCGTCGACGCCTACTGCCGCGGCGACGGCGTCTTCGCCGGGATCTGCCTGCAGGCCGCCCACCGCGCGGACCCGACCTCCGCGTTGACTGTCACGCTCCTCAACTCCCTGACCGCCAGTGGGCCGCCTGAGCAGATCAGAAAGCTCGCTGAGCAAGCCCGCACGGTCACGACACAACTCGGTATCGACCTCGACCTGACCGGCTGATACCGCGGCCCGTCAGTACAGCGACCCGATCGAAAACACCACCGATCTCTGCGTTCTCGACGATAGAAAGGACCGACCATGCCCGGCGAGACAACACTGCCGTTGATAGGCAATCTGGCTTCCGACATCGAACTGAATTTCACCCCGGCCGGCGTCGCGGTAGCCAACTTCACCGTCGCTTCCACACCGCGCGTCTTCGACCGCACCACTGGACAGTGGCGCGACGGAGACGCGTTGTTCCTGCGGTGCAATCTGTGGCGAGAGGCGGCCGAGAACGCCGCGGAGTCGCTTACCAAGGGCGCGCGCGTCCTGGTGATGGGGAAGCTCAAACAGCGCAGCTACGAAACCCGCGACGGCGACAAACGCACCGTCTACGAGATCGAAGTCGACGAGATCGGGCCCAGCTTGCGATTCGCCCGCGCCAAAGTCACCCGCGCCCTCGACCGATCGCGAAGCGGCAACCGGAGCAACGGGTTCGGCCAGCCCGACACCACGAACCGCGCCGCCCGCTCGGACAACGCCCCCACCACAGCAGGTAGCAGCGACGGTCAGCGAGCAGACTGGGGCGTCGAACCCGCCGGCGAGCGTGAGCAGTGGGAGACGTCAGTGCTCGCCGGGGTCGGGGCAGGCTTCGGCGAGTCGTCGTTGTGACCACACCGCTATGAGGAAATGGTCGATGCCAAGGCTTCTGAGCAGGACTGAGGGGATTTGCGACTAGCACTGAACTCGTCACGCTAAGTGTGTCTGTGGGCCGGAGCCGCGGTCGTTGTGACGACCCGGGCTTAACGGAAGCACATTCCGCGCCCGCGCACGGGTGGATCGTGCGGGCCGGGGTGAAGGGATGGGGTGGCCCCAGCCCTTCGAGGGCTACCACGCCATCGGATGCCAGGCTACGGGCCCGACGGAAACGAACTCCCCACGCCGCCAGCCGCGCCCACCTGTTGTGGGCCGAGCCCGTACTCGCCGGTGCCGGAGTCTTTCGACAACCACCGTATTGACTCAGCCTGACTTCTGGGCTGGGTGGGGAACGGGGTCGAGGGTGGTGGGTCGGGGCACCGTGCTGGGGTGGGCCCAGCCGCTCGAGGGCTACCAGGCCATCGTGCGCCACGCCCACGGGCCCGCGCCCGGCGGAAACGAACCCCCCGCGCCCGTCCCAGCGTTGACCGGCGGTCCGGTGATGCGCGCGGGGAATTCGCCCCCGCACGCAGGTGGCGCGTTCCCGCCGTCGTGTCGCCCGCTGTCCTGGCGAACAGCCCTCGGCTGGGCCCACCCCAGCCCGGCACCCCTATTTCGCGAAAGGCGTGGCAGTTCCAGCGCACCAGGGTGCCGCACCATCCTCGCCATCCCAGTCAGGAGAACAGCTGTGTCCGTTCACGCATCCACCCTCTCCCCCACGACCGCCCTCACCACGCACAGTTCCGAGCCCGGCCTCGACTGGCACGCACTCGCTGTGTGTCCCTCCGACGGCTCCGGTGCCGAGCCACCATCAGAAGAGGCTGACACCGAAACATCGGTGGCGGTGCCAGATACGCGGTCGTTCCTGGATGCGATCGAAGCGGTCGAGCTCACCTTCGACACCGACCGCAAAGCCGCGATCACCATGTTCCGTCCCGCGCTGGAATTGGCCACCGACGCCGACTGGGACGTCCTGGATTTCATGGTCGAGTGCTTCACCCTCTACCCGCGCGAGTCCGCGCTGCTGCGCCTGCGCGCCCGCTGGTCCTCCGGTGACGAACTCGAACGGGAACGGTTGGTGCGGTTGGTCCCTGATACCGACCCCGGCCTGCACTGCCACGACGACCACGCCTTGGCCCAGCTCATCGAAACCCGCGCCAGAACCAATCGCACCAGCGTGGGCGAGGAGTTCGCGAAGTTTCAGGTCCAGCTCGCCGCGGCGGACATGCCCCGCCAATCCATCCGGACCTGGCGCAACCCGATGCCGCGCCTGAGCATGCCCGCCTCCCGCCGCATCGACGCCGCCCGCCTACGGCCCGAGCAGATCCGGGCCCGCGTCCTCGCGCGCGGCAAGCGCCGCTCCGCCGAACCCGAACCAGTCGAGGTCGCCACCTATGTGCGGGAAGGCTTGTTCGTCGACACCGAAGTCGTCGAACAAGCCCGCCTGCGCCAACGCTGGGCCGAACTGATCGCCCGCGGGGTAACCCTCACCACCGGTGCCCCGCGAGGGTGGACACCGCGCTACCCCGGTGAACGAGCACCACTGCCCGCCGACCTGGCCGAGGCGATGTGGGATCACCAGTACTGCGTGCACGTCGCCGACCAACACGACCACGAACGCGCCCTCGCCGGTGAAACGACCAAGTCCCCCGAATACTCCCACACTTGGGCCGCCGAACGGACCGGGCTGCGCTCCCGCGCCGACCGCCGCGAGGGATTCGCGTTCGCGGGCAACGGTCTCGACGACTTCACCACCGCGATGACCCCCGTCGCCGGATGGCGGTGCGTGTCCTGCTTCGTCGAACGCCCCACCACCGACCAACGCCCCCTCCACATCCGCGACGGGGTTCTGCGCAACGACGACGGACTGTGCGACTACTGCCGCGGCGAAGGACGCACGGGTCTGCCCGCCCTACCTGACGGATTCACCGCCGCCAATCTCGCCATCGCCTACTGCACGTACTTCACCGACCACTACCGTGACGCGGCCTCAGCGCTGATCCTCGAAGTTCGCCGCCGCGCACCCGAATGGCTCGTCTGGATCCTCGACCAGTTCCTGATGGCACACCCCGACCTGCCCGACGTCCCCGCCTTCGACGACGACGGCCACCTCATCACCCACCAACCCGCCACGAGCACTTCCGTCGCTTCGCCGCGCCGACCCACCCGTCCCACGTTGCCGCCCGGACAGCGTCCCGGCCGGTGCGAGGGCTGCACCCGCTACACCCCGGTTCACGACGACGGGTTCTGCACTCAGTGCCGGGTCCACCTCGGCCTGCACATCCCCACACCGCGCGATCGTCAACTCGTCGCGGCCTGACCACCCCACAGCACGTAGTCCGCTGGGGCACCGCCACATCCGGGGTGCCCCAGCCCTGTGCTTCACCTCGAGGAGACCCGCCAGTGTTTCACCGCGCCCGCTACGCCCACGCTCGCCGCCGGTTCCTCCGTCAACAGCGGCGCCGCGCCGCACAGGTGATGATCACCGTCCACCTCGCGACCGATCCTCGCTCGATGATCCACGGTCACCGACCCGGTGACCCGTACCTGTTGGCCGATCGGTTCCTGCTCGACCGTCTCGGCGATGTCGACGACTTCGCCGTCCTCGACCGGGTCTTCGCCGCACTAAACGATCACCCGCACCCCGCCGACGTCGAGCACACGCGCCGCTGGTACCGACACCGCCACCGATCCCTGTCAGTCGGCGACATCGTCACCATCGACCACCGCCGCTACGCCTGCACACCCTGGTCATGGGACGCGCTCCCGGCCGACTGATCGAACGCGCGTCCGGCGGCGAGGTGGGGACCACCCGCACTCCACCCGGTTGATCCCCACCCGACGCCCCCACCTCACCCGCTTCTACGGGCCATCGCGGCACCCAGCCCACCCCTACCCGCCGCCGCACATCGCCGCCCCTCCGCTCTTCCGCACTCCCCCACACCTCCCCTTCGCTTCTCTCCGCCCATTCAGAAAGCAGACATCTGGCATTCAGGGACACAATTCAATAACGCAGTTGTCGATCGTTGTCGAAAGTTGCCCAGAGTAGTCTCACCGAATCAATTGCCGCTTGCGACAGTCGAATTCGCTAATGCTTCATGGAGACATGGTCGCGACCGCACACCGGGTCGCCGCAGGAAACGGCTACCAATACTATTTACGGCAAACCGCCGCCAACGATCGAACCGCACGCGGCCGCGCGTCGCTGTCGCAGTACTACTCCGCGCACGGCGAAGCCCCCGGACGCTGGCACGGCAGCGGACTGAGTTCGCTCGGCATCTCCGTAGGGGCCGAGGTCACCGAGTCGCAGATGAAGGCACTGTTCGGCGAGGGCTTGCACCCCGACGCCGAACAGATCCGAGCCCAGGTCCACCAACACCAGATCTCGCTTGGCGCCAGCGAGCGTGACGCGGCACGCGCCGCGGAAAAAGCAACCAGACTCGGCAACAAATTCCGCACCTACGACCTGCGTTCGGACTATCGGAAGCGATGCGCCGAAGCCTACCGAGCACACAACTCAGCACAGAATCTCTATCCCGGCACGCCGATCGCCGACGATGTACGCGCGCAAATCCGGACTCGTCTGGCCACACAGATGTTCACCGCCGAAAACCACCGACCCCCGTTGAACACGCGGGAATTATCGGGGTGGGTGGCCAAGAACTCGCGAGTGAACCAGACCGCGGTGGCCGCCCTCGAACTCACCTTCTCCCCGGTGAAAAGCGTCGCGGCACTGTGGGCGTTGGCCCCGCCGGACATACGACGCCGGATCGAAGCCGCCCACCAGCGCGCGATCACCGACGCACTGACGTGGTTGGAACGCAACGGCCTCTACACACGGCTGGGGCGCAACGGCGTCCGTCACGTCGAGGTCGAGGGGATGGTCGCGGCGTGTTTCACCCATCGCGACAGCCGCGCCGGTGACCCTGAGCTGCACACGCACGTCCTGCTGGCGAACAAGGTCCGCACCCGTGACGGCAAGTGGCGCACCATCGATTCGCGCCTGTTCTACCAAGCCGTGGTCACAGTCTCCGAGATTCACGACTCCCGCCTCGAGCACTACCTCGAACTCGCAGTGGGCTGGCAGTTCGAAGCCCGCCGCGACCGCGACGTCCAGCGGGTCCCGATCCGCGAAGTCGTCGGTGTCCCCCTTGAACTGATCCACGCCTGGTCGCAGCGCGCCACCGCGATCAACACCCGCCTCGACGAACTCACTGCCGACTTCCAGGCCCGCCACCAGCGCGAACCAACGCCGAAAGAGGTCTATGCTCTCGCCGAACAGGCAACCTTGAATACCCGTCCCGCCAAACACCTTCCCGACTCCCCACCCCAGCAACATGCCCGGTGGGAGGACGAAGCCGCGGATCTGCTCGGCGGCCGTGCCGCGGTCGAGCAGGTCGTGCTGAACACGTTGTCGGTGCAGCCGATACCCCGCCCGACACCCGATGCGGCGTTCATCGCCGCGACCGCGGAGCGGGCGCTGGCCGCGGTATCGGAACGTCGTTCGACGTGGCGCGCGTTCAACCTGCGCGCCGAAGTCGAACGCCAACTCCGCGGCCGAGTGCACCCTGCCGACTGGGACTGGGTCCCCGACCAGGTCGTCGCTGCCGCGCTGTCACCCCAGTCCGCGGTGGCGCGTGGCGATCCCGACCTCACCGAACAACCCTGCCTGCGAGCGATACCGTCCTGGTTGCGGCGCAGCGACGGCACCGCCGTCCACGCACCCCCGAACTCCCAGATCTACACCACCGAACCCACACTCGACGTCGAAGCAGCGCTGATCGAACTGTCGGTCCAGCCCGGCGCCCGCGCCCTGGATCCCGAACTCGTCGACGCCGCGGTCAACCAGTTCAGCGCCGCGCACCCCGACCGGCCCCTCAATGCCGGACAGGTCGGTGTCATTTCCTCCTTCGCCACCTCCGGTCTGCTGGTACATACCGCGAACGCACCCGCCGGGACCGGCAAAACGACCGCGATGCAAGTCCTCACCAGCGCATGGCATTCAGGCGGTGGCACCGTACTGGGTATGGCGCCGACCGCTGCCGCGGCCGCGGTCCTCGGGGACTCGATCGGCACCCGCGCCGAGACCGTCGACAAACTCCTCGACGTCATCGCCCGCCACTCCCCCACCGAAACCACTGCCCACAACGCCCGCGATCAGCCACCGTCACTGCCCCAATGGGTCCTCGACATCGACGACCGGACGCTGGTGATCGTCGACGAGCACGTCAAACTCGGCAACCTCAAACGCCTACGGCTGCTGCAATTTCTGTCCACGCGTCGGGCCACGGTGCGCTGCATCGGCGATGACCGTCAACTGACCGCGATCGAAGCCGGCGGCGCCGACCCCGACATGGCTGTTGCTTCCCCCGAACAGTCGGTGACCCTGTCCCACGTCGTCCGATTCGCGTCCACCGGTGAAGCGACCGCCTCCATCGGTGTCCGAGACGGCGACCCGTTCGCGCTGGGGTGGTATCTGGACAACGACCGCATCCACGCCGGACACACCGGATCGGTCTACGACGACACCTACACCGCGTGGGCCACCGACCACCACGCCGGCCACGACGCGATCATGCTCGCGCCCACCCACCAGATCGTCACCGCGCTCAACGCCCGCGCCCGCGCCGACCGACGCACCCGAACTCCCACCACCGACGACACCGAAGTTCGACTCGCGGACGGTCTGTGCGCCTCGGTCGGTGACACCGTGCGCACCCGACGCAACAACCCGCGCTTGCGTTTCGGCGCCACCGACTGGGTGCGCAACGGCTCCTCGTGGACCGTCACCGCCGTCCACGACGACGGTTCGCTGACCGTGGCCCACCGCAGTGACGGCATCGACAGCGCGGATTCGGTGCGGCTACCCGCCGAGTACGTGCGCGCCCACGTGCATCTCGGGTACGCCGCGACGATCGATTCCGCCCAGGGAATCACCGCCGACACCTGCCATGTCGCGCTGTCCGGGCACGAATCCCGCCAGCAGTTCTATGTCGCGATGACCCGCGGGATCCACGCCAACCACTCCTACCTCGTCACCGCGCTCGACGGCGCCGAGGGCTCGATCTACACCGAACCCGCCGTGCATCCACGCACCGCGGTCGAGGTCCTGCAGCGTGTCCTGGCCCGCGACGCGGCACAGAAATCCGCGCACACCGAACTCCGCGACGCCCTGGACCCGGTGCTGCGGATCGGACGCGCGGTCGACATTTACCTCGACACCCTCGGCCTGGCCGCCGAACAAGCACTCGGCGCCGACCACCTCACCCAACTCGACCGTGCCGCCGAGACTGTGCACCTGGACCTGACCGACAGCCCTGCCTACCCGGTCCTGCGTCAGCACCTGGCCCTGATCGCCCTTACCGGCGCCGATCCGATCGACGCGCTGCGTACCGCAGCAGCTGCCCGGGAACTCGACACCGCAGACGATCCGGCCGCGGTGCTGGACTGGCGACTAGACCCCACCGGCGCCCATTCCGCCGGCACCGGGCCACTGAGCTGGACACCAGGTCTGCCGGCCGGTGTCGCCGACCAGGCGCTCACTGAACCCGTTCAGGCCCGCGAACAGATCGTGGCTGCCCTCGCCACACAGATCCGCGATGGCGTGCGCAGGTGGACTCCGGCCACTGCGCCCGCCTGGGCGCGACCCTTGCTCGGCAGCGACCCGGTGCTGCTCGGGGACCTCGCGGTGTGGCGGGCAGGCCTGCACATTCCCGACACCGACATCCGTCCGACCGGGCCGCCCCGCTACATCGCTCTCGAACGGTCACACCAACAGTGCCTCGACGACCAAGTCGCCGCTGCCGCAGGTGCCCCGGCCGCGGCGCGTAATCGGTGGGCACACGTCGTCGACGACCTCGACCCTCGTATCAACACCGACGCGTTCTGGCCGGTCGTGGCCGACAAGATCGACCTCGCCGCGCGGGCTGGTCTCGACATCACCACCTTGCTCACCCACGCGGCCGCGGAGCGTCCATTGCCGGATGAGATGCCGGCCGCTGCGCTGTGGGCGCGTCTGGAACTGGAACCTTCGGCTCTCGACGTCACCGGCACCGACCTGCTCCGGCCCGACTGGCTGCCCGACCTGCAAGCCGTCCTCGGCGCCGAGATGGCCGATCAGGTCACCACAGAAGCTGCATGGCCTCGTGTCGTCGCCGCGGTCGAAGGCGCCACCCGCACCTGGTCCACGCGCGATCTCCTCATCACCGCGTACGAACTGCTCCAAGGCGCACAACCCGACGACGCTCCGCCACTGCGCGCCGACCAGCTAGCAGCAGCATTGGCCTGGCGCATCGATGTCTTGCAAAACCACACCCCGACACCACAACCCGCCGCGCCCCCACCTGTCACGCCGGCGACCGACAACATCGCTCCGACCGCCTCGGTCGCCGCCGAGGCCCCGATCACGAAGCCAGATGCCGTCAGCACCAACACCCACACCACAGCCAGCTACGACCTCGCCGCCGTCCTCGAAGACATAGCCCATCTGTTCTCTGCCGGGCGAATCACCGCCGCTATTGCTGGGTACCGCGCGTTCAGCAGTGAACTCTCCGACGACGAACGAGCAATACTCACCGCGGTCTCAGAAACCCTCTACCGATACAGCTTCCCCATCGCTGTGGCCCGACTCCACTGGGCCGCAGCACAATTCCCGCAGCATCGCGACCTGATCCAGGCCTGCACACCGGCGACAGACCCTCACACCTACCGCCCCGAACCCGAACCCGAACCGGCGCGTAGCCATTCAAGCCCCGTCTACAACCATCGCGAACACGTCGATCCAACCATCACACCGACACTGTTCGACGCAGTACAGGCCGCGGGCAACGACGCCTTCGATTCCTATCACGACGCCTCAGAGCCCTCCGATGGCCTCGAACCGGACCACCAGAACCGGCCTGGACCTCGGTCCACCGGTTCCGCAATCGACTACGACCTTGCCGCTATGCCCGCAGTCGTTGGCCTACCATGTGTCGACTGCGGGATCGAACGCCCCCGCAACGCGACCATTCCTGTGCCACCCCGGCATTCCGATGACGGCCTGTGCCACTCGTGTCGTGACACGGATCGCCCGGCAATCCCCGAACACGAACCCGCCGACCACCTCACGGCCCGCTGCGCCCACATCACCAACACTCATCCCGCCGCTGCCGCGTTGGCGATGCTACGTCGGGACTGGCGGACCCTTGATAGGAGGGGCCGTACCCTCATCGAGCAGTGGTTGGCCGACCATCCCGTCGCCGCACAGTCAGTGCCCATGCTCGATCCGGTCCAACGTCTGTCCGACCGCGACCTCGCCGATACGATCAACGGCCTGGCCCTGCGCCTGAGCAACCTCGCTACTGAGGCGGATTTCTTCGCGCCGGTCCGCCGGACCCCTGTCGAAATCGAGCCCGATTCCGCGGTCGCCGAGCATCAGCTCGCCGCCGACAGCGCCCGCGACCTCGCACTACTGCGTGCCCGGGAACTCGACACCTCGATCCGTCGACTCCACAACATCGAAAGCCAGCTCGAAACGGCGCGAGAAGAACTCGACGCGCTGCCGATCCTTCGGCGCCGACAACGAACCGCCCTCCAGACACACATCAACACTTTGGTACGCAACCATCGAGACCACCGGGAACTACACGAACGAACCCGCGCGGCTGCCCGCACCGCCAACCGGCACGCCAACGAACTCGCAGCTCAAGCCGAGCGCACCCCCGACGATCAACGCCGCGTCGACGCACAAGGCCACGCGGCCGCCGAGGAAGCAATCGTCCGCGACACTACCGTCGAGGCCCTGCGCCAGACCCTCGAATCCGAGCTCACCGTCCACCGCGCAGAACACACCAGGCGAGAGAATCTGACCGGTCCCCAACGACGGCGCGAAGAGCGCGCACGACGGAAATACGACGCCACCAACGACGAATTCGGCATCGACGAACAATCCGGGACCGATGTCAACAGATCCGACCGTCGACCGGATTTCGGGCTCTAGACCCCCACATACGTCCCCTAGGCACGCGTACGCTGCGCCGGTCGCGGCTGTGCACCAGCGGCTTTCGTGCACCGAGCGAGGCCTGCGCAAGCTCTCGAGATTGTCAGCCCCTACCGCTACCGTTGATAGGCCAGCTGCATCACCGGTCTCGGGGAGGATCGCATGTACACAGCTGCGGGCATCGGACAGTTGGATCGGTGAGCCCGTAGCCGGATTGAGTCCGGTCGATCGCACCGTGCGCCGCGCCATCGCTGTAGTGTGCGATCGTGTTCTGAACGCGGATGAAGGGCAGGGGTTCTAGGTGTCGGTGCAGCGGCCCTTGTTGGTGATCGATACGAATATGGTTTTCACCGATCGTGCGCTGCGGTCACCGCATTGGAGGGCGTTGGCTCTGGCTGTCGCGGCGGATGAGGTTGAGGTGGTGTTCCCCGAAGTCGTTGTGCGAGAGACCGCTCGGCACATGTCCGACGATGCCAAGACATCTCGCAAAGAGTTGGAGCGAGCCGTCAAACTGATCGAGGAGAACCTGGCCGCAGCGGTCCTGATGGATGAGTGGCCGGTCTTGTCGCACCTCCCGGAGATCCGGAAGTTGCGGGCCACCGAGGAACTCAGTCAAGATCGCGCGCGCGAGCGGTTCCGTGACCAGTTGGCCGACAAGGGGTTTGGCGTCGCACCGGTCCCCTCACCACCGCATGACCTGATCGTGGAATGGTCGTTGCGGTCGCACCCCCCGTTCGACAGCACCGACAAGGGCTATCGCGATGCGTTGATCTGGTGGACGTTTATCGAGGCAGCGATAGCCGATCCGCACCGGTGCGCCCTATTCGTGAGCAACGACAACGATTGCCTCAAGAAGAACGAGGCGAATCCCAAGCCGGAGTTGGACAATCAGCTCTCCGAACTCGGCTTGACGGCAGTACGTTTCGCACGAAACATAGATGATGCTCTCACCATCGCCCAGCAAGCCCGCGCTGAGGCCGCGGCCGAAGCAATGGCACCGAGTCGGGTGCGGGAACTGCTGCATCAACCGATGACGGACGCGCTTCTCAATCTCGTCGGTTCGGCGATGGAGACCACGACGCGAGATGGCGGTTTCGAGGAACTGGTCGAAGAGGCGGGCCTGATCGCTGGGCTCGAATCACCGACGGTGTCCTCGATCGAGGTTCCCGAGCTGCTGTTCCAGTACATCCGAGACGGCTACAGCGGCAGTGCGTTGATCGGGTCCGGTCGTACGGTAGTGCTCGAACTCGGCTATGAGGGCTTCTTGTACAAGGCCGATTTCTACGCGCTGCACGATGACGAACTCGATCAGGTAAGCATGCTGGATCCTGACTGGAACAGCCACACGATGGAGGTGGGCGGCTACCTCAGTGTGGTCGCCGAGTTCACCTTCTCCATCGAGCCTTTGGAACAGCGAGTACTCGCGGTGGAGATCACTCGACTGCGCGCGGCTACCGACCAGGATGGACCAGTCGCCCTGTCGTCACACGGGTAGCGCGGAGACTTTCCTGACGATCACCCCAGCCGGTGCACGTGGATCTACCTGACAAATGCCGTCACCCTGAATTCGACATACCCATACGGCTTTGCGTCACCGCCAATCACACCCTCGGCGTTTCCGCGCACTCCCGGCAAGGGTTTGTCCCCACGAATGACCGCGTCAGCGATCTTCATGGACGAAGCGCCGTGTATGTGCAGAGTTGCACTTCCCGGAATATAGGAGAGCGTTGTCGGTTTTGTTGAAAGTATCTTGCATCCGTTCCACACCTTGACTACATTATCTCCGGTGAGATAGACATTCAGGGCAGGGCTAGCCGACGGTTCAGAGCTAATCAGCAAGTCCATGTGCGCACCCGTGATGGCCTGATCAGCGCGGATACTGGAGTTATCTATCCATACATAGACAGAGATATCGATGTCGTCTCGAATTGCCACCTCATCCGAGTACATCCTCTTCTGATCGTCCGTAATACGGCACTTTACATAGTCGCGTTCGTCGCCCATTGCGGGATTGTCAATGATACTATTAAAAACTGCTGTTGGGGAGGTTTCCTTGGTGCTGTACATTTCCCGCATTGGCCCCCACCCGTAGGTTTGGGCGTTGGTAGCGGGCGCTGCATTCGGCGTGGACATCAGCGACGTGCTCGGCGAATCCGGTTTCGACCCGATTTTGAAGTCGATTGTGTCGCGGAATAGCGCTAGGACGGCCGCGATAGCACTGATCAACCCCGCGACACCGATGACGGCAGGGTTCTTCCACCACGGAGTCGGTGGCGTCGAGGGCGCCGGCGTGGCGGCGGGTGATGAGGATGCGGGCGACGAGGGCGGAGGCGTCGCGGAGGGGTTCGGCGTCGGGTTCGACATACACCTGATTCTTGACGACTTTCGCCGTGAGCATCACCCCTTGAGCGCATCCGATCGACCGAAGTCGCTGTGGTGCAGCGAAAGTCCCTTGCCGCCAGGAACCTGTACAGCCGGGCCGTCGAGGGCACGGGCGCCGATTGTCGCCAGGACGCGCCAGTCCTCCGCTCCCGGTGACCTGATTCGGGCGCCGTCAGAATGCCCAATCCGAGTCCTGCGTTTCGACGGCTTTGCCGATGACGTAGTTCGAGCCAGAGCCGGAGAAGAAGTCGTGGTTTTCGTCGACGTTGGGCGACAAGGCAGCGAGGATGGCAGGGTTGACGTCGCAGTCATCCTTGGGTGAAGAATCCCCCTCCTCGCGAGTGACGCCACCACCGTGCACCATGACCACTGCTTGCCGGGAGGGAGCGTCGGCGGTGACGAGAGTAGCGGCCAGATACAAGCCGTCGAAGGTGCGGACGCGGGTGATAGTGCTCGTCGGAACCACCGTCTCACTCAACCAGACGGAGCGGCGGCGAGGCTAGGGCCGACCCGCAGCGAGCAATGGTTCTCGTAGCACGCTCAGAGCCGACGACCAGGGAAGCGGGCCGGTGTCGGCGTCCTCGGTAATACGGATGAATCGCACGCCCCACTCCGCAAGACGTTCTCGCGCGAGGCGGACAGCCGGGAAGTTCATCTGTTCCTGCTTTGCATGTGGGATCGCCACCACGGGCAGCCCCGCGCCTACTGCCTCCACCAGCAGCGCAAGCGGGAGTGTGTCACCGATCCCGGATGCCCATTTGGCCAGCGAGTTCGTGGTCAACGGCGCGGCGATGATCGCGTCGGCAGGGGGCAGCAGGTCGTCGGTTCCCGGCTGTTTGAACTGCGAGCGCACCGGGTGGCCGGTCTGCGTTTCCAACGCTTCGACGTCGAGAAAGCGGGCACCGTTGGGCGAGGCGACCACACAGACATCCCAGCCGTCTGCCTGTGCGAGGTCGACCAGTTCGCCGACAGTGTCAGCTGGTGACGCACCGGTCACGATCGCATACAGAACCCGAGTTCGATCAGTCATGAGTCCCATCATGGCAGCGCGATCAGGCTCTGTCCGGGTTAGACCACCGCTACGCCTACACGCTGGGCCAGGCTACCCAGATCGCCTGCGGTGAGGCTGCGCTTGGCTTCCAGCATCATCTGCGCAACAGCATCCTGCACAGTGTCGACGTTCCGAACATGTTCTGGTGCAATGCTTTCCGCTCGCAGGAACGCGTCGAGAGCGTTCTCGTGAGCACGACGCGAGGCTGCTGCACGCCCGACCTCGACCCAGTACTGAGCGGCCCGGCCCGGGGTCGGCAAGGTTTGCGGTTTCAGCTTCCTTGCCAGGTCGAGCACAGTATCTGGCTCATGTGCTTCCATGGCGACCGACATCGTCCACAGCGCTACGTTCGACGAGCCGAAGGTGGTGTTGGCGATGACGGTCGAGTGGTCAGCCGTGATGGAGCGGTCGAGCCGCACGGCGTACTCGGCGGCGTGTTCGAGGTGATCGCGAGGGTCGCCACCGGTGGCCGCTGTCGCCAACGAAGCCTGCAGGTGCAGCATTCCGACTGTCTGCACCTCGTTGGCGGTTTGTGCTTGCGCCCCAGCGAGCGCCGCAGTGGTTTCCGCGCGATCCAGCGCAGCTTTCGCCGAGGTCGGTCGGGCCAGGAGAACCTGGCTACTGACAAACGCTGCCGCCGCGATCCCCGGTCGACTCTCGATCGTGCGAGCAGCGTCTTCGGCGGCGCGCGCGGCCGTCCATGCCTCCGCGAGGTGTCCTCGGGCGCGCATCACCACCGAGGTGTCGAATGCGACCTGGGTCAAGACGTCCCAAGCGATGCGTTGATCACGGTCGTTGCCGTCCCGTGTGTACCGGTAGAGGTCGGTGATCAGCGGTCCCACTAGCAGCGCGAGAGTGGTGTACTCGCCGGCCATGTTGAGTCGTGTGACTGCCCGGCTGGCTGTCATGAGCGCTGCGATCGGACGAAGCGAGCCGTTGTCGGTGACGTTGCCTGCGGTCCAGAAGGCAGTTTCGATATCGGTCACCAAGCCGGAGAAGTCGTCGGCCTCGGCCAGTTGTCCGTCGAACCCAGCCGATCCTCGATCGGGTGAGCTCGCCGCGGGCACCATGGTTTGCTCACCATCGGGACCGCTGTCGGTAGGTTCACCGTCGGCGATCGGGACTCGCTGTTTGTGGGCGGGTTTTGGGTGTCGCGCTCGCCAGGCCGATTCGCCCTCAGCGAGGATTTGCTCGAACCGCGCCCGGTCCTCGGCCGTCGTACGTTGAGCGTAGGTGGTGTCGAGGATCTCCTGCTTTTCTGAGCGGGGTTTGACCGCGCTCAGCCCTGACCGCCAGTTGTTGACGGTGGTCGTTTCGACGCCGAGCATCGCGGCGAACTGACGGATCGGCTGTCGCATCGCCTCTTGCAGCGCGGCAGCTTCGAAGCCGGTCCATTCCCGCCCTCGTATCATCCGGCCCCCAACTTTCCAGCTCCTGAACTGGGAAATGCCTACGGTACGCCTACGCTACGCCACCGCTGTGCGGTTCCTTCCGATACCGCTGACGGGCCACGATTTTCACCAGGAACCCGTTTCCGGGGAAGCCGAGGCGCAGCCGCCCGACACGTTTCCCCTCGAAGTTGGAAGCGTTATCAGGGAGGCCGCGCATGACAGACCGCATCGAGCTGAACTCGCACCCGTCGAGGCATGACCTCCTCGAAAAAGGCAATTCGGCCAGCGCCCTCGCCGATGTCGAGGTCCCTCAGCGCTTCGATCGCTCGCCGGCGACCCTCGCGCGGCAACTCGAGGCCATGGAGGCAGCCGGATGGGTGACCATCGTTGCCGAACCGTCCGGAGAGTTCAAATGACACAAACCAGCACACCGGTCCACCCGTACTGCGAGACACCCCGCACACGTTGCGAGTTCTACCGCAGCATCTGCTCGCTTCCCACCGTGATCGACCCGGCCACGGGCCGGATCACGATGCGAGCCGGGCTGGTCGGCGCGGTGATGATGCCAACCGGACTCGCCCAGCGAGTCAAGACCAGCCTCGACTTTCGCGGTGTCGCACCGCTGTCGATCATCGGTCACCCACGCGCCGACATGTGGACCTACCTCGTGCGGGCCGATATCCGGCCGATCGGCGACCCGGCCGAAGTCGCGCGGTTGTGGAAAGCGAGGGTGGTGGTCATCCGCGACGGCGACATCGCCCTGCCGTCCCCAGTGCCCGACCCCTTGATGGTCCGCAACTGGATATCACCGGCCACCAGCGCATTCCGGCCCTCAGGGGCGGTGGTGATCGCGACCACGCTCTCGATCCTGAGACCGGCCCAACGATGAACAGCGGCGAGCGGTCTCCGTGCCCGGACGAACCCGACATCCACCTCACCGTCCGAATTTCCAGCGTGCGAATGGATTTCGTCGCCTGTCTGACCGCAGCGCTGGTGTTCGTCTGCGACGTGGCCGCCCGCCGCCCCGGAACCGTGGCCGTCTACCCCGGCCACAGCGCCGGACTGCCCCGCCTGCCCAACGAGCGGCTCTACCTGCTGCCCTGACCGCGCCCGGCGCTCTTCCGACCATCCGAATGGCCTTGGCACGACGCCCCGGCGAACCCACACCACCACCCGTCGCCGGGTCCTGGCCCCGTGCGAAGGCGGCTCCGGAGTCGTTCCCAGCGACTCCGGGGCCACCCCCGAACCTCTCCACTCGAAGGACCCGACCGTGTACGCCCAGTTCGACATACCCACAGCACCCCGCTCGCGGCGACGCCGATGGATCGCCGCCGCCACGCTGGCGGCTCTCGCTGGCCTGGCCGTCGTCGCGGCACTGACAGCACCCGACAGCGCAGCAGGACCACGCGAACTCCCCTGCGCGGCAACCACCTCTCCCTCGGGATTGGTCACCGGGTCTGGCCCAGGTGACGCATCGAGTGGTCCCGCCGCGATTCTCGGGTTCAACTACGCCTACTACGTGCACCGCTCCGCCGACCGGGCCCGCCAGTTCCTGACCGCCGAGGCCGCCGTCAAGCCCGGCGACTGGTTGCAGGCCGGAATCGATGCCGTGCCCGCCGACACCCGCCACTGCGTGACCATCTCACCCCTGGACACCATCGGCGACACGGACCTGTGGGCGGTGACCGTGACCGAGTACCACCCCCACGGCGAACCCTTCGCGCCCCGACAGATCATCACCACCCGCACCGTCGACGGGCAGACCCGGATCAGCCCCATCGCCCGAGCCTGACCCACTCTCAAACCACCTGAATACCTCGGACTCACCGCGCCTGGACTCTCGGCCGGTGGTGCCCGAGGGTGGGGAACCGCCCCCGGAGGCCCGTCGTGATCCCCGCACCTCCCGGGGGCGCTCCCCCCAACCACAGACCACGCCCAGCGGGCTCCCCCGCCGGATTCCTCAACACCTCGCAGTGAACGGAAGGTTCGAACCATGTCCTACTCCAGCTGGTACACCGTCGCCGAGGACGGCCTGGAAACGTTGCAGCGCAGCCTGATCGACATCGAGGCCGACACCAAAGACCAGCGCACCTACAGCCCCGACATCATCCCCGGCCTGGTACAGACCCGCGACTACGCCCGCGCGATCCTGACCAAGTGCGCAGCCGTGCTCGGGCTGCCCGACGACAGCGCGGCGACCGCGGGCGTGCGGTTGCAGCGCCAAGCCGTGCTCGACGCACCCGGGCACCGCTTCCACATGCTCATCGGTGAGGCCGCGCTGCGGCGCACCGTCGGCAGTCATGCGGTGATGGCCGCCCAGATCCGCCAGCTCGGCGACATCCTCACCAGCCGCGACAACGTCGAGATCGGCATCATCCCCCTCGACGCCGAATTCATCGGCCAGGCCGACAACTTCGTCATCCACGACGAAACCGGTGTCGCGATCGAGACCGTGACCGGGTCGGTCGAGACCAGCGGCGCCGACGAGATCGCCCTCGCGCTGCGCACCTTCGACCTGCTCGCCGGCCAGGCCCGCTACGGCGAGCACGCCCGCGCCCTGCTCGACCGCGCTTTGGCCGAGCACGTCGGCCCCGGCATCTGAACCATCTGACCCGCTGCCGGACCCGGCAGCCCCTCTTACCACTGGAGTTGTTCGACATGGCGGATCACGAGGTCGCGCTGCGACACGACATACCCAGCAGTGCGCGTGTCGGCAACATGCTGCTCGGCGGCAAGGACAACTACGAAATCGACCGCATCGTCGCAGCCAACGTAAGCAAAAGGTTCGCCGTCGCGCTACGCGAGGGGCGACGGTTCCTGCTGCGTGCCGTGGAATACCTCAGCCGCGAACACGCCGTGCACCAGTATGTCGAACTCGGGTGCGGCATCGCGCTGCCTCCCGACGTCGGTGATGCCGCCACACACCGCGGCGAGTCCGCTCGCGTCCTCTACCTCGACCACGATGTCTTGGTCGCCGCCCACGCCCACGCCCTACTCGCACACAGCCCGAACCGACGCTTCGCCCTGGCCGACATCACCGACACCTGCGCCGTCCTCGACCAGATCGCTGGGTTTCTCGACCTCGGGCAACCACTCGCGATCTGCCTGTCCGGCACCGCCGAACTGCTGCCCGACGCCCCGGCGATGCTGACGGAACTGACCTCCGCGTTGCCACCTGGCTGCTGGATCATCTTCAGCCACCTCACCGATGACGTGTTCGGCGAGGACATCCGCGATTCGGCGGCCCAGCTCGCGTGCCACGCCATCCCTTACCGGCCACGAGACCACGCGACCGTGGCCGACATGCTCGCCCCGTACCGGCTGCTGCCGCCTGGCCTCGTCGCACCCCATCGGTGGCGGCCCGAATTCGACAGCCGCGTGAGTCAGGGATTTCACCCCGTCGAGTGGGAGCTGAGCGCCTATGCCGCCGTGGGGCATCTCCCGGGATGAAGGAGTCGAACAATGACGCAACGATTCTCGCGAATGGACCGCAGCGGATTCTCCCGGGCTCAAGTAGCGGCGATCGACGCACTCGCCACCGGCCCGAAAACCGCCCGCCAGATCGCAGCGGGACGCGTCGTGGGGCCAGTCACAGTCACACTGCGCTGGCTCGTCACCAACGCCTACGCCACCGCCGCCACCGAGGCACACACTCCGCACTCGGAAGCGGTCTACACCCTGTCCGACCAGGGATTCGCCGCGCATCAGCGCATTAGAAATCGCAATTGAAATCGAGGCACGCATGACAACCGCATCGTCCAACCTGGGTCCAGTCGTCGTCACCGGCGCGGCCGGATTCATCGGCTCACACTTGACCGACGCGCTGCTCGCTCGGGGACACGAGGTGATCGCGATTGACCGTCGGTCGGTAGACGAACCCGTCGCCGCCCGCAATCTTGCCGACGCGCTCACCAATCCCCGCCTTCGTCTGCACCTGGCTGATCTATCCACCGACGACCTTGATGAGCTGATCTCCGGTGCGCACATGGTGTACCACCTGGCTGCGGTACCAGGCGTTCGGGATTCGTGGACTGAGCGGTTTCCCGACTATGCCGCGTCGAATGTCGTTGCTACCCAACGCTTGCTGTCGGCATGTGAGCGCGCTCAGATTTCCCGGCTGGTGCTGGCCTCGTCGTCGAGTATCTACGGGCAGACCGCTGGTCCGAGTGCCGAAACCGACCCGACGTATCCGATGTCGCCGTACGGGGCGACCAAGCTCGCCGCCGAGCACCTGTGCTTGGCGCACGCGGCGCGACCCGACACCAGCACGAGCGTGATCGCATTGCGCTACTTCACTGTCTACGGTCCTCGGCAACGCGACGATATGGCGATCTCTCGGGTGTTGGCGGCCGTGCTGTCGGGAGTTCCGGTCGCGCTTTATGGCGACGGACACCAGTCGCGAGAATTCACCTACGTCGATGACATCGTCGCAGCGACCCTCGCCGCAGCGGACATGCCGAAAGCCGTTGACGCCGAGGTCATCAACGTTGGTGGTGGTTCCAGCGTGCCGATGCTCGAACTGATCTCGATCATCGGCCAGATCACCGGCCGCAAGGTGCCCCTCGCGATGGAGGCACCCCGGGCCGGTGATGTCGAGGCGACTCGCGCCGACCTCACGCTGGCGCGCATGCTCCTCAACTACACACCGCGCGTCGAGCTGAGCGAGGGAATCGCCCGGCATCTGGACTGGATGGTCAAACAGAGTTCCCCGCACCCGAAGCCCACGCCCACCGTTGAAGAGGTGGTGTCGCGATGATCGTGCTCACCGCGGACAACGCCAACACGCTGTTCACCTCCGCTTGCCGTGCGCTCACCGACTTCGGCGAGCCGGTCAGCCCTCGCGGCATGGCCACCACCGAAATCCTCGGCGCGCACCTGCGGCTGACCCAGCCCCGACGACGATTCGTTGACGTGCCCCCGCTGCGACTGCTCAACCCGGCCTTCGCCGTGGCCGAGGCCGTGTGGATTCTGTCCGGTTCCGACGACGACTGGATCTTCCAGTACAACCGGGCGTTGACCCGCTACGCCGACAACGGGATTCTGCAAGGCGCGTACGGGCCACGCATGCGCCGGTGGAACGGCATCGACCAGCTCGACCGCGTCCGGCAGTTGCTCCAACGCGACCCCGACACCCGCCAAGCCGTCATCCAGCTCTACGACCCGCAACGCGACACTCGCGGTCACCGCGATGTCCCCTGCACCTTGGGCTACCGGTTCTATCTTCGGCGAGGCCGCCTGCACATGCACACCACCATGCGCAGCCAAGACATCTGGCTCGGCTTTCCCTACGACATCTTCACCAACACGTTGATCCAGGAGCTCCTGGCGGGATGGCTCGGTGCCGAGCTGGGCGAGTACCACCACCACATCGATTCGCTGCACCTGTACACCGAACACGTAAGCGCCGCCGAACAACTCGCCCACGATCCCGAACCCTCCCCGGTCATGCCCGAGGTCGCTCTCCCCTGGAACGTCGCCGACCAAGTCCTGCGCAACACGGTCACCGAACCTCCCACCCACGAACTGACCGGGATCTGGTCGGGATTCGCACAGATGCTGGCCAGCTACCGGGCGTGGGGCACCGGCGACCGCCACCACGCCCGAACCCTGCTCGCCGACACCGACGGCGACCTCGTGCGCGCCCTGGAGCGCTGGTACGACCACCTCGCCCCCGCGAAGCAAGGAGCCCCCGCGTCATGACTTCCCTCCCCCGTGCGGTCCTCGGATTCTGCTCCTGGACCCATGATTCCGCCGCCGCGCTGATCCTCGACGGCGAACTCATCGGGTTCGCCGAAGAAGAACGCCTCAACAACACCAAACACACCAAGGACTACCCACCCACGCAGTCGACTGGCTGCTCAGCGACAGCGACCTCGTCCCCGAACTGATCGATACCGTCGCCTACAACTTCCGCGCCCCGGGCTACCTTGCCGCCACTCGGCAGGCCGGCGAGCACATGCTCGACCCGAGAACTCGGGGCAGGGCGCTTCCGCGCGCGGTGAGCTTCGCCCGGGTAGCGGCCCGAACACGTTCCCGCACAAGGCAATTAGGGCGAAGCTTCCCGCATGCTTCGACAACGTCGATTCTGCACCACCGCGCACACGGGCTATACGCGTTCGCATCCTCGGGCTACGACGACGCGGCCGTGTTGGTAGTCGACTCTCTCGGCGAGGTGCAGACCACGACCATCGCGCACGCCCGCCGCACTCCCGGCGGCGGGTGCCGCTACGACTTCATCGACGCGATCGATGATCCGGCCTCCCTCGGCTACGCCTACGGCGCGGTCACCGAACACCTCGGCTGGCGGCGCGGTGACGAGGAAGGCACCGTCATGGCTTTGGCCGCCCTCGGTGACCCCGACCGATTCCGCGAGCTGATGAACGAAGCGATCCCGATCACCGACACCGGATTCACCCTCAACCCCCGTCTGTTCCCCCTGCGGGTCCTCTCGCGCCGCTTCGCGCGGGTCAGCGCCGAGTTCATCGCCCGCACCTGCCCCCCTCGAGGCGACGGGCCGATCGAGCAGGTTCACCGCGACCTCGCCGCGGCACTGCAAGAGCGCACCGAACAGGTCATGGTGCACCTGGCAGTGCGGGCACGCTGGCTGACCGGCGCACGGTTGCTATGCGTCTCGGGCGGTGTCGCGGCAAACTGCGTCGCGATCGGCAAGATCGTGGAATCCGGACTGTTCGATGAAGTGCACGTGCCACCGGCCCCCGGCGACTCCGGCACGGCCATCGGCGCTGCCATCGGTGCGTATCTGGACCGCACCGGGACGCTGGCCACCGGCATCCAGGACCGCTGCTACCTCGGCCCAGCCTTCGCCGACGTTGTGCTGCCGAAGAATCCCCGCCCAGGATTGACCGCGACCAAACCCACCCATCCGGCCCAATTCCTGGCCGGGGCGCTCGCCGCCGGTGCCGTCGTCGGAGTGTTCCGTGGGCCGCTCGAGGCGGGGCCCCGTGCCCTGGGCAACCGCTCGATCCTGGCCTCGCCCGCTAACCCCGAGGTCGTCAAGCAACTCAACGACACGGTGAAGTTCCGTGAACCGTTCCGGCCGTTCGCACCCGTCACGCTCACCGCCACCGCGTCGGAATACTTCACGCTGCCCCAGCCCACCCCGTTCATGTCAGTCGCGTCCCAGGTGACCGATCGGGCGCGCGAGCAGATCCCGGCGATCGTGCACGCCAACGGCACCGCCCGCGTCCAGACCCTCACCGAAGGCCAGAACCCGTTCCTGGCCGAGGTCATCACCGAGTACGCCAAGATCACCGGCGTCCCGGTCCTGATCAACACCTCGCTCAACATCAAAGGCAAACCTATCTGCGGCACCCCAGAGATGGCGCTGGACTGCCTGCTCTCCAGCGGCCTGGACGCGGTGATGCTCGAAGACTGGTGGGTGAGCAAATGAGAATCGGCTACAGCTTCTGGGGCTTCCTCGAGCCCGGGATCACCGACACCCCAGACGGGGGCCGCAGCCACCGCCGGACTCTGATCGACGGCCTGCGCGCACTCGGTCACGAGATCGTGTTCCTCCAGGCCGACCGCGACCGATACGAGGCCGGAACCGACCTCACCCACACCTACACCTGGGACGGCGGGCTTCCCGAGATCGACGCGTTGTTCCTGGAATGGCGCTGGCCGATCCCCGGCCGCAACACCACACCGTGCGGCACCCGAGGCCACACCTGCGACCTGCACCGCCAACACCAACTGCTCGAGCACTACACCCTGCGATACGGGCTACCCACAATCGTGTGGGACAAGGACCTGCAGCTCCCGGCCGGACATCCGCTTCGGCACACACCCCAGGTGACGGTGTGCGAGGCGGCGCTGCACCCCACCGACGGCGCGACCAGCCTGCTGTTCCCTGTCGCCGACGCCGCGCTCGACACCGCCGATCCCGATGCGCTCGCGCGACGGGCTCGACCGTTGAGCCTGGTCTACGTCGGCAACCAATACGACCGCGACGACATCTTCGACACCTACTTCGCCACCCCGGCGAGTGGACGCCGCGACTGCCTCGTGGCGGGCAAGTGGGCCGACACCCGACGATGGCCACACGTGAGGTTCATCGGCCGAGTCCCATTCGCCCAGGTCGCCCAGATCCACGGGGACGCGCTGGCCACGGTGTTGCTGCTGCCCGACCGCTACGCCGCAGTCGGGCAGATGACCCAGCGCCTGCCCGAAGCTGTCCTCGCCGGATGCCTGCCGCTCACTCCGGCCTACATCCGCAGCGCACCCCAGTTCACGCCCGACCGTCTGCACATCACCAGCGGAGCCGACATCACCGCCGAACTGGCCGCCCTGCGACGCATCGCCGGAACCCCGGCACATGCCGACCTACTGGCGCAGTGCCTGGCCAAGCTGGACATCTTCCGGCTCTCCCGCCAGCTCGACACCCTCGATCGAGTCCTTTCCCGGATCGGAGTGCGCTCATGAACGACCGGCCTCCCGAACCAGCCGAGTCGGAGCAGGTATCGTCGCCGGGCGTGGACCAGCGAATCGTGATCATCGGTTGCGGCGGCAGCGGCAAGACTCACCTCGCCAACCAGCTCGCCGCCCTCTACGAGCTTCCACTGACCCACCTCGACGCCGTCTACTACGACGCCAATTGGAACCCGCTCCCCACCGACGAGTTCCAAGCCATCCAACAACGCCTCGTCGCCGCACCGCGTTGGCTGATCGAAGGCAACTACGCGGGCACTCTGCCGATCCGACTCGCCGCGGCCGACACCGTCATCTTCCTGGACCTGCCCGCGATCACCTGCATCACCGGCGTTCTGCAACGACGCTGGCGCTACCGGGGCGGTCAACACCGCGACGGCGTATACGACCGCATCACCTGGGGATTCCTGCGCTACATCTGGGGCTACCGCGCCCAGATGCGCCCCCGCGTCCGCGAGCTAATCGCCGAACACGGCGACCACGTCGAGCTGGTCACGCTCACCAGCCGCCGCCAAGCCAACCGCTACCTCGCCCGCCTGCGCGCGCAATCTTCCACCACCAGCTGACACCGAAACTGTTCGGAGGCGAACCGTCCATGACCTCCACCCCCTTCACCGATCCCGACACCGTCGCGGGTCTCTACGCCGACGCCGGGCGCACCCAGCAACGCACCAACGCGCTACTCACCGCCAAGACCCGCGGCGAGAACGCGACCACCACCATCGTCGACCTCGCCACACGCTACGCACCAAAACACCCGACCATATGCGAGATCGGTTGTGGCAGAGGAACAGTCACCCTCGCCCTCGCCGAAGCACTCGCACCCACCCATCACACCGTTGTCGACATCTCCCCGGCATTCCTGACCACCGTGAACGAACGCGCAACCGCCGCCGGATTCACCGTGGAAACGGTGCACGGCGACTTCCACCACCTCCCACTGACCGATACAACCTTCGACGTGGTCGTGGCCGCGTTCTGCCTCTACCACTCCACACGGCCCGCCGATGTCGTTGCCGAGATCGCCCGCTGCCTCACACCAGGCGGCCGGGCGGTCCTGGCGACCAAATCAGGCGACAGCTATCACGAGATCGACCAACTCATGGTCGAGACCGGCCTCGACCCCTCGGCGTCTCGCCGGCCGAGTCTGTACGAAACCTTCAACAGCACCAACGCCGCCGACATCGTCTCCACCGGAATCGAACTCACCGACGTCATCCACCGCGAACACACCTTCCGGTTCACCGACTTCGACCACCTCGCCGCCTACGCCATCACCGTCCCCAAATACCAACTCCCCCAGCGCCTGGCGACGAACCCGCGCAAACTCGCCGCGGAGCTTCGGCGTCGCACTCGTGATCGAGCAGTGACGGCCACCTCAACCGTCACCTACCTGACCGGAAGCCGCCGGAAATGAGCGCGGCGGCGTACGTCAAGAACTACCCAACACCACAACTGGCGGAAATAGCTCGCGCACACCATGAATGGCTGCTTCGGCTCGAGGCACCGGTCCGCGTTCCGCAGTTGCGCGAAGTCACTGGTACACGAATGGCTCTCGAACGTCTGGAGGGACACCATCCGCGCCCCGATGATCTACCTGTGGTCGCCGCCGCCCTGGGCGCACTCCACACGGTCGCCAACATCCGATACCTGCACGCGGGACGGCTCGACCGACCATTCGAGGCCACACCGACGCTGACTATCGGCGATTTCACCTCGCCCCGTGTATCCGTCCTCCCCCAGGACTTCGAGATCAATGGTCTACCTTGTGCGCTCTACAAAGACAGCAACATCCGCAACTTCATCCTCACCGACGATCACGTCGGCATCATCGACTTCGATGACTTGACCCTGGCACCGTTCGGCTACGACCTCGCCAAACTCGTCGTCAGCACCGCAATGACCCACGGGCACTTGTCGCACGCTCTCATCGAAAACGCGCTCGACCGCTACAACAGCGAGACAACCCGTATCCCCAACGCCCACTGCGACCTGGGCCGACTCCAGCTCTACGCCGACATCCACCACCACCTCACCAGCCGCTACCTCGGCCGCCACGGCTACGCACACCAGTGGCCAGCGGTCCACCCCTGGCCACGAGGATCAACCACCCAGCGAGAGCTGCCGTAGCCACATTGGCGGCGTCTCGCGGGCAGATTTCGCACCGACGTGTTCGCCTCTCGAAATCCACTGCGGCCGAGCCTGGTTGCGGCCAGGAACTGCCCGGCATCAGGGTAGTGTGGGCAGACTATCCAGGTTTCCCCGATCGGGGACGGTGCTGAGGCGGGGCACAATGGTGCAAGCACGGGAGTGGACCGGATTCGAAGCGGTCGCCTTACAGGAAGCGATGCGACTTTCGGTGCGGCAGTTCGCCGAAAAGCTCGGCATCGACACCACCACGATCAACAACTGGCGCACCGGGCTCGGCACGGTCAGGCTGCGGAACAAGACACAGCAAATCCTCGACACCACGTTGCGCATGCACGCCGACCAGCATGATCGCGACCGTTTCGAAGCGATCGTCGCAGCTGGCGAAACAGCATGGCGAGCCTCGCGCAACCGCCGCTCGACACCCACCACCGAGCCCGTCGTCTCGACAGCGCCCACACGCCTCCAGGACTTCGAAAACGCCACCGAGATCGTTCAGCGGATGCGCAAGCTCCACGACAACACGGTTGAGGAGCCCGTTCTCACCGCGCTGGAAATCGCGCTCCGCGACATCCTCGACCGGTACGAACTCGAGGGACCGATTCGGCTCGTTCCCGAAGCCCTCGCCCTGCGGCGCGAAGTGGACAGCCTCACCGAAGCCTGCCGCCAGCCCCACCATTTGGCCCGTCTGTACCGGCTCGCGGGCCAATTCTCGGGTGCGCTGGCGTATATGGCGGTCAATCTCGGACGATTCAGGCATTCCGAGATCTACATTCAAGAAACGCTCGCACTCGCCCAATTCGCACGCGACCCCGAACTGATGGCCTGGATTCGGGGAACGGAAAGCTTCTCCTACTACTATCAGGGCAAGTACCAACGGGCTGCCGACGCAGCACGAGAAGGTATTCGCACGGCGGCAGGAAATCAGCAAGCCATCAGACTCTATTCGAACGGTCTCGCACGGGCGCTGGGAAAGCTCGGCGACTCCGAAGGGGTGAAACGCGCCGTCGAGCAGGCAGTCGAACTCGGTGACGTCAATCATGCTCCGTCCGGACTCACCGCGGCGTTGTCGTTCGAGCCATATGGTGCGGCGCGGGTGATGGCCAATGCCGCCACCGCGCACCTGTCCGCAGGTGACTTCCGCGACACACTCGACTACGGACAACTCGTCTCCGAGTTGGTCGACACCTCGGATTCGGTATGGAGCCAGGCCCTGGTCCGGCTCGATGTCGCAACCGCCCTCGCGACTCAATCGAACCGAGACATAGAACAGGCGATGCATCTGGGCGTCCAGGCCCTCACCACATCCCGAGACCAGCCGATCCGCTCGGTCTGGCAGCGCGCCAACGACCTCGCCGAAACCGTGTCATCAGTCGATACGCCAGCGGTCGCCGACTACATGGGCGAATTGCGTTCATGGTCCACAGCCAACGTGGCCTCCGTACAGGACAAGCTCACATCAGGAAAATAGTGGCCTTCTCTTCCCACTCGTACGCGGATTCCGTACGCCACAGTCGCACCAGCTTGACGTCCTTGACACTCGTTGTCACCGGGGCCAGCTCCCGAAGATCAGTAATCCTGTCGAGGATCGGGGCTACCGGTTGCCGGGCCGCGCTGTAGGCGATCCCGACGTGCGGTCGCATGTTCTCGACCGACTTGACCGGGCCGAGACCAGGCTCGGATTCTTGCGCAGCACCGAGACGTTCCACCAGGTCGAGAACAGGCGACCACGGCGAGACAGAGAACCGAATCGCACCCGCCGAGCCCGCCAGAGGTCCAACCGCGAGTTCGAACCGGCTCACCGACTGCAACGCTATGCCGGCCTTCTCGACAACTCGCTCCAGCCCGGCACCCTCGACCGCATCGACGCCTCCCACCTTCAGCAGCGTCATATGCAGGGTTTCGACCGCGACCGGGCGCAGCGGGAACGATCCGAGCGCGTCCTGACACGCTCTAGCGGTAGACGCCAGAGAATCGTCGTGCCCGAATGTCAGGTACCAATAGAAACTCGACGCGCCGGGCGGCCACGGCTTTACCTCCCAATGGTTTTCCATCCGCGATAGGGAGGAGAACGCCGCCCAATCGTTGCGCCGGATCTCACCAGCGTCATCGAGGGAATCGGGGCGGCCGGGCGGAAATGGCTTGCTCTTCAAGGCTCTCCGTTGGGTACCTGGAGCACGGGCACGGTCAGTGTATCCGAGGACACGCACCTCTCCGCGGACGCCACATCGCCAAGCGTTGCCACCGCCATCAGTCGGCCAACCCAACCGCGTCGCGGCGAATCGCCAGCCCTCGCCCGCGTCCATGACGCCAACCAAGTCCCTCGTCGCCAGTCGAGATGCAGCGGAACTCATTGGCACAACGAACGCTGTTGCAGAGCAACGCCAATCACGTCGTCGGTATGTGGCGAATGGGCGGCGGCGATCGTAGCCCGGATGTCAATCAGCCCGACGTTCGGCGGAACATCAATGACGCTCGCACCGCCCCACCGCACCCACAGCGCGATGTTTCCGGCGTCTGCCTCGGCGACCAACTTGTCCAACGACCACCGCTTGTTTGGCGCGGTCGATCTCGATCGCCACCGCCGACCTGCGCCACCGGCGGGTGCACAGCAGATCGAGCCGCCCCCGCATGGGTCCGTTGACCGACATCCGCTCGACCAGGGCAGGAGCCTCAAGCTCGACCTGCCACCGCCTGCGCACTGCCCACTCTGAAATGGAATCGGTGAGCAGCTTCGTCGTCTGCTTCGAGGTCAGTCCACTTGCATCCACCAACGCCAGCCATCCCGCCAATGACTGTCGTAACCGTTCAGCTTCGTTCGCCCGCGACCACACGGGCGGCACCCTACCCGCACCTCACGACACCAGCGCACAACATCTCATGTGCGCCCATGCCCACTGTTGCCGAGTAAGAACTGGCATGAACCGCCCCGGTGAGTCCGGAGACCTATCGGTGTGACAGCCCAACGGTGTGCTGGGCTGAGTGTTGAGCGTAGTGCGCGGCCTCCATCTCCAC